>NZ_KV786196.1 GCF_001806875.1 Corynebacterium sp. HMSC29G08
TGTCGATTCGGGGTAGTTGGTACCGTGAGTCCGCGTAGTTGGTACCGGTGTTCCACGTACCCGGTACTGCAAGGGGTTTTCTTTCATAGTTGATGTTGGCGACACCACAATCCGGTGGTGTCGCGTCAACATCTACTTGGAAGGAGCGGGTCCTTGTGGCCAACTTCAAACAGATCATCGCGATGTGCCTTGACGGTGCAAGCTATGCGCAGATCACACACGCATTGGGATGTTCACGACGAGAAGTATCCCGCGCAAAGAAAGTCATCGCTGATGAGGCACTAACGCCAGAGCGTTTCCGTCAACTCTCACCGGGATGGTTCGATGATCGATTCAGCGACGGCCGGAGTAAGCGGACGATGTCCTACGACCAGCCTGATTTTCAAGCCCTTGCACGCAAGCTGCAAAGCAAAAAGCATGTGACCAGGCACAAGCTGTGGATGGACTACTTGTCGCAGCCGTGTCCGACGGACAAGACAAAGTACCAGTACTCCCAGTTTTGCAGTGGGCTCAATGAATTTCTCCGTGCTCATGATCTTGTCGAAGTCGTCATCCATGAGCCGGGGCAAGAGCTTTACGTTGACTGGGCCGGTGACAAAGTGCCAGTGGTGGATCAGGCCAGTGGTGATACCGCATTCAAGGCGTCGCTGTTTGTCGCGGTATGCCCGTACTCAGGGCTGATGTACGTCACTGCTGCTGCAAATGAGAAGATGCCGGCTTGGATTGCATGCCACGTCAAAGCGTTGAACTATCTTGGCAAATTACCGGCGGTCATCGTGCCGGATAATGCCTCTACGGCGACCTACCGGCCGAGAAAGCATTCAGGCTACCGGATGGTCACTGACCGCTACGCAGCGTTTGCCGACTATTACGGGGTCACGATTGTGCCGACTAGGCCCGGCAGGCCACGCGACAAAGCGGCAGTAGAACGTGCTGTGAAAATCGCCTACACCAAAATACTCGGGTATTTCAGCGACGAGGTCTTCTACAATCTCGATGAACTCAATGAGGCAATCGCTGACCGGCTTGCCGATATCAACAGCGCAATGACACGGGCTGATGGCACAACACGGCGCATGCGTTTTGAGCAAGAAGAAGCACCAGTGATGCGCGATCTGCCGCCGATACCGTTTACGGAAGTGTCATACAAGCGGCTCAAAGTCGACCGTAATTGGCACATCACCTGTGACTACCAGTACTACTCTGTGCCATTTCAGCTGGTAGGAGAGGCAGT
>NZ_KV786197.1 GCF_001806875.1 Corynebacterium sp. HMSC29G08
ACGCCCTTATCGTCCTTATCCGGACCCTGCGCGTAGCGGGTGGAGGCAGGCAGATCATGCTTCAACGACTCCGGAGTAGCCGTGATCTTCGTGCCCGGCTGACCCTTCGCATCGTTGTACTTGACCTCGTAGTCACCCTTGACAGTGACAGTGAAGGTCTCATTATCCACAGAACCATCCGGGTACGTGACCTTAACCGGAACCTCGATCTTGTCACCCGGCTTCGCATCAGCAGGCGGGGTCACGCGAACCGTGTCAAACGGCTTGCCCTCCGGGCCGGTCTCAATCTTCCAGCCATCGATGTCACTCGGAGCCTCAACCTTCGAGCCCTCCGGCAACTTGTCACCGGTGTTCGGCACATCAACCGGCTCATTCGGCTTAGTCTCAGCGTTCTTCCAGTCCGGGGTCGTCTGGTCTGCCTGAGTACCCTTGTCATCTGGGTTCTGCACCGTGACAGTGAATTTCTCAATGTCCACAGAATCATCCGGGTAGGTAACCTTCACCCAAATGGTGGACTTATCACCAGTCTTCGCATCTGCCGGCGGGGTCACCGTGATGTCGGTGCCGTTGACCTCAGTCTTCCAGCCCTTATCGGAGGAAGCCTCAACCTTGGAGTCTGCTGGAATTTCCTCGCCCACGTTCGGGGAGGTCACAGGCTTGCCGGCCGGGGTCTTCTGGTTCTCCCAAGACGGAGTGATCTCATCAGCAATGCCCGGGGTGTCATTATCTTCCGGCGGAGTAAATGGCTTGTCACCCTGAACAACAGTGATCGGGGCGTAGATCGTTTCCTTGGAACCATCCGGGTAGGTCACCAGAACCGGCACCTTGTACTCACCCAGCGGCGCATCATCGTTCGGCTTGACCTTGATGGAGCCGTCCTCATTGATCTTGAGATCACCCGGGAAGGCATCAACCGGACCACTCGGGCCCTGAATCTTCTCCGTCACGTCCTCAGGTGCGG
>NZ_KV786198.1 GCF_001806875.1 Corynebacterium sp. HMSC29G08
TCACCACACCGCTACCATTTCAGTCTTCTGAACATCCGCCCCAGGGCACTGAATTCTTTCTGAATTCTTTCGCCGGAGCGGTTCACAACGGGCCTGGAAACGGGTGATGCGTGATTTGTCAGGAGTTGACCGAACATCTACTCACAAAAGATACCGATATGTCGAAAACGGGCCGTAATTTCGACACGTCCCTGTCGATATGTCGAACGGTTCGACATGTCGAGGGCATTATGTCGAAAAAGGGGCGAAATTCGACACGTCGTGAGGAATCCGCTTACGCTGCCGTCATGGCTATCTTTGATCCGAACGTGCCCTACAACCAGTTGCCGCCGCTTCCTCCAGCGGGTGAGGTGGAGACTGCACGGGTGCTCAAAGCGGTTATTGCTGCCTCGCGGGAACTGGCGGCGCTCAACACGGCGTGTGAGCTGATTCCAAACCCGGACATTATTACGGCGACGATCCCACTGCGGGAAGCGCAGGCTTCGACGGAGATTGAGAACATTGTCACGACCAACGATGAACTCTTCCGTGCAGAGTGGGACGTGGATCCAACGCCAAGTCCAGCGACGAAAGAGGCGCTGCGTTACACGGTTGCGCTGCGTCACGGTGCAAGTCGGATTGATAATCAACCGGTTTCGGAGAAGCTGGCGAAGGAGATTTGTTCGCAACTGCAAGGCCAACCAACGGCTATTCGCTCAACGCCGGGTACGTACATTGGTGACCCGTTCACGCAGCGCCGACGCTATACGCCGCCGGAGGGCAAAGACGTTATTGAGCGTCATTTGAGCGCCTGGGAGCGCTACATTTACTCGCCGCACGGGTTGGATCCGTTAGTGCTAATGGCGTTGACGCATTACCAGTTTGAGGCGATCCACCCGTTTTATGACGGCAACGGTAGGACCGGCAGGATCCTCAATATTCTGCTCTTGCTGCAGACAGGCGTGTTGACGCTTCCGGTGCTTTACATGTCCGGGTACATCGTGGATAACAAGGAGCGATACTACGAACTGCTTGCGGCTGTCACCGAGAATGACGCCTGGGAAGATTGGATCGTATTCATGGTTACGGCGGTGGAACATTCGGCGGCCGCTGCCAGGGCGTTGATTAAGGATTTGCGGGAGGAACAGCAGCGAACGGAGCAGGCGATTCGCGACGCCGGCGTGTCACCCGCATACGAACTGAGCGAGTTACTGTTTCAAAAGCCCTACATTCGGATTGCAGACGTGGTTGATGCTGGGTTGGCGCATCGTCAGACAGCATCGACATGGTTGAGCAAACTCGCCCAGGTTGGGGTACTAGAGGAGTTAGATGCGGGTCGGTCCAAGATCTTCCTGCATCGCCGCGCAGTGGCGATCTTGACCCGGCGCTAGCCCCTAAATACCAACTCCCGTCCCCCCGGGCGCCGACTATTCGCCGGCGCGGGAGTGGCCGAGCATCTCTTCCCACTCCACGATCTTCTTGCGCTCGCGCGGGAATGCGGTGTCGGCGGCGCCGAGGGCACGCTCGGCTTCGTCGAGTTTGTACCACCCTTCCCAAGTGGCGTAGTCCACGCCGCGGGAACGCAGGAGGTCGAGGATGGCGTCGGCGCCGTTATTGGCCGGAGTGGCAAGGTTGCCGGCCAAACCGTCGGCGACCAGCATGTCGGTGGTCTCCTTGGCGTCGGACTTGGTGTTTCCGATCAGGCCAACAGGGCCGCGCTTGATCCAGCCGGTGGTGTAGAGCTTCGGCACGATGTTGCCGTCTGCTTCGGTGAGGACGTGGCCGCCGTCGTTAGGAATGACGTGGCGCTCAAGGTCGAACGGGACGCCCTCGACAGGCTCGGAGCGGTAGCCAACAGCGTGGTAGACCTGTTGCACTGGCCAGTCGGTGAACTTGCCGGTACCGGTGATGCCGCCCTGGCCGTCGAGTTCTTGGCGCTCGGTGCGGATGCCGGTGATCGCTCCAGCGTCATCCGTCAATACCTCAACCGGCTCCTCGAAGAAGTGGATGTGGATCTTGTGCGGGCTATCGTCCGGCTCGCGCATGGCGTAGGACTCCAGCACGGAGCAGACCAGGTCAACGGACTTGTCGGCGCGGCGGACTTCCTCGGACAGCTGGTCGTAGTCAATATCCTCTGGGTCGACGAGCACCTGAATGGTCGGGGACTCATCCAGCTCGCGCAGTTCCTTCGGCGTGAACTTCGCCTGTGCGGGGCCGCGGCGGCCGAACATGTGGACCGTTGTTGCCTTGTTCTGCTTTAAGGACTCATAGACGTTGTCCGGAATCTCCGTAACTGCCAGTTCATCGGCGGTCTTTGCCAGCACGCGGGAGATGTCCAGCGCCACGTTGCCAACGCCGATAACGGCAACTTCCTCAGCGGTGAGGTCCCAGGAGCGCTCGAAGCGCGGGTTGCCGTCGTAGAAGCCGACGAATTCACCAGCGCCGATGGACTTGTCACCGCCTGGGATGAGCAGCTCGCGGTCGCGTACTGCGCCAGTGGAGAACACCACTGCGTGGTAATAGTCGGTCAGCTCTTCGACGGTGATGTCGCGGCCGACAGTGACGTTGGCGATGAGGCGCAGGTTGTCTTTGTCCAGCACGTTGTGCAGGGATTTCACAATGCCCTTGATGCGCGGGTGGTCGGGTGCCACGCCGTAACGGATGAGGCCGAATGGTGCTGGCATCTGCTCGAAGAGGTCGACGTGAATGTCCAGCTCTTTGTTGTTGATCAACAGGTCGGATGCGTAGATGCCGGCTGGTCCGGCGCCGACTACGGCCACGCGCAAGGTCATGAGTTGGTTCCTTTCGTTATACGTATCGTTGCCAATATAGCTGATAGACAAAGCGGTCTGCTAATCGGTGCAACTTTGGCGCATCACCACTCAATCATTCAATCCGGTGCTGTCAAAGAATAAGATTCACTATTAACGTCCCACTTAAACATGCTTTCTTGATCTGCTTATTACAATAGACCTACCGGTACGGCAAGCTTGCCAAACAACGCAAATACGCGGCATTGAATAAACCGATCGGTCTAGTCAGGAAGTGGCCATGAGCGCACCAGCAGTAACCAAGCCAGCTACAAAAGCCCGCGCCCCAAAACCGGAGGGCCAGTGGCTTATCAACGGCCAAGCTCCCCTCAACACCGACGAAGCCATCAAGCAGGACTCCGAGATTTGGGACGTCAAGCAGCGCGTGATTGACACCTACTCCAAAAAGGGCTTCGACGCTATCGACCGCGAGGACCTCTACCCGCGCTTCAAGTGGCTCGGCTTGTACACGCAGCGCAAGCAGAACCTGGGCGGTGAGTTCACCGGCGAGGACAACAAGGTGCTGGAAGACAAGTACTTCATGATGCGCATTCGCTTTGACGGCGGTATCTGCTCCACCACACAAGCCCGCGCAGTAGGCGAACTCTCGCGCGATTACGCCCGCTCCACGGTGGATCTGACGGATAGGCAGAATATCCAGTTCCACTGGGTGCGTATTGAAGATGTCCCGGCGATCTGGGAGAAGCTCGAAGCCAACGACCTGAACACGTGGGATGCTTGCGGGGATGTACCGCGCGTGGTGTTGGGCTCGCCGGTGGCGGGTATTGCCAAAGACGAGATTATTGACGCCACCCCGGCGATCCAGAAAGTCCAACAGATTTTTATGGACCCGGAGTTCCAGAACCTGCCGCGCAAGTTCAAGTCCGCAATCTCCGGCAATGCGCGCCAGGACGTGGTGCACGAGATCAACGATCTCGCGTTTATTGGCGTCGAGCACCCCGAGCTTGGCCCTGGCTTCGAGTGCTTCGTAGGAGGAGGGTTGTCCACTAACCCGATGTTGGCGCAGTCGCTCGGTGCGTTTATCACACTTGAACAGGTGCCGGAGGTGTGGGCGAACGTGGTGCGCATCTTCCGCGACTACGGCTACCGTCGTCTGCGCAACCGGGCGCGCCTGAAGTTCTTGGTGCAGAAGTGGGGCGTGGAGAAGTTTCGCCAGGTCCTGGAAGATGACTACTTGGGCTACAAGCTTCCCGACGGCCCACACGCGCCCAACAACCTTGTAGACCGCGACCATATTGGCGTACACGAACAAAAGGACGGACGTGTCTACATCGGCGTGAAGCCAACCCTTGGCCACATGTCTGGTGAGCAGCTCATTGCCGTGGCCGATACAGCAGAGAAGTTCGGTGTGACCCAGTTGCGATTTACTCCGTTTAAGGAGCTGTTGTTGTTGGGCGTGGATCGCGGGGACATAGAAAAGCTCAAGCTCGAATTGGAAGCGTTGGGGCTTTCCAGTGAGCCGAGCGAGTTTAGACGCGGCCTGATTTCGTGCACTGGCCTGGAGTTTTGCAAGCTGGCGCATGTGACCACGAAGTCCCGCGCGATTGAGCTGGCTGATGAGCTGGAGGAGCGATTCGGGGACCTGGATTCCCCAATCAGCATTTCTCTCAATGGTTGCCCGAATGCGTGCGCGCGCCACCAGGTCTCAGACATTGGGTTGAAAGGCCAGATGGTGGACAACGGCCACGGCGAAAAAGTCGAGGGCTTCCAAGTACACCTGGGCGGCACGATCGGTGAGGGCGCGAACTTTGGCCGCAAGCTGCGCGGACACAAGGTGCTTTCCAGCGAGCTGACAGACTACGTCACGCGCGTTGTGGGCAACTACCTGGACAAGCGCGAGCCGGCCGAGACGTTCCGCACCTGGGTGCAACGCGCCGATGAGGAGGACCTGAAGTAATGCGCCGCGCACCCAACCCGAACCGGAACTTTCCCACGTACTGCCCTTACTGCGGGGGCGAGGAGCTGGAGCCGAACGAGGAAACCGATTTCGCGTGGAAGTGTGGCGAATGCCTGCGCGTGTTTGAAGTGAAGTTCCACGGCCAAGATGCCCCCGATACGCCGCCTGCGCCTGCGCGCTCTACCCCTGAGGCCTTGCAGGATTCGTTGGCTAGGCGTGGTCACACTGCGGTGCTGGTCGGGAGCGGGAATACTGGCGGGGATGGAAAAAGAGATGAATAATATGCTGCATCTGAATACAGCCAGTTTCCGCGATCCGGAAGTCAGCCCCGAGGGCCCGAAGACAACCGCGCCGCTAGACCCGGCTATTGCTGAACGCAACGCTGCACTGGTTGAGCGTTTCGGCGCGTTGCTGTTTCACGCCTCCGCGCAAGAAATTCTCGCCTGGGCTCACGAGCACGCGCCGGGCGCGTTGGCGGTGACACTGTCTATGGAAAACACCGTGCTCGCGGAGCTTGCGAAGCGCTACCTTCCGGGCGCGGACTTCCTGTTCTTGGACACGGAGTACCACTTCCCAGAGACACTTGAGGTGGCGGATGCGGTGGAGCAGCGCTACCCGCAGCACCGCCTGGTGCGTGCGAGGGCGCAGCTGAGCCGCGCAGACCAGGACAAGACATACGGCCCGAACCTGTACCTGCGCAACCCTGGCGCATGCTGCCGGATGCGCAAGGTGGAGCCGCTTGCGGTGCACATGAGCCCGTACGTGGGTTGGATTACGGGCTTAAGGCGGGCAGACGGACCGACGCGCGCCGAAGCCCCCGCCTTAAGCCTGGATGCCACGGGCAGGTTGAAGATCTCACCGCTGGTGACGTGGACGCTGGAGGAGACCGAAGCGTTTGAGCAGGACAACGATTTGATTATTCACCTGCTGACCCGCCAAGGGTATCCGTCTATTGGCTGTGCAACGTGCACGATGCCGGTGGCTGAGGGCGAGGATCCGCGGGCTGGGCGTTGGGCATTCGCCGCGAAGACTGAGTGCGGTTTGCACGAGTAAGCCACGAGTAAGCAAGGAGCAACACGATGACTGAATTTTCACCGCTTTCACCGCTTTCACCGCACTTGCGGGACTTGGAAAATGAGTCCATTCACATCATCCGTGAGGTAGCGGGCCAGTTTGACAAGATTGGCCTGCTGTTTTCCGGTGGTAAGGATTCCTGCGTGGTGCTGCACTTGTGCCTGCTTGCTTTCGCACCAGCGAAGATGCCGATTGAGCTTTTGCATGTGGATACGGGCCACAATTTCCCGGAGGTTATTGAGTTTCGGGACCGCTTGGTTGAGGAAACCGGTGCGCGCCTTCGCGTGACGCACGTGCAGGACTGGATCGATCGTGGTGATCTGACTGAGCGCCCGGACGGCACGCGCAACCCGCTGCAGACGGTGCCGCTGGTGGAGACCATCGCGGAGGTTGGTTATGACGCGGTGTTGGGTGGTGCGCGTCGTGATGAGGAGCGTGCCCGCGCCAAGGAGCGCGTGTTTTCTGTGCGCGATTCCTTTGGAGGCTGGGATCCGCGCCGCCAGCGTCCGGAGTTGTGGGACCTGTACAACGGCGGCAAGCTGCCGGGCGAGAACATCCGCGTGTTCCCTATTTCCAACTGGACGGAAGCGGACGTGTGGGAGTACATCGGTGCGCGCGGCATTGAGCTGCCCAGCATCTACTTCGCCCATGACCGCGAGGTGTTCAACCGTGACGGCATGTGGCTGACTGCCGGCGACTGGGGTGGGCCGAAGGAGGGCGAGCAGCTTGAGACCCGCCGCGTGCGCTACCGCACCGTGGGTGATATGAGCTGCACGGGTGCCGTTGATTCGGATGCGGCCACCATTGACCAGGTGCTTGTAGAGATTGCCAATTCCACCTTGACCGAGCGCGGCGCAACCCGCGCGGATGACCGCTTGAGCGAGTCCGCAATGGAGGACCGCAAGAAGGAGGGCTACTTCTGATGACTGCCACCAATGCTTTAGCCAACCGCGCGACACTTCGCCTGTGCACCGCCGGTTCTGTTGATGACGGCAAGTCCACCTTCGTCGGACGCCTGCTGCACGACACGAAGTCGGTGCTTGCAGACCAGCTTGCTTCGGTCGAGCGCACCTCCGCCGACCGCGGCTTCGAGGGCCTAGACCTGTCCTTGCTGGTTGACGGCCTGCGTGCTGAGCGCGAGCAGGGCATTACTATCGACGTTGCCTACCGCTACTTCGCCACCGACAAACGCACGTTCATCCTGGCCGATACCCCAGGGCATGTGCAGTACACGCGCAACACGGTTACAGGCATGTCCACGTCTCAAGTCGTGGTCCTGCTTGTAGACGCCCGCAATGGCGTCGTCGAACAAACCGTGCGCCACCTCAACGTGGCTAGCCTGCTTGGCGTCAAAACGGTGATCCTGGCCGTGAACAAGATCGATCTGGTGGACTACTCCCAGGACGTGTTCAACCAGATCAAGGCAACCTTCGACGCGAAGACCGCGGAGCTGGGCATCGCCGATCCTCACGTGGTGCCGATTAGTGCGCTCAAGGGCGACAACGTTGCCGAGCGTTCCGCGGAAACACCGTGGTACACCGGACCGACCGTGCTTGAGCTTTTGGAATCCATCCCGGTGACCCACGGGCGCGCCGATGGGCTGGACTTCCGCTTCCCAATCCAATACGTGCTGCGCGAGCACGCCAGCGACTACCGCGCCTACGCAGGCCGCGTCACCGCCGGATCTATCAGCGTGGGCGACGAGGTGCTCGCCCCACACGGTCGCACCACCACGGTTGCAGGCATTGATACCGCCGACGGTGAGGTGACCACCGCCAACACCGGCGACTCCATCGCGCTGCGCTTAAGCGACGAGATCGATCTGACCCGCGGTGACCTGTTGGCATCACATACTCGCCCGGAGGACGTGCGCGAGTTCGACGCCACCATCGTGGCGCTTACGGAAAAGGAGCTGCGCGCCGGGCAGGCCGTGAAGCTGCGTTACGGAACAGCGCTTGTGCGTGCGCGCATTGCCAGCGTGGAGCGCATCTTGGACATCGACAGTGTGGACAAGGACACGCCTGATCCGGAAAGCGTGCAGCTTAATGACATTGCACATGTGACCGTCCAGACCGCCGATGAACTTCCCGTGGAGCCGTACGCGGCGCGCGGCGCGGTGGGGAACTTCCTGCTGGTAGACCAGGCAAGCGGCAACACACTGGCAGCCGGCCTGGTGGGTCGTCGCCTGCGTTAGGACAGATACGGCCATGACCGCTCTGATCACCCTTGCTCACGGTTCGCGCCACCCGCGCGCGGCCGCTGGCGTTGAGGCGCTCACCCGCGCTGCCGCGAAACGCCTCGGGGTGCACGGGCAGGCTGCCTACTTGGAGTTCAATGAGCCTTTGCTTATCGACGCCATACGCCACATCCCTGAACCTGCCATCATCGTGCCGCTGCTGTTTACCGATGCCTTCCACGCACGCTATGACGTGCCGAAGCACCTAGCGCAGGCGCGCGAGTTTGCTTGCACGCAGGCTTCGTTGACGCTGGCCAAGGGGCTTGGCACCGACCAAGACTTAGTGGATGTGCTCTCGGCGCGTGTGCGTGCCGACGCACCCGCGGGCGCCCACGTGGTTGTGTACCCAGTGGGGACGTCGGACCCGGTGGCGGCAGTGCGGTATGGGGTGGTGGCGTGGGGCGTCGAAAAGCAAACTGCTCGGACGGTCAGTGTTGTGGCCGCAACCCGCGGAGGAGTCGAAGAACTGCAGGCGCTGGAGCGTACGCACGGCAACCTGCATGTTGCGCCGATGTTTGTCACGCACGGGCTGCTGTTGGACCGCGCGCGTGAGGCGCTGCCGCAAGCGAGTTTCTCGGAGCCGTTAGAAACCGATCTGGCCGCGATGGTGGCGAAGCGTTTTACCCAAGCACTGAATTCACTGGAGGTGACCCATGCGTAGTACAGCAACCCTGCTTTTCATCGCAGTGGCCGGATTTGCGGCGCAGCTTGTGGATGGCGGGCTGGGCATGGGCTTCGGCGCCACCTCCACCACGATTTTGATCATGCTCGCCGGGCTGACACCGGCAGCGGCGTCGGCGGTGGTGCACACCGCGGAGCTAGGCACGACCTTGGTCTCTGGTGTGGCGCACTGGCGTTTCGGCAACGTGGACTGGCGCACCGTGGCCGCCGTTGGCATCCCGGGCGCGATCGGATCCTTTACGGGGGCGCTGCTGTTGTCCTCCTTATCTATGGAACATGCGCGGCCGGTGATGTCGTTGGTCCTTGCGGCGATTGGCTTCAACTTGATGTTCCGCTTCGCCCGCGGCCTGACGCGACGCAAGCTTTCGCCGAAGCCGCACTCTAAGGGTTTCCTCGCCGCGTTGGGCCTGACTGGCGGGTTTATCGACGCCACCGGTGGCGGCGGCTGGGGACCTGTAACCACATCCACCTTGCTTTCCGCGGGCCGTAGTGAGCCGCGACGCATCGTGGGAACCGTCAACACCGCCGAATTCCTTGTCACAGCGGCTGCCACCGCAGGCTTTGTAGTGGGTATGTGGAACCAATTGCTGGCTAACCTCGCTGCGGTGGTGGCGCTGTTGATTGGCGGCGTGATTGCCGCACCGATTGCCGCGTGGATGGTGACGCGCATCAACCCGATCATCCTCGGCGGGTTTGTGGGCACGTTAATTACAGTGCTGAACCTGCCGGTAGTTCTTGTCGCCGTGGGGCTTGATCAGCAGCTGTGGGTCGTGCGTGTCCTGCTTTTGTGCCTGGGTGCGGTGCTGTGCTGGCGAGGAGCCGTCAAAGCGCGGGCGAACTCGAAGGCGGCGTCTGTTGCCGAGGGTGCAACACCGCTGGTGGTGGACCCGCCGCAGTGCGTGGCCGTGGCGGAGTAGGCGCGGCCTCTCTCCTGGCGAGTTTGCAGCTACCTACACCCGGCTACCAACGGGCAAACTCCTCAACCAGCGCGGCGTTAAACGCCGGCAGGTCGTCCGGGGTGCGCGAGGAGATCACGCTTGAGTCAACTACAACTTCCTCATCAACCCAGTTCGCACCAGCGTTGATCAGGTCGGTCTTGACGTTCTTTACACTCGTCAGCTTCACGCCACGGATCACGTCTGCGTCCGTAAGAATCCAGCCACCGTGGCAGATCACGCCGATCGGCTTGCCTGCATCCTTGAACGCCTTGACCAGGGCAACGGCGTCATCGTCCACACGGATGTGGTCGGCGTTGGTGGTGCCGCCGGGAAGGATGAGGGCGTCGAAGTCGTTCACGTTGGCGTCGCTAGTAAGAAGCTCCACCGCAACCTTCGTGCCGTTCTTGCCTTCGATCTCACCGGACTCGGTGGACACCACGCGGGTGGTGGCGCCGGCGGCCTCGACGGCCTCCTTCGGGCTAGTCAGCTCCGAATCCTCGAAACCGTCGGTGGAAAGAATCGCAATCGTCTTATTGTTTAGAGCGTTGTTTAGATCAGCCATGCGGCCCACCGTACGTATCTTGTTTGGATCGTGCCGTGATGCTGGTTATCGGGTTAGTTTTCTGGCAGGTCCTGATCTAACGGCACCTTGGTAGATCCCAGGCCTTCCTTCACAGGCACCTTCGGGTTGTCGGCGTGCGCCTTGTCACGCTTGGCCATGCTCATCATGTGGTCACGAATAGCCAGGAAGGACTCCTTGGAATCCAGAGTCTGGGTCTGCTGCGTTGCCATAGAGATCTCGTCTGCGGTGATCTCACCGGCGCGCAGGGACACCATCTCGGCCCAGTAGCGGAACCACACCGCAATAACTGCAGCCACCGGAACTGCCAGGAACGCGCCGATGATGCCGAATCCGGTGCCACCCAGCGCCACCGCCAAAAGCACGATCGCCGCGTGCAGGCCCATGGCGCGGGACTGGAGGATTGGCTGTAGAACGTTGCCCTCGATCTGCTGCACAGCAATGATCAAGATGAGTACCAATACCGCGTTGAGGAAACCGTTGGACACCAGCGCAACGATCACCGCCAGGGCACCCGCCGTGAACGCGCCGACGATGGGAATGAAGCCACCGAAGAAGGTCAGGACAGCCAGCACCGGCCACAGCGGTACGCCAAGGACGATCAGGCCGATGCCGATGAAGATGGCATCCACCAGTGACACGATCGCCTGCGTGCGGATGAACCCGGAAAGGGTGTTCCAGGAACGCATGCACACCTCGGTCAGGTGCCAGCCTGCGCGTACACCGGTGTATTTGCGCAGCCAGGGGAGGAAGCGGTCGCCGTCCTTAAGGAAGAAGAAAGACAGGATGAGGGTCAGAGCGAGGGTAGTACCCACCGAGGCAATCGCACCGATGCCAGTAAATACGCCAGAGGCGATTGACGACGCCTGCCCCTGCACCATCCCAGCAACCTGATCTAAGGCCTCCTGAATCTTGTTCGGGTCGATCAACTCTGAGTCAATGCGGCCGTCCACCCAGTCCAGAATCTGGCGGATACCGGTCTGCGCCTGGTCATACAGTTGCTTGCCCTGCGTGCGGACGGTCGGTGCCATCGCCGAGAAGATACCGATGATCGCGCCGAAGAAACCGACCAGCACCAGCAACACTGACAGCGCCGACGGCACCTTGTGGTCCCTCAGCCACCGCACCGGTGGCCACAACACCGTGCAGAAAATCAGTGCCAGAAGGATTGGCAGCAGGCCCATCCAAACGAACTTGAGGAGGTAGAACAGTAAACCCGTAGCAGCAACGACAATAATGAAGCGAAGTGCCCAAGCTGCTGCCGTACGACCGTCGGAGGCAATCACTTGCCCACGATCAATCGGTTCGTCAGACATTTCCTGCGCGGCTTCCGCTGGGGTGGGCAGCGTTAGAAATGCGTCCACATCCGGCCCGCTGTCTGGGTTCTTGTTTCGGTTTTTGGCCTGATCTTTGGCCTGATCCTTTTCGGTCACTTGAAACATTGTGCCAGACAGGTGCGAACGTGTTAGTTTCCATGAAGTCTTTGTTGTTTCCCTTACCTAAAGGATATGTCGATGCGACGTTCCCGTTTTACCGCCGCCACCGTGGCCGCCGCCACCGCCTCCGCGCTTGTAGTTGCAGCTCCTGCAGCAAATGCCTGGGAGACGAAGTATGACCGAGAATCCAACAAGTGCTCGATCAGCTTCGCCCAGTCTGAGAAAGAGAAGGTCAATGCGGCCTTCAAACTGCTGTTCTCCGAGATGGCAAAGCAGACCGACAACGCTGATCTGAAGCTGAGCCTGAACAACGCAGCAAATGACCCATTCTTTGACGCCGATGAGGACGTCATCACCATGACACCGGATGAGGCCTTGGAGCGCGGCGGCATTTTCTACGGCGTGGACCTGTTCACGCTGCTGCTGCCGTACGGCATTGATGGCGTGGTGCAAAACGTTGGCATTGAAAACGTGCTGGACGGCGATCTGCTTGCCCAGGTGCTGAAAGACGTTGATATGGATGCCGTGGTCAAGGAGATTGACTTCGAGGCAGCCGTTGGCGGCAAGGAGAACCTGCCGGTTGCAGACGTGATGAAGGCGCTGCCGATCAAGGAGATGCTGAACTCATTCAACCTGACGCCAATTCTTCTGGATCCAGGTTTTCTCGGCGCTATTTTGAAGCCGGAGAAGAACCTGGAGAATCTTCGCATTGGCAACATTGTGGAGAAGCTGACGGCGAACAAGAAGTTCCAAAACGAGCTGTCCAACACCATCAACCAGGTTGATCTGAACAAGACGTTGGCTGACGTGCTTGAGGCGGCTGACTTAGACCTAAGGGTTGTGATCAAGAACGTGTTGGCGCAGCCGAAGGTAAAGGACGCGCTGAAGACGGAGCTGAAGAAGGCCAACTTTGATGTTGTGTTGAAGAATCTGTTCTTGGATGAGCATGGCCAGCCGGATGTGCAGAAGCTTTTGGGCTACAAGATTTCTGATGTCACGCTTGCGGCTGAGGCTGCGATCCGTTCCGTTGGCCCGCAGGTCGGTGCGCCGATTCTTACCATGAATGATGCGTTTACCGCTTGCTCGATGCATTCTGACCAGGTTAAGGAGAAGCCCACCGGTTCCACTGTTGGTTCCTCGGGACGCAAGCAGGGCAGCTCGGAGGATCATGTGAAGGGGTCGGTTGCCTCCGGGTCTTCGCTGGACATGAAGGGCCTGATGGCAGTGGGCATCTTCGGCGTGCTTGCCACGCTGCTTGCTACGGGTGTTGCTGGCTTTGCCGCTCGCCCGATCATTGAGAACTTCATGAAGTAGCTCGAATGGCCGGTGTTGCCGGTCGATGCAACGTGGTCTAGTAGTGCATGCAGCCTGCTAGGCCATATTGTTTTCCATATTGTTTTTCGCCTCAAGCTGAACCCCCGAAGTCTCGACCACACCCTTTGGAAAAGTTGCACCTGTTTATTGGGGCGGGTGTCGAGGAGTTCTTCTGGGTTGTAGTGTTCTGGCCAGTTGTCGTCTTCTGGGCCGGAGGCGGCGTAGGTCCTGGTCCGACGTAGGTCTGAGGGTGGCTTCGGGCCTAAACCCCGAACGGAAGAGTACGGATAGGCCGTGTTTTGGGTATCTATCCGTAGTGTTGTATTCGTGGTTTAGCGAAGAAGGACGCAGGTGGGTGACTTTAGGGCCGGTTTAGGGCCGGTTTGGGGCCGGTTTGAGGGAGGGGGTCAGGAAGTTTGTGGGGTAAGTTGACCCGCTCATGTTGGAGTAAACGTTGCAGGTAAACGTTGCATTCAACGTTGCAGTAGCCATCGCGGAAGCATTGACTTACCGCGCTTATTGCATCGCCTGGTCGTTGTATGCGAAAGTACGGCTCGCTCACGGTGTACCCCCAATGAATGTGTTGCCTTTGTTTTACACCCTTAATTAGACCCGCCTACCTGTTCTACACGCAAAGGCTAAACCTGCACATATTGCACTATGTCTGCACGCATATTTGGCAGGCATGGTGGCGGTTGTAGTTGGTATAGGGTCCTATTCCTGCACGTTTTTTCGTCGAGAAGCAAAAGCCAAATGAATGTTCGAGCCGGACTTGATATTCCCACTTCAATGCATGCTCCTGCCGGGTCAATACGGGCGAGCGAACATTGGGTGCGTGCCATGAGGCCGCTGGATGGTCGATTTCAATAAAACCGCACAAATGTGGGGGGGTAGAAACGTCGCAAAAATAGATATGTGGACTGCAACTCAATTTCGATATAGTGTGGCTCACACCACGTTCGTCATTCTCTGTGAGATGTAAAGGAGTTCTTCCATGACCGTTTATCCCAACCCCGGAACCCCGGAATCGAATGTCAAGTTCCGCAAGCGCTATGAGAACTACATCGGCGGCGACTGGGTCGCCCCGGTGGCGGGAGAATACTTTGACAATGTCACCCCTGTGACCGGAGAGGTGTTTTGCCAGGTAGCACGTGGCCGTGAGGCAGATATCAACCTGGCTATCGATGCTGCGAAGAAGGCTGCGCCTAAGTGGGGCGTGACTAGCGTGCAGGAACGCTCTTTGGTGCTGCTGAAGATCGCTGACCGGATGGAGGAGCACCTCGAAGAGATCGCGGTTGCTGAGACCTGGGAAAATGGCAAGGCGGTTCGTGAAACCCTTGCGGCTGATATCCCGTTGGCCATCGACCACTTCCGCTACTACGCGGGTGCGCTCCGCGCGCAGGAGGGCCGCCTCAGCCAGATTGATGATGACACGGTGGCGTACCACTTCCACGAGCCGCTTGGTGTGGTGGGACAGATCATTCCGTGGAACTTCCCGCTGCTGATGGCCGCATGGAAGATTGCTCCAGCTCTGGCGGCGGGCAACGCCATTGTGCTGAAGCCTGCGGAGCAAACGCCGGCGTCCATCCTGTACTTGATGGATCTGGTGGGAGACCTGATCCCGCCGGGTGTGTTGAACATTGTCAACGGCTACGGCGATGAGGCGGGTGCGGCGCTGTCCGGTTCGGATCGGATTAACAAGATCGCGTTCACCGGCTCCACTGAGGTTGGCAAGATCATTAACAAGGCAGCGGCTGACAAGATTATTCCGGTCACGCTGGAGCTGGGCGGCAAGTCGCCTTCCCTGTACTTTGCGGACGTCATGGACCGAGACGATGACTTTAGGAACAAGGCCATTGAAGGTTTCGCCATGTTTGCGCTGAACCAGGGCGAGGTGTGCACCTGTCCTTCGCGTGCGTTGGTGCATGAGTCCATTGCGGATGAGTTCTTGGAGCTCGGCGTTGAGCGCGTCAAGCGCATCAAGACTGGCAACCCGTTGGACACGGATGTGATGATGGGTGCGCAGGCCTCCCAGGAGCAGATGGACAAGATTAAGTCCTACCTTGAGCTCGGCCCGAAGGAGGGTGCTGAGGTGCTCATTGGTGGTGGGGTGAACACGATCTCGGGTCTGGAAAACGGTCTGTACATTGAGCCGACAGTGTTTAAGGGCACCAATGACATGCGCGTGTTCCAGGAGGAGATCTTCGGTCCGGTGATGTCAGTGACCACGTTTAAGGATTACGACGACGCGATCCGTATTGCCAATGACACGGAGTACGGTCTTGGCGCCGGTGTGTGGACTCGTTCCGCAAACACGGCGTACCGCGCTGGCCGCGCGATCCAAGCTGGTCGTGTGTGGGTGAACCAATATCATCAGTACCCCGCGCACGCAGCCTTCGGTGGCTACAAGAAGTCCGGTATCGGCCGTGAAACCCACCTGATGATGCTGGCGCACTACCAGCAGACCAAGAACCTGCTGGTTTCCTACTCTGAGAACGAGACTGGCCTGTTCTAGTTCGGTTGCTGTTGCGTCCGATCCATAACGGGCACAACAGCAACTGGCTTGGGGGATGGCTTCGGCCCAACAAATTCACATGTGAAAACCCTGTACTGGCTGACGTGAACGTGTTAGTTTTCAGTGAAGTCTAGATTGTTTCCCTGACCGAAGGACTCGCTGATGCGTATCTCACGTCTTGCCACCACCGCCGTGGCAACTGCCACCGCTACCTCCCTGATTGTTGCCGCGCCGCAGGCGCAGGCGTATGAAACTGAGTACAACGCTGACACCAAGCAGTGCACCATCACGTTCACGGATCGGGACAAGGAGCGCGTCAACGGTGCATACTCCACACTCTTTTCCCGCCTGGCCGTGCAGGCCCGCGACAGTTTCGAAGGTGAAAAGGCGAAGGAGCGGGCCAAGATCGTGTGGGAGTACGGCCAGCGCGAAGATGTGAAGAGGGCAAGCGACCTTCCGAGTCCCCCGGACCTGAAGATCTCCAACGCGCAGACCGCGCTTGCTTTGGGCAGCCAGAAGGGTAAGTACTGGCGCATGGTCGGCTTCATTAATGCGTCGAAGAAAGAAGTGATCTCTGAGCAGACCATCACGATCAGCCAGAAGGAAGCGCTTGATCAGGGCCCGCTGTATGGCGTGGACTTCGGATCAGTTGCTGGCGGCGCGATCGGCGACCTCCTGTTCGGCGGCAGCATCGGGAATATCCGCGAGGAGATCATCAACTCGGCTAAGGACCACGCGCCAGAGTTTGCTGGGCCGATTTTGTCCTATGGCAAGGCGTTTTCAATGTGTGCCGATGGCAAGTCCGGCAGTGGCATGGTGGCGGCGGGGAGCTCCATGACAACCAACCAGGTTGTGGGTCTTGGCATCGCCGGTGTGGTGCTTGGGCTCTTGGCCTTGTTCGGTCTGGGTGTTGCTGCGCGTCCGTTTTTTGACGATGTGATGGCGGGGTTGCAGCGTTAGGCGTCAGGAAAATAACCTGCTCTGACCCGCTCTGACCTGCTCTAATAGAAAAAGTTGAGTCGAGTGGGAACAACTTTTGTGTATGTGCCGTTGTAAGGATTGAGTGCAACAGACTCAACCCGGCGGGACCATCTGCTACAGTGGCTGCCGTGAAGTTGAGTCGAGGTGCTTCAACTTACTAACAAACCCACATACACAGGAGGAAAAGTTTCATGGCACGTGCAGTAGGTATTGACCTTGGTACGACGAACTCGGTTGTCTCTGTCCTTGAGGGCGGCGAGCCGGTAGTTATTGCAAACGCGGAAGGTTCCCGCACGACCCCGTCGGTCGTTGCTTTTGCGAAGAACGGCGAGGTGCTGGTTGGCCAGTCCGCAAAGAACCAGGCGGTGACCAACGTTGACCGCACCATCCGCTCCGTAAAGCGCCACATGGGCGAAGACTGGACGGTAGACATTGACGGCAAGAAGTACACCCCACAGGAGATTTCCGCTCGTACGCTGCAGAAGCTGAAGAGGGACGCCGAGGCTTACCTGGGCGAAGAGGTTACTGATGCGGTCATTACCGTCCCGGCTTACTTCGAGGACGCTCAGCGTCAGGCCACCAAGGAGGCTGGTCAGATCGCAGGCCTGAACGTGCTGCGTATTGTGAACGAGCCGACCGCTGCTGCACTGGCTTACGGCCTTGAGAAGGCTGACAGCGAGCAGACCATTCTGGTGTTCGACCTGGGTGGCGGTACCTTTGACGTCTCCCTGCTGGAGATTGGCGACGGTGTTGTTGAGGTGCTCGCAACCGCTGGTGACAACGAGCTGGGTGGTGACGACTGGGATAACCGCGTCGTTGAGTGGCTGGTAGACAAGTTCAAGTCCCAGAACGGCGTGGACCTGTCCAAGGACAAGATGGCTATGCAGCGTCTGCGTGAGGCTGCGGAGAAGGCCAAGATTGAGCTGTCGTCTGCACAGCAGGCATCCATCAACCTGCCGTACATCACGGTTGACGCTGAGAAGAACCCGCTGTTCCTGGATGAGACGCTGACCCGTACGGAGTTCCAGAAGATCACCTCTGACCTGCTGGATCGCACGAAGGCACCGTTCAACCAGGTGATTAAGGACGCAGGCCTGTCCCTCTCCGACATCGACCACGTTGTGCTGGTTGGTGGCTCCACCCGTATGCCGGCAGTGACCGACCTGGTCAAGGAGATGACTGGCAAGGAGCCGAACAAGTCCGTTAACCCGGATGAGGTTGTGGCTCTGGGTGCTGCTCTGCAGGCTGGTGTGCTTCGTGGCGACGTTAAGGACGTGCTGCTTCTCGACGTCACCCCGCTGTCCCTGGGTATCGAAACCAAGGGCGGTGTGATGACCAAGCTGATCGAGCGCAACACCACCATCCCGACGAAGCGTTCTGAGACCTTCACCACGGCTGAGGACAACCAGCCGAGTGTGCAGATCCAGGTCTTCCAGGGTGAGCGTGAGATGGCTGCCGCCAACAAGCTGCTCGGCTCCTTCGAGCTGGCGGGTATCGCTCCGGCCCCGCGTGGCGTACCGCAGATCGAGGTCACCTTTGACATCGACGCCAACGGCATCGTGTCCGTGTCCGCTAAGGACAAGGCCACCGGCAAGGAAAACACGATCAAGATCCAGGACGGCTCTGGC
Source organism: Corynebacterium sp. HMSC29G08 (assembly GCF_001806875.1). Classification (GTDB taxonomy): domain Bacteria; phylum Actinomycetota; class Actinomycetes; order Mycobacteriales; family Mycobacteriaceae; genus Corynebacterium. The sequence goes on from NZ_KV786198.1 coordinate 18,091, forward strand.
CTGTCCCAGGAGGAGATCGACCGCATGATCAAGGATGCGGAGACGCACGCTGATGAGGACAAGAAGCGTCGTGAAGAGCAGGAGACCCGCAACAACGCGGAGACCGCTGCTTACCAGACCCGCAAGTTCATGGATGAGAACACCGACAAGCTGCCGGAAGACATCCGTACCCGCGTGGCTGAGGCTGCAGACGCTGTGGATGAGGCACTGAAGGGCGACGACCTGGATGCCATCAAGTCCGCGGTGGAGAAGCTCAACACTGAGTCCCAGGAGCTGGGCAAGGCACTCTACGAGGCTGAGGCAAACGCCGGCGCAACCGCCGGTGAGGCTGGCGCCAACGCTGATGACAACGTGGTTGACGCTGAGGTTGTTGAGGACGACGCAGACGCACCGACTGCTGAGGACAACAAGTAAGTAAAGGACGCGAGAAGCTATGACTGAACCCAACGTGAATCCGCAGATGCCGGATGACCCGGGTGCGCCGGAGAACACGGACGAGCAGTTCGTGTCCCCGGACCAGGCCGAAGCCGAAGCGTTTGAAGCGGAACTCGCTGACGCTGCAGGTGCAGACGCTGACGCTGAGGTAAACGTCGACCCGGTTGATCCCGACGCTGACGGCGACGGCACGGTGAGCGACGTTGAGCTCCAGCTGGCTGAGCGCACCGAGTCCCTGCAGCGAGTGAGCGCGGAGTACGCGAACTACCGTCGTCGCACGGAGCGTGAGCGCACCCAGATCGCGGAGCTGACCAAGGCGAAGTTCGCCGAGAAGATGCTGCCGATCCTGGACGACTTGGACTTGGCAGAGCAGCACGGCGACATGGCTGAAGGCCCGCTTAGGGCATTTGGTGACAAGCTGCGTAGCACGCTTGAAGGCCAGAGCCTGAAGCCGTTCGGCGCTGAAGGCGAAGCGTTTGACCCGGAAGTACACGAGGCTGTTCAAGACCTCTCCGAAGGCGATGAGAAGGTTATTGCTTCGGTACTGCGCAAGGGCTACACGCTCGGCGGCACCCTTGTACGCAACGCGATGGTGATCATCGGCGACCCGGCTGCACCAGCTGATCCGGCGGAGGCGGCTGATCCGGCGGAGGCGTCGGAGTAGGTGGCGTAGGACGTCGATAAGCATGATGGCCCCAAAGCCGGGAGCGAGCGGCGAACGCTTGCCCCGGCTTTTTTTAAAACAGGAAATAGGAAAGAAAGGAGGAGGGCTATGGCAATGCAACAGGAATGGGCAAACAAGGATTACTACGGAGACTTGGGCGTGAGCTCCAGCGCGTCGGCCGCCGATATTAAGAAGGCATACCGCAAACTAGCACGCGAGAACCACCCAGATTCCAACCCGGGCAACAAGGCGGCTGAGGAGAAATTCAAGCGAGTCGCCGAGGCATACGACGTGGTTGGTGATGAAACCAAACGCAAAGAGTACGACCAGTTCAAATCAATGGTTGGCTCAGGCGGCTTCGGCCGGTTTGGAGGTGGTTCCGGATTCCCGGACGGGTTTCGCACGACGTCGACGTCCAACTTCGACGGCGCAGAATTCGACTTCGGAGACATCTTCGGCGGGGCTGGTGGACAAGCTGGAGACGGCGGCCTTGGTGATATCCTCGGTGGCTTCTTTAACCGCGGCGGCGGTGCTGGCAGGGGCGCTCGGCCGTCGCGGGGGGCCGACGTTGAAACGGAAATAACCATTGATTTCCGCGAGGCAGCCAAAGGCACAACCTTCCCGGTTGAGCTGACAGGCGACGCACCGTGCACCACCTGCCACGGCTCCGGCTCCAAAACCGGCAAAACACACACCTGCGGCGTGTGCAACGGCTCCGGCTACGTGCGGGAAAACTCCGGCGCGTTCGGCATGGCCCGACCGTGTGCGAACTGCAACGGCACCGGCGAGACAATCGAGGATCCGTGCACTACGTGCAACGGCACCGGGACTGTACGCCGCACCCGTTCGATTACCGTGCGCATCCCCGCAGGTGTTGAGGACGGCCAGAAGGTACGCCTTGCCGGCCAAGGCGAGGCCGGCCCGAACGGCAAACCCTCCGGCGACCTGTTTGTCACCGTGCACGTCCGCCCGGACAAGGTGTTTAGCCGCAACGGCGACGACCTGGAGGTCACTGTGCCGGTGTCCTTTACGGAACTCGCGCTAGGCGGAACCGTGGCGGTACCGACGCTGGATAAACCAGTGCGCGTCAAGATTCCCGCCGGCACACCAAACGGTAGGACGCTGCGTGTGAAGGACCGCGGTGTGGCTCGGAAATCCGGCGCCGGCGACCTGCTGGTCACAGTGGAAGTGGCAGTGCCCCGCTCCGGCGACCTGGATGCGGGTGCCATGAGTGCACTTCGCACCTACGCCCAGGCTGAGAAAGACTCCGGCTTTGACCCACGCGCCGGGTGGGCCGGGGCGGTTTAGGAGGTGAAGACACATGGCAAAGGAGCAGTTCTACGCAATTTCCGTCGCCGCAGAACTGACCGGCATGCACGCCCAGACCCTGCGTACCTATGACCGCTTGGGTTTGGTCACGCCGCAGCGCACCTCCGGTGGTGGGCGCAGGTACTCAACGCGCGACATCGCCCTGCTGCAGCGCGTGCAGTACCTCTCCCAGGAAGAAGGCGTGAACCTGGCCGGGATCAAGACGATCATTGAGCTTACTGAGCAGATCGAGTCCCTGCAGGCGGAGCTTGAGCAGGAGCGTTCCGCCTCCAGGCGTTCCCGCGGTGAGCTCGTCCACGTGCCGCGCTCCACGGCGATCGTGGCGTGGGAGCCTTTTGCTTCACGACGCCGCCGTGGACGCTAAGTCCCAGCCCCAACCCCAACCCCAGCCAGCGCGTCGAGGAACACCTGGTCGTGGAAGTAGTCGCTGTGGCTGCCGCGGATGCCGTCGATGATGGTGGCGCCGTAGCTGGGGTCGCTGGGGGAGGTGGAGCCGTGGAGGCTGAAGGCGTCGTTGCGCAGGGCGAGGATCGCATCATTGGAAGCGTCCGCAACAAACACCGAAGAACCTGGGCTGCGTAGGGTCAGGTCCTTCACGGAGCGCCCATCAACACCGGGGCTGCCCAATAACCACAGGTCATCCGCAAGCAGTCCGTGTTCGTAGGCAGCGCGGCTGGCCACCAGCGTGCCGTAGGAGTGGGCGACGACAGATTTGGTGGCATCCGGCCAGCGCTCTTCAAGCGCCAGTTGGAACATGGACAGGTCCGCCGCCCCGCGCGTGGCCGGCAACCCGGAGAAGCCTTCGGCCAGGTCTTGAGGCGGGTCGTAGCCTTGCCACACGACTACGGACGCGCCGGTGGTCTCCGCGATGCGTTGCGCTTTCGCCAGCTCAGCAGGCAGGTCGCGGGGGTTCCCGCTGGAGACTCCCGCAACCATGGTGATAATGCGCGCCGGGTCTACGGCATCACCAACTATCACGGTGCTCGCCCCGGGCCCGGCCTCCAACACGGTCCCACCGGCGCGCTCGATGGCCAGTTGGGTTGCGGCCGGCAGGGTGGCCATGTGTTGGGCATGCAGCGTATCTATGTCCACGCCAGCCGCATCCACCAACCGCTCCATCTGATCAGCAACGGTTGGGTCGAGGTGCTTCGCAACTGCCATGTCCAGGCGTTTAGACAGCAGATTCAGCATCACAATCGTGCGCTCGTGGATAGCGTCGGCGGCGGCTTGGTCGATGAGGTCCTGCTGCTGGGCGGCTATCGTCATCACTTCGGCGACGCGCTTCGCACGTGCGGCGGCGGCTTCGTAAGCAGCGGCGTAGGACGCTAAACGTTTGTAGGCTAGCTGCGGCGCAGGCCCGTCAAAGCCGCTGCTGTGTAGCGCGTCAATGGTGCGGTGAACGGTGGCGGCGCGAGCCGAGAACGCCACGGCGGCAAGCCTCCACGCGGTAGCAACACCGTGCAGCTGGGTGGGCAACAGGCTTGGGGTATAGGCGAGGTTAGTCACGGCCAGCCCTCCTGCTGAGTCGGACAGCCCACGCGGCATCGGCGTCCAGAATGCTTCTAGCAAAGGTGGTGATGGATTTTAGGTGGGTGGTGAGGGAGTTAAACGTGGCGTCGTGAAGCAAAAGCTCTTTGGCCTGGAGCTGCGAGAGGGCGGTGGCTGTAAGGGAGGGGTCAAGGGTGGCTGTGGGGATTGGGACGCGCTCGGGGATGAACTGGAGGGCGATGCGTGCGGTTGATTCGGTCAAGCTAAGAAAATTCATGCCGGCAGTGTGGCAGGCGGTGGTGGGGTGGGGCAATGAGGCGTGGCGAAACTGTGGATAACTTGCCTAGAGTTATCCACATGAAAATCGCCTTATTGCAAACGGTCACGGGAGCCAACAAGGCTAAAAACATTGAGAAATTGCGCCCGCTGATTGAAGACGCAGCCGCGTCCGGCGCCACCCTCATCGTGCTGCCGGAAGCCTCGTCACAGGCCTTTGACCAGGGGAGATTGGATACTCAGGCGGAGGAGCTGGACGGGGAGTTCGCCACCGCCATGCGGGAGCTTGCCACGCGCCTTGGGGTGACTGTTGTGGCGGGGATGTTTCGGCCTGGTGATGTCAATAAGGTCGGCGAAAAAACCCTCAACCGCGTGCGCAACACGGCACTCATAACGGGCGAAAATATACACAAGGGCTACGACAAGATTCACGCCTACGACGCCTTCAATTACCGCGAATCCGACACCGTGAAAACTGGCAGCGAGCTAGTCACGTTCGAGCACGAAGACGTGACGGTGGGTGTGGCCATCTGCTTTGACATTCGTTTCCCGGAGCAGTTCAAGGCGCTGGCGGCACGCGGCGCGAAGCTGATTGTTGTGCCCACGAGCTGGGCCGATGGCAAGGACAAGATTGAGCAGTGGCGCACGCTGACCGCCGCCCGCGCGCTGGATGCCGGTGTGTTCATCGCGGCAGCCGGCCAAGCGCGTCCCGATTGGGAAGCCAAGGCTGGCGAACCCTCCGGCCCGACCGGTGCGGGCCATTCGTGCGTGGTCAACCCCGTTGGGCGTCGCATCGCGGAGGCCGGCTACGCCCCGGAGACGCTGATCGTGGACATTGACTTCGACGAAGTCGACAACGCCCACCGCGCGCTTCCGCTTCTGACTATTACTGAGCAAACGGAGATGTGCTAGCGTCGTACGCGATGACCTGCGGTTGAAGCTCTGCAAGCAATTCCGCAAGCGGCGTGATGTCGGCTTCAGATCCGCTGAGCACCACATCTTTGCCCCACCACGTGCCCGGACCCTGAACCAGCATGTGCAGCGGCACGCGCACACACGTAAGGTCGGCGGTGTCTACTTCTGGGTCCTCACAACAACACGTCACCGTTAGCCAAGGCTGTGCCTTGGCCATGGCGCTGAACGTTGCCAAGTCATAGAAGCCCTCCGACCCCGGTGTGATGATCAGGTGCACGTTCGGCTTTTCTTCACGTTCTAGCAGGTCGAACACGAGTGCCTTCGCCGCGGCCAAGCCGGTGCCTACGGCTACAAGCAGAAGATCGCGCTCGCCCACCTTCATCGGCTCGCCGTGAGGTGCGCCCACGGTTGCGTAATCGCCCGGATCCGAATCCAGCACCGCGTGAAACTCCAACTGCCCGAAACTATTGGCCGGCATTGCAGGTGCCCAGTGATACCACTTCCCCTGCTGCCCAGCCAGCATAACGGGCAGCACCTGGCCCGGCTGGTAATCAATCTTCGATCCGGCCTCCAGACGCAAGATAGTCACCCCCGACGTCTGCGTCACATCCGTCACCTGCGCCACGTGCGCTGGCGCAATGCCGTCCAAATCAGCCGCCACGCTTGCTCTGCGCATCACCTCCGCAGCCGCTGCGAGCACCCTGCGTCGAGGCTCTTCCAGCTTGACCGCATCCCCGTACAGCCCTGCAATCATCCCAAACTCTGAAGCGGGAAACCCCGTCCGGCGCAGATCCAGCGCCCACGTTTCCAGGCGCTGCTGAACGTCCTCTGGCAGCTGTGGGGTGTTGGCGTGTTCCAGGACGTAATCCACAGCATCAAGCGCGATCTGCGGCATCTCGGTTGCATCCCGGGGCAAAAGGGAAGCACCTTGCGGGTAGGCGTCAATGAAACGTTGAAACCATGCTGCGCGCACGTTCGCTGGGTCCTTCATGACCGTCGATCATACGCAGTCGCCTTCGCCGCCATCTTTTGCATGTTCCACTCAAAGTCGCGGATCTCCTCGGAGACGCGATAGTCCGTGCCGTACGGCAGTTGGCGGACGATCTGCCTGTAGAGGGACATGGGTTCGGCGACGTCGGGGTGATTGTTCCCAAGCAGGTACGGCAGTGCGCGGAGCCCTTTGAGAATCAGGTCAAACTCCTTTTCGTTGAAGAAAAGCGCGGGAATGAAATCGCCTGAGCGGATTTCGTAGAGCCCTTCGACGCCGGGTGCAGAGTGGATGTTGTAGCCGTCCCGACGCAGCTGCGCGATGTACTCGCGCACTGTGCGTTCGCTCACGCCAAGGGCTTCGGCGAGTTCGCGCGCAGTGTATTGGCGTCCCCACTGCATGAGGCGGAGAATGGTCAGCCCGCGCGCGGCGGTCTCGACACGTTTCTTCTGGTTGGTGGTCATTGATGGATCCCCTCCGTTGTTGTGTTGTAGTTTCGCTGCACTCGCTTGGCGCTTTTAAAGCTGTGAGGCTGTAAGGCTGTAAGGCTGTGAAGCTGGGGTGGTGGGGGGCTTTTTTCAATTGCGGCAGCATGTTGCCAAACCGGGGATATCTGCCGCAATAGGCCCGAAACTGTGAACCAGCTGCCAGCCAATGCGACTATCCCCGGTTTGGCAGATATTCGCCGCAATCCCAAAAAGCTCCCCCCGTACTCCAAATCTCAGAAACCCCCAAAGCTCAGGCATAAAAGGCCCAGGTCAAAGTTGAGTGGAACATACTCAACCTTTCGTGCGTTGTACTTAGTGCAAGGCAAAAAGTGCAAGGCAAAGTGCACAACAAAACTTAGCAACAATCAAAGGAGTATGACATGGGAGCTTTTAACCCAACCACCAAAACGCAGGAAGCGATCCAGCAGGCGCTGCAGAAGGCGTCGGCTGCCGGAAACCCGGATATTCGTCCGGCGCACCTGCTTGAGGCGATTTTGAAGCAGGAAGACGGCATTGCCGCTCCTGTGTTGAAGGCGACTGGGGTGGACCCGGGGACCGTCGCTAAGGAAGCGGCGGTGATTACAGACGGCTACCCCAAGGCCGAGGGTGCCAACATGGCGAACCCGAACTTTAACCGTGAGGCGCTGACGGCGCTCAACGCCGCGCAGGAGCTGGCTGGAGAGCTGGGCGATGAGTACGTCTCTACGGAGGTGCTTTTGGCGGCAATTGCGAAGGGCAGTGACGAGGCTGCGGAGCTTCTGCGCAAGCGCGGCGCGACGTATGAGGTGTTAAAGAACGCCTTTCCGTCTGTGCGCGGCCACAAGAAAGTGACCTCTCAGGACCCGGAGCAGCAGTTCCAGGCGTTGGAGAAGTACTCCACGGACTTAACGGCGCGTGCGCGTGAGGGCAAGATCGACCCGGTTATTGGCCGTGACGCGGAGATTCGTCGTGTGGTGCAGGTGTTGAGCCGTCGTACGAAGAACAATCCGGTGCTCATTGGTGAGCCTGGTGTGGGCAAAACCGCTGTGGTTGAGGGCCTGGCGCGACGCATCGTTGCCGGTGACGTCCCGGAGAGTCTGAAGGGCAAGACGCTGATCAGCCTGGATTTGGGCTCCATGGTGGCCGGCGCGAAGTACCGCGGTGAGTTCGAAGAGCGCCTGAAGGCAGTGCTGGATGAGATCAAGTCCAGTGATGGCGAGATCATTACGTTTATTGATGAGTTGCACACGATCGTCGGCGCCGGCGCCTCCGGTGAGGGCGCGATGGACGCGGGCAACATGATCAAGCCGATGCTGGCGCGCGGTGAGCTACGCCTGGTTGGCGCGACCACGTTGGATGAGTACCGCCAGTACATTGAGAAGGACGCGGCGCTTGAGCGTCGTTTCCAGCAGGTGTACGTGGGTGAGCCGAGCGTGGAGGACACGATCGGTATTCTGCGTGGCCTAAAGGAGCGCTACGAGGTGCACCACGGCGTGCGCATCCAGGACTCCGCGCTGGTGGCTGCCGCTGAGCTTTCCAACCGCTACATCACTAACCGTTTCTTGCCGGATAAGGCGATTGACTTGGTTGATGAGGCTGGTTCGCGTCTGCGCATGCAGATTGATTCGTCTCCGCAGGAGATTGATGAGTTGGAGCGTGTGGTGCGTCGTCTAGAAATTGAGGAAATTGCGCTGGCGAAGGAGTCGGACGCAGCCTCGAAGGAGCGCCTCGTCGCGCTGCGCCAGGAGTTGGCGGATCAGCGTGAGGTCTTGGGCGAGATGAAGGCACGTTGGGAGAACGAGAAGGGCGAGGTCAACCGCGTCCAGTCCGCGAAGGAGGAGCTGGAGCGCTTGCGCAATGAGTCTGAGATTGCGGAGCGCGAGGGAGACTACGCCAAGGTGTCTGAGCTGCGCTACGGCCGCATCCCGGAGTTGGAGGCGGAGGTTGCCAAGGCTGAGTCTGAGGCTGGCACGAAGACGATGCTGGAGGAGGAGGTCACGCCTGACACGATCGCGGATGTGGTGTCGAGCTGGACGGGTATTCCGGCCGGCAAGATGATGCAAGGCGAGACGGAGAAGCTGCTGCAGATGGAAGACGTGCTGGGCGAGCGCGTGGTTGGCCAGCGTGAGGCGGTCATTGCGGTTTCTGACGCGGTGCGTCGTGCCCGCGCGGGTGTTGCGGATCCGAACCGTCCGATTGGTTCGTTCCTGTTCCTCGGCCCTACTGGTGTGGGTAAGACGGAGTTGGCGAAGGCGTTGTCGGAGTTCCTCTTTGATGATGAGTCCGCTATGGTCCGCATCGACATGTCCGAGTACGGGGAGAAGCACTCCGTTGCGCGCCTGGTTGGTGCCCCTCCGGGGTATGTGGGTTATGACGCTGGTGGTCAGCTCACTGAGGCGGTGCGTCGTCGTCCGTACTCGCTCGTGCTTTTCGATGAAGTCGAGAAAGCCCACCCCGACGTCTTCGATGTCTTGCTCCAGGTGTTGGACGAAGGCCGCCTGACGGATGGCCAGGGCCGCACCGTGGACTTCCGCAATACGGTGGTGATCCTGACCTCCAACCTGGGCGCTGGTGGTACTCGCGAGCAGATCATGGACGCGGTCAAGCACCACTTCAAACCGGAGTTCATCAACCGTCTTGATGATGTGGTGGTCTTTGACCCGCTGACTCAGGAGCAGCTCGTGGGCATTGTGGACATCCAGCTCGCGGCGCTCGCGGAGCGTCTTGCTTCACGACGTCTGACGCTGCAGGTCTCCGACGCCGCCAAGTCTTGGCTCGCGGAGCGTGGCTACGACCCGGCCTACGGTGCTCGTCCGTTGCGTCGTCTGATCCAGCAGGCGATCGGTGATCAGCTGGCGAAGAAGCTGCTTGCCGGCGAGATCCGCGATGGTGATGCGGTGCACGTAGACGTCGCCGAAGGCGCCGACCACCTGGACATCACGGCGTAGGGTCCGCAGCGGCGGCACCGCCGCCGCCCGGTCCGGGGCCAGGGCATCTGGGGCTTAATGAAAATGTGTTTCAGTTCACTCGACTTACCCGAATGTGAACTGTAGCATTCCTGGGGAACGTCCCTTTCAGGAAAGGAGAACCATATGTCCGCTCCAACTTCCATGCGAGCAGCAGTTGCCGAACAGTTCGGCCCAACCGTCAACGTCAAAGAGATCGACCTGCCTAAGCCTGGCCCGTTCCAGGCACTGGTGAAACTTTCTGCCAGCGGTATCTGCCACACCGACCTTCACGCGGTGGAAGGTGACTGGCCGGTCAAACCGACTCCGCCGTTCGTGCCGGGCCACGAGGGCGTCGGCGAGATCATTGAGTTGGGGCCGGGTGAGCACTCGGTCAAGGTTGGTGACATTGTCGGCAACGCTTGGCTCTGGTCCGCATGTGGCGAGTGCGAGTTCTGTCGAACCGGCCGTGAAACGTACTGCAAAAAGGCAGAATACGGCGGCTACACGGTGAATGGTTCCTTTGGTGAGTACATGCTCGTAGATACGCGATACGCCCCACGCATCCCCGAAGGCGCCGACCCGGTCGAGGTCGCCCCGATCCTCTGCGCTGGCGTCACGGTATACAAGGGCCTGAAGGAAGCACAAGCGAAGCCAGGACAGTTCATGGTCATCTCCGGTATCGGTGGCCTCGGCCACCTTGCAGTGCAGTACGGCGTGGCCATGGGCATGCGTGTGATTGCGGTGGACATCGCTGACGACAAACTCGAACTGGCCAAGGAGCTCGGTGCCGAATTCACCGTCAACGCCGCCAACACCGACCCGGGTGAGGCTGTGCAGGAGTTCACGGACGGCGGCGCCCACGGCGTGCTTGTTACGGCCGTGCACCCAGCCGCGTTCGGACAGGCCATTGCGATGTGCCGTTCCAACGGCACCATCGTCTTCAACGGTCTGCCGCCGGGGGAGTTCCCGGCACCGATCTTCGACATCGTTCTGCGCGGCATTACCATTCGCGGCTCCCTAGTGGGCACGCGTCAGGACATGGCGGAGGCGCTCGACTTCTACGCCCGCGGCGAGGTGAAGCCCCACGTCACGGCGTGCGAACTCGATGATGTGAACCAGGTGTTTGAAGACATGCGAAACGGCAAGATCGCCGGCCGAATGTCCATCAAGTACTAGGCGTTTGCTCTGTCCGGGGGCGCTTACCGCCAACCCACCACGCCCAGACCCCAGCACCGGCTACAATCCGGTGCATGCAACCGATCACCACTATCACCACCCGCGTTGCCGTCCCGGGTGTGGAAAACGAGCTGCTCGCAGGCCACCAGCTCTCTGGCAACCATTTCGTGGTTGCCAGCGTGCCGTTTGTGGATACCTCGCTGGCGCTGGGGGACATCGTGGAGTGTGTCACAGTTGGTGGCCAGTTCCACGTGGATCGTGTGGTGGTGCGTGGCGGTGCGTCGACGGTGCGAATCCTGCCGGCGACGGAGGCGCCGCTGCAGCTCGCCGAGACGTTGCTGGCGTTCGGCTGCCGGGTGGAGATGGGGCCGGGTGGGATGCTCGCGGCGTCTATAGGCGCGGATTGTCCTCGTGAGGGGATTATGGAGTGGCTGGATGGATTGGAGTCTGAGGGCGCCATCGAGCAAGCGCCGGGCTACATGGCATGACACGACGGCATAACACGGGCACAGATTTGCCCTAGAATGAGCCACCATGAGCGTTTTTGTGGCGGCAGAGGAGCTGAACGATCGTATTCAGTCCGGCAACAAGCAGACCGTGATTGCGGCATTATGGGAGCAGAAGGTCAATCGTGGTTGGGCGAAGTTCCAGTCTGAGCATGTGCCGTCGGCGTTGTTTTGTGACCCGGCGTCGCAGCTCGCGGGCATGCCGGGTCGCGCAGCAGGTAGGAACCCGTTGCCGCACATTGATGTTGTGCGCAAGGCCGCGAAGAGCTGGGGGATCGAGGCGGGCCGTCCGACGTACATTTATGACCAGGGCACGGGCCTGTTCGCGGCGCGCGCGTGGTGGGTGTTGCGTTGGGCGGGTATCCAGGATGTGCACATTGTGGATGGCGGTTTTGCCAGCTGGGAGGCCAAGCAGTTGCCCACGGTCGCCGGTCCCGGCCAGGTGGTTGTGCCGCGTGAGGTGCAGCTCAAACCAGGGTGTTTGCCCACCGCCAGCATGGAGGAGGTCAGGGATTTCACTGGCCTGCTTATCGACGCACGATCGCAACGCCGCTTCCAAGGCCGCCGCGAAGCCCTTGATCTGCGTGCGGGTCACATTCCGCATGCGGTGAATCTTCCGGTGTCGGAGCTGTTTGACTCGCAGGAGGATCACATCTTGGTGCGCAGCGCAGACGAGATCTGCCAGCGTGCCGCTGAGATTGGGATTACAGAGTCGACGGATCCGGCTCAGGCTATTACGTATTCGGGTTCGGGTAACCACTCGGCACTCCTGCTCGCTGCGTTGGAGCACGCCGGGTTGCCTACGTTGACGCATTACATCGGTGGTTGGTCCCAGTGGGCCGCTAATCGTGAAAACCCGGTGGCGGCAGACGTGTAATGGCCTACGTATTAATTCTTCTGGCCGTCGTGCTGTTTGCGGCGGGCTTGTGGCTGCTGCGTCCGGAGACCAGTCTGCCAGCACTGCCGACATTACCGGCACTACATGTTGCGGAGACGCGCCAGGCGTGGGCGAAGGCGAATGGGTTCGCGTACGCCAAGACTGATGAGTCGTTGACGGGGGAGTGGCGCCGCGGCGCCGCATCGGCAGGTGCGGCAGCAACGAAGGTGGCTAGTGGCGTGCAGTTCGGTCACGACACGTATATTGCGGACCTTGGCTCCACCACAGTGATCGCTATGACCACGGGTGAGGTAAGCGATGTGGTGGTGGACATGCGCCGCGTTGACAACGCCCATCCCGGTGTCGGAGCTTGCGACAATGCCCATCCCGGTGTCGGAGCTTGCGACGACACCGACCTCCACCTGGTTGCCGAGCTTGAAGGCTTCCGCATCTTCGGCACGGACACCGGCCCCATCCAACGTTTCATTGACGTGCGCATTTCCACCGCGCTCGAGCAGATGCCAGCCGCCGTGGAAGCGATCTGGTTTGAGGCTGATTGGGTTGTCGCCCAGCTGGCCCACGGCGCCAAGCCCAGCGACTGGCAGGCCGCCTTCGCCCCGCTCGGATTGCTTGCAGACGCTGCGCGAACCCTCCCACCCGCTTCCCCTCGTGAGTTGGCGGAGAGAGGGTTTACGGTGGGCGTGGACAAGCAAAAGCTCTTAAAACCCGAGGTGGAGCTGCCCACGAGGGTCACAGGCACCACGAAGGGTGAGGTGGGGTCGCGCGAGGTCGGTGCGGATGACGTAGAGCCCATCGCCGGCGACTCCCGCGCTGGGAACGTAACGGATTTAACGCGTGCGCCGCGCATGCAACAACCGCCATCCATTTTTGAGGAGGACACACATGAGTAACAAAGAACGCCTGGCCGAGCTGGTCAAGGAGCTAGCCGTGGTGCACGGCAAGGTGACGCTGAGCAGCGGCAGGCAGGCGGATTACTACGTTGACCTGCGCCGTGCCACGCTGCACCATGAGGCCAGCCCGCTAATTGGCACGCTGCTGCGTGAGCTGACCGCGGACCTGGATTTCGACGCTGTCGGCGGCCTGACGCTCGGTGCCGATCCGGTTGCCACCGCCGTCATGCACGCGCCCGGCCGGCCTATTGACGCGTTTGTGGTGCGCAAGGAGGCGAAGAAGCACGGCATGCAGCGTCGTATTGAGGGCCCGTCGATTGCTGGCAAGCGCGTCCTGGTTGTGGAAGACACCACCACTACCGGCAATTCCCCGCTGACCGCCGTTGAGGCCTGCCGCGCCGAGGGGGCCGAGGTTGTTGCCGTGGCCACTGTGGTTGACCGCGCGACCGGCGCCGCCCAGATCATTGCAGACGCCGGCGTGGATTATCGCCACATCCTTGGCCTGGAGGATTTGGGGCTTGCCTGAGCTTCCGCTTGACAACGCCAATGTGAAAGGCCCCACCGAGTGGAACGAAGGCCGCCACGGCGTCGGCCCTTGGGAGGGCGCTTGGCCGGAAGGTGAGCAATACGACTCGAGGTTCCTCGCCGAAGGTGACACCCGCAACGTTGTTGATGCTTACCGGTACTGGTCTATGGACGCCATCGTCGCCGACTTGGATGCGAAGCGTCACGATTTTCATGTAGCCATCGAGAACTTTGAAAATGACATGAACATCGGCACCGTGGTGCGTACCGCGAATGCGTTTTTGGCGCGTGAGGTGCACATTGTTGGGCGTAAGCGCTGGAATCGGCGTGGGGCGATGGTGACGGATCGCTACCAGCACATCCGTCACCACGCCACCGTGGCGGATTTGATCGCGTGGGCTCAAAGCCAAGACATCACGGTGGTTGCCATCGACAACACGCCGGGCTCGGTGCCGTTGGAAACGGCCGTGCTACCGAAGCGCTGCCTGCTGCTCTTCGGCCAAGAAGGCCCCGGCGTGACTGCGGACGCCCAGGCCGCTGCCTCCATGACCTGCTCCATTGCTCAGTTCGGCTCCACCCGCTCCATCAACGCGGGCGTGGCCGCTGGCATTGCCATGCACACCTGGATACGCCAGCACGCGGATCTTTCCCGGGCCTGGTAGCTTTTGGTCCTCTGACCTTGGCCTTGCCCTGGCTCCGCCAGAAGCATGGCTCTGACAAATTTAACAATTTCCCCTAGCTAATCGGAGCATGAACTGGGGAAACGTAAACCGCGTTGTCAGATTTGTCAGCCGGCGACCGAGGATCCGCCAAAGGGGTATCCACTCCACCACACCCAACGGGGGAGGGGTAACAATGAGGCGTCGCGTGGCAATATTGGTGGCAATATAGAGAGCACAGTTTTTAGCAATAGCGTCGCCGAGGGAGCCAACGTGCCGGAAACCTGGTCGCATCGCGCTGACCTGGCAGCATCTGCCATCAATGAGCGTCACGCCGCTCGTCTTTGGGGTATCCCCAAAACGAACTTGGCTATGGTGACGTGGCCACCTGGGGCGAAGGACAAACTGTTTTGGCACTGGCATTTCTGGTGGCAGGCACAGTATGTGGATTGCCAGGTGGACGCGGCGCTGCGGCGGCCGACTAAGTCCAGGCGCAAGCTGCTGGCGTACACCTTGCGCGGGATTCAGCGCAGGACCAAGGGCAAGCCGACGGATAATCCGCACAATGATGACAAGGCGTGGTTGGCGCTCGCGTGGAACCGGGCGCTTGCCCTCGACGGGTTTAAACGCACACGCACCCTTGATGCGTTGGAGTTTGACCTGCTTGAGGCCATTGATCCGATTACGGGTGTGTTGCCGTTGAAGGCGGAGGAGACGTATTACAACATTGCGTCGAACGCCACGGCGGCGATGCTGTTTGCAAGGACGGGCCGTGTAGACAAGGCGCGGCAGATCACGGACTGGATCTTTGACAACCTGGTCGCGGAGTCGGGCCTGCTCTATGATGGCATCCGGATGCGCATGCACGGCCCCGAGGTGAACCAGAAGCTCTACACCTACAACCAGGGCACGGTCCTCGGCGCCTCGTTGGAGATTGCGCTGGCGCTGCGCGAAGACATTGGTCTTGCAGAAGATGAGCCGATCGACTCGTTTGAGTTCTCCGAACGCGCCGACGCGTCCGTGTTCTACATCACGCATATCCGTGCGATTGTGCAGGCCATTGCGCTCAATATGGCAACACCGCAGGGCGTGATCATCAGCCCAGCCGCCGAGTCCGGGGAGGGCGACGGCGGACTGTTCAAGGGTATTCTTGCGCGCTACCTCGCAGACATTGCGCTCAGGCTTCCAGAAGATTCGCGGGAGAACATCGCTACCAAAAAGGTGGCGGCCCGCCTAGTCCTAGCGTCGGCGGAAAGTCTGTGGCAGCACCGTCTAGAGGTCGATGGTCTGCCGATTTTCCCGGCGGAGTGGACGGAGGATGCGAGGTTGCCGCATAACTATGGGTTGGGGCCGGCGTCGATAAGTGAAGCTGTGGGGCTGGTTCGGATCGATGAACGCGACCTGTCAGTCCAGTTGTCCGGCTGGCTGCTGCTGGAGGCTGCGGCGGCGGTGGCTGCAAACAGGCCGTAGACGGGGCATACTGGAGGGGTATTATTTGCCCCGACAGGAAGGGATTTCCGCATGCCTATCGCAACCCCTGAGGTGTACAACCAGATGCTTGATGCCGCCAAGAAAGGCGGCTACGCATTCCCGGCAATTAACTGCACCTCTTCTGAGACCATCAACGCAGCTATCAAGGGCTTTGCCGAAGCTGAGTCGGACGGCATCATTCAGTTCTCCATCGGCGGTGCTGAGTTCGGCTCTGGCCTGGGCGTGAAGAACAAGGTGGCTGGCGCGCAGGCGCTGGCGGCGTTCGCACACGAAGTGGCCAAGCACTATGACGTTAACATTGCGTTGCACACGGATCACTGCCAGCTTGAGGTGCTGGATGAGTACGTGCGCCCGCTGCTGGCTATCTCCCAGGAGCGCGTGGACCGTGGTGAGCTGCCGCTGTTCCAGTCCCACATGTGGGATGGTTCCGCGGTGCCGATTGATCACAACCTTGAGGTAGCGCAGGAGCTGCTGGCGAAGTCGCGTGCGGCCAACATCATCCTTGAGGTGGAGATCGGCGTTGTTGGTGGTGAGGAGGACGGCGTTGAGGCGAAGGCCGGCGCGAACCTGTACACCACGGAAGAGGACTTTGCTAAGACTATTGACGCGCTGGGTACCGGCGAAAACGGCCGTTACCTGCTTGCCGCTACGTTTGGCAACGTGCACGGCGTGTACAAGCCGGGCAACGTGAAGCTGCGTCCGGAGGTGCTGGACATGGGCCAGAAGGTTGCGGAGCAAAAGCTCGGCTTGGCTGCTGGTTCCAACCCGTTTGACTTTGTCTTCCACGGTGGCTCCGGCTCTGAGAAGGAGAAGATCGAGGAGTCCCTGCGTTACGGTGTGGTGAAGATGAACGTGGATACGGACACGCAGTACGCGTTTACCCGCCCGATTGTCACCCACATGTTCCAGAACTATGACGGTGTGCTCAAGATTGACGGTGAGGTGGGCAACAAGAAGATGTATGACCCGCGTTCCTACCTGAAGAAGGCGGAGCAGTCCATGTCTGAGCGTGTGATTGAGGCGTGCCAGGATCTGCACTCGGTTGGCAAGAGCGTGGCTAAGTAGCTGCTCTTTTTCAACGTGGCGTCGGGTTGTGCCCGGCGCCATTAGTATTTGTATCTGTTATGGCTCAACAACGAATGAACACTCGCGACCGTCTGCGTGCGGTTGATGAGTCTTTCCAGGCGCGTATAAAGCGTGTGCGTAAACGGCTGTTGCCGATTTTGCAGACAGGTCTTGCCGCTGGCCTTGCGTATTGGATTGCGCAGGATCTCTTTGGCCACCAGCGTCCGTTTTTCGCGCCGATTACCACGGTGTTGATCATTGGGATCAGCACGGGTGACAGGCTGACAAAGGCGGTGGACATCACCATTGGTTGCCTGCTGGGTGTGTTGGTGGGGGATTTGTTGTTTTACCGGCTGGGGGATGGCCCGTGGCAGATCGCGGTGATTGTTTCTGGTGCGCTGTTGATCGCGTCGTTTTTCTCGAAGTCGCAGATGTTGGTCAACCAGGTGGCTATTGGCTCGATTTTGATCGCTACGATCATGCCGCCGGGTGCGGCGGTGACTGGCTTTGACCGCACTGTGGATGCGTGTGTTGGCTGTTTGGTCGCGCTCGGGGTGTTGTCGTTGATTCCGCAAGCACCTATGGCTTCAGCAAGGGCTGAAATTGCACAGGTTATGAGCCTTTTGAGCAGTGTGCTTGACGACGTTGCGTCGGGACTTGCCAACCTCAACCCCGAAGAAATCAACACCGCGCTAAAAGCGATCCGGGGTTCGCAGACGCGGATTGATGCGATGGCTGCCGCCGTGCAATCCGGTGCGGAGTCCACGCGCTTGTCGCCGTTTTTGTGGGGTTCCCGCCGCTATATCCAGTCCATGGGGCGCGTGATTCCGCCGGTGGATAACGCGGTGCGTTCCGCGCGTGTGTTGGCGCGTCGTGCCCGGGTGTTGTGTGAGGACGGTGATCGGGTTTCGGAGACACAGATTGTGTTGATAGACACGCTGGCGAAGGTGGCGCTTGAGATCTCTGAGGTCTATGACGTCAATTCCCGTCGGGCTCAGGCTGTGGTGATTCCGCAGTTAGTCAATGAGTTGCGTGCGGTGGCGCAGGCTTCGGGCATGGAGGTGGCGCTGGAGGCCCCAGGGGGGCCGGTGTTGTCCACCTACGCCGCGTTGGCACAGACACGTTCGTTGACGGTGGACATGCTGGAGATTTGCGGCATGTCCAGGGAGTCGGCGCTGGCGGCGTTGGCCCCGACATCTTCAACACCGAAGTATCAGCCGGAGCATTTCGATGTTGATCCTATTGGTGATCTGGAGGATTAGTCTTACCTAGCTCTGCATGATCTTGTCCAACGGGTACTTCGATGGTTTCGGTTTCGGTGACCACGTATTTGCGCAGGCGGATCGGTTCGGGGGCCTGCTCTGGTACCGGCTCTGGTTCAGTGTCCTGGGTTTCGGTGTTCTCGGCGTCGGCGTCATCGAGGCCGTAGTAGTGGTAGAGAGCGTCTTGGTCTTCAGTAGTCAGGTGGCCGTTGTCGTCTAAATCGGGTGCGTCTTCAATGCGCTCTTTTTCAAAGGTGAGGTGCAGCTCTCCGTCGCGCAGCGAGTGCCCGCACAGCGGGACAAGACTGTGGCCTGCGCCGAAGAGTCCATGGTTGATGGAGATGAAATCCGGTTGAGCGGTGGTGTCATTGATGTAGACGTCCTTTACGCTGCCCACCTTCTCGCCGTTGACGTCAAAGACCGTGGCCTTGGCAAGTTCTTCAATTCGCTCGAGGTCGGGATGCGTAGTCATTGGGGTGCTCCTTAGGTTTGTGAGTGTGTCAAAGTCTTGTCTACGTATGTTGCCTGCACATATTATCGGCGCCTGTGGTTCAAACGTAGTCACCAACGCAACGAAATGTCGCGCCGAGGCTGTGGAGCACTGATGCGGCAACAGACGACAATGATTGAGGCGGCGTCAGCGATCATTGCCAACAATGGGCGCAGCAGCGTTCGCGGTTGAATCTAGGTTATCCTCGCGACCCTTCAATTGAATACTGTCGCATGTGGGACCACCAGGGTATTTTTACACTGGGTGCGTATCAGTGTTTACAGGCTATGGAGGAAATATGGCTAGGTACCAGTCAGTGGATGCGCTTCAGAATCTGCTGGCAGAAGAAATCTTCCACCAAAGTGTTTCACCCAAAAAGGCCGCAGGTCGAGCCTTGGGGACATTGGTCGAGTTGGTGACGTTCTACATGATTCGAGATTGGGGATTGGAAACCAGTCTTGCTATTGAGCGCGGTTTGCCCGAGTACGGAAATGCAGAGATCACGCACAATGTTGAGTTCTCGCTCCACCCTGCTTCAGTGACTACGTCCGTGCCTATTATTGACAGAACGAAAACGCTGACGCCTACACAAATCTTGGCGGCAGCACGCTCAGCAGGGCTCCAAGTCGGGCAAAAGCGTGGTAACGCTGCTCTGTTAAAAGGCAATGTTTTGCGGCATGCAACTGTTTTTGCTGAAGCGGAAGGTGGCTTCTGGGTTGCTCACATGGTGGGCGACTCCGCGGATATGGAGATCACTCGACTCAAGACGAAGCCGTATGCAATGGTCGAATGTAAACGCGTCGGTGTCGAGCAAGGGATGAAGAAAGGCCCGCAAACGATCGAGAAAGCCAAACAGGGGGCATACGTAGCTAGAACCGTATCGGGTCTGCAGCGAGTGCCCCGAAGCGATGGGTCTGTGGCAGCTGTAGTAAAGGATCAAAAAGGGAAGCTGCAACACTACGAGAGCTACTATGATTTCCTCCGGAATGCTATTGATCAAGGGGATGTCAATGCTTTGGCCAATATTGTGCTGACTATCGGTGTAGTAAGTAACCACGGGAACTGGTTTACTGCCGAGACAAAGAACAAGGAGATGCGAGTCTTGGCTCAGTCATATGATTGGCTGCTTTTCTTTACTGATGATGGCTTGGCAGAATTTATTGAAGACGTTCTAAATGGTGACCAGGACGAACTCAAAGCAACCAGAGCAGCGTTTCGTGCGAATGTGGGGCGGGCTAAAGGGGAACCAACGGTGTTTACGAAGGTGCAGATAGAGGCTGAGGCCGACCGAGAACTGACAGAGTACTTTGCCCGAGAACAACCATGGGATAGATGGTTTAACGTCATCGCTCCTGCACCCAGCGATGTAGCAACTGCCAGAGAAGCAGAAGCGGACGACAGTTTGAACATGCTAGAGAAGGCTGGGCGTTACGTTGCACTAGCTGAGCTTAAGAAGGACTTGCACACACTAAAAGTGCTACATGAGCAGGAGGCCGAGCAGTGACAGCAGGAAGACAGGCAATCTCACAGACAAAGGATTGGTGTACGCCTCCAAGCATCATCAAATCGGTAAAAGAAGTATTCGATGGCCATATAGGTCTAGATCCTTGCTCCAACAAGTGGTCGCTCGTTGACGCTGAGCGCTCGTATCTTTTGCCTGAACACGATGGTTTGCGTGAGCCGTGGGACGCAAAAACCATCTATGTCAATCCTCCGTACGGATCCGATCCAGCAAGAGGTACACGGATTATTCATTGGTTTGAACGCATGGTAAGAGCAGCTCATGCTGGTTCAGAGGTAATTGCCCTAGTTCCTGTAGCAACCAATACTCATCACTGGAAGACGTATGTCTACCCAGAAGCCTCAGCGATCTGCTTCCTTTCGGTACCGCGACTTCGCTTCTATATCAAGGGTGAAGAGGACCCTAAAGGAGCTCCCATGTCGTGTGCGGTCATTTATTACGGTAGCGATTGGCGAAAATTTGCCGACGCATTCCGCGACCACGGCACGGTCATCCCCCTAGAGCAGGCGGTACTACCTGCAGAACCGTTACGCCTGCTCTGAGATCGCTTGCGAGGGACGAGGTAGCGAAGACCAACACCAGGGGCAGCATTGTGGTGGCAACACGGACGTTGATGCCATGGTGCTTGCCTGACAGGCCTGGCTATGTGGGGTTCGCGTACAGCTTGCGTATACAGCTCACAGCTCGCGCGCACGGCTCGTGTCTAGGGTTGGCGCACTGCCTGTATGTCGCGCAGATGCCGGTAAAAGGTTACCCGGTTGACGGTGCGAGGCTTTTCCACGCCGTCTAACTTCACCGTGATGTCGCTGCCGCCGGCCTGCACGGCTCGGCCCTGGAGGATACGTGTGTGGTCTAGCACGGCTGGGGTAGCGTGCTTGCCGCGGGTAAGCCAGCGCAGACCCGGTGTGGATGCGAACCATTCAAGTTGCTCAGGGCTCAGCGTTGCAGGGCGTGAGTGCCCGGCTGGGGGTGACACCGGGGTGATGAACGCGCTGCAGGCTATGCCGGGTTGATCCATGGTGGGAACCAGCCGTGCGCCAAATTGTCCAGAGAAGCTGGCCGAAGGATCTTCTCCTGTGCGGTATATCAACCTTTTTGAATCAACGACAACCTCGCCGACGAACTCCTCACGGCCGTCAGCATGGTAAATTTCTGCTGCCCCGGCGAGGACGTCGCCGGTATCGGTGCGGATGCAGGCTGCGGGTGTAACGGAGCCTTCGAGAGCCAGAGCGACGGCAGCGTCGCGTGATGTGGGTACGTTCCAGCACACAGCTGCTGCGGAGGTGGGATCATCTGGAACGTATGCGATCTCCGCCCACAGGTAATCACCGCGCATCATCCTAGTAAGCACTGCTGCGAGGGCCGCATCCGAGCCGGAAACGATCACACGCAGGGGCGTTTCGGGGCTTTGGGGGGAAAATGCGGGGGCACCCATGTGTCCGACATCTGGGGAGGCCTGGATCTCTGCCAAGGACGGTGTGGGGTCTTCCGGCAAGCAGATTTTAGCTGCGGCGTCCACCGCCTGTAAGTCCTTACGTGATGGGATTGGGGGGAGAAGTATGTGCTCAGAGCCGACAATGGGCGCCGACCCTCCGCAGTTGCAGTGGATGAGGTGCATGTGGCGCATAGTACTCAACGATCGAAAAGCGGAGAAATCTAGACATTGCAAGGTTATGAGTGAATCGTAGGCAGAGGTTGCATAAAAGCTGGCCGGACTTTATTCTTTTATCAGGCAACTCACGGATTCTTTAAGTTGTTTGGTTTTTCTGAAAGCTTCCGTGAAGTCTGCGCCGCGGATACCAGCGCATTGGCAAAGGTGAAGTGGTACGAAATGGCGATACAAGCCCTTTGAAAGGACATACATGACTGCGAGAACAACGATCCGCAATCGCGGGATCTCAATTGCAGCGGCAGCGGTCACTGCCGCGCTCATTGCGCCGGCAGTACAGCCGGTTTCTTCACCGCTCCTTCCGGCCGCTCACGCGCAGGAAGCCGGCGACGCGCCGGCGCAGGGGGGCGAGAACGCACCTGCGGCACCTTCCTTGGAAGACCAGCCCAAGATTGACTCCCATGGCAACCCGGTGATCTGGGCAGACGGTGTCGCCAATGGCTACGTCAGCTCGGTTTCCAACATGCACCTGAAGGATTACGTTCTTTCTGGTCGCGCATGGGAAATCAACAATGTGGGCCTGATCACCGGCACCGGTCTGCCAGCTGTGCCTGCCGGCACGACCATCTACATGCAGTGGATTGATACCGACGGTTCGGTATCGCCCTACTACGCTGCCAAGATCCACAACGCATTCCGCGGCGCACAGGGCGGCGAGGGTACCTTCGCCTTCGATATGCGCCAGCCGTGGGTGGACACGAA
The DNA here is from genome assembly GCF_001806875.1 of Corynebacterium sp. HMSC29G08. Lineage (GTDB taxonomy): Bacteria > Actinomycetota > Actinomycetes > Mycobacteriales > Mycobacteriaceae > Corynebacterium. The sequence goes on from NZ_KV786198.1 coordinate 40,456, forward strand.
CGGCACGCAGCACCAGTGGTCCGCTGAGAAAGGTAAGAGCTTCCGCCTCTGGATTCCGGCCTATGAGCGCGACGGTGTGAAATACAACATGCTGCGCCAGGCAGATCCGTTCTTCCCGGGCGCATTCGTGGGTAACCACTCCGAGGGTAATGGCTCGACTCACTACCTGGACAAGAACAAGCAGTTCTTGCGTGTCCTTATGGCTCAGGTGCCCAACGTTGAGCTGATGACTCGTCCGCGCGACGAGTGGGAAGACGGCACCATTACCAAGGGGAATGAACACGTCGTCCTTACCGGCATCCGCCGCGAACGCGACTACAAGGACACGGTCAGCGGTACCGTCTGGAATGAGACTGGTACGCGCTTCGACCGCACTGGCAATATGTCCACCGGCCCTAACTTCACTCGTAAGTCGGGTGACCGACTGCACGAGGGTGCTACCGTGGTCTTTTCCAAGATGACCCCGGAGGGCTACCAGAAGTATGACGCGGCAGTGAACTCGCTGCCGGAGGAGCAGCGCACTGCAGCGGCAGTGAAGTTCCTGAAGGAAAACCCGGATGCCATTGCCTTCACTCGTTACTCCAAGACGAACGAAAACGGCCAGTTCACCATCCAGCTGCCTTCGGGTGCTATCCCTGATGGTCTGCGTACCACGGACGCCGGTTTCAAGGATTTCCGTGACATTTGGATGGGCGTCATCGACTCGAATGGTGACATTGTTACCAGCTACTCGCCGTGGATGGTGCCACAGTTCCACAGCCCGCGTGCATTCGTAACCATGCGTCCGCGCGATCCGGGTCGCAACCCGATCAATGCGCCGGTAGTTAACTCCCCGGAGACGAAGGGTCGTAACCTGAAGTCTGTGGCGTTTGCGTTGCTGCCGGGCTACGACGTGAACCTGCGCATCATCAACTTCAACACCACTGATAAGCCGGCCTCCCCGGGCGATGTTGCTGAGCTTGAGTTGACGGGTAAGCTGCCGCCGCTGAACAGCTGGATCGAGTGGCGCGACCCGCAGGGCAAGGTTCTCAAGGGTGGCGCTAAGGGTGAAAACCTTAAAGACATTGACTGCCTGATTGTCAATGGTGACATGGGCGATTGCCGCACGTTCGAGGTGCCGAAGGATGCAAAGGCTGGCACGATCTACACTGCATACTTGGTCAACGGCACGCCGGGCTTTGATGAGCAGGGTCGACCACGCCATAACGACATTGCCGCAGACTCCTTCATCGTTGCTTCGATGCAGAACGCTGAGTTTGACCCAGCATACGAGGAGACTCGTGTCAAGCAGGGTGAAGAGGCTACTATTGACGCTCCGAAGGATAAGGGCGGCAAGGAACTTCCTAAGGGCACGAAATTCACCGCACCTGAGGACGTGACGGAGAAGATTCAGGG
>NZ_KV786199.1 GCF_001806875.1 Corynebacterium sp. HMSC29G08
TGAGGTTACCCTTGTTTAGTGGACACCCGACTTGTACGGATGTTGTGTCCGTAGGAGAGGATGTTCATTGTGAGTCAACAACGCAAGAAGTACACGCCGGAGTACCGGCGTGAAGCTGCGAATCTCGTGATTGAGTCGCAGCGTCCGATTGCTCATGTGGCCCGGGAGATCGGTGTCGCTCCGGGGCTTTTGGGCAGGTGGGTCAAAGATGAAAAACAGCGCCGAGGCGCCAGCGATGGGATGAGCGAGACAGATCTTCGCGCTGAGATTGCTCGTCTGCGTCGTGAGCTGGCAGAGGCCAGGTTAGACAATGAGTTCTTGTCAAAAGCGACAGCCTTCTTCGCCGCGAAGCAACGCGAACAGAAAAGTTCGAACTAATGCGGCAGGAGAAGGCGAACTACAGCATCAAACGCATGGCACGTCTGTTGAAAGTGTCCCGGTCCGGTTACTATAAATGGGCCAATAAGCAGGAACAACGGCTATCTGGAAACGATGATCGGGCAGCATTCTACGACGATGTTGACCGCACGATCCATCAGATCTGGTCAGATTCTGATCACGTCTACGGTGCCCCACGGATCACTGCGGAACTTGCCGAGCGCTACGGCATTGCACTAAACCGCAAGACTGTGGCCAAGCGGATGCGTCTGATGGGTATTGAAGGGATTTCACCGCGTGCCTTCGTCCCGGTGACAACGATTCAATCTAAGCGTAAGTCCACGCTTCCGGACCTGGTCAGGCGTATGTTTGATGCCGGTGAGCTTAATCGGGTGTGGATGTCGGATATTACCTATCTGCGCACCGGTGAGGGCTGGTTGTACTTGTGTGTTATCCGCGACGGCCATTCCCGCCGTGTGTTGGGCTGGGCGATGGATAGCGTTCAAGATACTTCTCTGGTTGAACGGGCCTTGCGCATGGCCTATACGCTGCGTGGTGAGGTTGCTGATGGGCTGGTGTTTCATGCTGATCGTGGATCACAGTTTACGAGTGAGCAGATCTGGGACGTGTGCCGTGATTTGGGGATTGCCCAGTCCGTTGGGCGTACCGGAGTGTGCTTCGATAACGCGATGGCTGAGTCGTTTTGGTCAACACTTAAAACCGAGTTCTATGACCGGCAGCACTGGCCTACCCGTGATGGTGCGCGTACGGCTGTCGCGCGCTGGATTGAGGTGGTCTACAACCGTCGCCGCCGGCACTCCGCACTCGGGATGATCAGCCCCGTCGACTTCGAGTACCACATCACCCAATCCACCAACAAAAAAGAAACAGCTGCCTAACCATCAGGCAGCTCCACTACGTGTCCACGATTTGCGGGCAACCCCA
>NZ_KV786200.1 GCF_001806875.1 Corynebacterium sp. HMSC29G08
CCGCACCGCCCCCGCACCGCCCCCGCCGAGCCCCCGTAACGCCCAGGAATCCCCAACGCCGTCACCCCACACGTACTCGGGCTGCGGCAAAACACTCTAGGATTGGCCAAAGTACGTTACCTACAACACGAAGAGGAGAGCACGTGGCTGAGAACGCTGATCACGCTGCAAATGCCGAGAAGGTGGAAAACACTGACGTTTACGGCAACCAGCATGACACTAATATCCCCCTGCTTCGGGACGGTGTTGCGTCCTACCTCCATGATTCCGATCCGGAGGAGACTCAGGAGTGGATGGATTCCCTCGATGGTCTTCTGGAGGCTTCTGACCCGGAGCGCGCCCGTTACCTCATGCTGCGCTTGATTGAGCGCGCGAACGCGAAGCGTGTGCCGTTGCCGGCGTTGTCCTCGACGGACTTGGTGAACACGATTCCGACGAAGTTGGAGCCGGAGTTCCCAGGTGATGAGGAGATTGAGAAGCGTTACCGTCGTTGGATTCGTTGGAATGCTGCGGTGATGGTGCACCGTGCACAGCGTCCGGGGATTCAGGTGGGTGGCCACATTTCCAGTTACGCATCTGCGGCTGCGTTGTATGAGGTTGGTTTCAACCACTTCTTCCGTGGCAAGGATGCGGAGCAGGGCGGTGACCACATTTTCTTCCAGGGTCACGCGTCGCCGGGTGTGTATGCCCGTGCGTTTATGGAGGGGCGTCTTTCGGAGGATGATCTGGACGGTTTCCGTCAGGAGCATTCGCGTGAGCAGGGCGGTTTGCCGTCGTACCCGCACCCACATGGCATGCCGAATTTCTGGGAGTTCCCGACGGTATCCATGGGTCTTGGCCCGATGAATGCGATCTACCAGGCTCGTTTTAACAAGTACCTGCAGGATCGTGGCATCAAGGACACGGACAAGCAGCATGTGTGGGCTTTTCTTGGCGACGGTGAGATGGACGAGCCCGAATCCCGCGGCCTCCTCCAGATGGCGTCGCTGTATGGCTTGGACAACTTGACCTTTGTGATCAACTGCAACCTGCAGCGTCTTGATGGACCGGTGCGTGGCAACGGCCAGATCATCCAGGAGCTGGAGAGCTTCTTTGTGGGTGCTGGCTGGAACGTGATCAAGGTTGTGTGGGGCCGTGAGTGGGATGAGCTTTTGGAGAAGGACACTGAGGGTGCCCTTGTTCACATCATGAACACCACGCCGGATGGTGATTACCAAACGTTTAAGGCTAATGACGGCGCGTATGTGCGTGAGCACTTCTTTGGCCGTGACCCGCGCACGCTGAAGCTGGTTGAGGATCTGAGCGATGAGGAGATCTGGGCACTGCGCCGCGGTGGCCACGATTACCGCAAGGTCTACGCTGCCTACAAGAAGGCGCTAGAGACCAAGGGCAAGCCGACGGTGATTCTTGCGCACACGGTGAAGGGTTACGGCTTGGGCCACAACTTTGAGGGCCGTAACGCTACGCACCAGATGAAGAAGCTCACCTTGGATGATCTGAAGCTGTTCCGCGATAAGCAGGGCATTCCGATCTCTGATGAGGAGCTGGAGAAGGATCCGTACCTGCCGCCGTACTACCACCCGGGTCAGGATGCGGATGAGATTAAGTACCTGCAGGAGCGCCGCAAGGAGCTTGGTGGGTACTTGCCGGAGCGTCGTAACAAGTTCACCCCGCTTGAGCTGCCGGACTTTGAGAAGTCCTTTAAGGCCATGTTCAAGGATTCGGGCTCGCAGCAGGTTGCGTCCACCATGGCGTTGGTGCGTACGTTTAAGGCGTTGATGCGTGACAAGGAGATTGGTCGCCGCGTGGTGCCGATCATCCCGGATGAGGCACGCACCTTCGGTTTGGACTCCTGGTTCCCAACGCAGAAGATCTACAACCCGAACGGCCAGAACTATGTGCCGGTGGATCATGATCTGCAGCTGTCCTACCGTGAGGCAACGGATGGCCAGATTCTGCATGAGGGCATTAATGAGGACGGCTCGTCGGCTTCGTTTATCGCGGCGGGTACGTCGTACGCCACTCATGGTGAGCCGATGATCCCGATGTACATCTTCTACTCCATGTTTGGTTTCCAGCGCACGGGCGATAACTTCTGGGCTGCTGGTGATCAGATGGGTCGTGGTTTCGTCATCGGTGCAACCGCTGGCCGCACCACGCTGTTTGGTGAGGGTCTGCAGCACATGGATGGCCACTCCCCGATTCTGGCGTCCACGAACCCGTCGATGGTTGTCTATGATCCGGCGTTTGCGTTTGAGATGCCGTACATCATCTCCAAGGGTATTGAGCGCATGTATGGCTCCAACCCGGGTGAGGATGTCATGTACTACATCACCGTGTACAACCAGCCGACTCACCAGCCGGCTCGTCCGGAGGACCTGGATGTTGAGGGTCTGCACAAGGGCATCTATCTTTACGACGCCGGCGATACCTCCAAGGAGCACCGCGTCTCCCTGCTAGCGTCCGGTATTGGCATGCAGGCGGCGCTGAAGGCGCAGGAGATCCTGCAGGACAAGTTCAACGTCGGTGCCGCGGTTTACTCGGTGACCTCGTGGGTTGAGTGTGCTCGCGACGGTGCACGTCTGGCCAAGGAGCAGCTGCTACACCCGGGTGAGGACGTTGGCACGCCGTTTGTCACCGAGAAGCTCAAGCAGACTGAGGGCCCGTACATTGCTACGAGCGACTTTGCTACGGATCTGCAGGAGCAGATCCGCCCGTACGTGCCGGGTCAGTACATTGTGCTGGGTGCGGACGGCTTCGGCTTCTCCGATACGCGTGAAGCTGCACGTCGCTTCTTCAATATTGACGCTGAGTCCATGGTTGTCGCAGCCCTGATGGGGCTGGCGAAGGAGGACAAGATCGATATGTCCGTTGCGGCGCAGGCTGCGAAGGACTTCAAGATTGATGATCCGACGGCCGCCAAGCCCGACCAGGAGGGTGAGGAGACCGGCCCGGAGAACGCGGCTGAGTAAACCTCGTGACTGCCGTTGCTAAGCCCGCCCGGCCCCTCACGGCCGCGGCGGGTTTTTACGCTGGCAGTCGGTCGCTTCTTCCGGATTTGACTCACGGTTTGGAAATAAGTCAGGCAGTTAGTCAGGCAGTGCGAATTGAAGTGCCCTGGGCCGAGTCAGGGTTGTGTAAACGAGGGGCCCTCATTTACAAAACCCCAGGTCGCCTTCGTCACATCCGTAACAAACCGCGTTGTTTGCAGCGAGACTCATGTGACGGATGTGAATACCCAGGCCTGCGGCGTAGCGTGGTCGTTTCCCCCTTCCCCGCAACTGGTGTTGTGTTAGTGTTTAGCAACAGTTAATGCTTTTCAAAGGGGGTGGGTGTGGTGTGGTCCGAGTTAGATGCCTTCGAACGCTACCGTGAAGAGTACTTCACGCTTTATGCTGATGAGGATGTGGTGGAAGACTGCGCTATAAGCCGGGCGAAGTCTGGCGACGAGTTCGACAGTATTGCTGCTGTGCTCACAAACGCCACTTTCGCCGATTGCGAAGGTGATGTCATCGAAGGGATGCGTACCC
>NZ_KV786201.1 GCF_001806875.1 Corynebacterium sp. HMSC29G08
TGTTGCGACCGGCTATTTGGTAGCAGTGTCGTGACTATCCGGTAGCGCTTCAGTGAGTTTCTGGTAGCAGCTCAGGGCGTTCGGGATGATACTTCCGGTAGCCGCACCACTCGGGTGCGGCGCGTACTGGAAGGAGTCTGCTAATGACGGATTACCGTGCGGTGATGACGCTGCTGATAAAGAAGCGTTCTTACCGCCAGATTGAAGACCAGCTCGGGTGCTCGCATCGCGCGATTTCCCGGGCGAACCAAGCGCTGCGAAGCCTTGGCCTAACCACTGCCCAGCAGGTCGCGGCGCTGACGAATGACGAGCTGGACGAGATATTCGTTGATAAACGCACCAGCGGGCAAGGCGAATTCGTTCCGATTGACTTTGACGCGGTTGTCAAAGCACGCACAGGGCGTACGAAGCAAACACTGCAAGTATTGTGGGCTCGCTACACCACCACTGCCGCCCAGCCAGGCCAGCGTCATTACAGCTACGACCGATTCCGCCAGCTGGTTGCCTCCCATGTCGATGCAGCCGGGCTTACCGCCCGGATCACTCACGCGCCAGGGCATACGATGCAGGTGGATTGGGCAGGCACCAAGATGCGCCTGTACGACCCTGCGGGCACACAGGGTGCGAAAGTCAGCATTTTCGTCGCCTCGCTGCCGTATTCAGGGATGCTGTTTGCGTGTGCGTGTGTTGACCAGCGACAACAGTCCTGGCTTGATGCCCACCGCCAAGCGTTTGACTACTTCGGCGGGGTCTGCCAGGTTGTTGTCCCCGATAACGCGTCGACGGCATCGAACGCGATCAGCACTGCCGATAGGAATCGGAAGGTCAACGACACCTACCAGCAGTTCTTGGAGCACTACAACACAGCGGCACTTCCCACACGCGCGCGTCGGCCGAAGGATAAAGCGAATGTGGAAGCTGCGGTAAAGATCGTCACGCACAAGATCATCCACGCTCTTGAGGGCCACCAGTGTGTTGACTTAGACGAGCTCAACGGAAAGATTGTGGGCTTGGTCGACGCGATCAACACCTCCATGCCATTTCGCAGTCAGCAGTCAAGCCGCAGGGATCTCTTTGAAGCACACGAACAGCATCTGCTTGCCGATCTGCCGGAAACCCCGTGGCAACACACCGAGTGGAAGCGTGCGAAAGTAGCCCCAGATTTCCATATCACGGTTGCAACCGTGCGCTACTCCGTCCCGCACCAGCTTGTTGGCCGCACTGTCGATGTGCGCATCACCGGGCAAGTCTTGACCGTCTTTGACCAGGGGACAACCGTAGCGACCCACCGGGTTTCGCATAAGCGTGGGGCCTATGTCACTGACTATGAGCACATTCCATCTGGAATGGACTCCACCCGTGGACTGTGGACAAGCGACTACTTCTATCGCGAAGCCCAAAAAATCGGCCCGGCAACACGCAAAGTCATCGAAGAACTCATCGCGGCGAAAGCCATCCCGGCCCAGGCGTACCAGTCCTGTAGAAACGTGCTGTCGATGGGCAAACACGGCAACAAACCAATCCTGGAAGAGGCATGCCAGCGCCTGACCGCCGACAACGGCAGCCGACGGGCGGTGTCATATACCGCAGTCAAAAACATGATGGCCGCCGTACGCAAAGAACACGCCACACGGCCCCGCGGCTCTGACCAGCCCCCGCGCAGCACCACAACCAACCAATCCACCGCCCTTGCAGTCTCCGACAGGGATACTACCGGCGCGTTTCTCGGCGGTGCAGACCAGTTCAGCATGGACAACCTCGCTAAGAAAGGAAACTAAAGCCCATGTCATCACCAACCCCGCCAACAGATCGCTTCCTTGACGAATCCGTCCTAGCCGACTTCACCGCGCTGCGGATGACTGCCTTCGGCAGAAGCGTCATCGACATCGCCAACGATCCCGCATTCGACACATGGACGTTTTCCCAAAAGGTGCTCTACGCACTCGATAAAGAAGTCGCAGCCAGGCGTGAACGACGCATCAACAAACTGCTGAAAGCATCCCGATCGCCAAACCTTGATGCTTGCCTTGAAAATGTAGTCTGCACGCCTGACCGCAACATCAACCCCGAGCAAGTCAGCAGACTCGCTCACGGACAATGGTGCCACCTGGGCCAAAACATTGTCATCCTGGG
>NZ_KV786202.1 GCF_001806875.1 Corynebacterium sp. HMSC29G08
CCGGTGGAATCGAAACCGGTGTATAGCTTGCCGAGGTTTGATCTGATTATGGCGGACCTTGCGGGTGCGCCGCGTGAGATTGTTGATGTTGATACAGGTCAGGTTGTCGGCAAAGCGTCGCAAACGTTATATGGGACGCGCACCTGGCAGGGACACACCCAATGCCCACTGCTGCATGCGGGGCAGTATCTTGATGCGGAATCAGGATGGGCCTACAACCGGTACCGCTACTACCATCCGCACGCTGGTATGTACAACGCCCAGGATCCGCTTGGAGTTTCTCCTCGTGTTGCTTCTGCGCAAGGCTACGTTGATCACCCAGCTCATTGGGTTGATTTCTTCGGGCTGAGCGGCAAAGGTGGGCATGAAAAGCTGGAGCAACTTGCCAAAAACGTGGAGCAAGGTGCCAAGGGAGAAAATACGGTGCGGGACATTATCAAAGCATCTGGGTTGGTTTTTGATGGCCAAATGACCGTCAAGGTTGATGGCGTTACTAGTAGGATCGACTTCATTGTCAACCGTGGCGGGG
>NZ_KV786203.1 GCF_001806875.1 Corynebacterium sp. HMSC29G08
ATGCGGTCCGGCTCAATAGTGTCTTTCACCGCGTAGCCCTCGCGCAGAAACTCCGGGTTCCACGCGATCTCCACGCTGGCGTGACCGCCAGCGTCGGCGGCGAGTGTGTCCGCGCGCTCCTGCAGCGTCGCCGCGGTGCCAACCGGCACGGTGGACTTGCCGAAGATGATGTGGTGGCCTTGCAGCTTCGGCACAAGCGCATCAATAACCGCCTCAACATAGCGAGTATCCGCCGCATACGAACCACGCTGCTGCGGCGTACCTACACCGATGAAGTGGATGTTGGCAAACGATGCGGCTTGGGCGTAGTCCGTCGAAAAGCGAAGGCGACCTGCGTCAATGTTTCGCTCAAGCACCTCCGGCAAACCGGGCTCATAAAACGGCACCGTGGAATTTTGCAGTGCCTCAATCTTGTGTTGATCAACGTCCACACCCAGCACCTCATGGCCAAGTTCCGCCATGCACGCCGCGTGCGTCGCCCCAAGATAGCCAGTACCGATCACCGTCATCCGCATAGTTGGCAA
>NZ_KV786204.1 GCF_001806875.1 Corynebacterium sp. HMSC29G08
CTGGCCCAGGTGGTGCTGGCTGGGGTGGTGGCCATGTTGTGCAGCGTATGTTGTTTGCTCGGCGACTAGTTGGTTGCCAGCGTGCGCGTAGACGGTGCGGGTGAGCACGTCACCGGTTTCAGTGTTGACTTGTTCTTTGGCCACACGCCGCCCATAGGGGTCGTAGATATACCGATAGCCAATTCCAGGCTCATCTGAGGTGCTAAACCCGATTGGTTGTTCACCTGTGGCGTAGAAGAATGTGTGTACCACAGGCCGCTTACTGATCCGTTTCGTTATGGTTTGGATGACACGGCCTGCGGCATCGTAGGTATACGAGGTGCGACCTACTCGGTGAGGAAGCGTGTCTGAAAACTCCACCGCCTCATCACCATGCACCGGCCCAACACCTGCACCATCACCGCAATACGCGCTGGGATCGATCGTGCTGACACTGCTTAACATCCCGCCTGGGGTGAAACTGTATTTTTCTGTTTGCACTGCCGGACGTGGCGTTCCGGATGTCGCCAGTGGATCTCGCTGCTGCTGGTGCACACCGGCCCCTAGGCCCAGATCTGGAGCTTGTTGGGAAACACCGGTTGCACGCCCAAGCACATCAAGTGCATACGTGGTAGCCCCGCGAAGGAAGTCAGTGACAGATTGCAGCGCGTTATCAGCACGCCAGGCAAACATCCGCGCCGAGACGGTACGCATCCCACCTGCTGCTGAAGCATCAAGCACGTTTAGCGTATCGCTACTTATACGGCCTTTGAGATCTGCAGTTGTGGTGCGGATCAGTGAGCCTACCGTGATGGTGGTGCAATTGCTGCGCTGGTCCCTGCCGTAGCGCAACCGCGCCAACTCAC
>NZ_KV786205.1 GCF_001806875.1 Corynebacterium sp. HMSC29G08
AGTGCTTGTTTATTCGCCGCGGAGAACATTCCCGCATCTGCGACCACGGTGACCTCATCAAGCTGGTAGGCATCTTGGAACCGTGTAATCATCGGCAGCATCGTGTGTGTTTCTGCGCTGTTGCCAGCAAACGCCCCAACATGCAAAGGAAACCCACGATCATCGGTAAGCAACCCCACAAGGATTTGCGGCTCGACGCGACGTTCCTTGGAAAACCCGGGTTTACGAAGCTGATCAGGGGTATCTGTTTCGAAATACAGTGTGGTCACGTCGTACAAAATGAATGCGCCCGGCCCAATCCCGGCATGATGCGCCAACGCCTGGGACAGGATCTCCCCAAACGATTCGCTCGCGAAGAAGGGAAGACGCCTTTGGATAGTGCGATAACTTGCGCTAGTGACTCCAACCTCAGCAAGCGTTTCGATGGAATCGAGCTTTGAACCGGGGCGAATAATGCGGGCACGCACAAGATCGCGAAACACCGGATCATCACCGGTGGCAGCAGCAAGGCCTAACTGATCGAAACACCAATCAATACAGTCCAGCAAGTAACCAGCACGCTGAGCGACTACCGGTAGCGGATTATCCACACTGCCCGTTGCAGATGGAGTGTGATCAACTTCGCCGAAATCCAACGCGAGTTGGTCACCATCAACGATACGTTGAGCTTCAGCACGTAACAGCGCAAGCTCAGACTCCGAATGTGCGGAGCCGACATGCTTCATCTGTTTGGTGCCTTTGCGTTCAGAGAACACGACCTGCACCGCTGTTGCCCCAGAGGCGGTAGTGACGGTGCGGATATAAGGACTCACAAAAATCAGACTACTGATCACCCCC
>NZ_KV786206.1 GCF_001806875.1 Corynebacterium sp. HMSC29G08
CTCCGGCTCCAGCGCCTGCTCCGGCTCCAGCGCCCGCTCCGGCTCCAGCGCCCGCTCCGGCACCTGCACCGTCGGACCAGCACCCGTACGAGTACAACATGGGCCCGTTCAGGGTCCGAAGCAATGCCCCGTTGGATCAGCCGTTGTATAGGGTTACGCCGTAGCGTCGGCAAGCAAAAGCTCCCTGCTACGCTGCAAGAATGACTTACCCCTACGTCGCGCTGTCCGTGCGGGCGAATGGGATCCATCCCTCAAACGCGCGGCTGCTCACCATTGACGCGGTCACGTTTGACGCCGCCGGACGCATCGGCGAGGAATTCCACCAGGTGCTCAACCCAGGCACCGACCCGGGCCCGCGCCACACGCACGGCCTTGAGGTGGGCGATTTCGCGCAAGCCCCCCGGTTTGCCAGGCAGTTGCGCACGCTGGACAAGCTTATCGACGCTAAAACGTTGATCCTCTACGACTCCCCCCTCGACTGGGGACTGATCGTCTCTGAAGCAAAACGCGCAATGAACTCCGCTGCGCGCGCGAACCGCTCCCGCCGCGGGCGTGGCAACAAGCACCGCCAACGCGTGGGACATGTGCCGAAGCCGGAGGCCATTGTGGATGTGCTTGCGACTGTGCGCAGGCAGGGCCATATTCCTGTGGACGCGAGGATGGAGCACGTCGCGGACCTGATTGGCGTGTCGCCGGTGGGCGGCGATGCCCGCGTCCGCACCCTGATCGCCATGTTCCTGGCGCTGAAGGAGTCCGGCGAGATTGTTGCCCTCGACCCAGCTGACCTGGCCGGCGACCGTTTTGGCTTGCAGCGCTCGCAGGTGCGGGTGGATGCGGCGAAAGCTGGCAACTCCTCGCGTGCAGCAGGGCATACGCAAACCGCGAACGGCACCGGCCGGAACGCCGAGCGCGTGCTGTACACGCCTGCGGAAGGCCTGCAACGTGGCATGGAGTTTGTGGTGACGGATGATGTGACCGTCAACCCTGATGTGCTAATCGCCGCGGGTGTACACGCTGGGCTGAAGTACGCCGAGAAGCTCACCCGCCAGACATCTGTAGTGGTGTCCGAAGCGTTGGCCAAGGGCGTTGAGCTGCGCGGCAAGGCTATGCACGCGTTCAGGAAAGACATGCCAATTCTGACTGCCAGTGAGTTCGAAGCCGCCGTGCAGACAATGGCGGACAACAGTGCGGGTGCGGGAGAGTAACCTATCCTGCATGACTGACAACAAGCGCTCTACACAAGGACGCTTTGCCCGCCTGCGATCCTCGCTGGCGTTGGGTGCTGCGCGTTTGGCCACCACAGCATCGAAGGCCACCGGCCGTGGCGCCGGCGGCATGATCGGCGGCCTGGTTGCGGGTGCAATTGATCCGAACATTATGGACACGGTCGCCGCTGGTCGCCCGGCGGTGCTGGTGACTGGCACCAACGGTAAATCCACCACCACCAACATGCTGGCAAGCGCGTTGCGTTCCAAGTACACGGTGGCCACCAATGACGGCGGCGACAACATGGACGCCGGAATCATTTCCGCACTCCTTGCGGGCAAGGATGCGTCCCACATTGTGCTGGAGGTTGATGAGCTGCACGTGCCGCATGTGGCTAGGCGTCTTCAGCCGGAGGCGATTGTGCTGTTGAACTTGACGCGTGACCAGCTGGACCGCGTGGGCGAGATCACCAAGATTGAACGCGCGCTGCGCGCCGCGGTGGAGGCCAATCCGCAGGCCACGATTGTGGCGAACTGCGATGATGTGCTGATTACTTCCATTGCGTTTGATCACCCGAAGGTGGTGTGGGTGTCCGCCGGCGCTGGCTGGACTGGTGATTCCGTGACTAACCCGCGCTCCGGCGGGCATATCGTGCGCACGGAGGATGACTGGTTTGCGGTCGAACCGCTTGAGGATGGCCGCGAGTTCCGCCGCCCCACCCCCTCCTACGGCGTGGACGCGGACGGCCTGCACACGCCTGAGCGCACCGTGGGATTGTCGCTGCAGCTGCCGGGGCGTGCCAACCGTGGCAATGCCGCCCAAGCAGTGGCGTGTGCTGTGGAGGCCTTCGGCGTCTCGGTGGAGGACGCGGTTGCCGCTGCCGAAGGCGTGAACAACGTCGCTGGCCGCTACACTACCGCTCACCTGGGTGTCCGCGAGGTGCACTTCCTGCTGGCCAAGAACCCTGCCGGCTGGCAGGAGGCGCTGACCATGCTGGATACGGATGCTGCTGGCATTGTCATCGCGGTGAACTCCCAGCAGGGCGACGGCGAGGACGTCTCCTGGCTGTGGGACATCACCTTTGACAATTTCGGCACCACCCCTGTTAAGGCTTCCGGCGAGCGGGCGACAGACCTGGCGGTGCGCTTGCTCTACGGCGGCGTGAAAAACGAGCTGATCCACGACCCGGTTGCAGCAATCCGCGCGTGTCCCCCGGGTCGCGTTGAGGTCCTGGCTAACTACACTGCGCTGCTGAATCTGCGCCGCGCGCTTGCAAAGGAGGAGGACTACCGTGCCTAACCTGACTATCGGTCTTGTCCTGCCAGATGTGCTGGGCACCTATGGTGACGACGGCAACGCGCTTGTCCTGCGCGAACGCGCCCGCCGCCGCGGTATCAACGCGGATATCCGTCGCATCATGCTCAACGATGAGGTGCCTGCGGATTGTCACGTATACACGCTCGGCGGCGGCGAAGATTCCGCACAAATCATCGCGGCTGCGCGCCTCGCCGCCTCCCCGGGGTTGCAGGCTGCAGCTGCTGGCGGCCGTCCCATCTTCGCGGTGTGCGCCGGCATGCAGATCCTCGGCCACACCTTCCATGCAGGTGGGAGTGAGTGCCAGGGGCTTTCGCTTATCGACGTCTCCACGCACCCCTCCCCCACCCGCTCCATCGGCGAACTCGCCTCTACCCCCACACGCGCCGGCATCACCCGCGCACTTACGGAACCCTTGACCGGGTTTGAAAACCACCTCGGCGCAACCACACTTGGTTCCGATGCTTCAGCGCTGGGCAAAGTCACCCGCGGCGTAGGCAATGGTGCTGCTGGTTCTGGTGATGCTGGTTCTGGTGATGCTGTGGCCGTGGAGGGCGTGGTGCAAGGCAGCATCATCGCCACCTACATGCACGGGCCAGCACTAGCGCGCAACCCGCAGCTTGCAGACCTGCTCATTGCCCAAGCGTTGGGAGTGGAGCTTGCTGATCTGGAGCCGCTGGAAATCCCCGTGATCGACCGTTTGCGTATGGAACGCTTCGGCGCGAAGTAGCCCCGGCCTTGCTTGGCTAGAGCTTTGGTTAAAGCTTCAGTCGGCCGGTGAGCGCGCGGGACAGCGTGAGCTCGTCTACAAACTCCAAGTCACCGCCCAGCGGCATGCCGGAAGCCAGACGGGACACGGTTAGGTCCGGGAAGTCCTTCAGCAGCCGCGCGATGTAGCTGGCTGTGGCCTCCCCTTCCGTGTCCGGGTCGGTGGCCAAGATGACTTCGGTGATGGCGGGTGCGTCCGCGCCCTCAAGATCTGAAAGCACCCCGCCGATGCGCTGCAGCAACGGCGCAATCGCCAGGTCCTTCGGGCCAACGTTTGCCAGGGGATCCAGCGCGCCGCCCAGCACGTGATAGCGGCCGGAATACTCGCCGGTGCGTTCGATGACCTGAATATCTTTAGCGTCCTCAACAACGCACACCGTGGACGTATCCCGGTTAGAGTCCGCGCAGATGCGGCACACTTCCTGGCGAGACACGTTGTTGCAAATACGGCAGAACATCACGCCGTCGCGCACCGCGGCCAGTGCTGCGCGCAGCCGGTCAATGTCTTCCGTCTCGGTTTTGAGCAGGTGGAAGGCGATACGCTGCGCCGATTTCGGGCCGACGCCCGGCAGCCGCGAAAACTCATCAATGAGATCCTGCAGCGGTCCTTCAAACATACGACTCCTCGATCCTAAACATCGGATAGCCCTAAACATCGGATAGCAAAGATCGGATAGGGCCGAAAAACGGCCAAAAAAGCCTCTATCCGATGTTTGCTATCCGATGTTTGCGCTCACCCACCCTTGGCATAGCCCCAAAAACGCCCGGCCGAAGCCAGGCGTTCAACTCTGAGAAAAGCGAGGGCTAGATGATGCCGCCGAACGGTACTTCACCCGGGCCTGCCGGCTGCGCACCGAACGGACCGCCCTGGCCCTGCGGCGCTTGGTCCTGAATCTGAGTCAGCGGACCAATCTTGTCCTGCGCCAGCTGGCCAGCCTTGTTGTGCGCGTCACGGTAAGCAGCGAGGATGAGGTCCTGCAGGGTCTCAACATCGTCAGCGTCTACAGCCTCCGGCTTGATGGACAGGTCCTTGATCTCTGCACCACCGGTCATGGTGATGGTGACAAGGCCGCCACCTGCGGTGCCTTCAACCTCAGCGGCGAGCAGTTCTTCCTGCGCGCGCTGCAGCGCTGCCTGTACCTCGGCAGCCTGGCGGATCAGTTCCTGCATGTCTGCGGGCATATTCGGCTCGGTCATGGGTTCTACCCTTTCTGTAGTCAATAATTCGGCAACCAGTCTACAGACCGCTTACAAAGGGCGTGCGCCTAGCTCGCTGGCCAGCAGTTCCATCGCGATCGCGGTTGCGTCCCTGCGATCAATCGTGCCTTCCTCATCGCGCGCCTGGTCCTCCATGTCACGCTCTTCATCTTCCTGCGTGTATTCCTCCGGCACAGTCGCTGGCACAGCCTCTGGAGCAGTCTCCGGCGCGGGAGGTGGTGGCGTGTTGTCGACCCAGGGGTCGTACGGCGGCTCGTCGTCACGCGCGGGCTCTGGCGGTGGCGGGATTTCGTCGCGCTCGCGCTTTGCCCGAGCGGCGGCTTGAGCACTTGCTGCCTGGACGGCGGCCCGCCAATCATCCTTCGCACGGGCAGGGGCAGGGTCGTCGGGTTCGTCAGCCTCTGCTTCCTGCGCACTCTGCCGGTTGGGGTTCCACACCTGCTTGCGCTCCACAGGCTTGAGGTTAGCTGCGGCCGGATCCGTACCGACGACACAACGCACCCCCACCTTCGCATCCAACTTCTCCGAAAGCACAGCGGCGATGTCGGCGTTGTTGTTGTCCGCGTTGATGCGCTCTGCAAGCGCACCCGTGTGGTGACCAAGGACCAGCGTGTCGCCGTCCATGCCAAGTGGGCGCGCCTCAGTCAGCATGATCTCCGCAACCTTGTTGCGGCCGCCAACTGCTTGGCGAAGCTGCGTCCAATCCGCCTCAATCCTGACAAACAGGTCGTCGGTGTCTGGCTGGGCGGCGGGTTCCGGTGTCGGCGTCTCCACCGGCGCAGGCTTCTGCGGCGCTGGTTCCGGTGCCGGGGTGGAGGTGCTGCGCACGTTGGAATTCGCAGCAGCTGCGGCAGCGGCGGCCGCAGCGGCAGCGCTGCCCCCGCCAGACACCGTTGCGCCCGGTACCGCAGCATTAGCGGGAGCGGCAACGGCTGGCGCGGAAGGCTGCAACGTCAGCAGGTGCGCCATCATGATCTCAAGGAGCAGGCGTGGGGCGGTCGCGCCGCGGATGTCCACGATGCGATCGTTTACCTCGGAAGCGAGTTGCGCCAATTGCTGGGAGGAAAACTTCTCCGCCTGGGCGCGGAGGATGTCGGCGCGGTCCACCGGGGCGTCTACAAGCGACTGCCCAAAAGCATCCGGCACAGTGCGGATCAGCAGCAGATCACGGAAGCGGTCCAGCAAATCCAGGGCGAAGCGGCGCGGCTCATGGCCGGACTCCATCACCGCGTCGATGGTATGGAAGACGGTGGATGCGTCGTGGGCGGCGAGGGCGTCCACGGTAGCGTCGATAAGCGAGAGATCCGTCACCCCCAACAGCGGCAACGCAAGCTCATAGGTCAGACCGTTCGGGCCTGCGCCGGCGAGCAGCTGATCCAGGATGGACAGCGTGTCACGCGGCGAACCACCACCCGCGCGGATAACCAGCGGGTAGACATTCTCATCCACCACAACACCCTCTTCGGCCACCACGCGTTCGAGCAGCTGACGCATCGCAGCCGGTGCGAGCAGGCGGAACGGGTAATTGTGCGTACGGGAACGGATCGTAGGCAGAATCTTCTCTGGCTCCGTGGTAGCGAAGATGAAGATCAGATGCTCAGGCGGCTCCTCCACAATCTTCAGCAACGCGTTGTTGCCGGCCGCGGAAACCATGTGCGCTTCATCGATGATGAACACGCGGTAGCGCGACTCAGCTGGCGCGAACAATGCACGTTCACGCAGGTCACGCATATCCTCGACACCACCGTGCGACGCCGCGTCCAACTCCATCACGTCCAAGTTGCCGGAGCCGCCCGGGGCCAGCGCCACACACGATGGGCACTGACCACACGGCGTGGACGTCGGCCCATGCACACAGTTCAGCGAACGCGCGAGGATACGCGCCGACGATGTCTTGCCGCAGCCACGCGGACCAGAGAACAAATACGCGTGCGCGATACGCCCGTTATCCAACGCAGTGGACAGCGGGCGGGTCACCTGCTCTTGGCCGATGACCTCACCAAACGTCGCGGGACGATATTTCCTGTACAGAGCCACGTTCAGCAGTCTACTGAAGAGCCCCTACACCCTCGAGACATGCAAGGAGCACGCAGGTAGCCACGCCATCCATCGCGGTTTCTACCTCTTCAATCGGCGGCAGCGACGGCGCGAGACGAATGTTGCGGTCCTGCGGATCCCGCCCGTGCGGAAACGCGGAACCAGCCTTGGTCAGTGTGATGCCGGCTTCCTTCGCCAGCTCCCACACACGCGTTGCGGACCCGCCGAGCACGTCCATGGAGATGAAGTAGCCGCCCTCCGGCGTGGTCCACTGTGCCACGTCGTACTCACCCAGGCGATCCTGCAGAATACGGATCACGGCCGAGAACTTCGGCTCCAGCGAACCTGCCAGCGCTTTCATCTGGTTGTATACGCCCTGCTCATCACCAAAGAAGCGCACGTGAGCGAGCTGGTTGATCTTGTTGGGGCCAATGCCGCGTATCGACGCATGCTTACCCCACCACTCCAAATTCCCCTCCGACGACGCGAAGAAGGCCACACCCGCACCCGCGAACGTGATCTTGGAGGTAGAAGACATGTACCAGAAGCGGTTCGGGTTGCCTTTCTCCGCCGCAATCTCAATAACGTTCGGATTTTCCGGGAAGTTGCCCGTCAGCGTGTGGATGGCGTACGCGTTGTCCCACACAATGCGGAAATCCTTCGCCGCGGTCTCCATGCCGGCCAGGCGATCAATGGTCTCGCGCGAGTAGATCGCGCCCGTCGGGTTGGCATAAATAGGCACCGACCACATGCCCTTGACCTGTGGGTCCTTCACCAGCTCTTCCACCACGTCCATGTCCGGCCCGTCCGGCGTCATGGGCACGGTGACCAGCTCAAAGCCGAAGTGCTCCGTGATGGCGAAGTGACGGTCATAGCCTGGGGTTGGACACAGCCACTTGACATTCTCCTCGTTCTTCCAGGGACGCTCCGAATCGTTCGTACCCCAGATGTATGCGAAGGAGATCAGGTCAAACATGATGTTCAACGACGAGGAATCAGCGGCAACAATATTGGCCACATCGACACCCAGCACGCTACCCCACAGCTGGCGGATCTCCTCAATACCCTGCAAGCCGCCGTAGTTACGCAGGTCAGCGCCCTTGGCGTCCTTGTAGTCGCCTTCCCCTGGCAGGGACAGCAGCGCGTTCGACAGGTCCAGCTGCTCACTCGACGGCTTACCGCGCGTCAAATCCAAGCTGAGGTTGCGCGCCTTCAGGTCTTCATAGCGTTGGCGCACATCCTGCGCGAGCGCTTCAAGCTCCTGCTCACCAAGGTTTGCAAAAGCAGTGGTTTGGGTGCCGTCATGGGTAGTCATGCACTACATCGTACAAAACGTTCCCACACACAAAAAGGGGATCCCACGCACCTGCCAGAGCTCGCTGACCCTTGCTGCGTTCCCGCCCTGGGGGAGTTCACAAGATAACACCGCGTGGGATCCTGCATGCCACTGTAGCTGGGAAGCCGCAAAAGACACAAGCTGTACGCGCTGCCTGCGGTTTTGGTTCAGGTGGAGGTGTGGACTAACATGGCCAAAGACGCATTCGGAAGTTGCTTTCGAGTGTCGCTGGAGGATTCGACTAGCGGCCTATGTCACACGCCTGGAACGCGTGCGGGTTTCACGACCCTCGTGGGTTCAAATCCCACATCCTCCGCAAAATTCCGGCGCCCCGGTTTATGGGGCGCCGGTTTTCGTTTCCTTCGCGTTTGTAGCTACCTAGGCAACATTAGCAAGGTGCGCTTGAATCCCGCCGGACTCAGTCAGGCCCCGTTTGCCGGTGCGGTTCGAACGGTTGTTTGGCTTTTGCTTCTCGACGAAAGAGGTGTGTGTAGATGGGGTTCTATACTGAATGCAACCGCCATCATGTCTA
>NZ_KV786207.1 GCF_001806875.1 Corynebacterium sp. HMSC29G08
TTTGGGTCGGGGCTTTGTGGTTTTTAGAACGCGATTGGCCTGAAGCGCGCGACGATGCCGGGTGCTTCGAATTGACGGAAAAGACCACGCCAATTGCCCATCACGGATTCGCATCAGTAGGGTGAAAACATGTCGAAGAGCCAGGCGCAGCGTAGCGTGTCGCGCAACCCCCGCACACGCCGACGCTCACCCGGTTGGGTGCCCGACCAACACGGCGCCTGGTTTATGGTCACCGTCCCCGCTATCACCGGCGTCATTCTGGCGCCGTCGTGGACTGCGATTCCCCTGTTGCTGACCTGGTGGCTCGGCTATTTCACGTTTTTCGCCAGCAGCGTCTGGATCCGCTCGCGCTTCCGCGAACGCAACCGGCCCCCGGTCCTGGTCTACGGGTCGCTCGCGGCGGTCGCGGGTGTGACAACGCTGATCTTCGACTGGCGGCTTCTCATGTGGGTCCCGGCGTTCGCACCGTTGGTGGCCATAGCCGTATTCGAGGCATGGAAGCGGCGTCCGAGGTCGCTGTTGTCGGGTGTGTCCACTGTCGTAGCAGCCTGCCTCATCCTGCCGGTGGCCGCCTGGGCCGGGGGAGGCCTGGATGCGGAGGCGTGGGCCGCATTTGCCGTGTACCTGGCGTACTTCGTCGGCACTGTGCCCTACGTGAAGACGCTCATCCGTGAACGCGGCTCCAGACCCTGGTTCATCGGGTCGGTGGGCTATCACGTCGTCGTGCTTGTCGCCGCCGTCGTCGCCGTGCTCGTAACCGGCGGGCATCCGTTCCACCCAGCGATCATCGTCGTGGCCGTCGTGTTGCTTTTGCGGGCGACGCTGATGCCGATCACCGGCGCACGTCGTGAGAAGCCATGGACGCCGAAGGCCGTCGGACTTCTGGACGCAGCCATCACAGTGCTGGTGGTCATCGTTGTGCTGCTCTAAGGCGCCTCATTCGCTGCCTCGTCACTTTGGCTGATTGAGATACAACCCATGGGTTCCGCCGTATGATGTGGTGCATGAACTGCCGGAATGTCCGTATCAACTCCGTCGCAGCGCTTATCCTGAGCCTGTTAGGAGCGGCGTTCTTTGCAATAGGGCGGATTTTGTTTGGGGTGGGCGGATGGCTCGTGTTCTACTCCGTTCCAGCTGGGGTAATCGCCGCACTTGCGCTTCTTGCTTTGTGGTTTATCCCCGTACGCCACGTGAAGGATGGCTCGCAGGCAGGGCCGTATAAGTCCTTCGAGTGGCGTGAGTCTTGGGCCTTCATCGCGGTAACGGTGTTTCTCTTCCTCGCCGGCTTCTTTATGGTCGATACCGGTGACACTGAAGAGAGCGTGAAATCCGTTTTCACCCAGCTTGTAGGCAGACGGGCGTTAGATCTTTCCTCAACATTGTGTTTGCTCTGTGTCCTTGGAGTGATTGTGTCCTACATCGTGGGCGTTGTTGTGGCGGTGAAAGGACGCAAAGGCGAGATACAAGACAGGGGCCAGGATAGGGACTAGGCAAACATTCCTTCACCGACGAAACCGGTCTCACCCACACCAGGTGGGATGAGGTAGGTGCCGGTTTTGGTGGTCTTGAGATATTCAAGAAGCATTTCGTCTCGCGACATGGATCGGTGCACTGTGGCAAACCTGTCCACGGTGCTGGCCGCGGTGTTCAGGTGACCCTTGCCGTCGCTGTTGGTGGTGCTGTCGCTAGCGATACTGCGCTGCAAACCTCCCGCTCGTACGGTGAAACACCAACATTTGTTGCCCGAAAATGAATGTTTTCTGTGGGACAATCAGGCGTCTACAGATTCACAAGGAAGCACCGATGACTGACACCTCAGAGATCCTCGATTCGATCACGCCGAAGCAAACTGCCAAGGTCAACAGCCTCAACGCTGCCATTTGGCAGACTGCAGATGATTACCTGCGGCTGATTGTCCCGGCTGAGAATTACGGTGACTACATCATTCCGTTCACTGTGCTCCGTCGCCTTGAAGGTCGATTGGAGTCGACGAAGAAGGACGTATTAGATCTCGTCCACCGGGAGAACGTGAAGGGAACAGATCCCTCGATTGTGAATCTCAAGATCGAGAACATGTTCAAGCTTCGTTTTTGGAACACGTCTCAGTTGTCTCTCGAACGCCTGGCCACTTCCGACGACACGTTGAAGGAAGGGCTGCTGCAGTATCTCAGGGCGTTCTCTGCAAATATCCAAGAGATTTGGAAAGCGTTTGAGTTCGAGAAACTCATCGACTTCCTTGACCGCAATAATCAACTCTGGAATGTGGTGAACCATTTCGCTTCCATCGACATGTCTGACGAGGCACTTCAGGATCAGACGATGGGCGACATCTTCGAGAACCTGATGTATCGTTCCTTCGCCAGAAAAGCGAAAGATGCCGGTGAGTTCTATACCCCGCGCGACGCGATTCGTCTGATGACGTCCATTCTGTTCACCTCGGACGACAGCGAACTGGAGGAAGACGGCATCATCCGTTCCGTCTACGACCCCACTGCCGGTACGTGCGGCATGCTCATCGCTGCGCGTGATGCGCTCCGGGCTATCAACCCAGGTATTGAGATCGTCGTTGCAGGACAAGAACTCAAGGAATCTTCATTCGCTATGGGCAAGTCTGATCTGCTCATGCAGGGGTTCAAGAACCCAGAAGTGTTGAAGTTCGGTGTTCAGAAGACTGAAATGGTAGCGGTGTGGTGA
>NZ_KV786208.1 GCF_001806875.1 Corynebacterium sp. HMSC29G08
ACGCCCGCCAGTTTTCCCATGACGTGCGCACGGTTGATGATGCTACGCGTTTTGCATTTGGCAAGGTAGAGCACCAGTTTGTGGATCCGGCTACCTATTACCGCCTTGTATCTACCATCGGTACCGAAGCAAACGCAATAGATCCACCTGGGATCTTGCCGCCATTGCCTACACCACCTCAGGCCATCAACGAAGGCACAGGAGGTATGTTCCATTCCTTGCGGTATTTAAACCACCTCACGGAGGCAGACAAAAAGATGATCAGTCGTGTTGGCGGGCCAATGACGGCAATCCCAGGAATTGCCATTGAGTATGACGCAGCCAGGGAAGAAGGCTACTCCCACGACACAGCGCTCAAAGCCGCAATCGCCTCCAACATTGCAAGCTCAGCTGGCGGAAGTTTGGGAGGGATGGCGGGAGGAGCCCCTCTCTATATGTTCTTCTCCTATGCAGCAGGTTATGCCGTGGGTGATGCGGTGAAGCGAGCGAGTGATGAGCTGGTGCCGCCGTATCGCACCAATGTTGATGGGTTGGAGCTGTAGGAACAATGTCTGGCAAACTTCCGCAACCCCAGCCTGTGATGGGTCTCCTCTACAGTGCAGTGATGACGGTCATGGCGTGGTTCTTTTTTACGGAGTTTTCTCGGGTGTACCGATATGACTTTTGGCTTTCACTGTCGTATCTCATTTGGGGTTTTGGTTCAATACTGGGTTTCCCCGCATTCTTTCTCCAGGTGGCTCGTGGGCCGTTGTGTATCACTCGG
>NZ_KV786209.1:0-499 GCF_001806875.1 Corynebacterium sp. HMSC29G08
GTCATACGCATTGTGTGTTCCCAGGCTGCACAATCCCATCACAGCTATGCCAGCTAGATCACCGGATCCCATTTGGTCAGGGTGGGAAAACCACACCAGGCAACCTGTATCCGTTGTGTCAAAAACACCACAACTTAAAGACCGATAAACGCGGGTTTTATGTTCCGGATCCTGATACTGGTGAAATCTTATGGCTTTTTGCCAACGGCACGTATGAAACCTGCACCTCGGACAGTCTGATCGCACACAACACGCACGCGGCGGCACCACGGTGGAAGAGCAATCTTGCACAGGTATGCCAGCGTCGCAGTGTGGTGGCGCAGTTTTACGCGAAGGGCCATAAAATCCTGGATGATTTTGACCAGCACCACAACCTGGAGATCGCCAATGCGCAGATCGCAGCGTTAGAGGAAGAGTACGGATTGACCTTCCCAATCAAAGCAGTACTGCCGGAGCCGGTGAAGGCACCGCAAATATCCGACTTTTTTGAACCGGTACG
>NZ_KV786209.1:519-153359 GCF_001806875.1 Corynebacterium sp. HMSC29G08
AGCAGTTACTCTTCAACCACTAACCCAAGATGGATGCTTGCCAACTCGTACTGGCCCGGGCCAGGAGGAAGAGCGGCTAATTCGGCGGCGGTTTGGGCGGTGACTGGAATAATCCACCCGGTTTTTGGATCAAGTGTTGGATCCGAGGCGGTATCGGTGGGGGTGAAGGTGACGGGGCGGGACGTGGAGGCGTCGGCAAGCAACTGCACCGGGCCCCGAAACTTCCGCAACGCGTTGAGACCCGGCGGGGTAGTGGTAATAATGACCAATTTTTCATCAGTGTCCGGCGAAAGGTTGGCGGTGTGGACAGAAAGGTGTGCCACCGGAACCGTTGGAATCCTGTTGAAAAATCGGTCAAAGAAACCCATGTGCAATGAGTCTAGTGCCCGAAGAACGGCCAGATCGTCTTGGATGACCAGCTGCCGAGCCGGTAGAGGAACCGAGACCTGTTGCGCACTGTGTGCAAACTTGCGTTCAGCGTGCGAAGTTACTGGCCGCGCATGAGTGCCAGCGTCAATGCGTAGCAGTGCTCGAGGGAAGGCACCGGCAAAAACTCGTAGATCGAGTGGAAGTTATGGGCGCCGGTAAAGTAATTCGGGGTGTAAACACCCTGGTTGGACAGCCAAGACCCGTCGGTGCCGCCGCGCATGTCAATCTCCTTGACCTCGATGCCAAGACGACGCATCGTTGCGTGGAGCCTCTCGGAGCCGATGGAGTTTTCGGTCGTTTTCGCGTCGGAGATATTCGCGTACACATCCTCAATGTTGCAGGTGATGGTGGTACGCGGATGGGCGTCGGCAAGATTGCTGGCGAGCGCGCGCAAACGTTGCTTCTTCTCCTCGTATCCTGCGCGGTCATGGTCGCGGATGCTCAACTGCATCGTGCAGGTGGACTGGTTGCCGTCGATGTGGTTGAGCCAGATGAAGCCTTCGCGGCCCTCGGTGTGCTCGGGCGTTTCCTGTGGGTCGAGCTGGTTGGCAAACTCCATTGCCAACGTGATCGGGTTGACCAGGTTGCCCTTCGCATTCATTGGGTGGGCACTGACACCTGCGATGGTGATGGTGGCGGTGGCGGCGTTAAAGGTGGTCTCGACTACCTCGCCGAGTTCACCGCCATCGACGGTGTAGGCGTAGTCGACAGGGAAGCGCTCAAAGTCAATGGTACGCACACCGCGCAGGCCGATCTCCTCGTCTGGCACGAACGCGATGTAAATGTCGCCTTGTGGCGCCTGGCCGCCAAGTTCGGTGACTGCCTCCATGATGGCAGTAACGCCAGCCTTATCGTCCGCGCCGAGTACGCTCGTGCCGTCCGTATGCACGATCGGCTGGCCCTCGTACGCTGCAAGTTCTGGGTGTTCGGCGGCCCGCAGCCAGAGATCGCGCTCGGCGTTGAGACAGATGTCGCTGCCGTCGAAGTAGGTGAGCTGCGGGTTTACCGCAGGAGAGAGATTTACATCCACTGTGTCCAGGTGGGAACAGAAACCGATCGCTGGGCCCTCACCGGCACCCGGGATCTTCGCGGTGACCACGCACGTATCCGACAAGTGGACGTTGGTAGCTCCGGCGGCGGTGAGCTCGTTGACAAGCAAACGCGCGAACGTCCACTGGCTTTCGGTGGACGGGACCGTGGTCGCTGACGCGTCGGATTGACTTTCGGTGCGGACGTAGCGGAAGAAACGGTCGGTGAGGCGCTGCTGGATCGGCGTAAGAGTGCTCATGCCGCGAGGGTAGCGCGTTAGTTTGCTGGTGCTGCCTCAGGGGAGCGGACGGGGTTATCGATGGCGCGGCCCAGCAGCACGATGAAGATGATCAGTGCGATGGTGAGCATGATGTGGCCTAGACCTGCGATGCCAGAAATTGCCGCGCTCGATTCCTTGCCCAGCACCGTCAGTGAACCATGGAAAATCAGCATGGCGACGGTGGTGAGCAAGCCAGCGTTGTAGAGCCAGAAGAAAGCGTTGAAAAGCTTCTTGTCTCGAGAAAAGGTGAAGACCTTTTCTAGGGCAAGAAAGATGAGGAACATCATGAATCCCAGTGCCAGAAGGTGGGTGTGCGTGACGCCGAGCTGGGTGAACTGGCCTTCTGGGAAGTCGTTGGCGCGGGTGAACTCGCGGTAGAACACTCCGGAGATCAGACCGAATGCGAGGTAGAAGACTGCGGCTCTATAGAGCGACTTCATTGAAAACTCCTTTTAGCAACAAGTTGTTGTGAAGATCATCTACGGTTTTACCAGAAAACGCGCGGCCTGGAAACCGAAGCATCGGTCAAAAGATGGAAGTGCTCCAACAGCCTCGCTCGCCTCGGACGCTGTGAGTGAGTGTATAAGGTGACCAGTATGTCTGAATCGCACCGCGTGGATATGGTCGTGTCGTACGGCACCGGCGACCTTGTTGTCACCCCGTACGACTACGAAACACCACTACGCCGGGACAACCGACTCACACGCGCCGGATGGAAATCGCTCTTCCGTCGCGTAGTTACAGACTTTTCCAACGACGCAATGGTGGACCGCGCCGCCACTTTGACCTATTACACCCTGCTGTCGGTGGCTCCAATGCTGCTCGCCGCATACTCCCTGTTCAGCCTGCTCATGCCTAGTAGCGACGAGATGGCCGATTCCATCATCGCGGACCTCATTGCTCAATACGTGCCGGTGCAACTACAAGAGGATGCATTCCGGTTAATCTCCGTTATTGTCGGCACACCGGCGGAAAGCACCATCGCGCTTGCGGTGTCCGTGATTATCTCGCTGCTGTCCGCCTCGGCGTACGTGCGTTCCTTTTCACGCAACGCGAACCTTATTTACGGACGCACTGAAAGCCGCCCGATAGTGGTGACCTGGCTAACCATGTGGCTGGTCACGCTGGTCATGGTCGTTGGTGCGGTGCTGATCATTCTTGGTGCGCTGCTGACCGATTCCATTGTGAATGCGGTGCTAGGCCCGATTGCCAGACCACTGCAGCTGCAAGAGGAACTGGATTATCTGACCTCTATTTTCTTACCAGTGTGGGCATATCTGCGCGGGCCGGTCATTGCAATTGTGTCCATCGCGCTGGTGTCCGTGCTGTACTACTTCGCGCCAAACGTAAAACCGGGACGTTTCCGTGTGCTCACCCTGGGTTCAGCAACCGCGCTGTTAGTGATTGCAGGGTTATGGATGTCGTTTGGTCTGTACCTGAAATACGTTGGAATCCGAAGTACCTACGGGGCATTCGGAACGGTACTTGCCGTGCTTGCGCTGATCTGGCTGATGAACATTGTGCTGCTCGAAGGCGTGAAAATAGACGCCGAAGTGCTGCGTTCCAAAGAGCTGCAAGCGGGTATGGACGCAAGACGCAACATTCAGGCACCGCCGCGCTCCAACAGGGGAGCTGCCTGGCGATTGAAAACCAGGCGTTGGACCGATCGCGCAGCTGCGGAAATTCTTGAGGCTAGCGCCGAAAAGAAGGCTAATCCGCAATAAGCGGCTCGATGGTCAGCTCCGGGTGCTCCTTTTCCACGAAGGCGAGCTTCCACTTGTCACCAAACAGGGCGATAAGCTCGCCGTCAGAGCGAGTGAAGATCTCTACGCCGCGCTGACGACCTAGCTCGGGTGCGGAGTCCGCGTCGGTGCGGCGTGCAACGGAGTAGGGGATTGGCTCCGTGATGGTCTCCACGTTGTACTCCAACTCCATGCGAGCCTGCATGACCTCGAACTGCATCGGGCCGACCGCCGCCATGACGGGAGCTGCGTCCCCACGCGTGTCGTTGCGCAGGATCTGCACAACGCCCTCGGCATCCAGCTGATCCAAGCCCTTGCGGAACTGCTTGTACTTGCCAAGGGACTTCGCCCGTAGCGTGCGGAAGTACTCCGGCGCGAATTGCGGCATTGGCGGGAACTGCACCTTCTTGCCAGCAAAGATCGTGTCGCCAGGCGCAAGGGAACCCGCGTTGACCAGGCCAATGATATCGCCAGGGAAGGCGGTTTCCACCGTGTCGCGGGAACGACCAAACACCGTCAACGCGTACTTCGTGGAAAACGTCCTGCCGGACTGCGCATGGGTGACCTGCATGCCGCGATCAAACTCACCGGTAACCACGCGCATAAACGCCAACGTGTCGCGGTGATTGCGGTCCATACCAGCCTGCACCTTGAACACCACGCCGGAGAATTCATCATTAAGCTCACGGTCTTTTTTGCCCGCGGGCGCTGGCGCGATCGCACACAGCGTGTCCAGGATCTGGTGCACGCCGAAGTTCAGCATCGCAGAGGCGAAAATGATCGGGGACGTGATGCACTGTTCGAAGAGTTGTTGGTCGTGCACGGCGCCGTCGGCAAGCAAAAGCTCCGCCTCCTCCAGTGCAGTCTCCCAGGTATCCCCCTCCTTCGCCGCAGCCTCGTCGGGGGAATAGTGCTCCTCCGGTGCGATGGTGGAGCCGCCGGCGGTGCGGATGAAGTGCACATACCCGTCGACCTCGCCATCAGTGGAAACATGTGCAAGACCACGGAAGTCGCCGGCCTCACCAACTGGCCAATACAGCGGGGTCGGCTGCAGATCAATCTCAGTGACAATCTCATCCACCAGCTCCAGCGGCTCACGTCCCACACGGTCCCACTTGTTAATCACCGTGACAATGGGCAGGCCGCGGGCCTTGCACACGCGGAAGAGTTTTAAGGTTTGGGGCTCGAGGCCCTTTGCGGCGTCGATAAGCATGACAGCCGCGTCAACCGCGGAAAGCACACGGTAGGTATCCTCGGAAAAGTCCGCGTGGCCAGGGGTATCCACCAGGTTGATCACATAGGGCTCGCCCTCGTGACCATCCGGCGCATACTCAAACTGCAACGCAGAAGACGCGACGGAAATACCGCGCTCTTTTTCCATATCCATCCAGTCGGAGACCGTGGACTTGCGGTTGCCCTTGCCATGCACCGCACCAGCCTCCGAAATTACGTGTGCGTGCAGCGCCAACGCCTCCGTCAACGTGGACTTACCAGCATCGGGGTGGGCGATGACGGCGAACGTGCGGCGGCGTTTGGCTTCGGCGACAGTGCTCATAAATCAAATACAGTAGTTGGTATTTTGGGCAGCATGACAATCCTGACTCCCAATACCGCAATCCTGTCCATTCACCTTGTCAATGACATTGTTGGCGAGGGCACAGCCTTCGGCTCCCTGTTCTACCCCCAGGTGGTGGAACGCGACGTCATCGCACGAAGCAACGAGGCGTTCGCCGCAGTCCGCGAAGCCGGCGGCCTGGTCGTGCACGTGTGCATCGCGCTAGCCCCGGACTACTCTGATTCGGACCCGAACATTCCGCTGCTTGCCATGGCTGAGCAGGCCGGCGCGCTGCAGGCAGGCTCCGAGGGGGCTTCACTACTTGACGACGTCAACGTCAACTCCTCCGACGCCACCCTCACCCACATCCGACCCGGCCCGTTTACGGGTTCTGAGCTGGAAAACCTGCTGCGTGAGCGCGGCATCACAGATGTGATCGTCTCCGGCGTAGCCACCAACGCTTCGGTGGATTCTACGGTGCGTCAGGCCTCCGACCTTGGGTTTAAGACCTACCTGCTGGAGGACGCCTGCTCCGCAGCAACGCCTGAGGCGCACGCTGCTGCGGTTGAAACCGCTGGCCTGTTCGCCCGCATCATCACCACTGCAGACCTCTAAGAAATAGACGAAAACCTAAGGAGAATCATGAGCAAGAAAACTATTGGTGTTTTTCTCGGTTCCGTCCGCGAAGGCCGTTTCGGTGAAGTAGTAGCCAATTGGGTGATGGAAAAGGCACAAGACCGTGAAGGTTTCGAGTACACACTGCTGGACCTACGCGAGTTTGACGTGCCGTACCTGGTAGCCACCATGCCGCCGGGGGCAGCAAACAAACAATACGAGGATCCGGCGGTAACCCGCTGGTCGGAGGCCGTGGACGCCTGCGACGGCTACATCTTTGTCACCCCGGAATACAACCACTCGGTGCCTGGCACGATGAAAAACGCCGTTGACTCACTCGGCGCTGAATGGAGAAACAAGCCTGTGGCGTTTGTGGGCTACGGTGCGGACAGTGCTATCCGTGCGGTAGAGCATTGGCGCGTGATCGTGGCCAACTTCTCCATGTTTGATATCCGCAACCAGGTCGCATTGTCCATCTTCGACGACGTCAAGGACGGCGCACTTGCGCCGCGTGACGTGAAGGTCCAGTCATTGGAAACGGTGCTGGGAGACCTTGAGCAGCAGCTGATCTAGGCAGAGCTAGTCAGAGCTAGTCAGCCAGCGGCGCCGCCTCGCGCACAAGACGCGCGTTTTCGGCGCTGGGTCGGACTCCATCTCGTCCTCCAGCCGTGGCAGAGCAGGAGGGCGATTTCACTAGTGGTTTCTTCGGCTTCGTAGATGCCGTCTGCGGGTGGGAATTTGCTGTTGGTCATGGCGTGGTAGCTCATGCCCCTGCAACTTACTTAGTTGCGTGGATCACATTCTGGGCTTTTTCTAGGCCTTCGCTGATAATCATCTGGACGGCTTTGGCAGCGAGGGCGATTTGGTCGCTCACGTCCGCCTCGATAGGCGAAAGCACCCAGTCTGGTACTGACACTCCTTTCGGTGGACGGGCAATGCCGACGCGAACCCTCAGGTAATCGCGCGTGCCCAGGTGCTCGGTGAGCGACTTCAGGCCGTTGTGGCCATTCTCGTTGCCGCCGCGCTTCACGCGCACGGTGCCCACTGGCAGGTCCAACTCATCATGAATCACAATGATCCGCCCCGCCGGTACACCCAGCTTCTTTGCAAGGGGAGCAACCGCCTCGCCGGAGAGGTTCATGAATGTCTGGGGTTTGATTACCGCGGCGCCGTCAATGTCCGGCAGCGCATCGGCTACCATGAAGCCCACGTTGTGCCTTGTCGCTGCGTATTTCTCGCCAGGGTTGCCAAGGCCAACCACCAGCCACTCGGCTTTCGGGGTTTTCGGGGTGCGTTTACGTCTGAAAAATCCAAACACACCCCATAATGTACGCATGGACTTTCCCCGAGTGATCGCAGCACCCATGGCAGGTGGACCATCCACACCCGCACTTGTCAACGCCGTGAGCTTCGGCTTCATTCCCCTCGGCACGTGCACGCTTACGCAAGCCCGCGAGTGGCTCGCCGCATGTACACCGCCCTACGGTGCGAACCTCTTTGTCCCGCAGCCGGAGCCTTTGCTTGTAGACGTCCACGCAACCGCCACCCACCTCAACCAACCCATCCCCGAGGTCACTTCCGACTACGCTCAGAAGTTCACCCTGGTACTTGAGGCGGCACCTGCCGTGGTCTCGTCTACGTTCGGCTGCTTCAGCGAGGAGGAGATCGCCCAGCTGCACGCCGTTGGCTCGGAGGCATGGGCAACCGTGACAAGCCCGGAGGAGATCACGCAGGCAAAGCTCAAGGGAGTGGACGGCATGATTGTCCAAGGTCCACTCGCCGGCGGACACCGTGGCACATGGAACCAACACGATGACCCGGATCAGCGGCCGCTGGAAGAGCTCCTTTTGCTTGCGGACTGCCCCGTGATCGCCGCTGGCGGCATCCGATCAGCCGAAGACGTTGCCAGGTTGCAAGACACATTCGACGTGCCAGTCGCCTGTGGCACCGCCTTTCTGCTTGCAGATGAAGCCGGAACCAGCGAACGCAACCGCGAACTGCTGCAGAGCGATGCGCCCGCGGTGGTCTCGCGTGCCTTCTCCGGACGTTGGGCCAGCGGGGTAGAAACCGAATTCACTCGCGCCAACCCGAACCTACCGCCGACGTACCCCTACCTGCGCCCGATGACCAGCACTAATGATTACTGTCTCGTCGGCGCGGACCGCGGCGAGCTCCTGGCTGCACCTGCACGCAAGATCGAGCGGATGCTTACGCCGAATTAGTACACGCGCGTGGTGTTTTCGATAGCGCCCAGGCCCTCGATTTCCACGCGCACCGTCTCGCCATTTTGAATGTAGCGCTTCGGGTTGCGCGCATGCCCCACGCCATCCGGGGTGCCGGTGGCAATCACGTCACCCGGGGCAAGCGGGTAGATATGCGAAATGAACTCGATTAGCTTTGCCGGGGAAAACACCAGGTCATCGGTGGGGGAATGCTGCATCTGCTCACCATCGAGCGTGGTGGTGAGCGCAGGCCCCGGGCACCACTCAGTGTCTAACCACGGACCGAAACCGGCGGTCTTCTCTAGGGACTTGCCCTGGTGCCACTGCTGGGTGCGCTTCTGGTAGGTGCGCTGCGTGTAATCGTTGATCACGGAGTAGCCAGCAATGTAGGCCTCGCCGTCTTGCACGTGGCGTGCATACTTGCCAACGATCACGGCCAACTCGCCCTCAAAGTCCAAGGACTCCGCGTTAAACTCCGGCACCTCAACATCGTCGTATGGGCCGATCAGCGCCTCCGGGAACTTGATAAACAAGGTGGGCACGTCCGGCCGCTCATGCCCCATCTCCTCAATGTGCTTGGCGTAGTTCAGGCCAACACAAATAATCTTGCCCGGACGTGGGATGACGGGGGCTAGGTCGGTGGGGGTAAAGGGCGTCGGCGCAGCGTCGATAAGCGAAAGCTCCTGCCAGTTTTCCTGGGCAAGCAGCGCGCCAACGTCCCCAAACGGCAAAAGCACCGCCTCCGAATCGGAGACAATGCGGGCTGCCGAGGTGCCATTTTCAGTGCGAAGTGTAGCCAATCTCATGGGGCTACCCTAGCTGGCGAAGCACCTCATCGGCGGCGTTTGCGGCAGCAATTGTGATTTCGATCTGCTCCTTGGCGGCAAAGGGTTTAAGCACATAATCTGCAGGCGCCATACGTCCTGGGGGACGGCCAATGCCAACCGCCAGCTTGTGATACGTGTTGCCTACGGCCTTAGTTACGGACTTCAATCCATTATGGCCGTGGTCGCCACCGCCAACGCGCAGCTTGACCTCACCCAGATCAAGATCAAGCTCGTCATACACCACGTAAAGATCCCTCGGCTGCACGCGGAAGTAATCCATCAACGCCTTGACGGGCCCGCCCGAAAGGTTCATGAACGAACGGGTGCGGGCCAACACCACCTGGTCATTCGCAACCAGGCGGCCGGCGGCCAACTCCGCGATTTCCGTGTTGGTTTTCTTATGGGCAGAAAGCTGCGCAGGCATAGGTAAAACCCTGGTCAGCAGCTCATCAATCACCATCGCACCAGCGTTGTGGCGTGTGGATTCATACTGCGGACCAGGGTTTCCCAGGCCAACAATCAAGATGGTCACGCGACCATCTTAGAAGGCTTACTCGTCAGCGTTGTCCTCGGCGGTCTCAGCGCCAGCCTCAGCGCCGCCTTCCTCAGCAGCCTCAGCCTCAGCCTCGAGCTCCTCATCAACCTGCTCGAAGGTGACGTTGACAACCAGGGTCTCCGGGTCGGAGATGAGCTCTGCACCCTCCGGCAGCTTCACGTCGGATGCGTGCAGGGTGTCGCCGATCTCCTTGCCCTCGATGGACACAGTGAGCTCGTCCGGGATGGACAGTGCGTCGATCTCGATCTCGATAACGTCTGCCTCCTGGAGCACAACTGCGCCCGGGGCAGCCTCGCCCTCGAGGACAACCGGAACATCGACGGTAACCTTCTCGCCGCGCTTAATGCCGAACAGGTCGATGTGGTCGATCTCCAGGGTCAGCACGTTCTGGTCCACGTGCTTCACCATGGACAGCAGCTTCTCGCCGTCGACCTCCAGCTCAACAATGGCGTTGACGCCCTCGTTACGCACAACTGCGGTCATCTCGATGCGGTCAACCGCGAAGTGGACGTTGTCGATGCCCTTTTCGTAGAGGACGCCCGGGATCTTGCCGTCGCGACGCAGGCGGCGTGCAGAGCCCTTGCCAAACTCTTCGCGCTTCTCAGCCTTCACAACCGTAGGGGTAATAGCCATCGGTATGCTCCTTTAAACCTTGATATTCGGGCCGCGAGGACATAAAAAATCTGCGACCACTATGGACGGGTGTGCTCGTCGAGTGATCGCAGGAACGTCTGCTTTACTATCGCGTCGATAACGGCCATGACAGCCCTCGCCGAGACCGTCACATCCTAACAGGTCACACCCGTCCAGCCAAATGGAGCAGTTGCTTTGCGACGGGCACAAACATCCTCACCGTCGGCCCCAACAGCATGGCGCTAATGATCGTTCCCTCGCGCACGCCATCAAGCCTGCCAAATGCCAAAAAAGACATCGCACACGCCGTGATGGCGCAGCTGGCGTCGAAAAAGAGCTTGACGCTGTGGAACGGCCGGTTAGACACCTTCGCAATAGCGGCGACGACGCCTTCGCCCGGTAGGTAAATCACGTCAGAGGTAGCCACAAGCGAAATGCCGAATCCCAGCACCAAAATCCCGCAAAACAGCAGCATGAGGTTGAGTATGTAGCGCTCGTTGGCAGCCCAGCCGAAAACGTACATGCCTATGTCAAGCGACGCGCCAGCCAGCAGTACTGCCGGGATCTGCAGCCACCCAACCCTTGGGAACTGGGAGCGCAACAGCGCCAGCTGTGCGGCGATGAACAGCATGTTGATCACGAACGTCCAGCCGCCGAAACTCAGCCCGCCCATGAGCGTGGCCACCCACACTGGCGACGACACCGGCGGCGGGCCGGTACCACTGAGCGTGATAAAGCAGGTGCCGACCATGCTGATAGTGATCCCGATTCCGGCCATAACAAAGCGCACCCAAAAATCACGGGGAGTAGAAGGGGAGAAGTCCTTGGCAGCCATGGCGCGATCTTCCTCCTTTTCCGGTGATTAGGGCCGATGTGTTCTGTTAGGCGGAACAGTGGTTCGTTCGTAAGTCGAACCAAAATAGTGTTCCGTTCAACTAACCGCTAAAAGTGTGATGCAACCCACGGAGAGGAAGCAATGATGAGCGATATTGTGAGCATGATTGACCCCGTCAAGGGGCATGTCTCCGGCGCGATCTTCGCAGACCGCGATGTGTACGAGCAGGAACTGAAAACCGTGTGGCAAAAAACCTGGGTATTTCTTGCACACGATTCGATGCTGCCGAAAAAGGGCGACTTTTTGCAGACCTACATCGGCGAAGACCCGGTCATTGTGGTCCGCAACAAGGAAGGTGGCATCTCCGCATTCCTGAATCAGTGCAGGCACCGAGGCATGCGCATCTGCCGCGCAGACCGCGGCAAAGCAAAAAGCTTCATGTGTTCCTTCCACGGATGGGCCTATGACCTCAACGGTGATTTGATCTCCATCCCGCACGAGTCCAACGCCTATCCGGACGGCATTGACAAATCTCGCCTGAGCGCAATCAAGGTGCCGCGCATTGAAAACTACAAGGGCTTCATTTTCGGCTCCTGGGATGAGACCATCCCGCCGTTTGAGGAGTATCTGGGCAACGCGAAGTACTACTTTGACGGCTACGTTGACCGCTACACCAACGGTATGGAGGCAATCGCCGTACACAAGTGGGTGCTGCCGGCGAACTGGAAATTCAACGTTGAGCAGCCGACCTCTGACATGCAGCACTCCGAGATCAGCCACGTCTCCGCCGTCGAAGCCCTTGCTTCCGGCTCGGACACCTTTGACCGCACCACGGGCCGCAAGAAGATTCCGGAAGGCCGCCAGTTCTTGGCACCGTACGGTCACGGCGGCGCCTTCTTTGGCAAGCGTGACGCAGAGATCCCGAACACCGCCCCGGCGCTGATTAACTGGGAAAACACCGTACGCGAAGACATCGTAGACCGGTTGGGTGAGTTCCGTGAGGTACGCGGCCACATGAACGTGTTCCCGAACTTCATGCTGCTGGGAAACAACACCTTCCGTGTGACCCACCCGCGTGGCCCGGAGGAGATGGAGATCTGGTCTTGGGCGTTCGTACCCAAGGACGCGCCGGAGGGAGTGAAAAACTCTATCCGCGTTGATGTGATGCGCACCTTCTCACCCGGCGGCATGTTTGAACAGGACGACGCAGAGAACTGGGAGGAGATGCAGCACATCCTCCGTGGTGCGAAGTCCCGCGAAACTGGCTTCACCTACAACATGCGCCGCATCCCGGTCACCTTTGATGAGGACGGCTACCCAGGCGCATCCACCGCCCACGTGTACTCCGACAACGCGGCGTTGAACATGTACGGCTTTTACCGCGACCTCATGCTTGACAAGAGCTGGGATGCATTGAAGGAAGAGCGTCAGAACTTCGAAGTGCTCGAGCGCGACTTCACCCGCGTAATGGATCCGGAAGCTGCAGAGACCGCAGCAGCCTCTGACGGCTGGTACGAGGGCAACCAGGACTAGAGGAGAAGAGAACAATGAGCGAAAATCGGGTTGCAACGATCACGAACCACGCGAAGATGGCGTCGATGGAAGACGAGCGCGCCATCTGCCGCTTCCTCTACGAGGAAGCCGAGCTGGTGGACAACATGTGGTGGGATGAATGGCTCGACTGCCTGCATGAAGACATCGACTATTGGGCGCCGGTGCGCGAAAACCGTGTCGCGCGCGAGCGCAAAGAGGAGTACTACCCGAAGGGCACCTCTGTCTACTTCGAGGAGTCTAAAGCTTTTCTGAAGCAGCGCGTTGTGCGCCTGCAAACCCAAAAGGCGTGGGCGGAGGAACCCCCGTCACGCTCCCGCCGCATCCTGAGCAACATCCGCGTTGATGAAATTGATACCGACACGTTTGCTGTCCGGAGCAATTTCATGGTCTACCGCTCCCGCGGCGAGCGCTACCACGACACCGTCGCAGGTGAGCGCCGGGACATCATCGTGCGCGCACCGGAATCAACCTTCGGGTTCCTGATCAAGGATCGCGAGATCCGATTCGATATGGCCACCATCCTGGTCAAGAACTTAAGCCTTTTCTACTAGGAGGAAACCGTGCAGATCACCAACTTGAACCGCGTCGGTGTCGTTGTGTACGACCTGGATCAGCGAAAGATTGACTACGAACGCATCTACGGCATCACCGAGTGGGATGAGCAGACGTGGGAGCCGGAGCACAGCGTCGCGCACGGCCGCACGCTTCACAAAACCCCAGGCGTATGGCGCTCCGCGGTAGGCACCGCCAGCTTCAACGCTGGCGAGTCCGGCCCAGGTGGCGAGGCATATGGCGTGACCTTCGAGCTCATTCAGCCGATCTCCGGCGAGAGCATCTTCAACGAGCACCTGCGCACCTACCGCGAGGGCATCGCGTTCATCCAGGTCGCGGCCGACAAGCCCGAAAAAGCCGCTGAACACTTCGACAAGCTCGACATCACCCCTGCCTATACGGCAACCCAGAATGGTCAGACGCGTACCTTCTTTGACACGCGTAAAGCCCTCGGCGGCTTCTGTGTGGAGGTAGCGGGGGAGGGGCAGCGTGGGGCGTCGACAAGCGAAAAGCTCATTGCGCTGCAAGGCATCTTCCACTTCGGCGTGCTGGTCCACGACGTGATGGACACCCTGCCTGCGTACCGCGACATTTTCGGTATTACGGAGTTCCCGATGAAGACGTGGGAGACGGGCTTTGGGCGTCTCGACGCACCGCAGTACCGCGGCACCAAGATGGACCACGGCTACTTCACCGCACAGGGCATGGTTGGCAACTTCGGATTTGAAATTATCCAATCCAACCATGGTGACAGTCACTACAACCGCGAGTTTTTCGACGAGCGCGGCCCCGGCATCCACCACTTCTTCGGCCGTCTGTGTCCGGACGACGCGGATTGGGACGCAACCGTTGCACGCATGACCGACGCCGGCCACCCACTGGTCATGGGTTCCACCCTGCGCGGCGAAGCGGCCGAGTTCGGTTACTTTGACACGTTTGAGGCCCTGGGCGGATACCTCATTGAGATTGTGGTGCGCCGCCGTACGCCGGAACCGCAGTTTATGGAGCCGGACTGGATCGTTGACTTTGAGGAGCTGGCATGATTCGACTGATTTGTGAATTCCGTTGCGAGAACCCGGTTGCGCTACTGGCAGAACTGGAAGCACTACGCACGCAGTTCCAGCCGCAGGAAGCCGAGGCGTTTCGCTCCCTAGCTGAGGGCGAAGATGATGCGTTGGGGTTGTCGATGCTGTTCGAGTCTGAAAGCGACATCAGCGCCCTGCTTGAACACATCCGAGAGTTTCCCGCACTGCAGCAGGCCTTCAACACTGGTGCCCTTGAGCTGTACAAGCAGGAGCTTTTCAAGCTTGATGGCGACAAGTGGGTCCCGTCCCGCGGCTACGAACCACGCATCATGTGGCCCGCACGCGGTGGTATTCGCATTGTCATCCTGGGCACCTACGAAGAAAACCCGGAGATGCGCCAGCTGACCGCGCAGGAAATCGCAGAAACCCGCCGCGAGCCGGGATGCTTGAGCTACGCCTGGTACGAAAACCTAGAGGAGCCGAACCACCTAGTTCTGCTCGAACTGTGGAGCGACGCTGTGCAGTACGACGCCCACTGGTACGGGCGCACCGAAACGGTGGAGTACCGCGGCGACTCCGGGCGTGTCCCCACGAAATCGAAGCGTGGCAGGGCTGCTCGGGAGTTCTACCGACACCAAGAATTTGATTTGCAATACGGCCGCTTGCTGCCGAAAAACCCATTTGATTATTCCCAAACCGTCGTTTGGCCCTCTTCCTAAATCCGTTTTTTCACAGAAGGGATGAGCACATGACTACTGCTCACACAGCCTCCCCGCCCCCTGCCTCGACCTCAGGTGACGTGGCGCTCGACACGCGCACCCCGCGCGAGCGCCGCCTGGCGATGGGCTCCTCGTTCCTCGGCGCGACCGTGGAGTACTACGACTTCCTGCTCTACGCAGCTGCCGCAGGCCTGGTCTTCCCGCAGCTGTTCTTCGACGGGCTGGACCGCCAGCTTGCCACGACGCTTTCCTTCGTGATCCTTTTGACGGGCTACATTGCTCGCCCGATCGGTTCGATGGCGTTCGGCCACTTCGGTGACAAGTACGGACGCAAGAACGTGCTCGTGATCACTCTGCTCACCATGGGCCTGGTGTCTATCGCGATTGGTCTTCTGCCGTCGTCTCAAATGATCGGCCCTGCAGCGCCCATCATCCTGGTGTTCCTGCGCATCATCCAGGGCATCGCAATCGGTGGCGAGTGGGCTGGCGCAACCCTGATGTCGATGGAAAACTCCTCCGACAAGAACAAGGGCTTCGGCGCTTCGCTGGCTATCGCCGGCGGTCCGGCTGGCGCGGTGCTGTCCACGCTGGTGCTGTCGATCTTCTCCACCATCTCTGGCGAGAACTTTGCCAACCCGGAGCAGTACTTTGTTACCGACTGGGGCTGGCGCGTGCCTTTCCTCTTCTCCGCAGCGATTGTGGTCATCGGCCTGTACATGCGCACCAACGTGAAGGAGTCCCCGGAGTTCGAGGCCGCCCGCGCACGCGGCGAGGTCAACACCGGTGTGCCGCTCGCTCGCCTGTTCAAGGAGGCTCCGCGCGACCTGATGCAGGCCATCTTCGCAGGCGCTGCTGGCCTGTTCATCCAGGGTGTCCAGGCGTCCTTCCTCGTGCCCTACATCGTGGCAAGCACAGCAGAGAGCGATCAGCCGATCTCGCGTAGTGCCGGCC
This sequence comes from Corynebacterium sp. HMSC29G08, assembly GCF_001806875.1. Lineage (GTDB taxonomy): Bacteria > Actinomycetota > Actinomycetes > Mycobacteriales > Mycobacteriaceae > Corynebacterium. The sequence goes on from NZ_KV786209.1 coordinate 16,044, forward strand.
TAATGATGGTGTCCATCGGTTCGCTGTTGGCCATCTTTGTCATGCCCGCCATTGCGGCGCTGTCTGACAAGTTCGGCCGTCGCCCGGTCATGCTCACCGGTGGTGTTATCTCCGTCATTGGTATCTGGGCTGTGTTCAACATTATTGAGACGGGTGACCCGAACGCCGTCTGGCCCGCCATGATCATCCTCGTCGGCATTGTGCAGCCGGCACAGTACGGTGCCATCGGCGCGTTTATCTCGGAGAAGTTCGCTCCGGACCTGCGCTACACCGGCTCGGGCGTGTCCTTCCAGTTCGCCTCCATCCTGGGCGCTGGCTTGGCACCGCTGATTGCAAACCGCATTGTCACTCCGGAGACCGGCCTGACCCCGCTGGCAATCGTGATCACGATCTACTTCGTCATCTCCAGCATTGCAATCTTCCGTTCCCGTGAAACCGCTCACCGCATGAGCCATGAGAACCGCTTCGTGCAAACCCACGGCTTCAAGGGCTAAGACTCACAACACAAGGAAAACCGCACCGAAGTTCGGTGCGGTTTTCCTTGTGTTTAGGGGGCAGTTAGAGAACGAGGTTAGAGCGCGAACATCGCCTTTCGTACAGCCTGCAGCGCTTCGGCCAGATCACCGTTCAGGCAAGCTGCGGCAACGAAGCGATCCGGACGGACAATCACCGTGCCAACGGAGTGGAGGTCGAACCACTTCTTCAACGCGCCGTCATCATCAGCCGCGACCGTGACGTGATCCGCCGCTGATCCCTCGGCCCACTCCACCTGGTTCGGGGACACGCAGCAGACAAAGGAGAAGCCACGGTTCCGAAGCTCTTCCACCGTCTCAGGGCAGAGGTGGCGGGTGGGGTCCATGCCCCAGCCGATGACAGCGAAGCCGCGGCCGAGGAAGTCATCCAACAGGGCGCGCTGGCCATTAACGGTGACGTGCGGCTGGATGAACTGCACACCAACTACAGAGTTTTTGTCCAACACGTTGCGCCAAGGAATCAGCTTCGGGCGGCGTTTAGTGGAAACTTTCCGTCCCGCCTCACCCGGATTGAGAGATTCCTGGTCAACCACAACGCCGCGGGTGTAGCGCGGCATCGGCTTGAAGCGCATGTCGGAGAAGTAGCTCTTGACCGCCGGCGAGAGATTCATTGCACGGGACGCAAGGTCGCGGCCAAATGCAATGCGGCGATCAGTTTGCTTAATCACATTGCCCATAGTCAGCGACAAGTCCACCATGGCGTGCGCGTGGTCGCTACGCTCCTGCGAGTAGGTATCCAGGATGTCCGGGGAGCACGTGCCGCGCACCACGGCTTCGATCTTCCACGCCAGGTTCGTCGCGTCGCGCACACCGGAGTTGAAGCCCTGGCCCATCCACACCGGCATGAGGTGGGCGGCGTCGCCAGCAATGAGCACGTTGCCCTTCCTGAAGTCGCTGGCGACGCGGCCGTGGTGGGTGAACACGCGACGTCGGATGATGTCCAGCTCCTCCAAGTGTACTGGCAGGTGTTCGCTGAGCAGTTCCTGGACGAAGGCGTCTTCTTCGACGCGCTCAGACGGTTCGTCATCAAAGAGCAGGAACTCGAAGCGCCGGACACCGTGCGGCAGGCCGATGGACACGTATGGGCGTGCGGGGTCTGCACCCAGGTAGACGTTGGGGAAGCCCAAAGGATCGTTGCGAATGTCCACAACCACCCAGCGCGTGGACGGGCTCACGCCCGCAAAGTCCACACCCATCCACTTGCGGGTAAAGGAGCGTCCGCCCTCAGCGCCGACAAGGATCCGCGCCTTGACCTTTCTGGTCTCGCCGGTGCGTTCTTCGCCCTCGGTGCCGCTGACCTGCTCGATGGTTGCCTCGACGAAGTCGCCATGGTCTTCAATGCCAACCAGTTCCTGGCTGAAGCGGGAGGTCACGTTGGGGTAGCGCTCAAGGCCCTTGTGCATCTGGGCATCAACGTCAGGTTGTAGGAAGCCGTACTTTCGGGCGTGGCCGAAAGGTTGCCCCTGCGGGTCATTGGTCAAAATAACTTCACCATGACCATTGACAATGCGCATGACGTGGTGCGGCAAGGTGTACGGGCGGACCTCTTCAAGCAGGTCCATTGCCTGGATCGTGCGGTAGGATTCGTCGTCTAGGCCGACGCCACGCGGGTAGTCGATCAGCCGGTCACGCTTGTCGATGATCATCACATCGATTCCACGCTTACCCAGCAAGTTCGCGAGCACCAGGCCGGTAGGACCCGTGCCAACGATAAGGACATCTGTTTCAATCTGGTGGGGCATTTGGTGGGCCATAGCCTGATGGTCTCGCAAATGCTACCGCTTTGGGGAAAACGTTCCGAAAGGTGGAACGAATATCCCAGAATCGCTCTTGTAGAATTTTTCATGTTTGAAATAGTTTTTCTCTAAGGAGCGTGTGTTTCCATGGCTCGCCTTGAGCGCCAGCTGCCGGATCCAAAAGAACTGTTCAGCCTGCTGAACTTCTCCCTGCCAAGCCTGAACCGCAGGGATGTGCGCCTGTCTAAGGCGGCTGACATTCCTGACCTGCGAAAGATTGCAAAGCGCAGGACTCCCACGCCCGCATTCGACTATGTGGATGGTGCTGCCGCGAGCGAATTTACCTATCGACGCTCACGCGAAGCCTTCGACTCCGTCGAACTGACCCCACGCGTGCTTGCTCCAACACCAAACATCGACCTCACCACCACCATTGCCGGCAAGAAAGCGAGTCTGCCATTCGGCATTGCTCCGACTGGGTTCACCCGCTTCATGCACTCAGAGGGCGAAAACGGGGGAGCGGCAGCGGCACGGCGTGCCGGGATCCCGTTCTCCCTATCCACCATGGGCACCCGCTCCCTTGAAGAGGTAGCCGAGGTATCACAGGAAGGCACTCGCTGGTTCCAGCTCTACCTGTGGAAAGACAAGGAAGCCTCCCTGGACCTGGTCAAGCGTGCGTGGGACAACGGCTTCGATACCCTTCTGGTCACGGTGGACACCCCCGTGACCGGCCAGCGCCTACGTGATGCGCGTAATGGCATGACCATCCCGCCAAGACTCACACTGAAAACGGTGCTGGATGCGTCCTACCGCCCGGAGTGGTGGTTTAACTTCCTGACCACAGACTCACTTAAATTCGCCTCACTGAGCGATTCGGCAACAGACCTGCCGTCTTTGATCAACAACATGTTTGATCCTGACCTGTCCATGGAAGACCTAGAGTGGATCCGCTCCGTCTGGCCGGGCAAGCTCTTTGTCAAGGGTGTGCTCACGCCGGAAGATGCACTGCGCATGATCAATGCTGGCGCAGACGGCCTGGTGGTGTCCAACCACGGTGGCCGCCAGCTGGATAAAGCACCGTTGTCTATCCAGGCGCTGCCCGGCATCCGCGAGGCGGTTGGCCAAGACGTGGAGATCATCTTAGACTCAGGCATTCTCTACGGCAGCGACATCATCGCAGCCCTTGCACTCGGCGCTGACTTCGCCCTCATTGGCCGCGCCTACCTCTACGGTCTGATGGCCGGTGGCGAAGAAGGTGTCACCCGAGTCGTTGAGATCCTTGAACAAGAGATGCGCACCTCAATGGCGCTGATGGGCATCAGCACTATCGAGCAGTTGAAGGGTTCTGGCCAGGTGAATCCACAGTGGAAGTCACAGTGGCGTCCCACGCACGAAGAAACGCATCCGTCTCCTCTGCGTTAGTTACGGTGACGCGAATGCCGTCCTCAAACGGGCGCACAAGCACACCAGCCTCGGCGAGGCGTTTGGCAACGTCGCGGGGGTCTTTGAGAAGTTGAGCTGCCGGAATCCAGACAAAGTTGCTCTGCGATTCCGGCGTGCCAAACGGGGCAAGCGCAGCTACCACACGCTCGCGCTTGGCGACGGTCTCTTCCACGCGGCGAGCCAACTCATCTTCGGCAGCGAGGGAGGCAAGCGCACCAGTTTGGGCGACCATGCCCACGGAAAACGGCACAGCCACCTTGTTTAATGCCTCAATAATCTCGGCGGGGCCAAAGGCGTAACCAATACGCGCGCCCGCCAGGCCGTAGGCCTTGGAGAACGTGCGCAACCCAACGAGGTTCGGATACTTGAGAATCTCTTCATCAGCCACCGGGGTATCGGCGGCCTGGTTGTACTCAAAGTAGGCCTCATCCAACGCCACGAGAACGTCTTCGGGCACCTTCGCCATAAAGTCGGTGAACTCTTGAGTAGTGATGGTGGTTGAGGTGGGGTTGTTCGGGTTGCAGACGAAGATCAGCTTTGTGCGCTCAGTTACCGCCGCAGCTAGCGTGTCAAGGTCCAGCCGGTAATCCTCAGTCAACGGTGCCGTTACCGGTGTTGCACCAGCCACCTTGACAAAGATGGGGTAGGCCTCGAAGCTGCGCCAGGGAAAGACCACTTCATCCCCAGGCTGCGCCGTAATGTAGACCAGCTGCTGGCACAGGGCAGACGAGCCGGTACCAACCGCGATCTGCTCGACCGGAAGCCCCAAGTGCGTGCCAAGTGCCGCACGAATATCCACAGCGCCCATGTCCGGGTAACGGTTGATCTGTGACAATGACGCCACCATTGCCTCATGAGCGCTGGGCAGCGGGCCCTCTGCAATCTCATTAGAAGACAGCTTTACTGCCTTGTCATTGCGGGCGCCGGGTACATATGCGGCTACTTGTTCAAGATCTTTGCGGATCACTTGACCCACCTCTTTCTCACATTGCCAATGATGGTTAGTGTCAAAATCCACGCCACAAGCGTGAATAGGCCCATACGGTACTCCGGCAAGTACGCCATCATTGCGAGCACCGCAATGAAAAACGCAATGCAGATCCAGTTTGCAACCGGGTACAGCGGCGCCTTGAAATGCGATTCCTTGCCCGCAGCATCCATGCGCTTGCGGAAGTTCAGGTGAGATACGCAGATACCGGCCCACGTGATCAGCTCTGTGCCCACGATGATGGCCAAAAGCACCGCAAAGATCTTGCCTTCAAAGAAGTAGTTCAAGATCACCACCACACCCATCAACGCGCCGTTGAACAATAAGGCGTTGAAGGGGAGTCCCTTCTCACTGGTTTTTGCAAGCGCAGCAGGTGCCTGGCCGCTGCGCGCCAGGTCTCGCAGGGTGCGTGCGCCGGAATAGGTCATGGTGTTGAGCACGGAGGCGACAGCGATCACAATGACCACGTTCAGCAACGTCGCCGCGCCGTCGTAACCAACGCCAGTCAGCACACGGATGAACGGGCTTTCATTGGACTCCTGTTCATTCCACGGGGCAAGCAGCAAAATTGTGCCAATACCGCCGATGTAGAACACCAGGATTCGCCAAATCACGGAGCGTACAGCCCGCGGGATGGCGTGGTCCGGGTCGTCTGCCTCACCTGCAGCGGTGCCGATTGACATGATGCCGCCAAAGGTAAAGGTCACAGCCACGAGCGCAAACATCACGCCGCTAAGCCCATTTGGCATGAACCCGCCGTGTGCAGTGAGATGCTGCGTGCCAATCGCCGGCTCCGGACCGAGACCAAACACAAGCAGCATCCCTAAGATAATCATCAGGACAAGGGCCGTGACCTTGGCCAAGGAAAGCCAGTACTCGGTCTCAGCGAACACGCTTACACGGAGCAGGTTCAGGCCTAAAACAACAATCAGGGACACCAGCGCGGTAATCCAGTGGGGGAAGCCCGGGAACCAGAAATCCAAGAACGTACCCAGTGCGGTCATCTCCAACATGCCCACCACGATGGTGGTAAACCACCAGTTCCAGCCAGTGATAAAACCTGCCCAGCGGCCGATGTACTCACGCGAATACGCCGCGAAAGAACCAGAGGTCGGATGCTCTACCGCCATCTCTCCCAGCATGCGCATGAGAAAGAACACGATGACGCCAACGAGTGCAAAAGACAAAAGCACCGCCGGACCCGCATATTGAATGGAGTCGGCGGAGCCAAGGAAAAGGCCCGTGCCAATTGCTGAGCCGAAGGCAATCATCTGCAACTGGCGGGATTTCACCCGCCGTTGCAACCCTGTTTCTTCGAGAGTGGTCATGGGCTCACTGTAGCGAGCACCCTTGACCACGCACCGAACGCCCTAGGGCTTAGGCCTGCCCCTCAAACAAGGTGGTCACGGAACCATTCTCAAAGATTTCACGAATGGTCTTCGCCAGAAGCGGCGCGATTGACAGCACGGTGAGGTTCTTCCAACCCTCGGTGTCCTGAGGCAAGGTATCAGTGGTGATGACCTCTTCGGCACCGCAATCGCTCAGACGCTCACGAGCCGGATCGGAGAACACGCCGTGGGTGCATGCAATCACGACAGACTTGGCGCCTGCCTCCTTGAGCACGCCCACAGCGCCGGCAATGGTGCCGCCGGTATCAATCATGTCATCCATGAGGATGCAGTCCTTGCCCTCAACCTCGCCCACTACGCGGTTGGAAACAACCTTGTTCGCGGCGTCAATGTCGCGGGTCTTGTGCACGAAAGCCATCGGCGCATCGCCCAGCATGTTGGCCCACTTCTCAGCGGACTTCACACGACCGGCGTCAGGGGAAACCACAACCAGGTTGTCCAGGGAGTACTTGGACTTGATGTAGTCCACCAAGATCGGCTGAGCATGCATGTGGTCCACCGGACCATCGAAGAAGCCCTGGATCTGGTCCGTGTGCAGATCCACTGACACGATGCGGTCAGCGCCAGCTGCGGACAGCAGGTCTGCCACCAGGCGAGCGGAAATCGGCTCACGGCCGCGGTGTTTCTTGTCTTGGCGAGCGTACGGGTAGAACGGCAGGATCGCCGTAATGCGCTTTGCGGAGCCACGTTTCAGCGCGTCAATCATGATCAGCTGCTCCATCAGCCACTTGTTCAGCGGCTGTGCGTGGGACTGCATAACAAAGCAGTCGGAGCCGCGGACAGATTCCTCGAAGCGGATGAAGATTTCACCATTTGCAAAATCGCGGGCGGTGGTGGGGACCAGCTCAATCCCCAAGGCCTTGGCTACAGCTTCAGCAAGCTCGGGGTGGGCCCTGCCGGTGAACAGCTTGAGGTCCTTGTGACTTTCCGTCGAGTATCCAGTCATGTAAGTTATTGCCCTTCCGTAGACGCTTCGCGTGCTCGCTTTGCAGCCTCAGCTGCATCGGTGCCCGGGCGGCGCTTTTCCACCCAGCCTTCGATGTTGCGCTGGCGGCCTTCCTTGATGGCCAGCGCACCCGCTGGCACATCTTCAGTCACCACTGTACCTGCGCCGGTATACGCCCCATCACCAATGGTCAGTGGTGCGACAAACATGGTGTCCGAGCCGGTGCGGCAGTAGTCACCGATGGTGGTGTGGTGCTTGTTCACCCCGTCGTAGTTAGCAAACACGGAGCTTGCGCCGATATTGCTGTGTTTGCCCACTGTTGCGTCCCCGATGTAGGTCAGGTGCGGGACCTTGGAGCCTTCGCCAATCTTGGCGTTCTTGGACTCCACGAAGCCGCCGAGCTTGCCGCGTGCGCCAAGCTCGGTACCCGGGCGGATGTAGGTAAACGGGCCGACGGTAGCTTCTTCACCAATCACGCCGAGCTCGCCCTGGGTGCGCACGACCTTGGCGCCTGCGCCGACTTCCATGTCGGTCAGCGTGGTGTCGGGTCCGAGCTCTGCGCGGTCCCCAATCACGGTGGAGCCCCACAGCTGGGTGTTCGGGTGAATGATCACGTCGCGGCCGATCTCTACCTCGACACCAATCCAGGTGGTGTCCGGGTCGATCACCGTGGCGCCGGCACGCATGGCGCGCTCCACTAGACGACGGTTGAGTTCCTTACCTGCAGCGGCAAGCTGGACGCGGTCGTTGACACCGGCAAGCTCGCGGGCGTCGGGGGCGATGAATGCGGCGACCTTCCGTCCATCATTACGCGCAATGCTCAGCACATCCGTGATGTAGAGCTCACCCTGCGCATTGTCCGTGGTCAGGTGTGTCAAGGCATCGCGCAGCACGGCACCGTCAAAAGCGAAGACTCCAGAGTTGACCTCGTGTACGCGGCGCTGCTCATCGGTGGCATCCTTTTCCTCGACGATGCGCTGGACATCACCGGCTTCGTCGCGGATGATGCGCCCGTAGCCCGTGGGGTTGTCAAACTCCAGGCTGAGCACCGTCACAGCGGCGTGTTCCTGCTCATGCTTTTCAACGAGGCGCTCAATCGTCTCCGCAGTCAACAACGGCACGTCACCGTTGGTAACCACAACGGTGCCGTCGAAATCAGGAATGGCACTCAAACCAATCTGTACTGCGTGCCCGGTGCCGTGCTGTTCCTCCTGAACAGCCTGGCGCACCTCAATGCCCATCTGTTGTGCAATCGTGTCCACGGCAGGAGAGACCTGGTCACGCTGGTGGCCAACTACGGCAACGAGGTAGTTTGGGTGCACACCAGCGGCAGCGTGCAGGGAGTGGGACAACAGGCTGCGTCCGCCGATTTCGTGCAGCGTTTTCTGCCGGTCCGACTTCATACGAGTTCCGGCCCCAGCTGCGAGTACAACTACGGCACGTTGCTTCTTAGAATCCATGCCGCACAGTTTAACGCTTAGAGACATCCTTCAACCGGGATGCACCAACAACACCGGCAAAGCCAACTACTGCCAGGAAGATCAACGCCGACTGTGGGCCCATGAGCGAGATCACGGAAGATACTGCGCCGACGGCCAACAGGACGATTCCCATCACCGTGTTGGAAGCACCAGTGATCAACGTGCGGGTATCACCCTCCGCCATATCCACCAGGTACGTCTTGCGGCTGACACGAACCGCAGTGTGCGCCAGGTTGACCAGGAAAAACCCGAGCGGCATTACCCACGCATTTACGCCGTCTGGAAGCGTTGAAGCACCCAAGACCAGCAACACCAGCACAACAGACGCGACGCCTGCGCCCCACGCCATAGTCTGCTTGGAGAAGCGGTCCGACCACAGACCCGAGATGCGACCACCAAGCAGGCTTGCGCCGCCTGAGGCGATGACAAACGCGCCAAGGCCCTTAAGGTCTGCACCCGTCTGGCTAGCCAATACGACAATAAATGGCGTAGAGAGCGCAGTGACCAGCATCAGGGAACGCACCACCAGGAAGCGCTGGAGGTCTTTGTTGCCCCTGACCAGCCCTAAAATATCGCGAAAACTCGCCGTGTCTTTCTTGGAGTCCTCCGGCTCTGGCTCATCGATGCCTTGAAACACCAAAGACGCCAACGCCCACGTCACCGCACCTGCAAACAGCAACACGTGCAACGACACGTCAACGAACATGAGCCCCACGCCAACCGCCAGCGTAAACGCGCCGGCAAGGGCGGTTGCACGCCCCGTGATCTCACCACGCTTGCCCTTGGAAATCGTTCTTCCCTGGACGTCTTTGCCAGCAATCGAGCACAAAGAGCGGAACACCGCGTGGACGGCAAGCAGGATGATGGTGAAAAGGCCGAGCAACGTGGCGTCGAAAAGCAAGGCACTGATCGCAATGCCCATGGCTGCCGCAAACTGCCCCCAGGAGCCGAGTAGCCATACTCGTTTGCGTGAGCGTTGTGAGGTCACCCACGGGCTCAAAAATGCCTGCGGCAACATCGACAGGGACTCGCGCACCGGTACGAGCAGCGACGTGAACACGTGCGGAACACCTGCCGCGGAAAACAACCAGGGAAGGACCGTTTTCGGAGCAACAATCTGGTCACCAATGTTTTGCAGGCCGTTGGACCAAATGAAACGACGGGCGTTGTGCTCTTCCGCGTGCTCTTCTGTGCGAGGCTGGTTGTTCATACTGCGGATAGTAGTCCTAGCGCAGAAATGAAAAGGTACAGAAATGAAAAGCTTCCCCACCAGGACTCGAACCTAGAATGACGGTACCAAAAACCGTAGTGTTGCCAATTACACCATGGGGAATAGCATCGCTGATTGTAGACTACGCGCGGCCGCCGCCAAAGACGGGGTGGTGGGGGTAACCCTCTAAGCTAGGAAATATGGCTCGAACTCGAATGACTGCTCCTCAGCGCAGGGAGCAACTAATGGGTGTTGGTCGCCAGGCATTCGCCGAGCGCGGCTTCGACGGCATCTCCATGGAAGAGATCGCCGCGCGAGCTGGTGTGTCCAAGCCTGTGGTCTATGAGCACTTTGGCAGCAAAGTAGGCCTCTACCAGGAGGTTGTGCGCTTGGAGATGACCCGCCTGGAGGAGGCAATCACTTCTTCCATCCAGTCCGGCAGGTGGCGCGAGCGCATTGAGCGCGGTGTGTTGGCGCTGCTGACGTATGTGGAGGACGAGACGGATGGTTTTGTCATCTTGGCCCACGGCCAGCTGCCTGGGGAGGGTCGAACATATTCCACCATTCTCAACCGTGTGACCGCACAGGTGAGTTACCTACTGGGGGAGGCGTTTAAGCACCGCGGGCTCGACTCGGCGATGGCGGGCCTGTACGGTCAGGCCCTTGTTGGCACTGTTTCCAACTCCGCGTTGTGGTGGTTGGATGAGCGTAAACCGGACAAGCATACGGTTGCGGCGCACATTTCTAACCTTTGTTGGAACGGGTTACGGGGGATGGAAGCACAGCCGCGTGTGTATGGAGATAAGGAAGCGTAGAACATGACATCGAGCACACCAGCCGCACTCGGTGGGCTTCTTACGGCAGCGTTGACTGACCCGAAACTTACAGGGGTTGCCGCGCGCGTGGGGGATGAGTCCCTGCACATTACGGCAATTGATCAGGCACGGTCGTGGGTTGCCGGTGCTTTGGCTAGGCACGTGCCGGTTTTGGTGGTTACCGCCACAGGGCACGAAGCCGAGGACCTGGCTGCAGAGCTGAAGGCCCTGGTTGGTGAGCAGAAGGTCGCCTACTACCCGGCGCTGGAGACTCTGCCGCATGAGCGTCTTTCGCCTGCTGCTGATGTTGTGGGCAGGCGTGCCAAGGTGTTGTGGGAGAAGCCGCGTGTGGTGGTTGCGGCCGCGCGCGCTGTGTGCCAGCCGGTGCTGCCCGCAGTTGCGCCGATCGAGGTCGCGGTGGACGCGGAGTGCGAGTTCGATGATCTTGTGCGCAGGGTTGAGTACTTCGGCTATTCGCATGTGGATATGGTTGCCACCCGCGGTGAGTTCGCGGTACGCGGCGGCATTTTGGATGTGTTTCCCACCACGGCGTTAAACCCGGTGCGTATTGAATTCTGGGGCGACGAGGTTACTGACATCCGCAGCTTCGCGGTTGCAGATCAGCGCACCATTGAAGAGCTGTCCGAAGTCAGTTTGTTCCCTGCGCGCCAGTTGCTTATTGACGCTGACGTGAAAGCAGCAGCCGACACCCTCGCGCGCCGCTTTCCGTCGAACCCGACTTTGTCGTCGCTGCTTGGCCGAGTTGCCGAAGGCGTGCATGCTGCGGGTGAGGAAGCGCTGATGCCGGCGTTGACCTCGCAGCCGTGGCAGGTGCTGCCGGAGCTGTTTGCAGGCGGCATTGTGTTGGTGACCAGCCCGGAGAAGGTACGTACCCGTATTGCAGACCTTGAGGCGACCGACCGCGAGTTCCTCGAGGCCGGCTGGGAGGCCGCCGCCATGGGTGCGGAAGGCCCGGTTGCTGTGGAAGGCGTTGACTTAACGGCATCGTCGTACCGCTCCTTTGAGTCACTGGAGATCTCCGCACGCAAGGCTGGCAACGCGTGGTGGACGTTTGCACCGCCGGGCATGTTCAGCGCGGATGACTCGGCCACACTGCCTCTGGAGTTCGACGCGGCACCTGCACCGAAGGGTGACCCGAAGGCAATCGAGCAGCTGTACGCAACGCTGAAGCTGCATGTGGTGGAAAACCACGGCAAGGTGGCATTCGTCGCGCCGGCGAAAGGTACCGTGGAGCGTATGGCGGAGCGCCTGCGTGAATACGGTATCTCTGCACGCATTGCCACCCCCGGCTTGGAGCCGGTCGAAGGCGCTGTCACGCTTTACCAAGCGCTATCCCACGGCGGCCTGGTATTTGGCGGGCCGAACCTAGTCGTGGTGACTGAAACTGATGTCACAGGTAACCGTGTCGGCGACATTGCGGGGGCGAAGCGCCGTGCACCGAAGCGTCGAAACCGTGTGGACCCGCTGGCGCTTAAACCAGGTGACTACGTGGTGCACGAAACCCACGGCATCGGCCGCTTCCTCAAGATGGCGGAGCGCACCGTAGCGGATTCGCGCCGCGAGTACATCGTGCTGGAGTACCAGGCCGCCAAACGTGGCCAGCCTGCGGACCAACTGTGGGTGCCCATGGAATCGCTGGACCTGCTGAGTAAGTACACGGGTGGGGAGAAGCCGTCACTCAGCAAGATGGGTGGCTCCGACTGGAAGTCCACCAAGCGCAAGGCACGCGCCGCGGTGCGCGAGATCGCAGGTGAGCTCATTGAGCTCTACGCCAAGCGCCAGGCCGCGCCGGGACATGCGTTTGCGCCGGATACGCCGTGGCAAAACGAGATGGAGGACGCGTTCCCGTTTGTGGAGACGGAAGACCAACTCGCCGCGATTGAGGCCGTGAAGCACGACATGGAGCAGCCGGTGCCCATGGACCGCGTGATTGTGGGCGACGTGGGTTTTGGTAAGACGGAGGTTGCCGTGCGCGCCGCATTCAAGGCGGTCCAGGACGGCAAACAGGTAGCGGTGCTCGTGCCTACAACCCTGCTTGCCCAGCAGCATTACTCTACGTTCAGCCAGCGTATGGACGGTTTCGGCGTCACCGTGCGCGAATTGCCCCGCTTCACCTCCGCAGGAGACGCGAAGAAGATCCAAGCCGGTCTTGCAGACGGTTCGGTGGACGTAGTCATTGGCACCCACCGCCTGTTGTCCACTGGTATGCAGTGGAAAAACCTAGGCCTGATCGTGGTGGATGAGGAGCAGCGTTTCGGTGTGGAGCACAAGGAGCACATCAAGGCGCTGAAATCTCACGTGGATGTGCTGACCATGACGGCAACGCCGATCCCGCGCACCCTGGAGATGTCGCTGACCGGTATCCGCGAGATGACATCCATCACCACGCCGCCGGAAGACCGCCACCCGGTGCTAACGCACGTTGGCCCGCAGGAGGACAAGCAGGTTGCGGCGGCGATCCGGCGCGAGTTGCTGCGGGACGGCCAAGTCTTTTTCATCCACAACAAAGTCGCCGACATTGAAAAAGCCGCCCGACGCATCCGCGACTTGGTTCCGGAGGCGCGAGTGGTGGTGGCTCACGGCCAGATGTCTGAGCAGCTGCTGGAACAAACCGTGCAAGGTTTTTGGAACCGTGAGTACGACGTGCTGGTGTGTACCACCATCGTGGAAACTGGCCTGGACATTGCAAACGCAAACACGCTCATTGTGGAAAACGCACAGAACATGGGTCTGTCTCAGCTGCACCAGCTGCGTGGCCGCGTCGGCCGTTCGCGTGAGAGGGCGTACGCCTACTTCCTGTACCCGAAGGACATCACGCTGACGGAAACCTCCTACGACCGCCTTGCCACGATCGCGCAGAACAACGACCTTGGCGCGGGCATTGCCGTTGCGCAGAAGGACTTGGAGATGCGCGGCGCCGGCAACGTGTTGGGCTCCGAGCAGTCTGGCCACATCGCGGGTGTTGGCTTTGACATGTACGTCCGCCTCGTGGGCGAGGCCGTGGAGACGTTCAAGGCCCTGATGAAGGGCGAGGTGGTGGATGCCACCGACGAGGCTCCGAAGGAAATCCGAGTGGATCTGCCTGTAGATGCCCACATCCCGGAGACCTACATCAACTCCGAGCGCCTGCGCCTTGAGGCCTATCGCAAACTTGCAGAGGCCCGCGGTGAAGATCAGCTCCGCCAGGTTGCCGACGAGATGGTGGACCGCTTCGGACCTTTGCCAACGGAGGTAGAGTTCCTCATGGAGGTTGCTCGCCTACGTGACCAGGCACGCAGTGTGGGGGTCTCGGACATTTTGAGCCAGGGCAACCGTGTAAAGTTCCACCCGGTTGAGCTGCCGGACTCCAAACAGGTGCGCCTGAAGCGCCTGTACCCGGGCGCGACGTACCGCGCTGCGGCGAAGACCGTGCAGGTGCCGATGCCGCGCGAGTCGAAGGCAATTAACAGCCCTTCGCTTCGCGACACTGAACTGCTCCAGTGGGTCTCACACTTCCTCAGCGACATGTTTGACGCCCCCGACGCTTCCGGCGTGTTTTCCTTCAAGGGCTAGCCGGGCCTCGCACACGAAAAGTCGAAAAACGTACCCCTTGTGTGTGGGGTTGGGTAAGGGGTCGTATTATCGTCGAGAAGCAAAAGCCCCTATAGCCCAATTGGCAGAGGCAGCGGACTTAAAATCCGCCAAGTGTCGGTTCGAGTCCGACTGGGGGCACCACAAACCGCGCTAACGCAGGCGCGAGCGCACATTCTCCGCCGAGATCAGACACATCGGCACGCCCACGCCAGGCACGGTTGTGGCGCCGGCGTAGAAGAGATTGTCCAGCTTCTTTGACTTGTTCGAACCCCGCAGGAACGCGGACTGGCGCAAGGTATGCGCAGGCCCGATGGAGCCGCCGGACCATGCATGGTAGCGCTCCGCAAAGTCTAAGGGGCCGAGGGTGCGCTTGAGCACAATGCGCGACTGGAGGTCAGGAATCGAGCACCACTGGGCAATCTGGTCGATGGCCGCTTGGGCGATGAGCTCCACAGCGGGCGATGAAGTTTTGCGGTACATATCGCCGTGTCCAAGCGACTCCTTGGCAGCCACCGGCACCAATACGAAGAGGTTCTCGTGGCCCACGGGCGCAGTGGCAGAGTCGGTTGCGGAAGGCTTAGACACGTAAATCGAGCGCGAGGCGCCGAGAGGACGGCAAGGAGCGGGGGCGTCAAAGACCGCGTCGAAATCTACCGACCAGTCCTTGCTAAAGAGCAGGTTGTGGTGCTCTAACTGGGGAAGTTCACCCTTGACACCAAGCATGACAAGCACCGTTCCAAGACCCGGGTCGCGCGGGGCGAAGTAGGACTCGCGGTAGGTCTGCTTCGCCTTGGGCAGAAGGCGGGTTTCGGTGTGGTGGAGATCGGCACAGGAAACGGTGATATCAGCACACAGACGCTGCCCACCAATCAGCTGGATGCCAGTTGCGCGCTTGCCTTCCGTGGTGATCGCGGAGACCTCTTCGCCCATCCGGAATTTCACACCGTTTTCCACTGCGAGCTGGTACAGCGCATTGACAACTGCGGCGAACCCACCCTGCGGATACCGCACCCCCTGCACCAAATCGGTATGGCTCATCAAGTGATACAGCGACGGCGTGCGCGCCGGATGCGAGGACAAAAACACCGCAGGATAGGTCAGCATCTGCCGCAGGCGCGTGTCCTGGAAACGGTGTGCCACAAACTGCTCCAGCGGCACGGTCAAAAACTTTGCCAAATCCCCAGCCCGAATAAGCAACTGCTTATCGACGACCCCACGCAGCGAATCAAAATTCGTATACAAAAACCGCTCAACGGCAAGGTCGTAAGCGATGCCGGCAGACTCCAGGTAGGAGCGCAGGGCCGCGCCTGCCCCAGGTTCGATTGATTCAAAGAGCTCAAAGATCTTCGGGCCAGACTCCACGTCAATGGGGGATTCGTCTTCGGGGAAGAGGCGATACGCAGGTGAGAGCGGCACAAGATCCAAGAGGTCTTCGGTGCGTTTGCCGAACAGCGAGAAAAAGTGATCGAAGGCATCCGGCATGAGGTACCAACTGGGGCCGGTATCAAAACGGAAGCCGTCTACTGTTTCTTCTCCCACGCGGCCGCCGACGGTGTCAAGCTTCTCAACGACAGTGACGCTGTAGCCCTCGCGGCCAAGCAATGCCGAGGTGGCAAGGCCTGCGATACCAGCGCCGATGACGATGACGGTTTGTGACTTCGCGGCCATGGTTAACGTGAACCTCCTCGTGCGAGCGCTTTGGCGGTAATGCGCAGCTTGTGGGTGGTGGGAACGCTGATGCGGGTGGTCGCTAGCTCCCCGACTGGGGTTGCGTCAGCGATGTCGGTGAGCTCTTCAAACAGGCCGGAAGCGGCAGCAACAGCAGTGCGTGCAGATCGCGGCAACAGCGAGATTGCTTGGTTAGCCTGGGCAAGCTCCTCGCGGATTTCTGCCACGATTGCGTCCTTCTTCTCGGCGGTGAGTTCGTAGTACACGCGCCCCAACCGGTCACGGTCTTCGCCGAAATCTCGCAGGAAGTTCACCTTCTGAAAGGCAGAGCCAAGCGCGCGTGCCCCGGATTCGAGGGTGGAGCGGGAGGAGGGGGTGACGTTGGCGTCGATAAGAAAAGCCTCCAAGCACAGCAAACCGATCACTTCAGCGGAGCCGTAGACGTAGGTATCTACATCGCTTGCGGTGTAAACAGTGTGAGTGAGGTCGCTGCGCATGGAGGCGAAGAACGATTCGATGTACTGCGGAGTGAACTTGCAGCGCCGTGCCGTGTTGGCATAGGCATGAACAATCGGGTCCGTATGGAAGCGGATGTGCGGCGCCGCAAGGATCTGCGCCTCATATGCGTCGAGAGTGGCCGCCGGATCGACATCCGCAGCGAGTGCAGAGCCGTCCACAATCTCATCAGCAATACGCACCATGGCGTACAGATTGCGGATATCCCGGCGCATCGGCGCCGCCAACAGGCGTGTGGAAAGCGAAAAGCTCGTGGAATACCTGGCGATCACCTGTGCTGCCGCGTGGTCACACATGTGGTCATAACGCTGCAGGTAGGACGTGCTCATTCTCATTTACACAACCTCTTTTACACAACCTTGGCAAGCTCCTGCGCAACAAGCCCAGAGCCGACACGCGAAGGGTGGTACGGTATGTTGTAGTGGGTGGTGGTATCTACTAAGCCGGAAACCCAACGTTTACTGTCCCTCGCGCAGGTGTTGTGGCTTGCGGAAGCCGTCTTGATGTCTACGAACGTCGCACCGATTTCACGGGCTGCGCGCTCCTGGAAATTCCGGGTGCTGGTCTCTACCTGCGCCTACACCCGCGGCCTCCAGAGACACTAGAGCAGCAAAACTCTGGAGCAAGCCTCGAAGACGCATACACGCTAGGTTACATTGGGCTGCTTACTTGCTAGGAGTTGCCCACAATGTGCAGCGTTACTGGAGCCGCGGTGAGGTGATAGGTGCCCGGCAGTGGGTCTACCGTTGCGATGATTTCGTTCGCCAAATCCACAGACCCATCGAGCTGCATATGGGTCTCATCCGCTTCGAAGCCGACATCTGGGGCAAGCATCACCCAGACATTGTTACGTACCAGCGCAAACCTCCGACCGAACCTCAGCCGGTAGCGCGCCGCACGGATTAAAGCCTTGGCAGCGTTGACATCAAGATCAATGCGGCCGGTGGCATCTACATCCAGGATCTTTGCTTCCACCGCTCCTAGGGAGGAACCCTCGCGCAAGGCTGCGGCGTCTACACGCTTGCGTATCGACGGCACGCCCAACACACTGCCCCTTTCCCCATCACCAACCCCAAGAGGCAGGTGCTCCGTGATTACTTGGGCAAACGCAAAGACATCCCAACACAGTGCCGCCTCCAGCTCATCGGGCGTTACCCAAAGCGCCTGAGTAAAACGCACGATGCCAGTCGGCGGATCGATGTGGCCCAAGACGGGATCAGTGATGAAGAGAAAACCACCCGGCAGGTTCTTCGCGGTGAAGTGGTGACCCGGTGCGATGTCGTTGCCGCTACGCCACACGGAAGCCACCATTGTTGCGAGCTGCTCCGCGGGCCAGGCAAAGGGAACAGGGCCCGAGTGCGGCACGCGCATAGTTAGTTCGGTTTGCGTGCCCGCAACGGGAACGGAGGAACGTACCCGTGATAGCCCAAAGGTGACGTACAGGTAGTGGGGGACAGGAGCTTCCACTGGGTAAGCCCGAACTTCTAGCTCATCAAAAGCGAAGGTGAACGGCTCAGGTGCAGTATTGGAATCTGGGCTGGAATCTGAGCTGAATTCTTGAGTGCGTGCTGCAATGTGCTCACTGATTGCGTTTCCACCAAGGCGCGGTGCATGAAACATCCGCTCTGCAAACTCACGAAACCACGACACGAATAACAATCTACGGGAACTAAAACACCGAGCGTGACGTTATTGACAGTGACACTAGATGTGAAACGTAAAAGAAAGGACAGGGTTACGTGAAAAGCTCGAACCCCGTGCTGAAGAATCTGCCGAGCGCCCAGGGGGCGCAGGGCTATCAGAACTACCAGGGTTACCAGCCGCTGCCTCAGGTTGAGCGTCCGATGACCGTGGATGATGTGACCACCAAGACTGGTATCACGCTTGCGGTGATCGTACTTGGCGCACTGATTTCCTTCGGTCTGTTTGCTAGCGGCATGGATGCCGCGGGCACGGTCGCAACCGCCGTCGGTGGTGTTGGTGCCTTCATTGTGGTGATGGTGCACTCCTTCAGCCGCAAATACGGATCGAAGGCGCTGACGCTGAGTTACGCACTCCTTGAAGGTCTGTTCCTCGGAGGCTTCTCCCTGATGATCACCGGTGCCTTCAGCGTTGGCGGTGCAGACGCCGGCGCGCTCATTGGTCAAGCAGTGATTGGCACCATCGGCGTGTTCATCGGCATGCTGTTTGTTTACCGCACCGGCGCCATCCGCGTCACCCCGCGCTTCAACCGCCTGCTTACCGCAGCGCTTGTAGGCGTCTTCGTGCTTGCGCTGGGTAACCTGCTGCTGTTCCTGTTCACCGGCATGTCCCCGCTGCGCGGCGGCGGAACCCTATCGATTATCTTCGGCCTCGTATGCGTTGTACTTGCCTCCCTGGCCTTCCTGCAGGACTTTGACCAGGTGGACAAACTGGTCCGCGTCGGTGCACCGGAGCAGGCAGCATGGGGCGCAGCCCTGGGCCTGGCCGTGACGCTGGTGTGGCTCTACACCGAAATCCTGCGTCTGCTGGCCATCTTTAATGACCGCTAGCTAAACAGGGATACGACAAAAGCCCCGCACTTGCTTCAGCTCAATCTGAAGTGGTGCGGGGCTTTCGCTTTGCGTTTAGTAGTCGCGTTTAGTAGTTCGACTCCGGGTTCACCGGCTGGCCATCAACGCTGATGGCGCCGAAGACCACCTCACCATCGATATTCTGCGGAGCACCCAGCACCACGCTGACGCCCTCAACAACGCGATCCGGGTCCACAGTCACCTGGGTGGCGGTGCCGGAAGCGCCGTTAGCGGTCCACTCGTCCCAGACGATGTCTTCGAGGCGCTCCTTGTTGCCCTCGCAGTCTAGGTTCAGTGCAGACGGGCGCTGCAGGCCGGTCACACCGCAGTTGTTCAGCAGCGGCGTAGCGTCAGCACCAGCGGTCACGGTGGTGGTGGAGGCTGCGGTAGCGGTTGCCTGCGCTGCAGAAGCATCAGCAACGTTGGTTGCGTTAGCCGTCTTGGCTGCGCCGGTGCTGCCGGAGGAAGCCAACGAGTCAGCGCTCTGGCTCATAGCCGTGTCCACCTTCTGGTCAGAAGGGTTCTCATTCGGCGGGGAGCAAGCGGTGATTGCAAGAGCGGCGATAGCGGCGATGCCAGCTGCGGCGATACGGGAAGGTGCGGAAGTCACGGGTTACATCCTTAAGGGTTGAAAGCAGTCGGGTGAGATGCTTTGTACTACTTACTTACTTCTTACGCGGGGTAGAAGCCTTAACCGAATCATAAGGCTCCGCGGAGATGATCGTTACCGAAATCTCGCTACCATTTGGTGCAGTGTAGGTGCGGGTCTCTCCCTCGGAGGCGCCGGCAACGGCGGCGCCCAGCGGAGAGTTCTCCGAATAGGTCTCAAGATCCTTGTTGCCAGTAGAGGCAGCGCGGGTACCAATGAGGAAGGTTTCCTTATCGTCCTCATCACCGTTGTAGTAGACGTGGACAACGGAACCGACGTGGGCGACACCATCCACAATGCCGGTGCGCTCAGTGGTGGAGTTAGCCAGCAGCTCAGAGATCTGCTTAATGCGGGCCTCTTCCTGATCCTGCTGTTCACGAGCAGCGTCGTAGCCCGCGTTCTCCTTCAAGTCGCCCTCTTCGCGGCGCTCGTTAATCTCGGCCGCGATGACTGGGCGGTTATCAATCAGCTGCTGGAGCTCAGTTTCCAGCTTTGCCTTCATTTCAGGAGTGATGTACTGCTGTTGAGTCTCAGCCATAAGTCCACTACCTTCCCTTTTACCTCGGGTTTACCTCATAGTTGCAGATCGCCAGCTTAACACGGCAAGCACCACTATCTGGCACTCAGGTGCGATGACTGCGGGTCCAGATACGGCGGCAGGTCAAAAGAACAGCCGTAGACCCTGCCGTTGGCTAGCGGGCCGCGTGTTGGAAGCTCGACGTCGAAGCGCAGGATATCCTCGCCGCCAGCGGGGATCACGAATTCCCTACGACCAACTTCCGCGTGGTTATAATCCACGGCCTGGATGATGCAGTACGCATCCTCGTCGGTCTTCTTGCGGGTGACATCCACCCATAGGCGTGCGGTGTCATCACTGACGCGTTCCTCACCAACAATCTCTGCGGTAATTTCGCGGGATTGGCTACGGTAGATTGCCTGGCCAGTGCGGAACAAAGTGAATGCCAGCAGGACTACAGCCACAATGACAATGACCTTGCCGCTGACACTGGTGCCCTGCTGCCGTTGGTTTCCACTGTCAGCGCCATAGCGGGGGCGCTGTTTCTGGGAATTGGCAGATGTGTTTGGCGCTTGCGGCACGGCGTTCAACCTCACTTCACTTCGATGACCCCACAGGGGGATGTACTCGATCGTACTAATATGGTCGGTTGGTAATGCATGAGCCCCTTGCAGGAAAGTTGGATCAAAACAGTGACAGGTTTGCGCCTTATGGCCATCCATGCCCACCCAGATGACGAATCGTCCAAGGGTGCAGCGACGATGGCGAAATACGCTGCACAGGGACACCGCGTCAAGGTGGTGACGTGTACTGACGGCCGCCGCGGCGATATTTTGAATCCCGCGATGGACCGGCCCGGCGTGTTGGAAAACATTGTTGCGGTTCGTGAACAGGAGATGGCTCGGGCTGTGGCGGCGCTTGGCGTTGAGCACGAGTGGATGGGATATGAGGACTCCGGGCTGCCTCAAGGGGACCCACTGCCGCCTTTGCCTGAGGGGTGTTTTGCGGTGCAGCCGGTAGAGGAGGTTGCGGAGAAGCTCGTGGCGTCGATACGCAGCTTCAAGCCCCATGTGCTGATTACTTACGACGAAAACGGCGGCTACCCCCACCCTGACCACCTGATGGTGCACGCGATCTCCATGGTTGCTTGGGAACGTGCGGGAGATCCCACCTTCGCCCCAGAAGCAGGCCAGCCGTGGACACCGCTGAAGATGTACTACAGCCACGGTTTCATTCTCAAGCGCATGGAGCTTCTGCATGACCTACTGGTGGCGCGGGGAGAGGTTAGCCCGTATGGGCTGATGATTAAGCGCTGGAAAGAAAACGAGGCCGACATTATGGAACGGGTAACCACCCGCGTTGAGTGCGCTGATTACTTCCGGCAGCGGACTGAGGCGCTGACTGCGCACGCGACGCAGATCGATCCTGCCGGTGCGTTTTTGGCAAGCCCTGTTGCGGACCAGCAGCGCGTGTGGCCGACGGAAGAGTTTGAGCTGGCCCGGACTCGCGTTGAGGTCACGCTGCCAGAGCACGACCTGTTTGAGGGGATTACTGAGGGAGCCGATTAACTATGACTGATTTTTCTTTTGCTGAGCCTTCTTTTGCTGAGCTTTCATACATAGTCGCCCAAGCGCCGCCAGAAACGCCGCGCGGACCTGACTTTGGTAAAGCCCAGCCGACCGGACTGCTGCTGATTGTGGTGCTGCTCGTTGCGGTGCTCGCGTTGGGTTTTGCGTTTCATCGCAGGTTCTCGCGTTTTAACCGCCGCCGCGCGTTTGCCGAGATGCACGGTCTGGACCCATTTGATGAGAAGGCATTGGATGCGGCGATGGAGGAAGCCGGCGTGCTAGATCGCCGCCGTAAGCGGTTCATCTAAATACGCAGTTGTGGGCGCGGGTAAAGTGAGTTTTGTGACTGTGCTGGAAACTCTGCTTTACCCGTTGTATGAGGCACGTTTGCGCCGAGAACTGCGCGGTAAGCCCCGCCCGAAGCACATTGCGGTGATGGCAGACGGAAACCGTCGTTGGGCTCGCGAGGCTGGCTACGACGATATTTCGCACGGCCACAGGGTGGGTGCTGCCAAGATTGGTGAATTGGTTCGGTGGTCTGCAGAGATGCAGATTGATGTGCTCACGATCTATTTGTTGTCGACGGAAAACTTGCAGCGCACCAGCGAAGAGGTTGAGCTGCTGTTCACCATTATTTCTGAGGTGATTGATGATCTGGCGGCGGAGAAGTACTCATGCCGTGTGCGCTTAGTTGGCCATCTGGAGCTGTTGCCGCCTGAGGTTGCGGAGCGCATGCAGCGCTCTGCCGATACGACCACCCAGAAGCATGGCCTGACCGTCAATATTGCGGTGGGTTACGGCGGTCGTCAGGAGATTGTGGATGCGGTGCGTACGCTTATCGACGATGCGGTGAACACCAACACGCCTCCCGAATCACTCTCCAGCCTGGTCACGGTGGAATCAATCGCAGACAACCTGTACACCTCGGGTCAGCCCGATCCTGATTTGGTGATTCGCACCTCTGGCGAACAGCGCCTTTCAGGGTTTTTGCTGTGGCAGGCGGCGTATTCAGAAATCTGGTTCACCGATACTTACTGGCCTGCGTTTAGGAAGATTGACTTCCTCCGTGCGTTGCGTGATTACTCGCAGCGCTCCCGCAGGTTTGGCAAGTAGTTTTCTTTAAATCTTGCGCATCCTCACCCGCTGTACGGTGTGGTCATAGCCTTTGCGCAACACGAGCGATGCGCGCACACGGGTTGGCAAAATGTTTTCCACCAGGTTGGGAAGGTTGATGGTCTGCCACAGTTCGCGGGCTTTGTAGGCAGCCTGTGAGTCGTCCAAGTTGGCGTAGGACGCGAAGTGTGCGCCAGGTTCGCGGAAGGCGGTGTTGCGCAGCTTCAAGAAGCGTTCGATGTACCAGCGTTCAATGTCTTGGGTTTTTGCATCTACGTAGATGGAGAAATCAAACAGGTCAGACACCATCAGGGTGGGGCCGGTTTGCAGCACGTTGAGGCCCTCTAGGATCACGATGTCTGGCTTGCGTACCTCGACGTACTCGCCAGGCAGGATGTCGTAGGCTTTGTGTGAGTAGATCGGAGCTTTGACTAACGGCTGGCCGGATTTCACCTCTGTTACGAAGCGCATGAGTTGGCGCCGGTCGTAGGACTCGGGGAAACCTTTGCGCTGCAACAAGTTGCGTTTTTTGAGTTCGGCGGTGGGGTAGAGGAAGCCGTCGGTAGTAATCAGGTCTACTCGGGGGTGAGAATCCCAGCGCTGCAACAGCACCTGTAGTACGCGGGCGGTGGTTGATTTACCTACTGCCACAGAGCCTGCTATACCGATGACGAAGGGAACATGCCCGGGATCACCCCCGATGAAGGCCTCCGTGGAGTTGATCAGCTTTTGGCGCGCCCGCACGTGGAGGTGGATCAGGCGGGAAATCGGAAGGTAGATGTCTTCGACTTCTTGTAGGTCCAGGTTTTCACCGATGCCGCTGAGCGTTTCCACCTCCTCAGCTGTGAGAACTTGCTTCATGGTGGCGCGGCGTTGCTTCCAATCGTCGCGAGAGAAATCGAGGTAGGGACTCGAATCGGCACCATTGGCTACGCGGGACATGAGCACTATTGTTGGCATCTGTGCGAATTTAAGCAAAATTGTGTACGCCGAGCCGCCTATACTTTCACTCGACCGTGCCCAAACTCTGACGAAAGGACCAGGTTTGTCTGCGTCTGTTGACCCCCAAGACCTGCGTTACCAAGATCTAGCAACGTATGACCCTGAGGTGTATGCCGCCATTGAAGGCGAGCTTGCCCGCCAGCGCACCACGCTGGAAATGATTGCTTCCGAGAACTTTGTACCTCGCAGCGTGCTGCAGGCGCAGGGGTCCGTGTTTACTAATAAGTACGCCGAGGGCTACCCGGGGCGTCGCTACTACGGCGGCTGCGAGCATGCTGACGTGGTGGAGGATCTGGCACGTGACCGTGCAAAGGAAGTGTTTGGCGCGAAGTACGCCAACGTGCAACCACACTCCGGTGCGCAGGCAAACGCTGCTGTACTGATGGCGCTGGCGGAGCCGGGTGACACAATCCTGGGTCTGTCGCTGGCTCACGGTGGACACCTGACCCACGGCATGAAGATCAACTTCTCCGGCCGTCTGTACAACGTTGCGGCCTACGAGGTGGAGGAAGACACCCACCTGATTGATATGGCGAAGCTGCGTGAGCAGGCTCGTGAGGTCAAGCCGAAGGTAATCATCGCCGGCTGGTCCGCCTACCCGCGTCATGAGGACTTTGCGGAATTCCGTTCCATCGCGGATGAGGTAGGCGCGTACCTGTGGGTTGATATGGCTCACTTTGCTGGCCTGGTTGCTGCTGGCCTGCACCCGTCGCCAGTACCGCACGCGCACGTGGTTTCCTCCACAGTGCACAAGACCCTTGGTGGTCCGCGTTCCGGTTTTATCCTGACCAATGATCTTGAGCTGCACAAGAAGCTCAACTCTGCTGTGTTCCCGGGCCAGCAGGGTGGTCCGCTGATGCACGTGGTGGCCGCGAAGGCGACTGCGTTCAAGATTGCGGGCACGCCTGAGTTCAAGGATCGCCAGCAGCGCACCTTGAACGGTGCGAAGATTCTGGCTGAGCGCCTGACCCAGCCGGATGCGGTTGAGGCTGGCGTTGGCGTAGTTTCCGGTGGTACCGATGTGCACTTGGTGCTGGTGGACCTGCGCAACTCTGAGATGGACGGCCAGCAGGCGGAAGATCTGCTGCACGAGGCAGGCATTACGGTTAACCGCAATGCGGTGCCGTTTGATCCGCGTCCGCCGGCCGTGACCTCTGGTCTGCGTATTGGTACCTCCGCGCTGGCAACGCGCGGTTTCGGCGAGGAGGACTTCCGCGAGGTTGCGGACATCATCGCCGAGGCCCTGATCAAGGGCAAGGATGCCGATCTCGCGGCGCTGGCGAAGCGCTCCGCCGCGCTGGGCGAGAAGTACCCGCTCTACCCTGGTATTGAAGACTGGAAGATGCTCTAGGGCCTTGAGTCTTCGCTTGCAGTGTTGCTGGCGTGCTGCGTGCGTGCTGCGCGCAGCCACTCCGGCTGATCCGCAAGCAGCGCCTTGATTTCTTCGGTGGTCAGCGGCTTGTCCATGTCGTTGTTTTTCAACGCGGTGATGGAGATACCAAGCTTGCGGGCCACCTCCGGGCGGGGGTGAGGGCCGTTGCGGCGCAGATCTACCAACCATTGAGGCGGGTTTTCCTGAAGCTCGCGCAGTTGGGCGTGGGTAACAGCGCCGTTCTGGAATTCCGGCGGGGTGGCAGGTAGGTATAGCCCAAGTTTCTTTGCCGCGGTGGAAGGCTTCATTGCGGTGCCGGATGGTGCATTCGTGCTCATGGCAGTCCACGCTAGCATTGAGCGCATGCTCACCATCTCCTTTGTTACTGGCACTGAACCAGGTAAGTGGTTTAAGCGGTATGAGGAGCTTTCGGGCACCTGCTTATCCACGTTGCCGTCAACCAACCCGCTTGCGGAACCTGCAGACCTCGCGCTGCTTCGCTTGCCGGATGCACGGGTGGACGATTCCTATCACGTGGTCCGTCTCTATGAGGAAGCGCTTGGAGTGGCGGTGCCGAAGGACTCTGTGTACGCCGAGATGTTTGCCGCCACTGGGGAAGCGGTGGACATAGAAGATCTGCGCGATGAGATTGTGAACTTTGATTTTTTCGAATGCTTGAAGCCTGCAGGGGAGGCGGCGGGAGAGACTGTGGGGGATGCGATTGAGCAGCTGCAGGGCGCACTGCAAGTGGTCGCGGCAAACGTTGGCGTGGCGTATGGGCCGCTGCCGCTGTTGCGTGCGTTAAGCAAGAAGCAAGTTGCGGCGGTGGAGCTTCGTGCGCCGGAGGTCGCACCGACTCAGATTGCGCTTGTGTGGGAAAAGGAACGCGACAGCGATGAAGTCCAGGACTTCGTAGGAGTTGCTAAAGGAAGGACGGTGCGTTCCTCGCGGCAAACAGCGACGCCGAAAAAACCCGGAAAGTCGCAGGTGAAGGACCGTTCTGCAAAGGGTGGGAAGAAAACGGTACAGCATCGTCGAATGCGCAAGCGGAAGCGGCGGTAATGCCCCTATTAGGGTGTGGTGAAAAGTGGTAGCCGGGCCTCCATATGCATAATGGGTGGT
Organism: Corynebacterium sp. HMSC29G08; assembly: GCF_001806875.1. Classification (GTDB taxonomy): domain Bacteria; phylum Actinomycetota; class Actinomycetes; order Mycobacteriales; family Mycobacteriaceae; genus Corynebacterium. The sequence continues at coordinate 42,278 of NZ_KV786209.1, forward strand.
TGTTCTAAGCGAAATAAGAAAGGTGATATCAAGATGAATCGCAAGATTGTTGCTTCCGTTGCTGCTGTCGCACTGGCTGGCGGCCTGGTCGCTTGCTCCAACGATGCAGACACTGCTGCAGAGGCTACCTCCACTAGCGTAGCCACCGACGTAGCTACCGAGACGGTTGCCGCTGAAACCGAGACCGCTTCCTCCACCGAAACCGCTACCGAGACCGTGGCGGCAGAGAGCGAGGCTTCTAAGGTTGAGGGCACCGAGGAGCTGGCGCTTGCAGGCGGCAAGACCGCTATGGTTCCACAGGGCGTTCTGGACGCTATCAACGAGTTCGCTGAGGAGTCCTGGGGCGAGCCGACCGCTGCAGAAGAGGTAGATGGCGGCTGGATCGTAACTTTCGACGGTGAGCACTACATCACCTGGAAGGAGTCCACCGGTGGCTCCCCGATCTGGGGCAAGATTGCTCAGTCCTGGCTCAATGACGTTCGCGGTGCACGCGAAATCGGCTTCCCGCTGGCTCCGGAGACCCCGAACACCGACCAGTCTGGCTGGAACCAGGAGTTTGAGAACGGCACCCTCGAGTGGACCCGTGACGGCGGCGAGGATGCTGCCTTCACGGCAAAGGTTGAGCAGTAAAGACTCCGCTTAAGCCTTTTGGTTTGCATCGGCGTTAAACCTTCTTCAGAATGGGGCTGGTGCAAAACCAAGTGTTTAATATTCGTCCAATTCGTGAAGAAGATTATCCGCAGGTCCGTGAAATTTATGAGATGGGCTTGCGTTCCGGCAACGCCTCTTATGAAACTCGGGGCCTGACTTGGGACGAGTTTTCTCGGAAGAAGATCATTGAGACGGTGTTCGTTGCCGTCGATAAGCAAGACGATGCTCGGGTGCTGGGGTGGGTGGCTGCAGCGCCGGCGTCGTCACGCAGTGTGTTCCATGGGGTGGTGGAAGACTCCATCTATACCCACCCCGATGCGCGCGGCAAGGGTGTGTCCGGCGCACTGCTGGACAAGCTGATTGCCACCTGTATTGACCTGCATAAGTGGTCCACCCATGCCTGGATCTTCCCAGAAAATGAAGGCTCTGCCGGCCTGCATCTCTCGCGAGGTTTTGAAAAGGCCGGCACCTTCCACAACATGGGCAAGATGAGCTACGGCGAGCACAAAGGCCAGTGGCGCGACTGCGATATCTACGAGCTACTGCTGCCCATGAGTAAGGATGATTCCAACTAGCTCAAGTCTTCCTTAAGCGGCTCTTCCTTAACCGGGAAGAGCAGGATGAGTGCAACGACGGTCAGCGGGACCATGAGCATAAAGACGGGGGTAAGGCCGTCGTTGTAGCTGCTCAGTACAACCTCACGCAGAGGTTGTGGAAGCTGCGCAACAAGGCCCGGGGTGAGGCTGTTCGCGCCGTGTTGAAACTTCTCTGCCCACTGGGCGCCCTCCGGGCCGAGCTGTGCAAAGGCCCCTGGGAGACGCGCTTGAAGGTGGTCGCGCATGCCGTGGATAAACAGGGACCCGGCGAGCGAAGCACCAATAGCCGAGCCGATCTGGCGGAAGAAATTGTTGGTAGAGGTAGCTGTGCCAACCATGCGCAGTGGGAACGAGTTCTGCACGATCAAGACCAGTACCTGCATGACCAGCCCTAAGCCGAAGCCGAAGACAAACATGTACACGCCGAGGCGGGGCAACGATGTCTGCGGAGTGAGCTGGGAGAACAAGTAAAGACCAAGGGAAGTTACTGCCATGCCCGCAATCGGGTACATCTTGTAGCGGCCAGTCTTAGCAATGATGAATCCCACCGCCATGCCGGTGCCCAGCATGCCAAGCACCATCGGCAGCATCATCAGGCCTGCTTCAGTTGGGGTGAGCTCATGCACCATCTGCAGATACGTTGGCAGGTAGGCCAGCGTACTCGTCATGGCAAAGCCCAAGACGGTGCCAGCCAGCGTTGTCAGCACCATGTTGCGGTTGCGGAACAAACCCATCGGGATCAAAGGGTCCTTCACGCGAAGCTCTGTAACCACAAACAACACAGCGCTCACGGCAGCTACGGCGCCAAGGGTTATAACGATGGGGGAGCTCCACTCATACTGCGTGCCGCCCCACGTGGTGGTGAGAATCAAGCTGGCGGTAGCAATGACCATCAGCGTGGTACCCATGTAGTCAAAATGCATGCCCTTTGCGGAGCCGCGGCGCAGCTTCAGTACCGTGGCTGAAGCGGTCATGGCAAGCAGTCCAAGCGGGATGTTCATCCACAGCGCCCAGCGCCAACCCGGACCGTCCGTAAACCAACCACCTAACACCGGCCCAAGCACGGAAGAGACACCGAAGACCGCGCCCATGACGCCCATGTATTTGCCGCGCTCCCGGGCAGGAACCACCTCAGCGATGATGGACTGGGAGTTGACCATCATGCCGCCCGCACCAAAACCCTGGATGGCGCGGCCGATGATGAGCAGCTCCATAGTTTGTGCGAATCCACCGATCGCGGAACCGATGACAAACAACATGATGCCGCCGATGTAGAGCCACTTGCGGCCAAGGATGTCTCCAAGCTTGCCGTTCAGTGGCATTGCGATTGTCATGGTGACCAAGAATGCCGAGATCACCCAGCTCATGTGTTCAACGCCACCCAGCTCGCCGACGATGGTCGGCATGGCAGTAGCGAAGATCATCTGCCCCAGCGAGCTCATCAGCATGGTGAGCAGGAGGGCAGAAAACACTAGCTTCACGTTCGGTGCTGCGGGCTGCGGCGTGAGAGACTCCGTGCGGTTTTCTACCATGTGATCTCCTTGGCGTAATTGGTTAGGTTCTTGGCGTAGGTGAGTAGCTGGTCTTTTGGATCTATCGGCGGTCCTGCGTTAGCGGGTGGTTGGCACCGTGAGCGGATAATGACGCCCTGGAACAAGGCGACGATAAACTGGGTCTCTTCTTCCAGGGGCCCTGAGCTTTTGCGGTCTTGCGGGAACTGCTCAAGGTGGTCGTAGACTGCGCGAGCAACCGCGGTAAGGAATCCGCGCTTGCGTGTCGTCTCCGCGTGCATCAGGCCGGGATTGTTCTCCAGCAATTCACGACGGCACTCTTGCGTTGGCCCGTCGAACCGTCCTGGTTTAACCTCCATGGACCGAATGACAAGTTCCAGGAGGTTCTCGCTTGGGGTGTCCCGGATTGCGTCCAGGCCAGCCTGGCTGAACGTGAAAGGGAATGAGCCGAGGATGGCTTCATCTTTGGAGTCGACATAGTTGAAAAATGTGCGCCGAGAAATGCCTGCGGCGGCGCAGATATCTTCAACGGTGACGTTGTCGTAGCCGTGCGTGCTGACAAGCTTGGCGGCTTCGGCATGTATGCTCTGCGCCGTCTCGCGACGTTTCTGCTCCCTGATTCCCTCTTTTTGCACAGGGTGCAATATTACACCCAGTGCAAACTATGGCAAGCCTGCTGAAAGTTCGCCCTCTACCAGGGCGATCTTATTCTCCGAATACGTCAGTTTGATTACGCCTGGCGTGACCTGATTGACATCCCAGCGGCCCTGGCCGTTGTTGCAGCCCTTGGTCAGCGGGACGGACTGTCCGTCTTGCGCTATCAACGACGTACATCCCGTCAGGGGATAGGTCACCGATGCGGTGCCACCACCAAACGTGGCCACAGCGGGCCACGCCCGCACTTTCGCGTTTTCCTCAAGGCTATTCAGGGTGCCCGTGAAGGTGCCGGCTGGAGCTTCCGAGTCCTGCGCGAGTTGCGGCTGCGCGGTAACCGTCACCGTCTCCGGGACAGCCGAGGTTGGTTCGGGGCGAGGGTTCGCCGACCACCAAGCGCCAGCAAGCGCAATCATGATCAGGGCGACAGCAAGCGCCGAGACGCCGGCGGCAATCCAAGGTTTATTGGAGCCGCCGGCGTCGCGGAGTTCAGAAAATGAATCTGCCACTAGCTAGCTATCACTAGTTGCGGTCAGTGTTAGCCATAGACAGCACGTTGAGGCGCTTGTCCAGCTCCTCCTCAGTGAGCTTCTCGCCGTCTACAAAGCCAAGGTCGATGGTGGCCTGGCGGATGGTGATGCCCTCCTTGACCGCGTGCTTAGCAATCTTCGCAGCGTTTTCGTAACCAATCGCGGAGTTCAGCGGGGTCACGATAGACGGGGAAGACTCGGCGAGTTCGCGCATGTGCTCGACGTTCGGCTCGATGCCGTCCACAAGCCTGGTAGCAAACTGGCGTGCCGTGTTTGCCAGCAGGCGGGAGGACTCCAGCACGTTGCGAGCCATCATCGGGATGAACACGTTGAGCTCAAACTGACCCTGGGTGCCGCCGAAGGCAACAGCAGCGTCGTTACCAATGACCTGTGCGGAGACCTGCGTTGCGGTCTCGCACAGCACCGGGTTGACCTTGCCCGGCATGATGGAGGAGCCTGGCTGCAGATCCGGCAGGTGGATCTCAGCGAAACCAGCCAGCGGGCCGGAGCCCATCAGGCGGATGTCGTTGGCGATCTTGTAGAAGGAGACCGCCACGGAACGCATCGCGCCGGAGAACTCCACCAGCGCGTCACGGTTAGCCTGCGCCTCGAAGTGGTTCTTCGCCTCAGAGAGCTGCTCGACCCCGGTGAGCTTCACAAGCTCCTCAGTAACCTTGCCGCCGAATTCAGCCGGGGTGTTGATGCCGGTGCCCACAGCGGTGCCGCCGATAGCCAGCTCACCCAGGCGGTGCAGGGTCGCCTCAACACGCTCGATGCCCAGCTCGATCTGGCGTGCATAGCCAGAGAACTCCTGACCCAAGGTGACCGGGGTGGCATCCATCAAGTGGGTGCGGCCCGACTTCACAACCTCGTGCCACTCCTTGGCCTTCTTATCCAGGGACTCGTGCAGCACCTTCAGGCCCGGGATGAGGTCATTGACCGCCGTCTCGGTAGCAGCCACGTGGGTTGCCGTTGGGAAGGTGTCGTTCGAAGACTGGCCCATGTTCACGTGGTCATTCGGGTGTACCTCAACGCCATTGGCCTTCGCAATGGACGCGATGACCTCGTTGGTATTCATGTTCGAGGAGGTACCGGAACCGGTCTGGAACACATCGATCGGGAACTGGTCGTTGTGCTTGCCGTCCGCAATTTCCTTCGCAGCAGCGATAATTGCATCAGCCTTCTCAGCGTCCAGCTTGCCCAGATCCTTGTTCACCTGAGCACACGCAGCCTTCAACAGGCCAAGAGCGCGAATCTGCTGAGCCTCCAAGCCGCGGCCGGAGATAGGGAAGTTCTCCACAGCACGCTGGGTCTGTGCACGCCAGAGAGCGTCGACGGGCACCTTGACCTCGCCCATCGTGTCATGTTCGATGCGGTATTCCTGATCAGCCATGATTGTCCTTTACTTCATTCCCATGCACGTCGTGCACGTGCACTTGCGTTATCGTGCACTCGTGCCTGTCCACTGATCGATTATGCCCCAGATAACAAAAATGAGGTGCTGTAATGACTGAAAGCCGTGCGCAAAAGGCCCCCGCATTGAGGGATGCACTGGTGGCGGCGGCGGCCCTGACGTCCATGTACGCACTTTTTATCGGTCAAGGGCTGCTTCTGGTGCGTTTGGGCTTGCCACGATCGACGGCAGCAGCGCTGATACCGGTCATGCTTCTGGTGGCCATGGCTGCGCCCATGTACCTGCTTTTCCGCTACATGCGGGGCAGCGGGCCTGGGCTCGGGTTTACGCGTTTGGGGCACCGGGGTTGGCACCTTCTGTGGCAGACGCCGGCGGTGGTGGTTGCTGCGGCGACTTCCAGCGCAATCATCGGCACGCTTATAGGGCTTGCACCCGATAAAGAATCGGCCACAAACGTGCTGGCTTCGGATGCGAAACAGGCCGCCCCCGTCCTGCTGCTCTTAATTGCCTACCTGCTGGTAGGGCCGGTGATTGAAGAGGTGGTGTTCCGTCGCGTACTCATGGGCTATTTTGACAGCCTGATGCCGGCGGCAGCAAGCGTGCTGCTCACCTCTGCCCTCTTCAGCGCCGCGCACATTGCGCCGCCAGCAATCCTCTACACTTTTTTCCTGGGCATCGGACTAGCGCTGGTGGCGCGGTTCCACGGCAACATCACTGCCAGCTTCATTGTGCACGCGGCCAACAATCTGCTGGCCAGTGCAGCGACGTTCGCAGCGTTTGTCGCGCTGCTGTGAGTGGGCCTACTGCTACGGCCTACTGCTTCGGCTCGGAGTAATCCACCACGGAGTACTCCTGCAGCTTGGCCAGCTGGTGCAGGGACTCAACGTAGCGCACGGTGCCGGACTTCGAGCGCATGACCAGCGAACGCGTAGTCGCACCGTTTTTGCGGTAGGACACGCCGCGGAGCATGTCGCCGTTGGTCACGCCGGTGGCTGCGAAGTAGCAGTTGTCGGAAGTGACCAGGTCGTTGATGCCTAGCACGCGATCCAGGTCGTGGCCAGCAGCTAGGACGCGCTCGCGCTCTTCGTCGGACTGCGGTGCCAGCATGCCCTGGATCTCACCGCCCAGGCACTTCAGCGCGCATGCGGTGATGACGCCCTCAGGGGTGCCACCGATGCCCATTGCCATATCGATGGAGTTGGTGTCTTGTGCGGCAGCGATGGCGCCAGCCACGTCGCCGTCCATGATGTAGCGAACCTTGGCGCCAGCTGCGCGGATATCACGCACAAGCTGATCGTGGCGCGGGCGATCCAATACAACCACCGTCACCTCATGTGGGCGGATGCCCTTAGCCTTCGCAACCACCTCAATGTTGTGGCTGATCGGGGCAGTGATGTCGATCTTGCCGGCAGCTTCCGGGCCGACGGCGATCTTGCTCATGTAGAACGCGTCCTGCGGGTTGAACATGGAGCCACGGTCGGCAGCGGCGATCACAGAGATGGCGTTCGGGCGGCCCTCTGCCATCAGGCGAGTGCCGTCAACCGGGTCCACGGCCAAGTCAACCGATGCGCCCAAGCCGTTGCCAACCTGCTCGCCGTTGTACAGCATTGGGGCTTCGTCCTTCTCGCCCTCGCCAATAACAATGACGCCGTCCATGTTCACGGAGTTGATCATCTTGCGCATCGCGTCTACCGCGGCGCCGTCGCCTTCGTTCTTCTTGCCGCGTCCCACCCAGCGGCCGGAAGCCAAAGCGGCCGCCTCCGTCACGCGAACCAGTTCCATTGCAAGGTTGCGGTCCGGGAAGTATTCGTTGGGTGATTCAGTCATCGAGGCCAGCCTCCTCAAGGCGATAAAGCAAAGACAAATTAGTGGACTCTTCTATTCTGGCACTAAATGCTTCATGGAACCTGAGCTTTCACACCCTAAAAAGGGGATTCGAGGCCAAAGCGGGAACGTGCCATACTGTTGCGCGTGGCCAACAAAGGAAAACCCCGCGTCTTTCAAGACGGTCGGGACATGCTCATCAACGTCGTTGTCATCGTCGTCCTCATGCTCGTGGGGGTAGGCGCGACAGGACTGTGCACCTACAATCCGGGCACGCCGAAAAATGGCCCGGTGCAGGAAGTTGATGCTGAAACGTTCCTTGGCATGGAGGCTCGCGCCACGAACTTCCCGGTTCGTTTCCCGCACGCTCCGGAAGGCTGGGTGACTAATTCCGCGCGCCGCACCATGATCGACGGCCAACCGGCGCCCGTGGTGGGCTGGGTGACCAAGGACGGCGGTTTCCTGCAGCTCACACAAACCGGTGCCGACCTTGACACGGCCGTTGCATCAGTGGACGGCAAGCTACGCCCGGAGGAGCGCACCGAGCAGGTTGATGGGCACGAGGTGCGCATCTTGCTTAGCGACGATGCCGATACCCGCCCCATCTGGGCCCTCGACGCCGGCGACGCGCGCTTCATTCTCACCGGCGCCGGCACGGACGCCGAGTTCACCGAGCTTTTGCGCGCCGCATTGCAGGCGCAGCCGCTGCAGTAGTTATTTCTATTCTTCCTCGCGGCTGCCGATGGCAGCCTCGACACGCTCGGAGGCGTTGTGTAGAAGGACCTCGCAACGCTTCGCCAGTGCTTCGCCGCGCTCCCAGTACTTCAGGGACTCATCCAGGCTCATCTGACCCAGCTCCAGGATTTTTACCGTTTCCACAAGCTCGGCACGTGCTTGCTCGTAGCTTAAGGTCTGCGGGTCCGGAAACGCATTGTCGCCAGCCTGGCCTGCGCCGAAAGTGTTCTCTGCCATTGTCTTTATCCTTTGCTGTCTGAGATTTAGTGTTTTAGTTGGGTTTTGTCTAGTCGGCTTGGGTGACACCCATAGCCGCTGCGGTAATGGATCCGTCGCCGACGCGGATGCGCAGCTGGGAGCCTGGAGGGGACTGCTCGATGGAGGTCACAACTTCGGGCCCGGAGCCGTCGCGCGGCAGCATTTGGACCACCGAGTAGCCACGCGCCAGGGTGGCCGAAGGCCCAAGCGCCGAGACCTGGGCCCGCAACGCGGAAACCACCGACGTTTGTTGCTGCACAAAATAGGTGATCTCCCGGCGCATCCGCTGCACATCGCGGGCGACCTCTTCCTGGCGCTGGCTGATTGCGACCATCGGGTTTGCCAGCGCGGGACGGGAGCGCACGTTGGCCAGCCCTTGGCGCTCACGCTCCACCCAGGCGCGCAGTGCGGCAGCGCTACGGGCACGAGCTTCTGCAACCAAGGCAAGCTCTTCTTCCATGCTGGGAACGACGCGCTTTGCTGCGTCCGTAGGTGTGGCGGCACGCAGGTCAGCAACATTGTCCAACACTGGGTTGTCAGGCTCGTGGCCGATAGCGGAGACCACCGGGGTACGCGCAGCTGCGACGGCGCGCTGCAACGCCTCCTCAGAAAACGGCAACAAGTCCTCGACAGAGCCGCCACCGCGGGCGATGATGATCACGTCCACCTCCGGGTCGGCGTCGAGACGCTCCAGTGCGGCGATAACCTCAGGTACGGTGCGCGGGCCCTGAACAGCGGTGTTGATCACTTCGAAACGCACCGCCGGCCAACGATCCTGCGCCACAGAAAGTACGTCGCGCTCCGCGGCGGACCCGCGGCCGGTGATCAACCCCACCTTGTTCGGCAGGTAGGGCAGGCGGCGCTTGTGCTGCGGATCAAAGAGGCCCTCAGCCGCCAGGCGGTGGCGCAGCTGCTCGATGCGCGCCAACAACTCACCCACGCCCACGTGCCTAATCTCCGTGACCTTCATGGAGAAGGAGCCCCGCTGCGTGAAGAAGTTTGGTTTGCCGTGGATGATGACATGGTCGCCGTCGTTAAGCGGGGTGCTCATGCTGCTCAACAACCTGGTGTCAGCGATGAGCTCCACCGATGCCTCAGCCTGCGTATCGCGCAATGTGAGGTAGGAATAGCTCCAGTTGGGCTTGGTCTTTACCTGGGTGAGCTGGCCTTCGACCCAAAGGTAGCCCAGGCGCTCAATCCAGCCCTTGACGCTGGTGTTGAGTTTGGAGACGCTCCACGGCGTCTCCGCAGTACTTTTTGGCGCTTGCGCCCCATGTGGCTCTGCCACGAGAAAACCTCCAATTCCGCCCCGCAGGGGCCAATCCGCTCCTTAGGCACCACAAGCGTACGCGGTAGTCCTCTATGTAATTAGACGTAGCTTGGGTAGGGTCGGTTCCATGTCGGATGAGGGAAAAAATATTCTTCTCGCTTCCCCGCGCGGATACTGCGCTGGCGTAGACCGGGCGGTGGAAACCGTTGAGAAGGCACTTGAAAAGTATGGCGATCCTGTTTATGTGCGTAAAGAGATCGTGCACAACAAGTATGTGGTGAAGACGCTCGAGGAGCGCGGCGCCGTGTTCGTGGAAGAAACCGACGAAGTGCCCGAGGGTGCCCACGTGGTGTTCTCAGCACACGGTGTGTCGCCCGTGGTGCGTGAATCCGCGCTGCAGCGCAACCTGTTGGCCATCGACGCATCCTGCCCGCTGGTGACCAAGGTGCACAACGAGGCGAAGCGTTTCGCTCGCGACGGCTACCAGATCCTGCTGGTGGGACACGAAGGCCACGAGGAAGTGGAAGGCACCGCCGGAGAGGCTCCGGAAGTTACCCACCTCGTGGACGGGATCGAGGGCGTTGAGGCGCTGCCAGACTTTCCGGAGGACCAGCCGCTGGTGTGGCTGTCTCAAACCACGCTGAGTGTGGACGAGACGCTGGAGATCGTAGAAAAGCTCAAAGCGCGCTTCCCACACCTGGAGGACCCGCCGAGCGATGACATTTGCTACGCCACCCAGAACCGCCAGGCTGCGGTGAAGAACATCGCGCCGCGCTGTGAACTGGTAATTGTCGTGGGTTCGCAAAACTCCTCCAACTCCAAGCGCCTGGTGGAGGTTGCGCTGGAGGCAGGTGCGAAGGCGTCCTATCTGGTGGATTACGCCCACCAGATCGATGATGCGTGGCTGGAAGGCGTGGACACAGTCGGTCTGACCTCGGGCGCATCGGTGCCGGAGATCCTGGTCCAAGAAGTGGTTTCCCACCTGGGTGAGCGCGGCTTTACAAACGCCGAAGAGGTCACCACCACGGTGGAGACCATCACGTTCGCGTTGCCGCGTGACCTGCGGGTGCGAAGCTAGTTCGAGTACAGGTCATCTCCCAGGCGGCTTGAAAGCCGCCTGCTGGTAGAGCTGCCGGTAGCGCCACCGGTAGAGCGGTTTGCGGAACGTTCCCGCTTGAGCAACTCATCCACTGACACCGTGCGCTGCCTGCCGGTGGCGCGCTCGCGTGCACGCCGGCCCTGGGTGGTGGTCTTGCGGTTGCTTGCCGCAGCCTGGATGCGCTGGCGTGTCTCGGTGCGCGCAAGCGCCCGGTTTTGACGCCTGATCAGTTGCACGCGACTCCACCCAAGTACGGCGGCAATCACGGTTAATGTGGCAAGCCAGGGAAAGAGCTGCACCAGCGGATAAACCACAAGCAGTTGCGCCGCGCGTGACGACGCCCCGCCGGCCGACAACTGATCACCAGCGCCGAGCACGCCAATCGCGGTAGCCGCGGCAGCAAAAAGCAGTGGGGCAGTGGCAACGGTCAAGAAAATCCCGCGCGGGTTCACCAGCAATGTGGTGGCAATGAGTGAGAGCGCGAAGAAGATTCCGCACGGCCACAGCGCGCCGCCTGAGAATACGGACACAGCCACCGCCGTCAGCAGCGCGGCAAAGTTGATGCCGATAGCGGAGCCGGTGGGCAGGCCAACGAATTCTTTCGACGCGTAAGACACGGTTGTTCAGTCTAGCGGTTACGTTTCACGCCAAGGCGACGAAGCTTCGCACTTTGCTCACGAAGCTTTTTCAGGCTCGGGTTCAAACCCTTGTTAACTCCAGTGTTAACTCCAGGTGTTTTTGAGGCATGCTCGGCGGGTTGGGGTACTTCATCTATGATCGGCGCGGCTGACCAATCCCTTTTCTGATGCCACTCTTGGCGCTCGTGAGCAGATTCTTCCTCAGCGATCTTTGCAATAACCGCGCCCTCCGAGGTGTAAAAATCCAATTCATCTGCGGTGCGCTCGCCGGAGTGGATTCGAAGCATATCCAGTACGTAGCGGTATGCGACAGCAATCATCGCCGCCACCGGCACAGCAAGGAAGGCGCCGACCAGGCCGAAGAGGCCGCCGCCCACGGTGACTGAAATCAACACGATCACCGGGTGCAGGTTCATAGCGCGCGACTGCAGCATGGGGGAGAGGATGTTGCCCTCCAACTGCTGCACCACGATCACAATCGCCAGCACGATCAGTGCCTTAGTAAAACCAAGTGAGACCAGCGCCACCAACACAGCAAGGGTGCCTGCCACCACCGCGCCAACGATCGGGATGAAGCCCGCGACAAACGTGATCACAGACAAGGTGAACGCCATTGGCACTTGCAGAAGGGCGATGCCGAGGCCGATAAACGTGGCGTCGATAAGAGAAACGATCGCTTGGGCACGAATGAAACCTGAAAGGGTGATCCAAGCTCGGGTGAGGAGTTCCGTGGCGTGCAGGCCGCTGCGGCCGCCGGTGGCGGAGCGGAGCCAGGGAAGGAAACGGTGGCCGTCTTTAAGGAAGAAGAAGGTCAACACGATGATCACCATGAGCGTGACCGCCAGGCCGGCCGCCGAGCTGATACCGGAGAACACGCCGCCCGCGATCGCACCCGCCTGGTTTTGTACCCAGTGGGCGATGTCGTTGGCGGCTTCGTTGATCTTCTCCGGGTCAACGTTGAGCGGCGGGCCCTGCAGCCACAGCTGGAGGCGCTGCACGCCCTCAAACGCTTGGAGATACAGCACCCGGGAGTGGTTGACTATATCTGGGGCGATGAGGCTAAAAATGGCGCCAACCAGGCCAATGAAACCCAGCATGGTCAGGATGGCTGCCAGGCCAGCGGGCACCTTATGGCGCCGCAGCCACGTAGCAATCGGCGCCAGCACGGTGCAGATGATCAGCGCCAAAATCACTGGCAGTATGCCGGCCCAGAACGTGCCGATCATCTTGCCCAGGGCAAACAGGAACACCGCGATGACAATCAGCCGAATGGTGAGCATGGCGGTGTTTTTTAGCCATTGGTTCATCACCACGCCGCGGTCAACACGGTTGTGAGTGTTGGTTTCGGCGGTCTCGCCGGTGGTGTTCGTGGTGTCGGTGCTCGTGCTCACGAGACCTATTGTGCCCGATGGGGCTTCTGGGTGTTGCGGGTGGGAGTGGGCTAGGATAGCGCAGCGTGAGCCTTACTCTTGGAATTGTCGGTTTGCCCAACGTTGGCAAGTCCACACTGTTTAATGCACTGACTCGTAACGACGTCTTGGCGGCGAACTACCCCTTCGCCACGATCGAGCCGAACGTGGGCTTGGTTGAGCTGCCGGACCCGCGTCTGAAGCGCTTGGCCGAGATCTTCAAGTCTGAGCGCATTTTGCCTGCAACGGTGTCGTTTGTAGACATCGCCGGCATTGTCAAGGGTGCGTCTGAGGGCGAAGGCATGGGCAACGCGTTTTTGGCCAACATCCGTGAGGCCGACGCGATCTGCCAGGTGGTGCGCGCGTTTAGCGACGAGAACGTTATCCACGTTGACGGCAACGCCGACCCCGCAAGTGACATCTCCGTGATCAACACCGAGCTGATCCTGGCGGACTTGCAGACCATTGAGAAGGCCCTGCCGCGCCTGGAGAAGGAAGCGCGTAAGGACAAAGACGTTGCAGCGCAGGTGGAGGAAGCCAAGAAGGCGCAGGCCATTCTTGAGGACGATCGCACGCTCTTCGCCGCCGCCAAGAGCGGGGAAGTAGACCTTGGTCTTCTACACCACCTGCACCTGATGACGGCGAAACCGTTCCTCTACGTGTTCAACTCCGATGAGGCGGTGCTCACGGATGAGGACCGCAAGCAGGAGCTGCGCGACCTGGTCGCACCCGCCGAGGCTGTGTTCCTGGACGCGCAGACGGAGACGGAGCTTCTCGAGCTTGACGACGAAGATGCCGCCGAACTCCTCGCAGCCGTCGGCCAAGACGAGCCAGGTTTGCAGACGCTGGCCAAGGCCGGCTTTGACACCCTTGGCCTGCAGACCTACCTGACGGCGGGGCCGAAGGAGGCACGCGCCTGGACCATCCGCAAGGGCGACACCGCGCCGAAGGCCGCAGGCGTAATCCACACCGACTTTGAGAAGGGCTTCATCAAGGCCGAGATCGTCGGCTTTGAAGACCTGGATGAGTTGGGCTCTATGGCCGAGGCCCGTGCCGCCGGCAAGGTCCGCCAGGAGGGCAAGGACTACGTCATGGTCGACGGCGACGTCGTCGAGTTCAAGACAGGATTAACCTCTGGGGCGAAGAGATGAAGTGCGGTTCCTGCGGCCACCCGCTGGAGCCACAGAAGAAATTCTGCGGCGAGTGCGGCGCTCCCGCGCCTAGCGGGTCGGGCAACACTGCGAGTACTGGAGGCGGAGATGTCCACGGTGGCTTGTACCAAGCGGGGCGCGATGTAGTGGTTAATCCGCCGCCGGAAGCTCCACCGGTGGCAACATACGAGGCTGTCCCGAAATGGCGGAGCCCCTTCACTCAGGGGCTACTTTCCTGGGCAGGAGTGATCATCGGATTAATGAGCTTGTTCCCACTCTGGAAGCTTCTTCAGCCGGTTCTAGGACTGTTCACTTCAGAGCCCGAGGGTGATCCGGGCAGTCCCAACATCGCGTGGTTGGTCGCCTTTCTGGTTCTGGTTCTGGTTCTGGTTCTGATCTTTTACCTCCGCTATTTGACTAAGGGCCAGCTGCGCGTACCATTGAAGTTTGGGTGGGCGGTGAGCGGTTCAGGTCGTCGTATAACGATTGAGAAAATCCGCGCGGGAAAGTGTCCTCTGTGTGGTGGCAAGATGCGGTATTACAACAAGCCGACAAAGTGGATTGATCACATTTATGCGAATGGGCGCAAACGACGCGAGGTGACAGAGCGTCTCCCTGTGCTTGAGTGCACGCGGAACCCGCGTCATTGGGTAGAGGTCGATCCAGCTGAGGAGGCAGAGTCATGAGCAGTGACGACGTGGTGGAGTTCAAATTTAACGTGTAGCGTTATTGACGCTTCGCGTTATGGGGGATAGGGTGAAGCATGATCCAGTCGTTCGCTGACAAGGACACTGAGCGTCTGTGGAATCGAGAGCGGGTTCGCTCGATCGATTCCCGCATTCACTCAGTAGCGCTGCGCAAGCTTCGCCAGCTTGGGTACGCGCAGACTCTTGATGAGTTACGGATTCCCCCGGGAAACCGGCTCGAGGCGTTGAAAGGTGATCGGCGGGGTCAGTTCAGCATTCGAATCAACGACCAGTGGCGGATCTGTTTTCGGTGGTCCGCCGCGGGGCCAGAGGAGGTTGAGATCGTTGACTACCACTGACAAGCTCCCTCCGGTTCACCCCGGTGAGATCCTCATGGAGGACTTTCTCAAAGAAATGGGGATCACCCAGCACAAGCTCGCCGTCTCCATCGGCGTTCCGCCCCGCCGGATCAACGAAATTGTTCACGGTAAGCGCGCTGTAACCGCTGACACGGCCCTTCGTCTAGCGAAGTTTTTCGAGATGAGCCCCCAGTTCTGGCTCGGGTTGCAGACCCAGTACGACCTGGATGTGGCAGAAGACAAAATCCTCGCCGAGATCGAGAGGATTCAACCGGTCCAAGCTGCTTCGGCGTAGGCCGCACCTAGGGAATTTGGGGCCGTTGCCTCATCGCTTTCAGCTCCGAGCGCCGCTTCTTTGCTTCGAGTCGGCGCCGCACCGAGCCCCTCGTCGGCTTCGTTTTGCGCCGCGGGGGAGGGGGCGGAGCTAGGGCCTCGCGCAACAGGGCGGCCATGCGTTCGCGTGCCTCAGCTCGGTTGCGCACCTGCGACCGCTGGGTCGACGCAGACACGGTGAGGACGGAGCCGTCCAAGCGGTGCTCGAGGTTGCGCAAGATGCGGCGGCGTTGGGCGTCGGTAAGCGATGCGCTTTCAGCGATATTGATGGAAAGCTGGACCTTGCTGTCGGTCGTGTTGACGCCCTGGCCGCCCGGACCCGACGACTTCGCGAACCGCTCCGTTAGGTCGGCAGCGGCGATGACTGCACCGTCGGGGATTCCCGGGCCGGGCGCGATGGTCAGGTCTTTCATGCAGCCCAGTCTAGGTGCCCTACGAGTCGTTCTTGTCTCGGCGGAAGCGGAGACCGCGTCGCGACGGACGGGGTTCAGCCTCAGAATTATTCTCGTCGTCGGTTGAGTCGAGTGCTTTTTGCTCTTCCTTCTCCCGTCGGGCTTCGATTTCAGCGGCCTTCGCAAGTAGCCGGTCGTCGTTCATGTCGCGAATTTTCTCGGTGGCTTTCTGCGCCTGATCCACCGCAGCCTGACGGGCGCGGTTCGCGACATTGACTGTGTCTCCCGCTAGCGACATCACAGATTGACGCCAGCCTTGGACCTAGAGACGCTCCGCGTAGTGTAGCTAGGCCCCGGGGTTACCCACGCAGAACTCGTTGCCTTCCGGGTCCTGCATGACAGTCCACACCAATCCCGGCGCCTCGTGGGTGGTGAGTTCGGTAGCGCCTAGGTCTTTGAGGCGTTCTATTAAAGTTTCGCGCTCCGCCCCGCCAACGTCGATGTGCATGCGGTTTTTCCCAGGTGTCGGATCCTTGACGCGCTGAAATCCCAGCGCCGGGGTGGAATCAACCATCACAAAATCGCCGTAATCCGCGGCGATTTCGCAACCGGTTGCGGCGGACCAAAACTTGGCGAGCTTTGAGGGATCGTGGCAGTCGAAGGTGATCTGCCGGATCGTGAGATTGGCATCATTCATGGTCTCTATTATGAGGATGGGATCTGACGCTTGCTACGTCCATTTCTAAATAGCATTCTTTAGCGCTTCGCGGATTGCCTGAGAGCGTGACCATCCGTTTGCAGCCGCATACTCGTCGAGGTCCGATATCTCGCCGGGGGAAAGCCGAATGGAGATAACCTTCGCAGCATCTTCGTTTCGAGGTTTCCTTCCACGTCGACGAAGTGTCTCTACGTCGTAGCCTTTCTCGGCTTCGGTTACCCACGCATCGATTTGCTCTTCGCTGACTAGCTTCCCATTGATAGTTTTCATGCACGTAATCGTAATACGGAAAAGGGCTTGGCGGCTAGGGGCAGGTTATAGTCTTTCGACAATCCGTGGAGGTCAAGTTCAACGTGTAACGCGGCTGTTAGGGTGGAGGTTGTTGACTACTACTGACAAGCTCTCCCTGTTGGTGAATTCGCGGAGGCGCAAGTGGTCGGGCATGTGCCCGATGAGGTGAGAGGCGCCATGGAGCATCACACAGCCGTCGTCGTTGGTGGTGGCCAGTCCGGTCTAGCCACGGCATACTACCTGCGGCGCTACGAAGTGGACTTCTTGATCTTGGACAATCAAGAGGAACCCGGTGGAGCGTGGTTGCACACGTGGCCTTCACTGACACTTTTCTCCGCCGCGGAGTTTTCCAACCTGCCCGCCTGGCCTATGCCGCGGTACCCGGGGTATCCGCCGGCACGTCATGTCATCGAATATCTGGAAAGCTACGAACGACGCTACGATCTGCCGGTTCGGCGCCCAGTGCACGTGCGCAGCGTGTCCCACGAGAAAGGGATGTTCTACCTAGATACGAGCGCCGGTCAATTCACAGCGGACCACGTTGTCGCGGCCACCGGCACGTGGTCCGCGCCTTTTGTGCCCCACTATCCGGGCACCTTCCGTGGACGTCAGTGGCACTCGTCGACCTACCCCGGCCCCGAACCATTCCGCGGCGCGAAGGTCGCGGTGGTCGGCGGGGCGAACTCGGGTGCCCAGATCGCCGCGGACCTCATCGGGTCGTCGGAGGTCACATGGTTCACACGTGAGCAACCGCGCTGGATGCCTGATGATGTCGATGGCCGCGATCTCTTTCTCCGCAGCCGCCGCCGGATTCTCGGTGGCGATTCCGACCCGAACCTCGGGGACCTCGGGGACCTCGGCGACATTGTCGCGCTTCCTCATCTCCGTGAGCTCCGCGGTTCCGGCCAACTCACCGCTACCCCCGTCTTCGATAGTTTGAGCGAGCTCGACCACGACCATCTGATCTGGTGCACTGGTTTCCGTCCGGCCCTCGGTCCATTCCGCCACCTCATGCGTGGCCGCGAAGCCGCGGTGAAGAATCTGCATCTTGTCGGTTACGGCAACTGGACCGGTGACGGTTCGGCAACCCTGATGGGTGTCGGGCCCTTTGCCAAACACACTGCCCAGGTAGTCGCGGGCTGTGTCGATGAAGCACAGCACCACGAGTTTTGAAATGGCGTCAACGTAACTCGACTCAGCGCTTCGCTTGCGCAGCTCGCAGGCCGTTCAAAATCACGATGACTTCGGCGACCTCGTGAACCAACACGACGGCAGCCAGGCCCAGCACGCCGCTGATCGCCAGCGGCATCAACACGATGATGATGGCCAGAGACAGCACGATGTTTTGGTTGATGATCCTGCTGCCTCGGCGGGCGTGCTGCAGGGCCTGCGGGATCAGCCGGAGGTCGTGGCCGGTGAAGGCGACGTCAGCGGACTCGATTGCGGCGTCAGAGCCGGTTGCTCCCATCGCTATGCCCACCGTAGCGCTCGCCAGTGCCGGCGCGTCGTTGATGCCGTCGCCAATCATCGCCGTCGGCGTCTTGGAGGAGAGTTCGGCAACGATGCTTGCCTTATCCTCTGGACGAAGCTCGGCGCGCATGTCGTCGATTCCGGCGATTTCAGCCAGCGCCCGGGCGGTGCGAGTGTTGTCGCCGGTGAGCATGCTCACTTCCACGCCGTTGGCGTGCAGGGTCTGCACAGCTTCGGGCACCTCGGGACGCAGCTCGTCGCGGACCCCGATCGCCCCGGCGAGGGCGTCATCGACGGTAACAAGGACGCAGGTCTGACCCTCGGACTCCATGCGCTCAACGTCTGCCTTTAGTGGCCCGGCGTCGATCCACCGGGGGCTGCCAACCAGCACCCGTCGACCTTCGACGGTGCCGCCGATGCCATGACCGGCCTCCTCGCTGATGTCCGAGGCGGTGGGGGCTTTGGGGACCGCTGCCGCGATCGCCGCGGCGAGGGGGTGCGTCGATTGGTGCTCAACTGCCGCCGCGAAGGCGAGCACCTGCGCCCGATCGAATCCGTCTGCCGGGACCACGCCTGTAACCTCGGGCTGGTTGCGTGTAAGGGTTCCGGTCTTATCCACCGCCAGGTGACGGATGCCGCCGAGCCGCTCGAACGCCGCCCCGGACTTGATGACCACTCCGAACTGGCTGGCTGCGCCGATCGCGGCCACGACCGTCAGCGGCACGGAGATTGCCAGCGCGCACGGCGATGCTGCGACCAGGACCACCAACGCGCGGGTGATCCACGTCTCGGGGTCGCCCAGCAGCGAGCCGATCACGCCTACCAGCACCGCCAGGATCATCACGCCGGGCACTAAGGGTCGGGCAATCCGGTCGGCGATCCGGGCGCGGTCGCCCTTTTCCGCCTGCGCCTGCTCGACCAGGTCCACGAGTGTGGTCAGCGAGTTGTCCGTTCCAGCTGCGGTCGTCTCGACTTCCAGCACGCCGGCGGAGTTGATCGCTCCCGCGGGCACCTCGTCGCCGGGCGCAACCTCCTCCGGAATGGATTCTCCGGTGATCGCTGAGGTGTCAAGGCTGGAGCGTCCGGAACGAATGATGCCGTCCGTGGCGATCCGCTCTCCGGGGCGCACGAGCATCAGCTCGCCAACCACGAGGTCCTTCGCAGTGACCTCGACCGCAGTACCGTCGCGCAGCACCGTCGCGGTCTGCGGCACCAACTTCAACAGTGCCCGCAGTCCGCCCTGGGCCCGGTCCATCGCCTTGTCTTCCAGTGCCTCGGCGATCGAGTACAGGAACGCTAGCGCCGCGGCCTCTCCGACGTAACCGAGGATCACCGCGCCGACCGCGCTGATCGTCATCAGTAAACCAATGCCGAGCTTGCGCTTTGTGACGAGGTTCCGTATTGCGCCGGGCGCGAACGTATACGCCCCTAGCAGCAGGCCGATCCAGAACAGGACTGTCGCGGGTGTCTCTAGCCCGGACCAGTCCAGCGCCAGGCCTATACCGAGGGCTACGCCAGAGAAGATTGGCAGTAGCAACTCGGGGTCCTTCCACCATGGCCGATCGAGATCTTCGATCTCCGTGGCTGGTTCGTGCTCGCATCCACATGCTGAACTCATGCGTCCACTCCTTTTCCATCGCAGCCGGGCACCGAGCACTCAGGGTCGATGCACGGGGCGTTTTCGTCGACAGCCAACGTCGCGTTCACTAGTGCGTTGAGTGCTGTCGCAAGGTGCGGATCGGCGATTTCGTAACGTGTCTTGCGGCCCTCCGGCTCGGCGACGATGATGCCGCAGTCACGCAAGCAGGTCAGGTGGTTCGAAACGTTCGAGCGGGTCAGGTCCAGGTCGCGCGAAAGCACGGCCGGGTAGCTCGGGCCGTTAAGTAGGGTCAGCAGGATTCTGGAGCGCGTCGGATCTGCCATGGCCCGGCCGAGCCGGTTCATGACGTCGAGGCGTGAAGCAATGGTCAGCACGTATTGAATAGTACAGCAAATACTGTACTATTCAATACGTGCTGAACTGACAGTGAAGCGAAGAGCTTGCGACCTGCAGGAATTAGTCGATGGGATAGCCGGTAACTGGGCCTTCGTGATTCGGCTGCCAACCCAACGCGGGGGCGACATGCGTGGCGAAGTTGTCCAAGATCTTCACGTTGACGTCTACGCCCATCCCGGTGGGGATAGTGATGAGCAAGGTGTCGGCGGACATGACGGCGGCGTCGGCTTTGAGCTGCTCAATGAGTTTGTCCGGCTCGGCGGCGTAGGTGCGGCCGAAGGTGGAGGCGCCGACGTCGGGAAGCATGCCCACCTGATCGGAGCCGGAGGCCTGCATGCCGAACAACTGCATGTCCGCGCCGTCGACGATGGGGAAGATAGAGCGCGACACCGACACGCGCGGCGTCCAATCGTGGCCCGCCTTCTTCCACGCGGCGCGGTAGCGGCTGATCTGATCCGCCTGGATTTCGCCCAGAGTCTCGGCGGTGGTCTCGGAGACCAGGGTGGAGGACATCAGGTTGAGCCCGTCCTTGGCGGTTTGCTCGGCAGAAGCGTGGGTGCCGGAGCCGTAGAAAATGTGCTTACGCAACTCGGGCACCATGGGGAAGACTGGCAGGGCGGAGCCGGGCTGGAACATGTTGGGGTACTGCCGGTCCAGCGGTGCGGCGGTGGCGAATCCGTTGCCGTCCACTGCAGCCATGAACGCCTCGAGGTGGGCTCGCGCCACGTCCGCGCCGTTGGTCGCTTTACCCTTGTAGCCGAAGGCCTCCCAGCCGCGGTCAGCCACCTCGGGGGCGCCGCGCGAGACGCCCAGGGCCACGCGGCCACCGGAAATTTGGTACAGCGACGCGGCCTCTTCGGCGAGGTAGAGCGGGTTTTCATAGCGCATGTCGATGACACCGGTGCCCACCTCGATGTGTTTGGTGGTGGCCGCGACAGCACCCAGCAGCGGCATCGGGGCGGAGGCCTGCGGCACGAAGTGGTGGACACGGAAGGACGCGTTGTTCACGCCGATTTCGTCCGCAGCCTGTGCGATCTCCAGATGAATCTTGGCAATCTTTTCCGCGGACGGCCCGCGCTGGCCACCGAAGGCGTAATGCCCGAAGCTTAAGAATCCGAACGCTTTCATTGGATACCACTCCTTTTGATGGTGCTAACGAGCTAACGAGAAAGTAACTTTGCAACGAGATACCGTGGACTTCAAGCTCGACGTCTAGCCTCGCTCGGGGTAGCGCACGAGGAGATCGTTGCCGATGACTGCGCCGTCGTTGAGCGTTGCCTCACTCACCTTCGCCCCGGCTGCGCCCAGGCCCATAATGTGGCCAACCTCGTCACCGTGGGCGATGAGGTGGTCGGCGATGATACGCCGGTGGCAGCGCCACCACACCGCCTCGGCGCACATGATCGCGGTGGGGGTTTCGGCGGCGTTCGCCCGTAGCTGCGAGATCGCGTCGGAGAACTCCTCGCCCAGCGCATGGTCGGCGTAATTGTGGAAGCTGCGGTTACGCCAGTTGCCGTTAACCTCAAAAGGCACCGAGTGGGACACGTTGCGCCGTCCGGTGAGGCCCTCGCTTCTGCTGTAAGTGATGCCACATGTGGGAAGGTGTTCGGCAAGGTGGTCGTCGTTGAACCACGGGTACTTCCTGGACCCGGGCAGCTTGCGCACATCCACGATGGATGCCACACCGGCAGCCTTGATCATTTCAACGAAGTCCTCGAACTCGAGGTTGGAGTGGCCCACGGTGAAAATGCGCATGTCACCAATGCTACGTGCCAGGCGGTTACACCTCACATCGGCGTCACGAATGAGAGGGTGACTATGCAGCGACACGTCGTGGAGTTTAAGTGTCACGTGTAAAGGTTTTTCAAGCATCGCGCGATGGGGACGTGGACCTACGATCGCAGGGGGAATCGTCGTAAATGTAGAGCCGTGTTTTCACCTTAGCCGCGGGATGACGCTTGGGTACTTGCGCGCGTACCCGATTGCGATGATGATCAGCGCCGCGATCGCGCCGATGACCGTCTCGGCGGTTCGAGCCAAGAGCATGGGACCTATGGGGGCGGCGTCGACTGCCTGCACCATCAGAAGCGCGGTTGGGGTGATGAAGCTTGTGGCGATGGTGTAGTTGCGGGTGACATACATTTCGGTGAGATACTGCAGGACCACGATCCAAATGACAAGCTGCCAGCCCTCCAAGGAGTGAGAGAGCAGAAACCCGGCGACCGCGATGCCGGTGAGGGTGCCAAGGACTCGCTCGATCGCACGGTAGTACTGCATACGAAAGCGCGAGTTCACCAGGGGAGCGACGGCGGCAACCATGGCCCAATAGGAGTGGGAGAGCGGATCAATCAGCGTCACCGAAATAAGACCCAGGGTGCCGGCGATCAATGGTGCGAAGAAGAAGCGCGCGGCCTCAACTCTGAGCCGCACCCATGGCAGGCGTTCGGCGTTGGGGCCGCGGGTGGGAAGCTCGTTCGCCTTTGCGTCGCCACCCGGACCTTCGCCGAAGAGGTGAGAAAACAAGCCGAGGACCAGGCTTATTAGCGCCGCACCACCCGCAATAGCGAACGCCATCAGCGGATGTACCGGGTTGCTTAAAGAGCCGACGGCTGCCACCGAAAAGACCACGAACACGGAGCCGGTGGGCTTCATATCCTTGGCAAGTGCGACCGTGGCCCACAGCGAGGACACCAGGCAGGTCACAACCATCAGAACCCACGGGCTGATGTCTAGCCACGCAATTGTCGCACCGAGCGTGACCGCCAAAGTTAGTGCACAGCCAGCCAAACAGTGATGTTGCAACCGCACTGCGCGGGTGGTGTGTCGACCATAGACGCCGGTGAAGGCGCCGAAGTTGGCGTAGATGGCGAGATCGAGGCGTCCTAACGCAAGCAGCGCGAACATCGGGATTGCAACGCCGAGGGCGACGCGGAAGGCAGGGATGTGGTCGCGTCGGGCAGGCCCCATCTGGAAGAGAGGACTGAAGTGGCGCACCTGTAACCTCCTGGCTGCAATCGTCATTAGTACCCGAGACACTTTAACGAAGAGACAGTACGCTCGGATCGCGTGTTGAAAGTGCTGCGCATCTTTACTCGCCTCGGCCTGACATCTTTTGGCGGCCCGACGGCGCACCTGGGCTATTTTCGCGACGAGTTTGTTGACAAGCGCAAATGGCTCACAGATGAGGAGTACGCGGACCTAGTTGCGCTGTGCCAGTTCATGCCCGGACCCGCATCGAGCCAGGTGGGTATGGCAATCGGGCTCAAGCGCGCAGGCTACGGAGGTATGTTGGCCGCGTTTGTGGGATTCACGCTGCCCAGCGTCATCCTCTTGGTGGCGTTTGCTCTTGGGGTGGCACAGCTGGGCGACATCTCGGGCGCGGGTTGGCTCGCGGGGATGAAGGCTGCGGCGGTTGCCGTGGTGGCGCAAGCGGTGCTGGGCATGGCCAAAAGCATTGTGACTGACCGGCTGCGCGCCGCCGTTGCGCTGGCGGCGTTCCTGGTGGTTCTGCTGGTGCCGCACCCATTGGCCCAGGTGGGGGCCATTGCGGCTGGCATGCTGGTTACGCTCGTGCTTTTGCGTATCGACGCCCCGTCGCACCCCATCCCCGCCACACCCCAGCGCAGCACTGTGGGTGTTGCGGCGTTGGGCACCTTTGCGGGCCTGCTTCTGCTGTTGCCGGCGCTGGGAAACACCAGCGTTGGTGCCGCGATCTTTGAGAGCTTCTACCGCTCCGGCGCCCTCGTCTTCGGCGGCGGGCATGTGGTGCTGCCATTGTTGGAGCAGGCGACGGTGCCGACGGGGCTGGTGGATCACGACACCTTCCTCGCAGGCTACGGCGCCGCGCAGGCGGTGCCGGGCCCGCTGTTTACGTTCGCGTCGTTTTTGGGCGCCTCAGCACAAGGCGTCAACTGGTTGTGGGGTGCAACTATTGCCATGGTAGCGATCTTCTTGCCGGCAGCGCTTTTGGTTGTTGGCGTGATGCCGTTCTGGGATCGCCTGCGCGCCACCCCGAAGGCTGCCAGTGCCTTGGCTGGCGCAAACGCAGCAGTTGTGGGCATCTTCGCCGCCGCGCTGTACAACCCCGTGTTCACCGTCGGCATTTACGGGCCTGCAACGATGGCGGTTGCCGCGGCGGCGTTCGCGGCGCTACACAACTTCAAGGCTCCAGCCTGGGCTGTGGTTCCGCTGGCGGCCCTGGTTGGCTGGGTTGCGTTGTAAGTGGTGCTGTAGCGTGGGCGCCATGCACGCGCACGACCTTTTAAACGTCATTTACACCGCTGGCGTGGTGTTTGACGGGCTATCCACCAGTCGTTTCGCAACAGACAAGTTTTTGCTCACTGGGGACACCGACGGTGTGCGGGGGAGAGGGGACTTGGCGCTGCTGCAAGACTTGCAGGCGGCGGCGGAGTTTGTTATCAAAACTGCTGGTAGCCACATTAATGCGGACTACTTGAGCAGGATTAATGGCCAACTGACGCGTAGTGCAGCCCTCAATCCGGGGGCGCTGCGGCGCGCCGAGCAAGGTATCGGAGTCAACACTGCGCATGGCAGACATGAGCCGGAGGCGTTGACGGCTGGGGAGGTAGACGTGATCGTCGCAAAGCAGCTGGCCCATACGGACCCGCTTGAAGCTGCCGCGTACCTGTTTGTCGAGCTCGCGCGGGCCCAGCCGTTTGAGGACGGCAACAAACGCACCGCGATTTTCGCGGCGAACAGTTACCTGCTGGGCCAAGGGACTGGGGCGTTGCTTGCAGTGCCGCATGATGACGAAGACCCCACCGTGAGTGCCACGTTCAGCGACCTGCTAGCACGCGCCTATGTGTTTGGGGAAGTGGAGCCGGTCGTGGAGATGCTGCTTAAAAATCTAAGGTAGCTACCACGGAGCCGTCGTCGTGCTGGGTGATGGTGAAGGTGGCGCGGTGGGCGTCTGCAATTGCCTGCACCAGCGCGAGACCCAAGCCGTGGCCGGTGGTGGAGCGCGCGTCGCCGTCGGCGTTGGTGACGCTGACCGTGGCGGGGTGAGAAAGCGCAAGCGTGGCCGTGTTGGGGGCGCCGTGGGTAACTGCGTTGCGCACAAGATTGTCCACGGCCTGGCGCAGCAGCTCCGGGTCGCCGTCAACCACGACGCCTTCGGTGATCTCGGCCCGCACGCCGCGTTCGGCGGCGATCGCCTTGCACAGTTTCGAAAGGTCGACGGGTTGGGGGTTGAGGGGGTGACCGGAGTGGGCGTTTGCAAGCAGCAAAAGCCCCTCGACGGTGCGCAGGTTTCGAGCGTTGACCTCCCGGATGCGGGTGAGCGCTTCAGTGGCGCCGGCAGGGTTGGAAAGTGCGACGTCAGCGATGGTTTGGATGGTGGCGATCGGCGTTTTCAGCTCATGCGAGGCGTTGGAAGCAAAGCGCTTCTGCGCAGCCAAGGCGGCGGCGAGGGAATCCAACATGGTGTTTAAGGCGCCGGCAACCTCGGCGATCTCATCGTTTGCACTGGGCGGGGTGATGCGCACCGACGTGTCGCCGGCGGTGATCTGTTGGGCGGTAGCCGCGATGTCTCGCAATGGGCGGATGACTAGGCCTGCGAGGAACCAGCCCACGGCGCCGGCGGCTGCCGTCATCAGCGCCAACACCACCAGTGAGATGGTCAGCACGGTGCGCAAGATTTCGTTGGTGATAGGGATGGCGGCGTCAATCACCGCGCCTTCGCCGGCGAACTCCGCCTGGAAAGGAACTGGGGTAAACCGCAGGTAGGCGTACACCAGCCCGATAAGCAGCAGCCCCGCACCCAGAGTGGTTGCCACGAACATGACGGTGATGCGAGCTCGCAGAGTCATGCCGGCTCCTCCGCCGCGTAGTAGCCCACGCCGGGGGCGGTGTGGATGATCCAGGGGTCGCCCAGCTTGCGGCGCAGATGCGAAATGGTCACGCGCGGGGAGTTAGTGAACGGGTCGGCGTTTTCGTCCCATGCTTCTTCGAGGAGGGATTCTGCGGAGATGACGCCGCCGTCGTAACGCAGTAGCACCTCAAGCACCCTGAACTCCTTGGGGCTTAAGGCAACCGGAACCCCCGCGCGCGTGACCTGCTTGCGGAAAGTATCAAGCCGCACATCGCCGCAGCGGAACACCTCGCCCTGCGTGGGGACGGCGCGTTTTGCTAGCGCCTGCACCCGCGCGATCAACTCGGGTACTTCAAACGGCTTGGGCAGGTAATCGTCGGCGCCGATGGCAAACCCCTCCAGCCGGTCATCCAGGGTGCCGGAGGCCGTCAGCATGATCACGCGCGTGGCCGGGTGGTCCTGAGTGATGCGCTGGCATACCTCGTCACCATGCAGGCGCGGCAGGTCACGGTCCAACACCACCACATCGGGGCCGAGCTCATCGATCTTTGCTAGGGCCTCTTTGCCGTCGAAGGCAATGAACGTATCCATTCCTGCCTGCGACAACGCCTCGGCGACGGCCGCCGCAAGGTAGACCTCATCATCCACCACAAGTACTCGAATGCTCATGGTTTCAAGGGTAGGTTGCGCACGTTAACGCTGTCGCAACATGGGTACTTTTACTCTCATGAGCATGCAGATGCGAAACGCGAACCGGATTGTCGGTGTGGACGTGGCCAGGGCGGTCGCGCTGATCGGAATGATCTGCGCACACCTGACATTCCCCGACGGTGTTTTAGGCGAGGTGCTCTACGGGTTTCCGGCGGCGCTCTTCGGCCTACTCGCTGGGGTCAGCATGGGACTCATGCACGACCGCGGCGCGCGCCCGATGCACTTCGTGGTGCGCGGGCTGATCATCATCGCTCTCGGCATGGTGCTGTCGCTTGTGCCAAGCTCCATCGTCATCGTGCTGGGAACGATGGGCATCTGCATGGTCGTGCTGGCGTGGGCGCCAGGGCAGCGATCAGCTCTGCTTGCGGGATGTGCGGCTGCGGCTGCGATCGTCTCCGGGCTGGCCTATGAATTCCTGCCTTTTGGGCTGGGTGTATACCCGATCTTCATGTGGCTTGCGCTGCTGCTGTCCGGGATGCTGGCGCAGCGACACCTGCTTGGGCACCTGGTGCGCCTTGCGGTCGCTACGCTGGTGGGGCTCGGTCTGATGGCGGCAGATATCGCATCTCGCTGGTACCTGGAGCTGCCCCTTTTCCTGGAGGCCCAGGGCCACACAGGTGGGCTGGCGGATGTGATCGGCAGCGTCGGCGCAAGCGTAGGAATCGTCGCCCTGTGTTGCCTGGTGGCGCAGCCGTGGCAGATAGTCCTGCCGCGCATGGGTGCGATGCCGCTGACGCTCTACTTCCTGCACGTACCAACATCACTGTTTATCGGCGTTGTGCCAACACTCATCGGCGCGGCCGTGTTCGCAACCGTGTGGCTTGCTGTATTTAAGCGTGGCCCGATGGAGGAAGCCGTGCGCCGCGGGGTTACCGCAGGCACCGGCTGGATTGAAAGGAAACGAAATGAAAAAAGTATTGGGTCTGGCAGCAGTAGTGGGCATCTGCTTGTCGACGCCCCCCGCCCTCGCCATGGAGAGCACCACCTTCGCCGGTGACGCCGAAGAAGCCACCCCGGTAGTTAGCGTGCGCGTGGAAAAAACCGACCCGGACGACGGCGTGTGCACCGGCACCGCAATTAGCGAACACTGGGTGATCACCGCCCGGCACTGCACCGAGGCCGCCCGCAAGCTGGCACCAACGGTACGCACCGGCCAGGGCGACGAGCAGAAAACGTATGAAGTGGACCGCTGGGAGATCGCCCCGCGTGGCGATATCGCCCTGCTCCACACCGTCCAACCTATGCAGCTTTCCCACTTCGCAGGCATTGCGGACACGGTGCCTTCCGGCAGCGTGAACGTGTACGGCTGGTCCTCCGACGGTTCGGGCGGATCCACCAAGCTGCCGTCTGCAACCGGCCAGGTCAAGGGAGAATCCCCGCTGGCGTTGTTCGAGGCGCCGAGTGCTTTGGAGGTTGCCTTGGAAAACGGTGCCCGTATCCAGCCGGGTGACTCCGGTGGCGCTGTGTTTGCCGACGGCAACGTCGCCGCCATCATGTCCGCCGGGCTCTTCGAAGATCCCGAGAACCCCACGGAGGAGGAAATGACGTCCAACGCGGCGGTCGCCGTGGCGCCGGTTGCTGACCAGGCGGACTGGATCAAGGAAACGATCTCGCAGCCGGAGAACGATGCTGCTACGGGTGATGCTGCTGAGTCTTCTTCTGAGTCTGCGGGGGCACTGCAGTGGGTCCTTCTTGGTCTCGGTGCCCTTGTGGTGCTGGGCGGACTGTTCTGGATGCTCCAGCGTCGGAAGGGCTAGCGGCTGGCTTGCGGCTGGCTAGTCCAGGTATTCGATCTTCTCGGGGTCCGAAACGTTTAGGGTGGCGTAGGGCGCCGAGGGGTCGTTCGGCATGGTTGTCAAGAAAGACCAAGGTCTACAAAGGCTAGGGTCTATAGATCACACTCGGGGATGAAACGCAGGGTCCGGTATCCCTGTTCGGGCGCAGTCGCATCTTCCTTTGGCTGCATATATTCGGCTTACTGCAGATTGTGTTGCGGGGACCGACTGGTTGAAACGAAGCGGGTCACTTGGCCGTTTTCGGTACCCTGACCTGCCGGTTTGTGGATCAAAATCCATGTAGCCCTTGTTGAAAGAGCCATCCCTGTGGTCGTTGTTGCACCTGTGGTGTTCTCGACATAAACCGGTGAGGTTTTCAATGTCGGTCCTGCCACCTTTGATCCAGGCCAGGATGTGGTGGGCTTCGCACTCCGACATGGCGGTGGTGCAGCCGAGCCAGGAGCAGACGCCCTGCACAGCGAACATGGCGATACGCTGCTCAATAGAGGCGATCCTGGCGCTCCGACCAAGCCAGAGGGGGACAGAGGTTACCCCGTCTACTTGCAGCACGAAGTCGGTCGTGCCATCCATACCTAGGCGGACCAGGTCGAAACAGTCAACTTCAAGTCCCACGTTGGTGCCGTACAACATGGCAGCATCGCCATCCGCGAGGTCGTCCAGCGTAACCGCAATGACTACGGAGGCCGCGCCATTGTTTTCTTGCTGGTACTCCTGCTCGTACTGACGGAAGATGGCAAAGAACTGGTCATAACGACGCTGGCGGGGCGTGCGTGGGTCAATCTCACCCTGCAACTCCTTGGGCAGGTTGCTATTTGGGGCCAAACCCTGATCCAAGTGAGCCTTGATTAGCGCCGCGTGTCCAGCCGTGGTGTTGATGTGAATATCAACGGTGCCGTCGGCCTTCCTGCGGCCAATCGCAATGCCTCTGTTCTCATGACCTGCGTTCGGGTTAGAGCGCGGCGCATGTTTCCGGTTCGCGGACTCAACCGCCTTGCGTACATAGATGCGTAGGTCTTCAGGGGAGCGGGAGAGCGCTTCGCGCATTGCATCGGCATGAATGCGGGCGCGTTCACCTGCGGCAGCTTTGAGGAGTTTGTCTAACTCGCGACGGATGATGTCCTGTTTTTCCGCACTGACTTGGCCGGCGTGCCTGCGTGCGTCACTTTGTTGCTGGCGCTGTGCCTCTTCCTGTTCCTGGCGGCCGGCATCAGAACCGGCATCAGTGCCAGAACCGGTATCAGCGCCGCCAAAAAGATCTTCTGCGTCTTCATCCGCAGGCGGGGGAGGAGGTGACGGTGGCTCCGGAGCGGCGAACAGGAGGCGGCCGCGCTGGAGGCGGTTGTACGCCTCAGACTTTGAAAGGTCTAGGCACTGCTGCAGGTATGCGTTGGCGTAGTTTGCGCCGACCGTGCGCCCAGCCTGGTCGCGATCGGCAATGAAGGCGAACGCTGCGTCAATTGTCGCCTTTTGCTTGAATTGCGCTTCGAGCAGCTCCATGTCTTTATGGATGTCTTCGAATGCCAAGCAGGAGGGGTCCTCGAACAGTGCGCTAAGTGATTCAAGTGCGGATGCAATCTGCTTTACACACTGCGTTACTTGCGTGCTCATTATGCCCTCCTTCCTGCTGGTATGTCATCTGAACATCACTGTCAAAAACTGTTAAACAACACACTAGCAAGCGGGGTTAACACACTAACCAGAAAAACGAACGCACGTTCTAAAATATGGGCTTAGTCAGCGATTTCGTACCCGAATATCTCATCGATCCGCGGAGCGTCGGCGGGCCAACTTGGGTCACCCGGGTAGAAGATGCGGTCAGCATGAAGGATCAGGTGAAGCACTTCGCCGTCGAGTAGGGAAAGGTCCGTGTCATAGCCGAAAAGGTCTAGCGCTTCATCTTCGGTGCCAATGGTGATCCACTTCGTTTCGCGCACCTTCGGCGCACCGCCCTGAAACCCCGCAACCTCGGTGGAGGCAGGCAGTTCCAGGAAGAAATACGTCTCATCCGGGTCCGCGAAAAAGTTGCCCACCTCGCGCACAGCAGTTTCGCCGTCCATCACGCGCAGGGTGGCAAAAATATCGGAGTGGTCGGCGTTCACGGGAGCGTCGTCAAGCAAAGGCTCCTCAAGCGCAGGCTACTGAACCTCCGGCAACTCCGGAATGCCGGGCACACACGCGGTCAACACAAGCCCAAGAAGAACGACGCTGAGGCGGCGCATTAATCCAGCACCTCGACATCCTTGAAGTCCATCACACGCAGTGCGCCCATCGGCATGCCGGTGTCGGTTTGGAAGTGCACTGCGTCAGCTCCAATTGTCAGGCGCACCCGTTTGCCTAGCACTTGCTCCCATTCGGTGCCCCAGTCGCGGGGGTATCTGCTGATTTCTCGGCCGCCTAGGGAGATGGTGTCGGTGTCGCGGGTCACTACATCTCCGGAGGCTCTGTAGTCAGTGAATTCCTGCGGTGCATCGAGCTGGAGCAGGAGGTATTCGCTGTTGGGGTCTTCGCCGTTTGGCATGCCTTCGGGGCGAATCTCATAGCCATGCTTCATCGCCACTGTGCCCTCGGCCACCACATCCGCCGCACCATCAGGGGCAGGACCTCGGCGGGTTTCGGGCAGTGCCACGGTCAGATCGCCACGTTCGAGCGGGCCGCGGTCCTCGATCGGGATCCATGTGATTGCTAGGTGTAGCGGGGTAGCGAACTGAATGTTGAAATCACGGGGTTTTTCGGCCGGCATGATTTCCGTGCCGTCGATCGCGCACCAGGTTGTTTCGCCGGCACCCGTGCCGCTGGAGTGCTCGCTTTGATACAGGCCGTAGCCAAGCTGGGAGGCCTGGATCGTCGCACGGTATCCGCCTGCGCCGGAAGCACCATGGGTCAGGATGCTTGTCGACGCCTCCGCGGACCCACCATCCCCAATCCGAAACAGCAACACGCGAGAGAAGTGGTTGGACATCTCATCGACGCCGTCGAAGCTCAAGAGCAGCTCCGGGGCGCCGCCACCGTTGGCCTCTACAAGGGCATATCGGTAATGGCCTTCGGGGGCGTATTCAAGGGCAATGCCCGTGGGGTTGGGCAGGTCAAAGTTGTGACTGCCAGGGTTGTCCAGGACTTTGGCGTATTCGGTGCGCCAGTCTGATTCCTTGGCGCGGGTGTCCTGTTTGCGCGCAGACTGCTCCTCGGGCTGACCGACAACGGTGGTGTACACCTCGCCGGAATCGGGGTCTACAACTTCGGTGGCGGTGACAACGACGGTGTCGCCGCTGCCAGAGCAGGCGCTGAGCGCAAGGGCGCAGGCAACAAACGGCAGGGCAACACGCACGGGAAAGCTACGGTGCATAGTCATTTAATCTACCGCCAAGCCTGCTGTTTTCTGGAGTTGGTTCATCGTTCGGCGCAGAAGCCGAAGTTTGGGGGTTGACGGGGAGTGGGCGATCTGCGTACCTTGTAGTTACATTGCTACTTAAGGGGGTCTCATGGCTGCCAGTATCCAAAAAACAATGTCTGCCAGGGAGTTCAATCAGAACCTCAGCCGGGCAAAACGTGACGCACTTGCAGGGCCAGTTGTAATAACGGACCGAGGAGCCCCTTCACATGTGCTCTTGTCATATGAGGAATATTCCAGGCTGACTGACAACGATGAGAGCTTCGTGGAAAAGCTCTTCATGAAGGAACCGGTCGATGTCGAGGTTGAGCCGTTAAACTTTGGACTTCAGCAGGTGGACTTTTGATGTACCTCCTAGACACGAATGTGCTGAGTGAATTCCGTCGCCCCAGGCCGGATCTCGGGGTGATTGAATGGATGCGAGCGCAAAGGCCAGGGGACCTGTACCTTTCCGTGATCACGGTCATGGAGCATGAGATTGGTTTCCGTCGGATTGAACGCCGTGATGAAGTGCAGGCACGACGGCTGCAACAGTGGTTGGAAGACTCTGTTCTAGCAGGCTTTGAAAGCCGCATTCTGCCTATAGATTTAGCAGTAGCCCGCTGCTGTGCGGCCAGTCATGTTCCCGACCCAGCGCCTGAACGTGATGCACTCATCGCAGCGACGGCCTTAGTTCATGGCTTGACAGTAGTTACGCGCAATGAGAGGGATTTTCGCCGTTTCGGCGTCTCTGTGATGAATCCTTTTTCTGCCTGACTGCGTTCGTAGTAGCACGGGGAAACTACGATGCATAGTCATTTAATCTACCGACCGGTACACCTCGTAGTCATGTGGAACTCCTGCACCGGGGACATGTCGAAGTCCCAGCTTCAAAGCCAAACCAATTGACGCGGTATTTGTAGGGTCAATGATGGCAACCACAGACAACTCGGGGAACCGCTCACGGACGCTTGCCAGGGCAGCGGCTGCAGCTTCCTTGGAATAGCCTTTGCCTTGGGATTCTGGGGCGGTGCTCGAGGCCTCCCCGGAAGCCCTTGCGGCAGCCTTGGAGCAGCACAAAAGGGCTCTTGCTTATCGACGCCGCACGCTCACCCAACAACTCACCACCATCAACAACCTGATCAACGATACGAAGAAGTATTTGGGTGAGGATATGCCCGCTTCCACAGGGCTTACGCCGGTGCCCAAGACTACCTGCTGCAGCTTGTTGAGGCCGCGGCTGCCGAAGCTGGCGTGGATGTGGATAACCCTCAGTGGGGATAAGGGAATTTATACGGGGCAGATGACGGGGACGTCGGCGTCGTAAAGAATGCGAGCGTCGATGTCGTAGACCTCATGGAGCAGTTCCGGGGTGAGTACCGTTTTGGGCTTGTCGTGCGCGATGGCGCGGCCGCCTTTAATCACCAGCAGCTCGTCACAAAAACGGGCTGCCAAGTTGAGATCGTGGATGGCCACCACGGCCAGGCGGTCGGTGCCGCGCACCTCCTCGCGCACAATCTCCAGCAGGTGTACTTGGTGGTGGATGTCAAGGGCGGAAGTCGGCTCGTCTAGAAGCAAAATGTTCGGGTGGCGCACCAGCATCTGCGCAACGCCAACCAGCTGGCGCTGGCCGCCGGACATTTCGGAGATCAGCCGGTCTGACAGGTAGGTAATGCCAAGGCGTTCCAGGGTGTCAGCTGTTGCGCTTATTGGATCCCAGTCTTCCACTTCGCTCCGGCGGGCGGAGACCATCACTGACTCGAAGGTGGTCAGGGACGCGGTTGCCAGCAGGTCCTGAGGCACGTATCCGATGGCCTGGGTTCGCTCTCTGCCCTCTACAACTTTGCTGCCCACGGTGACGGAGCAAGTGCCTGATTGTGGACGCTTAATCCCCGCAATCGTTTTAACCAGTGTCGACTTGCCCGCCGCATTCGGGCCGATAAGCCCGATGACCTTGCCCGTTTCGAGCGGGCCGAAGTCCATATTGTGCAGGATGGTTGTCCGGCCGTATCCGACAGTGAGTGCCCGCGCGGTAATTGTCACGCAACTTGTCATAGTGGTTATCTCCTGCCCTTTGTGCGAGTAAAGATGAGGAACACGAAAAACGGCACGCCAACCAGGGCCGTGATGATGCCGATCGGGATTGCCAAACCAGGGATGATGGACAGGGAAACGGCATAGGCCAAGCTGAGCAGCATGGCCCCTGCGGCAGCAGAACCTGGCAGGAAGTACTTCTGGTCCTCACCAACCAGCATGCGGGCCACATGAGGCCCAACCAACCCGATGAATCCGATGATGCCGGTAAACGCCACGGATGCAGCGGCCAAGAGTGAAGCGACGATGAGGGTGGTGAGGCGGAGGCGCTTGACGTCGATGCCGAGGGCGGCCGCGCGGTCGTCGCCAAGCCGAAGCGCCGTTAAACGCCAAGAGTTAGCCACACAGTAGGGAACTGCAGCGGCCAGCACCACAGCAAGGATCGTGTTCGAGGTCCAGGTAGCGCGCTGCATTGAGCCCATGGTCCAGAACACGATCTGCTGCAGGGCCTCGATGTTGGCACCGTACTGCAAAAGGGACAACAATGCCTGGAAGAAAAACGACAACGCAATGCCGAGCAGGATCATGGATTCTGCGGTGGCACCACGCCACACCGATGCCACGGCGACAATTGCCACAGCAAGCAGCGCGGATACGGCGGCAGTTAGCGCCAGGTTGAACTGGGGGTTCGCAATCACCGTCCACCCCATCACGATGGACAATGCTGCGCCGAAAGCAGCGGCGGCCGAAATGCCAAGCGTGAAAGGCTCGGCCAACGGGTTATCCAGAATCGTCTGCATCTTCCCACCGGCCAACCCGAGTGCTGCGCCGCACAGGACCGCCATTACCGCGGCGGGCAGGCGAAGCGTACGAATGACTACACGCGTCTGCTCATCTACATGATCCGGGCGAAATACTGCCAGAAACACATCAGCGATGGAGATGTTGAGGGGACCGACAATGATGGCAAACAGGAAGCTCGCAAAAACCGCGACGACTAGACCAGCAATAGCGAACGCTTTGTTACGTCCGCGTTTGCGGTAACTGTCAATCGCGGCCTGGCGGGCATCCACTGCCTTTATCTGTGGCGTAGATACCTGGGTAGTCACGGGTTATGCCTTCTCCGGGTGAGCCGGGTCGAGGAAGAACACGCCGCTGTAAGGAATCGGTAGCCAGTCCTTGTGGAATTGCTTGAATTCCTCCGTTGGGTTGTAGTTAGCGAACTCTTCCGGGTGAATCCATGCAGCAAAAGCTTCGAGCGCGAATACGTTGAAGGGGTTGTCGTAGAACTGGTGGTACACGGCGAAGAAGTTGCCATCCTTCGGTGCCTGTAGCAGTTCAAAACCTGGCTTGTTCAGCGGGCCCTGTGACGTTTCCAACGCGAGTTCCGGGGTGGACTGGTAGCCCAGCTCTACGTGGCGAAACGTGTCAGTCTTGTTGGGGTCCCTGGCCCACTCGCCACCGGTGACAATGATCTTGTCAGGGTCAAGCTCAATGAGCTTTTCCGGAGTGATGGTCTTCGTCTCTGGGCCGAGGACATCCGGCCCGAGGTTGTGTCCACCTGCTGCGGTAACCAACGTGCCCAGGTGGACATTACCTGCGACGGCGCAGCACTCGTTGTAACCCGCAGCGGTCCACAGCAGCACGTTCGGGCGCTCTGTAGTTTTTGCAACGCGGTCAGTGATCTCTTTAACCTTTGCGTTGTAGAACTCGTTGTACTTTTCTGCGCGTTCGCTCTGGCCCAGCAGGTCTCCCAGGAGCTTCATAGATACTGTGGTGTTTTCCAAGGGCTTTTGGCGGAAATCGATGAACGCGTAGGTGATGCCAGCGGCATCCATGTCGGAGATGAATCCGCTTTCCTCAACGGCCTTCTTCTGATCCAGGGTCATAATGACCACATCTGGGTTCTGCGCCAGCAGGTTTTCTACGGTGACATCGCCCTTGTGAACCGAGCCGATCACCGGCATCTTTTCCACCTCTGGGTCGAGTTCGATGAGCTTGTCGCGGAATGCGCCAGCATTTTTCACCAGGTCCTGGCCGTATGCGGCGATGTTGTGCAGCGGATCTTCCTGCAACAGGGCAGTGGCGAAAGCGGCGCGGCCTTCGGCGAGCACAATGCGCTCCGGCAGTTCGTCGAATTTCAGTGTGCGGCCGGCGGCGTCCGTGACGGTGATTGCGGTCGTAGCGCTGCGCTCCACTGACGTGGATGTCGCAGGTGCTGTAGATGACGAAGCAGACGAGGTTTCGGAGCTTGAGCAGGCCGCAAGGCTTAGCGCGGTGCACGCTGCGATAGCGAACGCGCCGAGTTTGGTGGAGAGTTTCACAACACAACCTTTCCAGGGTAGGTAAGCCTAAGTTAAGGATCGATATAGAGATTAAGGTAAGGCTCACCTAATGTCAAGGAGGGGTAGTTGAGATTCCCAAGGCTCCGCTACCCTTGACCCCGTGTCACCCGAAAACATCCTGCTGCGCTTGTCGGATGAAGACGAGAAGACTGTGCGCGCCATCTACGCGGAGCTTGCGCGGCGGGGGTTTCCCAAGCAGCGCCAGCGCCCGCACGTGTCCATCACATTCGCGCCCACTATGCAGCGCCAGGTGATCGGGGAGGCTGCTGTGCTCTTGCCGCCGCTGCTTCCGGCTACGTTGCGGCGCGTCGGCGTCGCGATATTCGGCACCAAATCCAAACAAACAGTCACCTGGCTACTGGAGGCACCGGAACCACTTGAGCGAGCCGCCCGCATCATCAGTGCGCTGAACCCGGAAGGACGCGGCGAGCGCTGGATTCCGCACCTGACCATGGGGCTGCGCCTGCCAAAAGCGATGGTGGCCGACTACATTGCGGCTCTGGCAGAAGTCACCTCGACCCACTTCAACGACATCACTGCCCAGCGCGCCGTGTTCTACCAGCCGAGCCTGAGCACGGAGTTTGAGTTCTAAGAGTTTGAGTTCTGGAGTGGGGTTAGTCGTGGTGGGGGTTGGCGTGGGCGTCGATAAGCAAACTGCCCTTTTTGGATGGAACCGCACCACGGAACGCCAAAGGAGTATCTGTTGCCGCAACCACCACGTTGCCGTACGCGCGGCCGGCAAGGACTTCAGGCGTGGCCGCGGCCATGGTGTAGGCGAAAACCTTGGCGAGTCCGGCAATCTCAGCGCGGGTATTTGGCAAGCCCACACGATCACCAATGTTGGCCACGAACAACCCACCTGGGCGAAGCGCGCGATGCGCTGCGCGGAAAAACTCCACCGTGGTCAGCGGGCGCGGGGTGTCGGGACCTGCAAACACATCGCGCACGATCACATCCACGGAGGCCGGCGCAAGAGCATGAGTAAACGCGCGGGCCTCAGCCACCACGATCTCCACCGGAGGGTCGAAAGCTTCGCGCACTACGCGCGCCAACCCTCGGTCCAGCTCAACGGCAATATTGCGGCTCTTCCAACGGTGGTTGACGTAACTAGGCAGCGCGCACCCGGCCGCACCCAAATGGATCGCGGTAAACGGCTCCGTCAGCCCAGCGCCGGCGATGAAGCCTGCGACCCACCGCATGTAGTCATATTCCAGCACCTCCGGCGCGCCGGGCACCACGTAGGACGAGGGCACACGGTTGACCTCAAGGATGTAGCCGCCGTCACGCGCAGGGTCCGCGACGATGTTGGCCTGACCAGTGTCAATGGGGTAGCTGCCGGTGATTCGCCGTTTGGGGGAGCGTGGCTTTCGCCGACTTGTCTCACTGCCCGTTACACTCATGCCTCATGCATACACTGCGCGAGGCAACACCGGCGGATAGGGATCAGGTTTGTGAGGTGTGGGATGTCTCCGGCATCACCACCCGATGGAACAACCCGCCGGTAGATTTTGATCTGGCTATGGCCACCCCCACCAGCACCATCTTCGTTGCGGAGGCGAACGGGGTTATTGACGGCGTGATCATGCCCGGCTTCGACGGCCACCGTGGCTGGCTGCACATGGTGGGGGTTCGCCCAGAAGTCCAAGGCAGCGGCATTGGGCGGATGCTTGTTAACGCAGCCGTGAAGTACCTGGCCGACCTAGGCACCCCAGCCATTCACCTGATGGTCATGCCGACCAATACCCAGGCCGTGAAGTTCTGGGAGCACTACGGGTTTGAACGCATTGATCCTCCGGTGTGGAACCTGAACCCGGAGACGTACGCGGCTACTGCGCAGTCCAAGACTCCGTCCGTGTAAAGCAGCACGCCACCAATACACCTAGCGCGACAACGGCGCATGGCAGCCAAATAGATGCGCTCATTGCGTGCGCAAACGGCTGGTGGAGCGGCGGCGGGAGGGTGCCGCTCATCTGCGCAGCCGTGCTGCTGCCTTCGGCGCCACCGCCAAGCGTGCGCGTGAGCTGAGACGCCATCATGGCAGCGATGGCTGCAGAGCCAACCACGGCACCGATCTGGCGTGTGGTGTTGTAGACGCTGGAACCTGCACCGGCAAGCGTGCGCTCGAGGTTGCGAGTAGCCACCATGGAAAGTGGGCCCCACATCATGGAATTGGCCACGCCGTAGAGCGCGGCGATGGCATACATCCAGCGTGGATCAACCTCAGGAGTGGTGATCAGCGCTGATATTGCCATAGATATTGCCGCGAGCGAAAGACCGATAATGGCAAAAGGCTTCGGGTCGTGTGTGTTGGTGAGCCTGCCAATGAACGGCGCCAAAAGGCCAGAGACCACGCCAGAAGGCAGGACCAGAAGCGCCGCCTGGGTCGGGGTGAAACCCTGGACGTTTTGCACATAGATCATCCACGGGATGATGTAGGTGGAGATAGCAAACCCGACGGTGGCGATGGTGGCGTTGGCCAAGGTGAAGTTGCGGTCATGAAACAGGCGTAAGGGAACCAGCGCGGTATCTCCAAGCGCCCGCTGCTTTTGTACAAACAGCGTCAGCAGCAACGCCGCGGCGATCAGCAGCGCCCACACCCGCCAGTCCCAGTTGAAGTGCTCGGCCTCTTGAATGCCAAACACGAGGCAGAACATGCCGACGGCGCTGAGGACAACGCCGAGCCAGTCAAAGGTGCGGTTGGTTTGCTCCAGCTTGG
The DNA here is from genome assembly GCF_001806875.1 of Corynebacterium sp. HMSC29G08. Classification (GTDB taxonomy): domain Bacteria; phylum Actinomycetota; class Actinomycetes; order Mycobacteriales; family Mycobacteriaceae; genus Corynebacterium. Next base: position 81,062 of record NZ_KV786209.1, read on the forward strand.
GCACGAAGATGAATGCCAAGATGATGCCGATGATGCCAATGGGCACGTTGACGTTGAAGATCCAGGGCCAGCCTCCAGCGTCTACAAGCACACCGCCCAAAAGCGGTCCCACGACGGTGGCAAGACCCGCGGTTGCACCCCACACTCCCATAGCGCCGCCGCGCTGAGTGGGGGAGAACGTGCGGATCATCACCGACATGGTCTGTGGCGTAACCATCGCCCCGCCGAACCCCTGGAACGCGCGTGCCGCGATCAGTGCTGCTGCGCTGTTAGCCAAACCACAGGCGAGCGACGAGACAGTGAACAGCGTTAAACCGATGATGTATATCGTGCGCGGACCAAAGCGGTCCCCAAGACGCCCCGTGATCAAAAGCGGCACTGCGTACGCAAGCAAGTAGGCGCTGTTGACCCAGATGACCTCGTTGTATGTTGCGTCGAGATCCGCAGCAATCGCCGGAATAGCAACGGAGACGATGGTGGAATCCACCAAGATCATGAAAAAGCCCAGCATCATTGCCCAGAGCGCGGGCCACGGTGAGCTCTGCTGAGGTGAAGATGGGGCAGTGGGCTTCATCGCTGTGACTTTACGCCACAATCTTCACCCTCCCACGCAGATGTGGATCTCTCCAGGCTGTGGGGCGAAAAAGGGCTCTAGAAAGGCAGGGCGTCCTGGAGTTGCTGTGGCAGCAGCGGGCGCAGCATCGGCCACGAGATCACAGCGATCGCGCCAACGGTAGCCAAGACTCCAAGAACAATCCCCGCCGTTCGCACGGAATCCGAGGAGAGTGGCACCGGGATCGTCGGTTCTGGCAATGCGGGGCGGATCTTCTTGTCCGGGAACTTGCTGCGGGGCTCGATGGATTCGAACAACTCGCCATGCTCGTCGCGCACGTTCGGGTAGAAGGTTTCCAAGCCGCGGACGCTGAACTGGGTTGCCATATAACGGCTGTTGTCACTGGTGTTCCACTGGGAGACAACAATGTCCATGTCATTGATGCTCGAGCCGGGGACAATGTAGCCGCCGTAGGGCTGCGACCAGTTCGTCGGCGTTTGGCTGTTGTCCCACTCGCCGTGCTTGGCAATAGCCACAGCGGGCACGTTGTTCCAATCAACAGCGATCTCTTTCGAGATGCGCACCTCAACCTGCAGGGTCGCTTCGTTGAACATGACGAGCACCCAGTTGCCGTCGATGTAGCGCAGGTTCATCTCACCTACCTGGATGGGAACCCCGTTAGCATCCTTTTCCATGATTGAGGTGCCGGTGCCGCCTTCGCCAGCCCAAGTGCCGTCATTAAGGTTGAGCATCTCCCAGGCGTCGCGGTCGGTGAGTTTCTCCGGCTTGACGCGGAAGAGGTACATCGGCGCAGCGTGATTTCGTTCAAATGTCGTGGTGACGATGTAGACGAAGCCATCCGGACCCATATCCCACGACAACATCTCATCAAGACCCCGCGCGCTCGGCCTGTGTTTCATCGCGGAGTAGTAGTAGCCATCAGACTCCCAGGTCTGGCCTTGATCTTCAGAGCGCCAAAACTCCGACACCTCAGTGTTATGCAGCCCGTGGGTGCGCATCGTCTGCAGATAGAGCGTGCCGTTGATGTTGATAATGTCAGAAGGGATCATGGTGAGGTTGCCGTCACGCAGATACCCAATGGTCTGCTTGACGCGCTCACCCTTATTCAACGGGCGCTGAATGTCCACATAGCCGTTTTCATCACGTTTGGCCACGACACCGACAGGGCTCATCCACTCACCCTTGCCAACGGTATCGCCACGGAAGGAGTCACCAAAAATCATGGCGAACTCGCCCTCACTATTGATCGGCGCCATCATGCCCAAATCGCCCGAGCGGAAACCCACGTGCTGCGAGTAGGGGCCGAGGATGTCCCCGAGAACCTGGACCGTGACATTCGGTTCTACCCTGCGCGGGGCAGCAACCCCCTGAGGGGCAGCGTTGCGCGAAAAAGGTTTGTCAAAGTACCCAAGGGCATCGCCCTTGTCAGCCGGGTCTGTGCCTTCTGTGCCCTCTTTATCCTCGGTGTCTTGGCTTTCAGAGGCTGTGTCGTTGCCCACCGGAATTTCAGGCTTCAGCGTTTCGTTTTCGGTGGACACCTCCTGCGCGTTGGCGGCTGGTGCGGCGGCTGCGGCCAGGGTGAGTGCCGAGACGGTTGCTGCGCTCAACAAGGCGCGGGAGGAGGCGTTGCGAAACATGAAACCCGATTTCTTGACAGCGAAATTTGATACAACTTGCAAGGATTCTCACTTTAACAAAAATGTCAAGGAAAGCGCGCCGCGAACCGTCCGGAAGTTTCAGTATCCGCTAGGGTGTGGTGCATGTCTCGAATCAGTCCTCTCAACTGGCCGGTAGTGCGCCAGCTACGCGGCGGTGACCTCTTCGCCCGCGGTGAGAACACTGAGTCTCGCCGCACGAAAGAAATGGAAGGGCGCACCATCGACGCTGACCGTGTGGTCAAAAGCGTGTGCCCGTACTGCGCTGTCGGTTGCGGCCAGAACGTCTATGTCAAAGATGGCAAGGTCATCCAGATTGAGGGTGACCCTGATTCCCCGCACTCCCGCGGGCGTCTGTGCCCGAAAGGTGCTGCCTCTGAGCAGCTGGTCAACGCTCCCAACCGCCTGACCGAGGTGCTCTACCGTGCGCCGAAGGCGACGGAGTGGCAGACGCTTGACCGTGAGACCGCGCTGGAGATGATCGCGGACCGTTTTTTGGAGGCCCGCAAGAACGGCTGGCAGGACACGGACGAGCACGGCAACCCGGTTCGCCGCACCATGGGCATCGCTGGTCTTGGCGGTGCAGCCATGGACAATGAGGAAAACTATCTGATCAAGAAACTCTGGACTGCCTCTGGCGCGGTGCAGATTGAAAATCAGGCCCGTATATGACACTCCTCCACGGTTCCCAGTTTGGGATCCTCGTTTGGCCGTGGCGGCGCGACCCAGCCGCTGCAGGATATGGCGAATGCGGACTGCATTGTCATTCAGGGGTCGAATATGGCCGAAGCACACCCGGTAGGCTTCCAGTGGGTGATTGAAGCCAAGAATCGTGGCGCGCGGATTATCCACGTGGACCCGAGGTTCACGCGAACGTCTGCAATCGCCCACAAGCACATCCCGATCCGAGGTGGCTCGGATGTGGTGCTGCTTGGCGCGGTGATTAAGTACGTGCTGGACAATGAGCTCTACTTTGAGGATTTTGTCAAGGCATTTACCAATGCCTCTGTGATCATCAATGAGGACTTCCAGGACACGGAGGACCTTGAGGGCATCTTCTCTGGCTATGACCCGAAGACGGGTAAGTATGACAACTCCACGTGGCAGCCGAAGCTGGCTTGGGATGCGCAAGTGTCCTGGGACGTGCAGAAGGACGAGACGCTGCAGGACCCGAACTGTGTGTTCCAGATCCTGAAGCGTCACTACTCCCGCTACACCCCGGAGATGGTGGAGAAGTCCTGCGGTATTTCGCAGGAAGACTTCTACTACCTGGCTAACACCATTGCGGAGAACTCCGGCCGTGAGCGCACGACGTGCTTTGCCTACGCGCTGGGTTGGACGCAGCACACCATGGGTGCCCAGTTCATCCGAACTTGTGCGATCCTGCAGCTGCTCATGGGCAATGTGGGCCGTCCAGGCTCCGGCATTATGGCGCTGCGTGGTCACGCGTCGATCCAGGGCTCGACTGACGTGCCGACGCTGTTCCACCTGCTGCCTGGCTACCTGCCGATGCCGCAGGCGGAGGTGCAGACCTGGGACCAGTACCTGGATACCGTGGCCGTGGCAGACCAAAAGGGTTTCTGGCAGAAGCGCGATAACTATTCGGTCTCCCTGATGAAGGCATACTGGGGCGATGCGGCCACCGAAGACAACAACTGGGGTATGGACCTCATGCCACGTCTGACCGGTGCGCACTCGACGTACCACACGCTGCAGCTGATGATGGATGGCAAGGTTGATGGCTACTTTGTGTTTGGCCAGAATCCGGCGGTGGCGCAGTCCAACGGCTTCATGCAGCGTATGGCGCTGTCCAAGCTGAAGTGGCTGGTGGTGCGTGACTTCCAAGAGATTGAGACGGCAACGTTCTGGAAGGATTCTCCGGAGGTTGCTTCCGGCGCGTTGGTGACCGAGGAGATTGACACCGAGGTCTTCTTGCTGCCTGCCGCGAACCACGTGGAAAAGGCCGGTACATTTACCCAGACGCAGCGTCTGCTGCAGTGGCGCTTCCAGGCGAAGCAGCCGCCAGGCGATGCGGATAGTGATCTGCAGTTCTTCTACGAGCTGGGTCTGCGCCTGAAGGAGCGGGTGAAGGATTCTACTGACCCGCGTGACCTTCCGCTGCAGTCCATCACCTGGGACTATGACTTGGATGCACACGGCGAAATCGATGCGGAGTCTGTGCTGCGCGAGATTAACGGCTACTTCCTCGAAGGCCCGCGCAAGGGACAGCTGGTGGATAGCTTTGCTGACCTGAAGGCAGACGGCACCACCTCGTCTGGGTGTTGGATTTACTCCGGCGTGTTCGCAGGAGGCGTGAACCGTTCCGCCAATAAGCGACCTGGATCCGAGCAGGATGAGATGGCGCTTGATTGGGGCTGGGCGTGGCCGCTGAACCGTCGCGTGCTGTACAACCGTGCCTCGGCTGACGCGGACGGCAAGCCGTGGTCTGAGCGTAAGAAGCTGGTCTGGTGGAATGAAGACGCTGAGCGCTGGGAGTCGCCGGATGTGGTGGACTTCCCGGTAAACAAGGCGCCGGATTACAAACCGGACCGTGACGCTGTGGGCCCGGACGCATTGGCGGGCGATGATCCGTTCATCATGCAGCCGGACGGCAAGGGTTGGCTGTTTGCCCCGCGTGGCATGGTCGACGGCCCGATGCCGACACATTATGAGCCACAGGAGTCGCCATTCCCGAACTTCCTGTACACGCAGCAGCAGTCGCCGTCGCGAATTGTCATGCGTGGCCCGAACAACCTGTCTGCGCCGAACTACGGTGAGGAAGGCACAGAGGTCTACCCGTACATCCTGAACACCTACCGTTTGACGGAGATGTACACCTCGGGTGCGATGACGCGAACGCTGCCATTCTTGGCGGAGCTGCAGCCAGAGCTGTTCTGCGAGGTTTCCCCGCAGCTGGCCGAGAAGGTTGGTTTGGAAAACGGTGGCTGGGCAACCTTGATTTCGCCGCGTGGCGTAATCGAGTCCCGCGTGCTGGTCACGGACCGCATTCAGTCCCTGACCATTGGGGAGCAGCAGTACGAGCAGATCGGCATGCCGTTCCACTACGGCCAAGGCAAGTACGCCGAGGTCAGCGGTGACGGGCCAAATGACCTGCTTGGCATCATGCTGGATCCAAACGTGAACATTCAGGCGTCCAAGGTGTCCGCGGTGGATATCCGCCCGGGCCGCCGTCCACGCGGTGCTGAACGCGATGCGCTGGTGCGTGAGTACCAAAAACGTGCAGGCCTGACCGAGGACACTGGCTCCAAACTGGGCTCGCACGACGCAACCGCGTCGCCGGGATTAGACGATGAGCACACGGCGGAAGTGGATAACACGAAGCAGAATATGGCGGAGAGGGAAGGCTAGGTACACGCCAATGGCGAAGACGAACAGCATTACCGAAGCGCCACAGCACGTTGGCTACGACCGCGCTGCGCGCAAGGCGTTCTTCACGGATACCTCGATTTGTATTGGCTGCAAGGCCTGCGAGGTGGCGTGTAAAGAGTGGAACCGCAACCCGCAGGATGGCTACGAGTTGTCGGGTAATTCCTACGACAACACTGGCTCGCTCGGCGCGGATACGTGGCGCCACGTGGCGTTTATTGAGCAGAGCGAGGAACAGATCACCATAGCCCGCGAAGAGGGCGCGAAGTTGGTCTCGCTGGGTATGCCGAGTGTTGGGGCAGGCGGCAACGCTGAAACCACGCAACCCGCACAGCCTGCGCAGTCTGTTACTCCGGGTGATACACCGGATTTCCGTTGGCTCATGTCCTCTGATGTGTGCAAGCACTGCACCAACGCGGGCTGCCTTGACGTGTGCCCGACAGGTGCGCTGTTTCGCACGGAGCACGGCACCGTGGTGGTGCAGGATGACGTGTGCAACGGTTGCGGCACCTGCGTGGCAGGCTGCCCGTTCGGCGTGATCGAGCGCCGTGAAGACGGCGGCGTGTCCAAGCGCGACGATCGCACGAAGCGTGGAGAAGACTTCACCGTTGGCGAGGTCGCGCCAATCAAGAACATCGGCGTGGCGCAGAAGTGCACGATGTGCTTTGACCGTCAGGCGATCGGGGAGGGTCCGGCGTGCGCCAAGACGTGCCCGACCACGTCGATTAAGTACGGCTCCTATGACGAGATGCTGGCAACCGCCCAGGCACGCGTGAAGGAGCTACACGCCCAGGGCATGACGGAAGCGCGTCTGTATGGCGCCAACAGCGAGGACGGAGTTGGCGGTACAGGCTCAATCTTCTTGCTTTTGGACGCCCCAGAGGTCTACGGCCTGCCGCCGGACCCCCAGGTGCCAACTGCTAACTTGCCCACGATGGCCAAGCGTGCAGTCTTTGCAGCAGCCGGCTTGATTGGTGCGGTTGCGGGTGCATTTGTGATTGGAGGACGCAGCTAATGGCAGAGTTTGATAGCTACCGGCCCCCGGAAGAGCCGCGCGGACCGAAGCGAAACCAGGGCAGTGGTAGTGGCGGTGCAAAACCGCGGGGCAAGAAACGGCGCCGTGGTGAAGAACTCATGGTGCCGAAAGCGGACTTCGCGCAGTATGACTCCTACTACGGCAAGCCAATTGTGAAGTTCCCGCCGTGGGAGTGGCCAATTGCCGGATACTTGTTCCTCGGCGGTGTAGCGGGCGGGTCGGCGCTTCTGGCCGTTGGCGCAGGGCTGACCGGCAACCGTGAGCTGCAGCGCAACACCCGACTGACCACTTTCGCGGCGGCAGGTTTGGGATCGAGCTTTCTGATTCTGGACCTAGGACGTCCGGAGCGGATGCTCCACATGTTCCGCGTGTTCAAACTGTCCTCGCCCATGAGCGTGGGTTCGTGGATTTTAGGCGCGTTCGGTTCAACCTCTGCGGTGCCTGCGATAGCTGAGGTGGACAAGCTCACAGGTGAGCGTTTGCCGTTGCCCGATTTCGCGCGTAGTTTGCTCCACTGGGCCGCCACTCCTGCTGGCGTGGCTACCGGTCTGCTCGGCGCGCCCCTTGCCGCGTACACAGCAGTGCTGTTGGGCAACACGTCAGTGCCGCTGTGGCAAGACGCGCACAAGGAACTGCCGGCGCTGTTTGTCTCCTCAGCAGCAGCTGCCTCCGCAGGAGCGGCGCTAGTGACTACGTCCACTAAGAACAACGGTCCGGCACGTGTGCTGGGTGCCGTTGGTGCCGCGGCGGACATTCTCGCCTCCAAGAATGTGGAGCGTAACCTGCACGCGCCGCTGGAGGAGACGATGCACGACGGCAAGGCTGGCAAGCTGCTCAAGGCCGCAGAGGCCTGCGTTATCGCCGGCGGTTTGGGTGCGCTCGTGGGTGGTCGAAACCGTGTCATCACCGCACTTTCGGGTGCGGCACTCATGGCCGGTTCCTGCCTAACCCGCTTTGGCATTGTGCAAGCTGGGCATCAGTCCACGGAAGACCCGAAGTACGTCGTGGAGCCCCAGCGCGCCCGACTCAAGGAACGCCAGACCGCGGGCCAGGTCGGGGACTCAATCACCACAGTGCGCTAGCGCACGCGCACCCGCCCGGTGCCCGGTGCGGTTTCGCCGATGATGGGGTAGCCGGGCACTTCGCCGATGACGAGGAGGCCGCCGGACGTCTGGGCGTCTGCAAGCAAGAGCAGCGCCACCTCATCTAGATCGGAGTCGACGTGTGGGCTGACCCAGTCCAGGTTGCGGCGCGAGCCGCCGGGGACGAAGCCGTCGCGGAGGGTTTCACGTGCGCCGTCGATAAATGGCACAGCAGCGAAATCAATCACCGCGTCCACCTTGGAGGCGCGTGCCATCTTGTACAGGTGGCCGAGCAAGCCGAAGCCGGTGACATCGGTCGCTGCCTTCACACCAGCATCCACTGCTGCGCGCGAAGCGTCCCGGTTCAGGGTGGTCATTACGTCGACTGCCTGCTGGAACCACTCGCCGGTGGCCTTGTGACGGTTGTTTAACAAACCAGAGCCGATCGGCTTGGTCAGGGTAATCGGCAGCCCGGCCTCGGCGGAGTCGTTGCGCATCAGGCGCGCGGGGTCGGCGGTGCCGGTTGCGGCCATGCCGTAGATCGGCTCCGGTGCAGTAATGGAGTGTCCGCCGGTAACGGAAATGCCGGCTTCAGTTGCGGCGTCGAGCCCGCCGTGGAGGACTTCACGGATCAGTTCCTGCGGCAGGACTTCGCGCGGCCAGCCCAAAATATTCAGCGCGGTAATCGGGGTGCCGCCCATGGCGTAGACATCGCTCAGTGCGTTGACAGCTGCGATCTTGCCCCAGGTATACGCGTCATCCACCACGGGGGTGAAAAAGTCGGTGGTGGAGATAATCGCCAGGTCATCACGGACGCGGATGGCGGAGGCATCATCACCGTCGTCAAGACCAACGATCACGTTGGGGTCTGTAAAGCCAACCAAGCCGGCTACTGCGTCTTCGAGTTCACCGGGTGGGATTTTGCAGGCGCATCCACCACCTGCGGCGAATTGGGTGAGTCGGATTTCTGGGGCTGTTTTGCTCATACCGCTGTATGGTAGCGTCACGCGACGGAGGCGTACGTGTCCTGGTGGGCGCCCCAGTCTTCAAAACTGGTGAGGTTGAGCATCTCAGCCTGGCAGGTTCGATTCCTGTCCGTCTCCGCCATAGTTTTTCGGGAGGTTTCGTTTGGATCCGCGCCGCAACATTCCCCGTACGGATGAGCTTTTATTGCTTGCCGACGCCACGTCGAACCTCTCAACCGCCACCCTCAAAGCCCTCGCGCACGATGTGCAGGCGGCTGCCCGCCGAGGCGAGATTTCGCCTGAGGATGTGCGCGACGTGTTTGTGGCGCGGGCGAACCAAGGCGCAACCACGCTGACTGCCGTGATCAACGCAACGGGCGTGGTGGTGCACACGAACGTGGGGCGTGCGCCCCTGTCGCCCGGCGCAGTGGAGGCGATGGCGCGCGCCGCGGGATATGTGGACGTGGAGATGGACCTGGACGCAGGCGTGCGTTCGCGTGAGCGCGGCAAGCAGGCAACGGATGCCTTGTTAGCTGCGTGCCCCGCCGCCGAAGATGCGCTGGTGGTGAACAACGGTGCCTCCGCGTTGCTGCTGGCAGCGGCAACGTTTGCTGAGGGCGGCGAGATGGTGATCTCTCGCGGTGAGCTCATTGAGATCGGTGCGGGTTTCCGCCTGCCGGAGCTGATTGAGTCTGCGCGCGTGCGTTTGGTGGAGGTCGGGGCGACGAACCGTACGCACCCGGCGGATTATGAACGCGCTCATGAGGCGAAGGCGATTCTGAAGGTGCATCCGTCGAACTATCGGGTGGAAGGGTTTACCGCGAGTGTGAGCGTGGCGCAGCTGCGCGAAATTGCGGATGCTCATGGTCAGACGCTGATCGTAGATACCGGCTCTGGCCTTTTGGCATCTGACCCGTTGCTGCCGGATGAGCCGGACGCGACAACTGCGTTGAAGCAGGGGGCGGACGTTGTGTTGTTTTCCGGTGACAAGCTTTTGGGCGGCCCGCAGGCAGGCGTGATGTTGGGTACGCGTGAGGCGATTGCGAAGATGCGCAAGCACCCCCTGGCGCGCGCGGTGCGCATTGACAAGTTGCGCTTGGCGGCGCTTGAGGCGACCATGCGCCTTGCCCATAATCCTACGCACGCGTACCTGCACGCGGACCTTGCTGTGTTGAAGCAGCGTACCGAGGCCCTAGCCGCCAAGGTGGCCTCCAAAGTAGAGGGCAGGGTTGTGGCGCACGATGGCCGCGTTGGGGGCGGGGGAGCGCCCGGCCACCCGTTGCCCGGCTATGCGGTGGAGCTGGATGAGTCGCTGGCAGCAGCGTTACGGCGCCACGATCCCGCTATTCTCGGCCGCATCCACGGTGGGCGTTTACTTATTGATCTGCGTTGTGTGCCGGAAGACCAAGACGCGCTTGTTGCCGCCGCCATTGTTGAAGCCGCTGGTGAGGTGCACGCATGAGTTTCGTCGTTGCCACTGCAGGCCATGTTGATCACGGCAAGTCCACGCTGGTCAAGCGCCTCACAGGTATGGAGCCAGACCGCTGGGACGAGGAACGAAAACGCGGCCTGACCATTGATCTTGGGTTTGTGTGGGTTGGCGATATTGCCTTTGTGGACGTGCCGGGACATGAGCGTTTTATTGCCAACATGCTCGCTGGCGTGGGTCCCGCGCCCGCAGTGATGTTGGTCATCGCTGCTGATGAGGGGGTCAAAGAGCAGTCCAAGGACCACCTGGACGCCATCAACGCGTTTGGCATCACTACCGGGGTGATTGCGATGTCGCGTGCGGATAATGCTGACCTGCAGCGCCGCGCCGAGGTGCGCCAACAGATCGCGCGTGAGGTCGCTGGCACCACAGCGCAGGGCTGGCCGGTGGTGGAGGTGTCCGCGAAAACCGGTGAGGGGATCGGGGAACTCACCCGTACTCTCCACGAGGTGCTTGAGGCCGCACCGGCCCCGGACCCAGGCGCGCGGATCCGTTTTTGGGTGGATCGTGCTTTCAGCGTCAAAGGCGCGGGCACGGTGGTTACCGGCACGCTCACCGCTGGCACGATCCGACCGGGGGACGTGCTTGAACTGCGCGGTCAGCAGGTTCACGTGCGTTCCGTGCAGTCCGAGGACACTCCCATTGACGTGGCGCAACCGGCGATGCGCGTGGCACTGAACCTGCGTGGCATCGATGCCGAAAGTATCGGCCGCGGCGATGCCTTACTCACCCCGGGAGCTTGGCAGAGCACGCTGCTTATCGACGCCACGTTAACCACCCTAACCACCTCCCCCCTCCCACGCGAAGCCGTCGCTCACGTTGGTACCGCCAGCGTGGCGTGTGCCGTGCGGCTGCTGGGGAAGAAGCACGTGCGCCTGAGCTTTGAGTTGCCGCTGCCGCTCAAGATCGGCGACACGGTAGTGTTGCGAGGCTCCGGCGAGCAGCACATCCTGGCTGGTGCTCGAGTGGTGGACGCGGATCCGCCGGCCTTTCTCCGGCGCGGGGATGCCGCGCGCCGCGCAGAAGCTTTGCCCACGTTGCCGGACCTTGGCGCCGAGATTACCCGCCGCGTGGCCGTGACCCCGGCGCACCTGGCGCGGCTGGGCTACGACGTACCCGAGGAGCCCCCTGCGGGCACAATTGCGTTTGCTGGTTACTGGATTCAAGCCAGTCAAGTCATGGCTTGGAGGAACGCCCTGCTTGAAGCCGTTGCAGAACATGAGCGGGTGAATCCGTTGTCGGCGGGGATGGGGGTTGCGGAGGGCGTGGATAAGCTAAAGCTCCCCGATGCCAAGCTGCTGCCACTGGCTGCCGCCGCGGCAAAACTGACGGTAGCCGAAGGGCTGATTTCGACTGGCCGCACTCTGGATTTGGGCGAGGGGATAGCCAAGCTGGAGGAGCACCTGCACGCCTGGCCGTTTGCCGCGCCCGAGGCCGCTGACCTTGCGGCGTGGGGGGTGGGCGATAAGGAGCTGGCGGCAGCCGAGCGTGCTGGGCGCATTGTGCGGATTGCTGACGGTGTGGTGTTGCTTGCCAACGCCCCCGCCAAAGCCGCCGCGCTTCTCCAAGCATTGGAGCAGCCGTTTTCAGCTTCCGACGCCCGCAAAGCGTGGGGCACGACGCGGCGCGTGGCAATTCCGCTGTTAGAGATGCTTGACGCGCGCGGCTTGACCCGTCGCATCGACGGCACCGCGCGCGTTGTGCGCTAGTTATTTGGCGCTGGTTAAACCGCGCCGGTTACACAGCGTCGTGCTCGTTCGGATCATTGTCCGCATCCGCCTTGGTCTCGTGGCGAGTCCCCGGCTTGTGCTCCGGAGCTGCGTAAATGGAGTAGAGCTTCGCCGGCTTGTCTGACTCATTGACAAAGTTGTGGTACTTGCCGGACGGCACGAACGCTGCCCAGTCTGCGCCCACAACCTGGTCAATCTCAAGGTTGTCCTTGCTTTGGCCGATCTGTGCGCGCAGCTCGCCCTCTTCGAGGCGGAGGAACTGATCGTGACCCTCGTGGATCTCAGCGCCGATCTCGCCGCCAGCCGGGATGGTCATAACCGTAAGCTGCAGGTGTTTACCGGTCCACAGGGTGTCACGGAAAGCCTCATTTTCCAATGTGGCCTTCTCAATATCTACTACGTACGGGTTAGGTCCTTTATCGTTGCTCATGGGTACCACCGTACGCGTCTTTGCCTACTTGCGGTGCCGACCAACCTCGACAGCAACCCGCTCGCGGCGCCTGAGCTGTACCTTCTCAATTTCTGTGAGGTAGCCGCCGGAACCTTGCCACCCGATTTCGGGCTTTTCCTTAACGACGGCACGCTCCCGCACCTCTACCGGCTTGTCTTCCGGCTTGTCTGCCGGAAGTTTATCTTCCGGTTTATCTTCCGGACGCTCCACCTTGGTAAACATCTGCGTCGGTGGGGCGACATCGTCGGGGCGGTCCTGACCCGTCAGCGACACGTATCGTGCCCTGTAGTGTGGCCGGACCGTGTCTTCGGGGTCCGTGGCAAAGGGGCGCTCCACCGTGATCGCCCATGATCCGTCGGGGAAGTCTACGAGTGACCACGGGGTAGTAGGTGTTGTGTCTGGGACCTTCAGCACCGGGATTGTCTGCAGACCCTCAGCTGGGGCGCCGGCATTGAGCGCAGCCATGCCCTCCAACAGCACGGCACGTGCGTACAGCGGGGCGCCCGCTTCTTCGATGTAGGCAAGGAGTTCCTTGGCATCTTTGGCAGCGAAGCCACCGAGTGCCTTGCCGTTGAGCGTGACAGCAACCGTGCCCGCCAGCGGACGCAACGCAACAAACCAGATGCCGGGGGAGAGTGCGACGAGCTCGTCAGCACTGAACTCTCCTTTGGCGGTATCCACCACAATCATGTCCCCAGGCGGTAGCACTAGCGCACCTTCTGGAGGATCGTTGCGAGGCACCGTAAGTTCGGGCGGCGGCAGAATAATCTTGGCCCGAAACAGGCCGGTCTGGTTATCAAAACGAATCTCTGCGACCGTGGTTGGCATCAACAGCGAGGCCTCAATGCGTTGCATCTCCGGGTAACGCTCGCGGTGCGCAGCGGCGACTTCCCCTAGGACCCTGCCCTGGGTGCGGTCATGGCCCACCCGGCGTACCCGCCACGATCCGTTGAGCGGATTCGGGTGGAGCAGGACTGGCAAAAATGCTGATTTTTTCGTGGCCCCAAACTCTTCAAAAAGGGGAGCTTGGATCACGCTGGCGAGCTCAATTTCCTCGCCAGCACCCCATATCGACGGTGCGAGAGAGTAGAGCCTGTCCATTGCTTCAGCTTAAGCGTTGGCCTTCGCGCCGCGCATGTTGCCTAGTAGTTTGCCTAGCAGCGCGACGATTTCCAGCACGATGAAACCGGTGATCAACCCCGCAGTCAGAGACACACCGGTCTCAGCCAGCCACCCAAGCGCCCCGCCGCCAGCGGCCTCCTTGAGGTGCTCCGAGATGTCGTGCGGCCAATGCCAGCCGACAACCTCGTGCAAGCCACGCACGATTAGGTGGCCGCCAACCCACAACATGGCAACCGTGCCCACAACACCAATCGCGGTCAAGATATACGGCATGCTCTTCACCAGGCCGCGCCCAAGCGTGGGTGCTTTGTCGCGTTCGATCATGCCGCGGCCGATGTCATCAATCTTGACTAGGATCGCCACCGCGCCATAAACCGCGATGGTGATGAGGATACCCACTGAAATAAGCACGGCAGCCTCCATCCAGATGGGCTGATCAGCAACCTCATCAAGCGCGATGATCATGATCTCCGCACTCAAGATCAGGTCTGTCATGATTGCGCCTTTGACTAAGGAATCCTCATCCTCCGGCGTTTTGTTTACCGCACGTTCCTGCTCTTCTTCAGGATTTGCCTTGATCTTGTGGACGATCTTCTCTGCGCCCTCATAACAGAGGTATGCACCGCCCAACATCAACAGCGGTACCAATGCCCACGGCGCGAATGCGTTCAGGACAAGTGCAATGGGCAGGATGATTAGCAGCTTGTTGCGCAAAGAACCCTTGGTGATCTTCCAGATCATCGGCAGCTCACGCGCCGGGGTGACCCCAGAGACAAACTGTGGGGTCACTGCTGCGTCATCAATCACCACGCCCGCAGCTTTCGCAGACGTCTTCGCCGTCATCGCTGCCACGTCGTCGGCTGAGGCGGCGGCAGTGCGGGCGATCAGCGCAACGTCGTCAAGCAAGGCGAGCAAACCACCGGACATGAAGGACTCCTTTGGTAGGTAGCGGCGGGCGCAACCCTTTGACGCTACCAGCTCCACAACAGGTCACAGTGAACGCAAAGTAAATACGAGAAAAACTCTCGGGTGGATTTACGGAATCTGTTGAGTAGTATTGTGTTCTATTCCGGCTACCGGTAATAAATGTGATTGGGATCATTGGGATCATCGCATGAATCAAGGAGAATCTATAGTGAACATGAAGAAGACCCTGGCTGTTGTTGCAGCCAGCGCGCTGACCTTCACCATGACCGCATGTGGGTCGGACAGCGCCTCCAACGGCGGTGCTGCGGGCGGCAATTACATCACCGCTAGCAGCACTGAGCCGCAGAACCCGCTCATCCCGGGCAACACCAATGAGGTCGGCGGCGGCAACATCGTCGATATGATCTACTCGGGTCTTGTCTACTTTGACAAGGACGGCGTGTCCCACAACGAAATGGCACAGTCCGTTGAGCTGGAGGGTGAAAAGACCTACCGCGTGACCCTGCGCGATGACATCAAGTGGTCCGACGGCTCCCCGGTGACCTCCAAGGACTTCGTCAACACCTGGAACAAGGTTGTTGAGGACGCAATGCTCGGCGCCTACTTCTTCGAGTCCATCCTGGGCTTCGAAGAGGGCAAGCCGCTCGAGGGCCTGGAGATTGTGGACGATCAGACGTTCACGATCGAGCTGACCCAGCCAGAAGCCGACTTCCCGCTGCGCCTGGGCTACTCCGCCTTCTACCCAATGCACGAGTCTGCATTCGATGACCTTGCTGCATACGGCGAGAACCCGATCGGCAACGGCCCGTACAAGCTGGCTGAGTGGAACCACAACCAGGACGCCATCATCGTTCCGAACGAGGAGTACTCCGGCGACCGCGCTGCGCAGAACGACGGCATCAACTTCGTCTTCTACGCACAGCAGGACGCTTCCTACGCTGACCTGCTCGCAGGCAACCTGGACGTGACCGACGCTATCCCGGACTCTGCGTTCGCAACCTTCAACAACGAGCTGGGCGAGCGTGCTGTGAACCAGCCGGCTGCCATCTTCCAGTCCTTCACCATCCCGGAGCGCCTCGAGCACTTCGGTGGTGAAGAAGGCAAGCTGCGCCGCGCTGCAATCTCCCGTGCAATCAACCGCGAGGAGATCACCGCGACCATCTTCGACGGCACCCGCACCCCGGCAACGGACTTCACCTCCCCGGTGATCGCTGGCCACACCGACACCCTCAACGGTGCTGAGGTTCTGGAGTACGACCCGGAGGAAGCAAAGCGCCTGTGGGAGGAGGCTGACAAGATCAACCCGTGGACCGGTACGTTTGCCATCTCCTACAACGCTGATGGTGGCCACCAGGCATGGGTTGATGCAGTTGCAAACTCCATCAAGAACACCCTGGGCATTGAGGCTGAGGGCAACGCATACCCGGACTTCAAGTCCCTGCGTGATGACGTGACTAAGCGCGAGATCACCACCGCGTTCCGCACCGGCTGGCAGGCAGACTACCCGTCCTTGGGTAACTTCCTGTCCCCGCTGTACGGCACGAACGCTGGCTCCAACGACGGTGACTACTCCAACGCCACCTTCGACCAGCTGCTAAAGCAGGCTGCCGGCGCAGCCAGCGTTGAGGAGGCTTCCGAGTACTACAACGAGGCTCAGGAGATCCTGCTGCAGGACCTGCCGGTTATCCCGCTGTGGTACTCCAACGTGGTCGGTGGCTACTCCGAGAACGTTGACAACGTGGCATTCTCCTGGAAGTCCGTCCCGCTGTTCTACGCGATTACGAAGAACTAACCATCCTTCAAGCGGATGCCGCTTCGTAAGTTCACAAACCCACACTTCGACACGGGATGTGTCGGGTGTGGGTTTCGTGTTGCTTTCAGCGGTATTCTGCCAAGCGTGTCCACAACACCGACAACCGAACCTGTCAACGAAACTGCTTAACCGAAAGAGAGCGAACTAACCCATGTGGCGCTACATCGGGCGGCGGCTCTTGCAAATCATCCCCGTGTTCTTCGGGGCTACGCTTTTGCTCTATGCCCTCGTCTTCCTTATGCCGGGCGACCCAGTCGAAGCGCTCGGCGGCGACCGAGGCTTGAGCGAAGCTGCTCGCCAACGCATCACCGAAGAATACAACCTAGACAAGCCATTTCTAATCCAGTACCTGCTCTACCTCAAAGGCATTTTGACGCTGGACTTCGGCACTACGTTCTCCGGCCAGCCGGTGCGTTCCGTGATGGCGAATGCCTTCCCAGTAACCATCAAGCTGGCGCTGATGGCGCTGGCCTTTGAGGCCATCTTTGGCATCATCTTCGGCGTGATCGCCGGTGTGCGCCGCGGCGGCTTCTTTGACTCCACGGTGCTGGTTGTCTCCCTGTTTGTTATTGCGGTGCCGAGCTTTGTTATCGGTTTCGTGCTGCAGTACCTCGTTGGCGTGAAGTGGGGATTACTCCCCGTGACAGTGGGAAGAAACGAAAGCTTCACAGCGCTGTTAATGCCCGCGGTGGTGCTAGGCGCCTTGTCATTTGCGTACGTGTTGCGATTAACCAGGCAGTCCGTCAGCGAAAACCTCCGCGCGGATTATGTGCGTACCGCCCGTGCTAAGGGCCTGTCCAACGGCCAAGTGATGAACCGCCACGTGCTGCGCAACTCCATGATCCCGGTTGTGACCTTCCTGGGTGCTGACCTTGGTGGGCTGATGGGCGGCGCCATTGTTACCGAAGGCATCTTTGGCATCAACGGCGTTGGCGGCACCATCTTCCAAGCAATCATCAAGGGTGAGCCTGCCACGGTGGTGTCATTCACCACGGTGCTGGTGATCGTGTACATCGTTGCCAACCTGCTGGTGGACCTGCTCTACGCTGTCCTGGATCCGAGGATTCGCTATGCATAACCCAAGAACCAATAACGCTGTAGATACTGTAGACACTGGGCTGCCTGGGCAGGAATACTACGTAGCTGAGACTGATGAGTCGGGCCTGGGCGCCGTTGACGCTGTGGCCGATGACCGGGCGCCGTCAAGCCAATGGGGCGAAGCGTGGAAGTACCTGCGTCGCCGCCCCCTGTTTTGGGTAGCAGCCGCACTGATCCTGATGGCGCTTGCCGTGGCAATCGCACCTCAGCTGTTCACCGCTACTGACCCGCGTGAGTGCATCCTGTCGCGCTCACTGAATGGACCGACCTCGGGCCACCCATTTGGTTTTGACCGTCAAGGCTGCGACATTTACGCGCGCACCATCTACGGTGCACGTGCATCCGTTGCTGTGGGCGTGCTAACCACGCTGATTGTTACCGCACTTGGCACCATCATCGGTTCCATCGCCGGCTTCTACGGTGGTATCTGGGACACGCTGCTGTCTCGCCTGACGGACATCTTCTTCGCCGTCCCGCTGGTGCTGGCTGCGATCGTGGTCATGTCCATGTTCCAAAACCAGCGCTCCATCTGGATGGTGGTGCTTGCACTGTCTATGTTCGGCTGGACGCAGATCGCACGTATTACTCGTGGCGCGGTGATGGGCGTGAAGAACGACGAGTTCGTGACCGCTGCGCGCGCACTTGGCGCCAGCGACAGCAAGATCATCTTCTCCCACATCCTGCCGAATGCAGCGGCGCCGATCATTGTGTACGCGACGGTGGCGCTGGGCACGTTCATTGTTGCTGAGGCAACGCTGTCGTTCCTTGGTATTGGTTTGCCAACGTCCGTGGTGTCGTGGGGTGGAGATATTTCGAGGGCGCAGGCGTCCCTACGCACCCAGCCCATGGTGCTGTTCTACCCGGCAATTGCCCTGGCACTGACGGTGCTGAGCTTTATCATGATGGGCGACGTGGTCCGCGACGCCCTCGACCCGAAGGCGAGGAAACGATGAACCAGCCACTGCTTAACATTGAAGACCTCAAGATCACCTTCGAATCCACCACGGGTGTGGTGGAAGCCGTACGTGACTTTGACCTGACGATCTACCCAGGCCAATCCGTGGCCATTGTGGGTGAGTCTGGCTCCGGCAAGTCCACCGCTGCGATGAGCATCTTGGGCCTGTTGCCAGGAACCGGCAAGGTGACCAACGGCACCATCACGTTCGACGGCAAGGACCTGACCAACCTCGACGAGAAGGGTTGGCAGGAAATCCGAGGCAGCGAGATTGGGCTGGTGCCACAGGACCCGATGAGCAACCTCAACCCGGTGTGGCGCATTGGCACACAGGTGGAGGAGTCGCTGCGCGCCAACAACGTGGTGCCAGGCTCCGAGCGCCACAAGCGCGTTGTTGAGCTTTTGGAGGAAGCCGGCCTGCCGGACGCTGAGCGCCGAGCGAAGCAGTACCCGCACGAGTTCTCTGGAGGCATGCGCCAGCGAGCGCTCATTGCGATCGGCCTGGCTGCACGCCCGAAGCTGCTCATTGCCGACGAACCAACATCCGCCCTCGACGTCACGGTGCAGAAGAAAATCCTGGATCACCTGGACAAGCTCACCGCGGAATTGGGCACATCGCTGCTGTTTATTACTCACGATCTCGGGTTGGCAGCTGAGCGCGCCGACTTCCTCGTAGTGATGCACCGCGGCCGCATCGTGGAAAAAGGCCCAAGCCTGAAGATTCTGCGTAACCCGCAGCACCCGTACACGCAGCGGTTGGTGAAGGCGGCGCCGTCATTGGCGTCTGCACGAATCCAGTCCGCTAAGGCACAGGGGCTGGAAACCGCAGAGCGCGTTGCCGGAAAGCGCGATGGCGAGGAAGTGGTTCGCGTAGAAAACCTGGTGAAGGAATTCGACGTGCGCGGCCAAAGAGGCGCCAAGAAAATCCTTCGTGCGGTTGATGACGTGAGCTTTTCTTTACGACGTGGCACGACGCTCGCCCTCGTCGGCGAGTCCGGCTCCGGCAAATCTACCGTGGCCAACATGGTGCTGCGTCTTCTCGAGCCGACCAGTGGGCGAGTGATCTTCGAGGGCCAGGATATTGCGCAGCTTAAAGGTAAAGAGCTGTTTGAGATGCGCCGCAAAGTCCAGGTGGTGTTCCAAAACCCCTACGGCTCACTCGACCCGATGTTCTCGGTGTACAAGTGCATCGAGGAACCACTAGCGCTGCACAAGGTCGGCGGCCGCAAGGAGCGCGAAGCTCGCGTTGCTGAGCTGCTAGACATGGTGCAGATGCCGCGCTCTGCTATGCGACGCTACCCGAACGAACTCTCCGGCGGCCAGCGCCAACGCATCGCAATTGCGCGAGCGCTTGCGCTGCACCCGGAAGTTGTCGTACTGGATGAGGCCGTGTCTGCACTTGACGTGCTGGTGCAAAACCAGATCATCAACCTGCTGGCAGACCTGCAGGACGAGCTCGACCTTTCCTACCTGTTCATTACCCACGACCTAGCTGTGGTCCGCCAGACCGCCGACGACATTGTGGTGATGCGCCAAGGCGTTGCCGTGGAGCAGGGTAGCTCGGACGACATCTTTGATAATCCGCAAGACCCATACACCCAGAACCTGATCAATTCGGTTCCGGGCTTGGGCATTGAATTGGGCACTGGCGAAGACCTCGGTATCGAGATTCGTTAACACCAGTGCCCTAAGGGGGCGTCGACAAGCAACAAGGCCCTATTCCGGCTGGTAGGTTTGGCGCACGCGGTTGCGCTCAACCTCCGGGTCAGGAATCGGGATCGCAGACAACAACGCCTTGGTGTACGGGTGCTGGGGGTTATCAAACACCTCATCCGCGTCGCCGAATTCCACAAAGTCGCCCTTGTACATCACCGCAACACGGTCCGACAGGTGGCGGACCACCGACAGATCGTGTGCCACGAACAGGTACGACAGGCCAAGCTCGCGCTTCAGGGACTCCAGCAGGTTAATCACACCAGCCTGGATAGATACGTCGAGCGCTGAGACCGGCTCATCCAGCACAATCACCGAGGGGTTGGTGGCAAGCGCACGGGCGAGGCCGATGCGCTGGCGCTGGCCTCCCGAGAAATGGCCCGGGAAACGGTCAATCTGAGACTCGTCCAGACCTACGGTGCGCATCAGCTCAGCAATACGCTCGTCCTTGTCGCCTTGGTAACCAAGCGCGTTCAGCGGCTCCTGGATGATCTCCTTGACCGTCATGCGCGGGTTCAGCGAGCTCATCGGATCCTGAAACACCATCTGCAGGTTGCGGCGGGCCTTCTGACGAGACGCGTGGTTGAATTTCGAGGCATCCTCACCGCACAACACAATGCGGCTGCCGGGAGCAGGATCCAGGTTCATGATCTCCAGCAAGGTGGTGGTCTTGCCGGAGCCGGACTCGCCCACGATAGCCATGCACTCACCGGCGCGAAGGTCGAAGGAGACGTTCTTTACCGCGTGCACTGTACCTACGCGACGCTTCACCAACGCACCCTTAGTCAGCGGGAATTCCTTGTTCAGGTTCTCCACTTCCAGGGTCACCTCGCGCTCTTCGCGAGGCACGTTAGCCAGCGAATCCTCCGGAAGCACCGGGGTGGGGTAGAGCGGACAGCCGTTGATCGTGCCGTTTTCAATCTCGTTGTGGCGAATGCAGGCGACCTCGTGGCCTTCGTTATCCCCCACAGGCTCAAGCTTCGGCTCGCCGTTTGAGCACTCCGGGACAGCGATCGGGCAGCGCGGCGCGAACTGGCAGCGTTCCTGCATGTTCACCAGCTTCGGCGGGGTGCCCTCGATAAACGTCAAGGGCTCGTCTGAGGGGACGTCCACACGCGGTGTGGAACCAAGCAGGCCGATGGAGTACGGCATTTGCGGGGCCTTAAACAGCGTGTGCACGCCGGCCTTTTCCACGGGGCGGCCACCGTACATCACCAGCACGTCATCTGCGGTGCCAGCAACCACGCCCATGTCGTGGGTAATCATGATGCAAGCCGCGCCAGTTTCACGCTGCGCAACCTTGATCACGTCCAGGATCTGGGCCTGGATGGTCACGTCGAGGGCGGTGGTTGGTTCGTCCGCGATCAGTACCTTCGGATCATTCGCAATCGCAATAGCAATGACCACGCGCTGGCGCATACCACCGGAAAACTCGTGGGGGAAGGACTTCAGGCGCTTCTGCGGCTCCGGAATACCCACAAGGTCCAAAAGCTCAGCCGCACGGGTGAGTGCCTTGGACTTGGAAATGTTGTTGTGGGCCTGCATGGCTTCCACCAGCTGCGTACCAATGTCATACACCGGCGTCAAAGCGGACAGTGGGTCCTGGAAGATCATGCCGATCTCGTTGCCGCGGATGTGCGACATGGCCTTGTCGTTTTTGGTCAGCAGTTCCTCGCCTTTGTACAGCACCGAGCCGGTGACCTTGGCGTAATCCGGCAAAAGCCCCATCACAGCCATGGACGTGACCGACTTGCCCGAGCCGGACTCGCCCACAATGCCAAGGGTTCGGCCGGGGTAGAGGTCAAAGTCCACGCCGCGTACCGCGGAGACAACGCCTGCCTCCGAGGGGAAAGAAACGTTGAGGTCACGAACGCTAAGTACCGGGTTAGCGGAATTCACGGAAGATGTCATGCTCGGCCTCCAGAGTTCGAGTTCGGGTCAAAAGCGTCACGCAGGCCGTCAGCAATGAAAGCCATGGAGACGGTCAACAGCGTCAGCACAAGCGCCGGGAAGTAGAACTGCCACGGGGTGGTGATCAGGGTTCCGGTACCGGTCTGCAGCAGGGTACCCAGAGACACATCTGGCAGCTTCACGCCTAAGCCAAGGAAGGACAGGGCGGTCTCACTCATGATTGTGGAGACCACGCCCATCATGAACTGGATCACCAACAGCGACGCCACGTTGGGGATGATGTGGCGCACAATCGACTTCGGACGGGAGACACCCATGAAACGGGCGGCGCGAACGTAGTCGTTTTCTCGGATAGACAAAGCCAGTGACCAAATCACACGAGCGGGGTACATCCAGCCGAAAGCGATGAGCACCACGGTGAGCACCTTCCAGTCGCCGCCAGAGCCGGAGACCAACAGTGCAATCATCAAGAAGGTCGGCACTGCCAGCATGAAGTGGATGATTGCCAGCACAATTTTTTCAAGCGCACCGCCGTAGAGCGCAGCACCTGCACCAATGAGCGCAGAGAGGATCGTGATAGCCAGCGCTGCTGGCACTGCAATGGTCAGGGAACGGCCAAGGCCGTGCACAACCTGAGCGAATAGGTCATTGCCGGAGTCAGTGGTACCAAACCAGTGTTCCTTGCTTGGGCCGGTGGCTAGGTTCAAAAAGTCCGGTTCATCGTAGGCCCAAGGCGTGATGAACTTGCCAAAGACAGCGAGCAGGACCAGCACGATGAAGATAACCGTGCCTACTACCGCCATGCGGTTTCGCAGGAAGCGGCGCAGGTAGATACGGCTCTTGCTGGTGCCGCGTAGTGCTGCGGACTGGTTTAGTGGCTCAGCACTTGCCGTGCCGTCTGCCTGGCGTCCGGTTTCAGACGTAGCCGTCATGTCATTAACTGGGATGTTTGCGTGCATACCCAGGTTCTGGCTGGCGCGACGTGGCTGGCCAGAGTTAGATCCGGTGTATTTCGTCGACATTGGTGTGCCTCCCTAGCTAACCCGGACTCGGGGATCAAGTGCCACCACAAGCAGGTCCGCCAAGATCGCAGATATTGCGGTCATCGCGGCGCCGAAGGCCGCAACAGCAACTGCGCCATGCACGTCGTTGCGGCTGATGGTCTGGATGAAGTATTGGCCCATGCCGTTCCAGGCGAAAATGCGCTCCGTCATCACCGCACCGGTGAAAATACCGGGAACGGAGAATGCCACCGAGGTTGCCACCGGAATCAGTGAGGTGCGAAGCGCGTGCTTGCGCACCGCCTGCGCCTTGGTCAGGCCCTTGGCGCGAGCAGTGCGGACGTAGTCCGCGTTCAAGTTATCCAGCAGCAAGGTGCGCTGCATGAAGTGGTAGCCCGCGTAGGAAATGATCAGCAGCGCAAGCGTGGGCAAGATAAGGTGCTGACCAAAGTCAACTAGCTTGTTCCACGTGCCTTGCACATTGGAGTTAGATGCGCCGGTGACGTAGAAGATACGGCGCCCGGTCCACTCGTTGATCTTGATGCCAAGCCACACCACTGCAATAGACGCCACAACCACGTGCGTGTTCATCGTGATGATGGAAATGCCCTGCCAAACGCGGTCGGCGCGCTTGTACTGGCGCGACGCCGTGTACACGCCCACTGCCACACCAATGACGATGGACAGGAAGGTTGCCACGAACGTCAGCTGGGCGGAGACCCAGATGCGAAACGCAATCTGTTCGTTCACCGAGTCACCGAGCGGGGAGTTACCCCAGTCCCAACGTGTCAGGATGCCGGTGAGCCATGTCCACCAACGCTCAATTATCGGCGTATTCGGGCTCAAGTTGTTGGGCTCAAGCAAAGCATCGATCTGCTCTGGTGAAAGCGGAGGGCGACGGCCGAAGTAGTTGGCGCGCGGGTCCAAAAAGAAGCTGGCGAGGAAATACGTGAGGTTGGTGGCCAGAAAAACGATGAGGCTCCAGCTCAGAATTTTCCTTATGAGGTAGCGGAACATGGCGTCTCTCAGTCTGTGTCAAAACGCATAAATCCGCTCGAAGCCACAAGGGCCTCGGCGGATTTACGCGACGTGATCAACGGTTACCGGGTCTCTTACTTCGCCCAGCCGACGTTCTCGATCGGCAGCACTGCGAAGGACATAGCACCCAAGTTAGCCAGGCCCGGCTTGGTAGCAACCATCTCAGGGCCGTTGGCGTACGGCATGATGCCGAACTCGCCGAAAGCTTCCTTCTCAAGCTCGTTAGCGCGCTTGATCTGCTCGTCAGCGTCCTCGATCTTCTGCAGCTCTTCGATCTTCGCGTCCAGCTCAGCGGAGCCCGTGCCGGACTTGTTCAGCTCAGAATCAGATGCGTAGACCTGGCCGAAGTAGGCAACACCGAACGGGTCGGTGGAGGAGAAGCCCATCATGAACAGATCGAAGTCCTTCTCGGAGGTCACCTTGGAGAAGTCAGAGCTCGGGCGCTCCTCGATCTGGACGTCGATGCCAACTGCGCGCAGCATGGACTGCATTGCGGAGGTGGTGGCCTGAACCATCGGGGAGTCACCCAGGGTGACGTAGCGAACGGTCAGCGGGTTCGCCTCAGAGTAGCCAGCCTCCTCGAGCAGCTTCTTTGCCTTCTCCTGGTCGTACTGAACCACGGAGCCGAAGTTGTCCTCGTAGCCATCCTGGGTCTGGAACAGGGTGAAGGAGCCCGGCAGGTCCTCGGTGTAGTCCAGGCCGTTGAAGCGGATCGCGGCAAGCTGGGAACGGTCAATTGCCGTCATGATTGCCTCGCGCACCTTCGGATCATCCAGGCCCGGTGCCTCAGAGTTGATGGTCAGCAGGAAGTTCGACGGACGCAGGGAGACGCGGATGTCAGCCTGGTCACCCATCTGACGTGCGGTCTCCAGACGGTCACGGGAACCAACGCCGGTCAGGTCGATCTCACCTGCGCGGAAAGCGTTGATGGAAGCCTGGTCCTCCATTGCGCGGTAGGAGATGCGCTCCAGCTTGGCAGGCTCGCCCCACCACTTCTCGTTGCGCACGAAGGAAACTTCACCGGTTTCAAAGTTGACGTTTTCAACCTTGAACGGGCCTGCGCCCCACTCCGGGTGGAGCTGCTTGAGGTAGGCGTTCATGAAGGTGTCAGCGGAGTCAACCTGCGGCGGAACGAGGTTGCCGAAGAGGCCCTCCCACCACGGGTATGCCTGCTTGAAGGTGACAACTGCCTGTTTGTCGGTCTCGCCACGGGTGACAGATTCGATCAGCTCGTAGCCGTCGGTGGAGTTGACCTGAACATCCGGGTTGGAGCCGTTGTTGAACTTCCAGGTGTTCTCAAATGCGGTCCAGTCGATCGGAGTGTCGTCGTTGTACTTGGCCTCATCCACGATGGTGTAGGTGACCACGGTCTTGCCGTCCACAACCTCGTCCTTCACGTCGCTGAGGTAGGCCGGGTTCGGGTGGTAGGTACCGTCACCGTCGAAAAGAGTCAGCTGCGGGTTGTACTTGACCCACACGTCACGTGTGTAGCGGTTCATGTTGGCGTGGAACACGTTCTGCTGCTCAGCCATCTCGGTGATAGCCATGGTCAGCTCACCGCCGTCCTGGATTTGGTCGCGCTCGAGCGGGTTGTAGTCTCCAGCGGCGTTGATTTCCAGGCCACCCGTGGACTCACCAGTGGACTCTGCAGCCTGGCTCGACTCTGTGGAGGTGCCGGCGCTGGTGGACTCCGTGCTGTCACCTGCACATGCGGTGAGGGTCAGGGAGATGGTGGACAGGCCGGCGATTGCGGCGAGGCGAATGCGGTTCTTCATGTGACCGGTCATCCTTTCAACGGAAAACAAAACTTATTGCCACGAAAGCAGTGGGTTTCATAAACGTTAATGAAAAAAGTGATGTGTCACACCATTTTCGGCGCATTAATTTGCGCCAAAGGGCTTTTTGCTAGCCGACGGGGGTGAGTTCCACCTCATCCGCCCACGTCAGCTCGATGCCGAGGGTGCGCAGCCATTCCATCGGATCATCGCTGTGACGGGTGATGCCCTCGACGGCATTCAAGGTGCAGTCAATGGCTTTCTCGGCTTCCTCAGCAGTGATTAGCCCTGCGGAGGTAGCTGCGGCGAGTTCGTCGATATCCAAGACGTCGATAGGAGTGCCGGTGTTTGAGACTAAGTCAACGTAGAGGTCACGCGTTGTCCATACGTCGCCGTCAACGTCAATGTCCGCAACGTCGAAGTAATACTCCTGCTCTTCTTCTACACCCTCGCGGAAGTGAAAGATGTTGGCTCTCAGGCCGAGCTTTGGAAGCAGCCAGCTTTCGAGGTAGCCAAAGCGGGGGTGGTTTGCCCCACGTGCCATGTACAGGCCAAAGTCAGTCACCCGAAACGTGTCTACCTCACGGAGGAATCCCTTGGGGTCCACGTTGGTTTTGGAGACCGTGTCAAAGGTTTCCTGCTTGACAGGGTGTAGGTCAACGCTCATCTCTTACCTCACAGAAAAACTTGCG
This sequence comes from Corynebacterium sp. HMSC29G08, assembly GCF_001806875.1. Taxonomy (GTDB): domain Bacteria; phylum Actinomycetota; class Actinomycetes; order Mycobacteriales; family Mycobacteriaceae; genus Corynebacterium. The sequence continues at coordinate 107,476 of NZ_KV786209.1, forward strand.
GCGGTGGGGGCGAAGTTGCACACCCTGTCTTGGGTGCGCACGCCTCCGTCTACAACTGCGAGTACGCGCCCAGTGCCCGTCTTTGCGGTTGCGGACAGGGTTGCCGGTCCTGATGGGTTTATCAGATTGTTATCTAAAGGCGTTACGCCCGTGCGGAAATTGTTGAGATTGATCCAGTACACCTTCATCAACCCCTGGTCGGGTGCGGCGGCCGGTGTGCCAAGCGCGGTGAAGACAAACGTGACCTCCCCAGCGTTAGCTCCAGGTGCCGGGGTGGTGGCCGGACCTGGGACGACGAGCGCTGATGCTGTGGAGTGCAGGCCAGGGCCAATGCAGTGGGAGGATACCGTTGGCCAGTAGAACTGGGTGAACGGGGGAGCGTCCTCGGGCAGCGGGGGGCCTCCGAGTTCTCCACCACCGGCGTAGAACGTGATCGCCGTGCGCAGGGCGTTAGCTACCTGGTCAGGTACGAACGGTTTGTCTGCAAAGTCATGGACGCGCTGGACTACCTGTGGAGTAGGTCGGCCTAGCTCATCAAGCAGTCCAAACGAAGCAGAGGATGCTTGAGCGCTGGCTGCGGAGGCGAAAACGCTCGCGCCGACCAACAGGGATGCGCTCAGCGCGGTAAGCACGGTGCTTGCGGAGGCGCGGATTGATTTGGGCAGGGAAAACGTCACTTGAGCAACAATAGTCACTTATGTAACAACGTCAAGGTGAAATCGAGTTTTTGCTCCCTGCCGTGTGTGGTGTTGTGGGCCACAAAGAAGCAGGCCGAACAGGCGAAAGGGCTGAAAAGTCAAGACTGCCGGGGCAGGTCCACACCCTACTGAACGGCACAGGGAAAGCTCAATGACCAGCTAGAGCGAACGTGCGATTCGGAAGTCAGAGGGGTAGTGTTTAGACGTTCATACCGCCTATATATAAGGAGCAGCGGTTAAGTGTCGCACCCTGAATTTCGAAATGTAGCCATTGTTGCCCACGTTGACCACGGCAAGACCACCCTGGTCAACGCCATGCTGGAGCAGTCCGGCGTGTTCGGTGACCACGGTGAACACGGCGACCGCGTGATGGACTCCGGTGAGCTCGAATCCGAGCGCGGCATCACAATTTTGGCCAAGAACACCGCCATCCGCCGCGCAGGTGCCGGTAAGGACGGCCGCGACCTGGTGATCAACGTGATTGACACCCCGGGACACGCCGACTTTGGTGGCGAGGTTGAGCGCGGCTTGTCCATGGTGGACGGCGTTGTGCTCTTGGTTGATGCATCTGAGGGCCCGCTGCCGCAGACCCGCTTCGTGCTGGGCAAGGCGCTGGAATCCAAGAAGCCGGTCATCATCTGTGTGAACAAGACTGACCGTCCGGACGCACGTATTGATGAGGTTGTTGAAGAAGCCCAGGACTTGCTGCTTGAGCTGGGCGCTGGCCTGGAAGATCCGGAAGCAGCTGAGGCTGCGGAAAACCTGCTGGAACTGCCAGTGCTCTACACCTCCGGCCGCGCGGGCCGTGCTTCCCAGGAAAACCCGGGCAACGGCAACCTGCCGGACAATGAGGATCTGCAGCCGCTGTTTGACGTTATCTATGACGTGCTGCCAGAACCGTCCGCCGACATCGACGCCCCCTTCCAAGCGCAGGTGACCAACCTGGACTCCTCCTCCTTCCTGGGCCGTATCGCACTGATCCGCGTATTCAAGGGCTCCGTGAAGAAGGGCCAACAGGTCGCGTGGGTGCACTATGACGCGGAAGGCAACCAGCATGTGAAGAACGTGAAGGTGGCTGAGCTCCTGGTCACTGAAGGCCTGGATCGCGTCCCCGCCACCGAGGATGTGGTTGCCGGAGACATTGCCGCAATCTCCGGTGTGGACGAAATCATGATCGGTGACACCTTGTGCGACCCGGAGCACGTTGCACCGCTGCCGCGCATCAAGGTGGATGACCCTGCGATTTCCATGACCATTGGCGTGAACACTTCGCCGATGGCTGGCCGTAACGGCGGTGACAAGCTCACTGCTCGCATGATCAAGGCGCGCCTGGACCAGGAGCTGATCGGTAACGTCTCCATTAAGGTGCTGCCGACGGAGCGCCCGGACGCCTGGGAGGTCCAGGGCCGTGGTGAGATGGCGTTGACGGTGTTGATTGAAACGATGCGTCGTGAAGGCTTTGAGCTCACCGTGGGCAAGCCGCAGGTAGTGACCAAGGAGATCGACGGCAAGACCTACGAGCCGTACGACCACATGGTTATCGACGTGCCGAGTGAGCACCAGGGTGCCGTCACCCAGCTACTGGCAAACCGCAAGGGGCAGATGACCGCCATGTCCAACACCGGTGCGGGTGATTGGGTGCGTATGGAGTTTGACGTGCCGTCGCGAGGCCTGATCGGCTTCCGCACCACCTTCCTCACCGAAACCCGCGGCGCCGGCATTGCCAACTCGTACTCCATCGAGCACCGTCCATGGGTAGGCGAAATCAAGGGCCGCCCGACCGGCTCCCTGGTAGCAGACCGCTCCGGCCAGGTCACCGCATACGCCCTGCAGCAGCTGGCGGACCGCGGCGACTTCTTCGTGGAGCCGGGCGCTGAGACCTACGAGGGCATGGTCGTTGGCGCGAACTCGCGTGATGAGGATATGGACATCAACATCACCAAGGAAAAGAAGCTGACCAACATGCGTGCAGCCAGCGCCGATACGACCGTGACGCTGCAGAAGGCCCGCACCCTGTCGCTGGACGAGGCCATCGAGTTCTGTGATGAGGACGAATGCGTCGAGGTCGCGCCCGAAGCGATGCGTGTTCGCAAGATCATCCTCAACGCCACTGAGCGTGGCCGTGCACGTTCCCGCGCCAAGCAGCTGAATAAGTAAATGCGGGATCTCATCGGCTATCGCGCCGTATTCGTCCACGCGCACCCGGACGATGAGGCGATTACTACCGGCGGCACCATTGCGGATCTTGCACGTCGTGGCGCGGACGTCACCGTGGTCACCTGCACCCTCGGCGAAGAAGGCGAGGTGATCGGAGAGACGTACCAGCACCTGGTTGCCGGCGAGGCCGACCAGCTTGGTGGCTTCCGCATCGGCGAGCTTGCGGCCTCCCTGCGTGCGCTCGGCGCCCGCGGTGAGTTCCTCGGCGGCGCCGGTCGCTTCCGTGATTCCGGCATGGCCGGCTCGCCAGCACACCAGAACCCGCGCGCGTTTGTGAATAACACGCACACCGCTACCGACCTGCTGGTGGCGCTGTTTGAGCGCATCCGCCCGCATGTTGTGGTGACCTACAATGAGGTCGGCGGCTATGGCCACCCGGACCACATCCAGGCCCACCGCATCACACACGCCGCTGCCACTCGTGCCCAGGTGCCGCGCGTGCTGCACACCGTCCGCCTCGCGCGTGAGACTAACGCCGCCCTGCCCGCGGTTGCCCCCGCCGGTTGGCGCCTGCCGCAGCCAGGAGAGCTCGATGGGGTAGAGACAGCCGATTTGAGCATTTTGCTTGACGACGCCACGTATTCCGCCAAAACCGCCTCCATGCAAGCCCACGCCACTCAGCTGTGGATTGCCAACGGCCTGGTTTCTGAAACCAACCCACACGCAGTGCTCTGTGACGGCCCAATGGTCTACTACGCCCTGAGCAACCTGATCGTGCAGCCGCTGCAGCGCGTGGAGCACTACCAGCTCGGGGCGGGTGCGCCGCTGCCGGATGACGCGGACGGGATTTTTTGCGGACTGTAAAGCGTGGCGACTCCCGCGAGTTTTCCCGCGGCGAAATTATCCAGGCTTATGGCTTCCTGAGTGTTTTCGCCGCGGTTTCCGCGTTTGTGGGGGCAACGTATCTGTGGCAACCGCTTGCGTGGATACTTATGCCGTTGGCAACGTTGGTGTTCACGCGTACTGCCGCGCTGTGGACGTCGCGACGCATTGTGTGGCTGGTTCCTTTGGGGGTGTGGTGCGTCGTATGGATCTTCTTTGGCGGTGGTTGGGCGTTCGTCGCCGGTTTGGTCGGCGGCGTTTGGCCCCTCGCCAGGGCGAAGTGACATACTAGAGCGCATGACTTATGTAATTGCTCAGCCGTGTGTTGATGTCAAGGACCGCGGCTGCGTGGAAGAATGCCCGGTCGACTGCATCTACGAAGGCAAGCGCATGCTCTACATCCACCCGGATGAGTGCGTGGACTGCGGTGCTTGTGAGCCTGCCTGCCCGGTGGAAGCCATCTTCTACGAGGATGACACTCCGGAAGAGTGGAGTGAGTACTACGACGCCAATGTTGGCTTCTTTGATGAACTCGGTTCCCCAGGTGGCGCCGCGAAGACGGGCGCGCTTGATTTTGACCACCCGTTTGTGGCTGCGTTGCCGCCGCAGAACCAGGACTAGATTTTATGCGTACCCCTTTGGCCTTGGTGTTGCCCGATTTCCCCTGGGACACGATTGCAGACGTGAAGGCGAAAGCCGCGTCGCACCCGGACGGGCTGATTGACCTTTCCGTTGGCGGGCCGGTGGACCCGGTCGCGCCTGCGATCCAGCTTGCGTTGACGGAGCACGCCGCGATCCCTGGCTACCCGCAGACGGCGGGCACGCCTGAGTTGCGTCGCACGATTGTGGAGGCGCTTTCGCGCCGCTTCGGCATTACGGGCTTGGATGAGCAGTCGGTGCTGCCGACGATTGGCCTGAAGGAGGCTATCGCCTGGCTGCCCACGCTTCTGGGCATGCGCGGCGAGACGGTCATCATCCCCGAGGTTGCGTACCCCACCTATGAGGTCGCCGCCCTGATTGCGGGTTGCAAGGTGGTGCGCTCTGATCTGCCTATCGACGGCGCGTCGTTGGCCTTCATCAACTCCCCATCCAACCCGACGGGGGCGGTTATGGGCGTTGACCAGCTGAAGTCCTGGGTGGAGTTCAGCCGCGATACCGGTGCAATTGTGGCCTCTGATGAGTGCTATCTCTACCTCGGCTGGTCCGCTGAGGCGGTGTCCATCCTGCATCCGAGCGTGACTGGCGGGGACAACACGGGTCTTCTGGCGTTGCATTCGTTGTCGAAGACGTCGAATATGGCGTCGTACCGCGCGGGCACCATTTCCGGCGACCGGGCGTTGGTCCAGGAGCTGCTGGAGGCGCGCAAGCACGCGGGTCTCATGGTGCCGGGGCCGATCCAGGCGGCGATGGTCGCCGCGTTTGCGGACGACACACACGAGGAGCTGCAGCGCACCACGTACGCCGCGCGTCGCGCCGTGTTGCTGAAGGGCTTGGTTGCCGCGGGCTTTGAGGTGGATAACTCTGAGGCTGGTTTGTACCTGTGGGCGAGGAAGGACGGCTTGAGCTCGCGCGAGGCGCTCGCGTGGCTGGCTGAGCGTGGCATCCTTGCCGCCCCGGGTGATTTCTACGGCCCGGCGGGTGGAGACCACGTGCGCGTGGCTATGACCACAACGGATGCACACGCTGCCGAAGCAGCGCAGCGCCTAGGCGCAAGCTAGGAATGACCCCGCAACGGTTTGCGGCTGGTGTCACACAGTTTCTGAAGTTCGGCATCGTCGGCGGCTCCGGCGTGCTGGTCAACTTGGCCGCGTTTTATGTGTTCAAGAAGCTGTTGGACTCCGGCTTTGGCGTCCACGAGTCCGAGGTGTTTTTCAACCTCCTCGGCACGCGCTTTAACGTGCGCTGGTACCACGTGTTGTCCACAGTGGCGTTTGTGGTGGCGAATACGTGGAACTATCAGTTGAACCGTTCCTGGACGTTCCGCGGGGAGGGCGGGCGTTCGTGGCTGCGCGGGTATGTGCCGTTTCTGGCCACGGGTGTGGTGGCGCTGGTTGTGTCGCTGACGGTGATGACGTTTTTGATGAACCCGAACTCACCCTTCGCGTTGCCGGCGGATTTGTTTGATGACTCTACGGGGCTTCGCACCAAGAGCTATTGGGCGCAGGCAATTTCGACGTTTGCGGCCATGCCCGTCAATTTCGTGATTAACAAATTCTGGGCATTCGGTAAGCCGAAGGCCGCTTCCTAAACCAGCAGGTCAGCGCGTTGGGCCTTTTGCTTAGCGACGCTCCACCTGTGGATAACTTCAACTTATCCACAGGCGCAAGCGTCGGCGCTTGTGTGTGATTTTGGCGCGCATTAGCTTGTGGCTCATGAACTTTGGGGACTTTCTTTCGGCGGGGGTGGATACCCTGGCTGGCTTCGACCGTGACGCGGCGTTGGCGGTGTGCATCGCGCCGTCTAGGGTGCGTGAATGGCAGGCCGTTCACGGCGTCTATTACGGGCCGACGCGCTTTACGCGTAGGCAGGCGCAGGCCCGCGAGATGGCGGGAGGGGCGAGCCTGGACAAGCTTGTGCTTATAGAGCGCAAACTGCGCCGCGTTACCGACGACGGCGAGCGCTGGCGCCTGCGCGAGGAACTGCTGCGCTTCACTGGGCGCTATGACGCCCTTTCGCGCCACGCCGATACCCTCATTGACACCCCGAAGCCGCCGCCGCAGAAGCAGCTGCGCTTTAGCCGTTCGAAGTCGGGTATGCGGACGATGACGCTAACCTATGCCGAGCGCGACATTGCGGATGTGGAGCACGCGCTGCGCCAGGTCATCGACCACGAGCGTCCCGCCGCAGCCCAGCTTGCAGATGCGTTTGTGGGCCTTTTGCGTAACGACGCCTACGACAACCCACCCAGCGCCCCCACCCGCATCCCGCACGCCGCACCCCGCCCGATGATCCTCATCCCGCTGCCGCAGTGGATCCGCTTGGGTGCCGCAGCAACCACCGGCGCTGACGCACCCGCCACCGGCGCCACCGGCACTGACGCAGCCGCCGCAGCAGAGGTGACCCTGCACCTGACGGACGGCACGTCAATGACCGGTGCGGAGTTCCTAGCCAAGCACTACGGCGCAGAGCTGGAGGTGGCGCTGTTCCATCCTCGCGAGGGAGCGGTGAACCTGTATCGGACGCAGCGTTTCGCCAACGCGAAGCAGCGTGACCTGGCGGGGTTGTTGATGCCGGTGTGTCCGGCGCCTGACTGCCGCCACGGTTCCGACGCCTGCGAAATGCACCACGTGCAGTCCTGGGCACGCGGCGGGATGACGAACATGAATAATCTTTCGCCGCTGTGTCGCTATCACAACGGTGTCAATGACGACGATCCCGCGCACCACTATCGAGGCCGAATAGAGCTAAGGGGTGGGACGCCGATGTGGGTGTCGCCAAGCGGGCGGGCCGTACCGGCTAGAACTCCAGGCGCGATGCGCCTACTTTTCGGTGACGCTACGTCTCCGTGACTAGCTGCTGGCTAATCGCTGGCGAGGCGTGAGTACTGCGCGTGGTCGATGAACTCCCCGTGCAGTAATTCGCCGCCGCGGATGACACCTTCGAAGGTGTAGCCAGCCTGCTCGGCTACGTGCCGGGAGGCGGCGTTGTCTACCGCTGCCTGAATCACCAGGCGGTGGAAGCCGTGGGAAAAGGCGTGTTCGCTGACCAGACGGACTGCGCGCGTCATTGCGCCGCGTCCGCGTGCCCAGGGGGCGGCGTTGTAGCCGAAGGTGGCTGTTCGGTGTTGGGCGGAGCCCAGACGCAGTTCGATGTTGCCGGAGAAGCGGGCGTGGATAACAAGCGCCCACCGCATGCACTCTGGTCCGGGGTTTTCTAAAAACGCCTCAGCCATGTCTTTGGTGTAGGGGTGGGGGACTTGCGTCCAGCGCACCATGCGCGGGTCATTGCACGCGGCAATCAGATCTTCGCGCACATCCGCGATGGTGCGTACTTGTGACCACGGTATGAGCGCCAAGTCGGCGTCGACGAGGACGTCCTCCGGCAGCGGCCAGGTGAGGTTAGTTGGCATGGAGGATGTCGTTGAGTGCGACGCCCTTAGCGGGTACTACCTCGATGGCGCCGGAGAGGGAGTTGCGGCGGAACAGGAGCCCGTCCTTGCCGGAAAGTTCTACGGCCTTGACGGTTTCGCCGTTGACTTCCACCTTGGAGGATGCGGTGACGTAGAGGCCGGCTTCCACGATGCAGTCATTGCCCAGCGAGATGCCCACACCGGCGTTGGCGCCGAGCAGGCAGCGTTCGCCGAGTGAGATAACTTCCTTGCCGCCGCCGGATAGGGTGCCCATGATGGATGCGCCGCCGCCGATGTCGGTGCCGTCGCCAACCACAACACCTGCGGAGATGCGGCCTTCAACCATGGAGGCGCCGAGGGTGCCGGCGTTGAAGTTAACAAAGCCTTCGTGCATGACGGTGGTGCCTTCGGCGAGGTGTGCGCCGAGACGGATGCGGTCCGCATCGCCGATACGCACGCCGGAGGGGACGACGTAGTCCACCATGCGCGGGAACTTGTCTACGGAGAACACCACGACTGGGCCCTTGGCGGCCAGGCGTGCGCGGGTCATCTGGAAGTCGGCCACGGCGCAGGGGCCGTAGTTGGTCCAGACTACGTTTGCCAGCAGGCCGAACACGCCGTCCATGTTGGCGCCGTGCGGCTTGATCAGGCGGTGGGAGAGCAGGTGGAGGCGCAGGTAGACGTCGTAGGCGTCGATAGCTGGCTGATCAAGATCAGCAATTTGCGTATCGACGACCACGCGAGCCACCCCTCGCGCCTCATCCGGGCCCACCAAGTCGGCGAAGCGGGAGTCTTCTTTTTCAACTCGGGTGGTGCCGGTCTCGCCGGTGCCCTCGAGTTTCGGGGCGGGGTACCAAACGTCCAAAACAGTGCCGTCGTGCGTAACGGTTGCCAAACCACGGGCGGATGCAGAAGTCATGACAGACACCTTAGCCCTTCCTAGAGCCCTTGCTGGATTTTGTCAGGAACGACAGACCGATGAGGACGGCGGAAAGGATGGTGACGGAGATGATTTGGGTGCGTGATGAGGCGTCGAAAAGCATGAGCACCGTAAGCCCCACAAGGGCGGCGAGGGTGACCCAGGGCACCCAGGACGCGCCGCGCACACGCACGGTGGTGGCATGGATCTGGGGGTGCAGTTTGATGTAGCTCAGGGTGATCATGGTCCAGGTGACGATCAGGCAGCCGCCAGTTGCTGCCATGAGGAAGTCGATCATCCCCGGCGGGTTCCACCACTGCAGGCCGACGGCCACGAATGCGAAGAAAACACTGATCAGTACCGCGTTGGTGGGTACGGCGTTGGCGTTGGTTTTGGCGGTCCAGCGTGGGGCGTCGCCTTCCAGGGCCAGCTGGTAGATCAGGCGGGAGGTGCCGTAGAGCTGGGCGTTGAACGCGGACAGCAGTGCGAGCACGATCACGGCCTCCATGAGTCCTACGGCGCCCGGAATATTCGCCAGCTCAAGCACTTGGGTAAACGGGGAGTCGGCGGCGGAGTCGGCGCCGTCGATCTGGGCGTATGGCAGAAGCAGCACGATGACGGCGATGGAGCCGAGGTAGAACAGCGCGATACGCCAGATGATGGTGTTAACGGCCGTTTTGACGTTTTGTGCCGGGTTTTCGGATTCCGCGGCGGCGATGGTGACCACTTCGATACCGCCGAAAGCGAATGCCACGGCCAGCAGACCTGCGGCGATGCCGGTTATGCCGTGCGGGGCGAATCCGGATTCACGGACGTTGTCAAAGCCGACGAAGCCGTTGGACGGCAACAGGCCCAGCCAGAGGGCTGCGCCGATGATGATGAACCCGACGATCACGGCGACTTTGATCATGGCGAACCAGTACTCGAACTCGCCGAAGCCGCGCACTTGCGCAAGGTTGACGGCGGTGAGGAAGGCAACCACTACAAGGGCTGGTACCCACTGTGGGACGTTGAACCAGCCAGCCATCATGGCGGATGCGCCGGTGATTTCGGCGCCGCACGCCATAATCAGCAGGAACCAATAGAGCCAGCCGAGGAGGAAGCCTGCCCAGTGGCCGAAGGCTTGTCGGCCGTAGGTGGAAAAGGAGCCGGAGGAGGGGCGGGCGGCGGCCATTTCTCCAAGCATGCGCATTACGGCGATGACGATGGCGCCGGCGATGATGTAGGCGATGATGATGGCGGGGCCGGCGGCGCGGATACCTACGCCGACGCCGAGGAAGAGCCCGGCGCCGACTGCGGTGCCGAGCCCCATGAGGGTGAGGTGGCGTGATTTCAGGCCGGTGCCAAGATCACCGTCGGTGGTTAGGGTGCTGGGTGTGCTGGTGGTCATTGTGGGGTCTTTCGGGTCCAGATTGCGCCGGCGAGGCAGATGACGCCGACGACGACGGTGACGGCCAAAACCTGGAAGCGGCCGTCTGGGTTGGTGAGCATGAGCAGGACGAGGCCTGCGATTAGGGCGATGGTGGCCCAGGGCAGCCAGCTGGGTGCCCACATGCGGACGTGGGTGATTTCACCTCGCGTTACCAGCTGCGGGTGGAGGCGCAGGAAGGAAAACGCGATGGCGAACCAGATCACGATCAGGCAGCCGCCGACGGCATTGAGCAGAAATGCTAAAAGCCCCGGCGGGTTCCAGTACTGCAGACCAACGGCGACAAGCCCGAAGAAGACGGACACCAGCACGGCTCGGACGGGGACTCCGCGGGGGTCGGTTTGGGCGAAGGAGGTTGGGGCGTCGCCACGCACGGCGAGGGAATGGAGGAAGCGTGAGGATCCGTAGACCTGTGTGTTGCAGGCGCTGAGCAATGCGACGGCGATGACGGCTTCCATAATCCCAACGGCACCTGGGATGTTGGCGAGGCGCAGCAAGGCGGTAAAAGGCGATTCGGAGGCATCGTTGGCGCCGCCGATTTGGTCAAACGGCAGAAGTAGCACGATCAGCAGCACGGAGCCGATGTAGAACACGGAGATGCGCCAGATGATGGTCCTGATGGCGGAGTGCACGGCTACTTCGGGGTCTTCGGATTCGGCGGCCGCGATGGTGACAAGTTCGATGCCGCCGAAGGCGAACGCTACGGCCAGTAGTGCGGTGGCTACGCCGCCGAAGCCGTTGGGCATAAAGCCGACGTCGCGGATCTGGCTTAAGCCCACAAAGGACGTGCCTGGCAACAATCCCAGCCACAGTGCCACGCCGAGCGCGAGGAACGCCACGATGACTAGCACTTTGATCAGGGCGAACCAGAATTCGAATTCGCCGTAGTTCTTCACTGCGGCGAAGTTGATCAGCGTGAACACCACGATGGCGATGAGTGCTGGGATCCATGGGGAGATGGAAAACCAGGAGGCGATGATCGCGGAAGCGCCGGTGATTTCTACCGCCATGATCATGATCATCATGAACCAGTAGAGCCAGCCGATGGCGAAGCCCGCCCAGCGGCCGAAGGCTTGCTCGGCGTAGGTGGAAAACGCCCCGGAGGAGGGGCGTGCGGCAACCATTTCAGCCAGCATCTGCATCACACAGACGGTGATGAAGCCTGCGATGATGTAGGCCAAAAGCACGGCCGGTCCTGCGGCGGCGATGCCTACGCCGGTGCCGAGGAAAAGCCCGGCGCCGATGGCGGAGCCGAGGCCCATCATGGTGAGGTGTCGTGTTTGAAGTCCTCGCCCGAGCGAGGTGTTGTCTGCCATGGGGATGACGTTAGCCTACGGCCGTTGGCGCAGTACTGGGGAGTTCGAAAATGGTTCGTTGCTGATGACAATGTTGGATTCGCCGCTGATGTCGCGGGCGTGGACTTGGTGGCCGACGCGGGCGTCGAAAAGCGTGGTGCTCGGCTCTAGGACGACGCCGAGGCCGAGCTCACAGTTATTGCCGAGGTCTACGCCGATCAGCCCGGAGGAGTGACGCAGCTTGCAGTTTCGGCCGATGGTGAGGGGTTTGCGGTTGCGGCGCACCCCTTCGTCGGCGGCAACCAGCGCGTTGAGTGCGACTTTGCTGCCTTCGCCGACGGTTACGGAAGAAGACAGGCGGCCTTCGATGCGCGCCGGGCCGATGGTGCCGGCGTTGTATGACACGTAGCCTTCGCGGATGACTTGGGTGCCTGGTGCGAGGTGGGCGCCGAGGCGGACGCGTTCGGCTTCGGCGATGGCAACGCCGGTGGGCACCACGTAGTCCACCATGCGGGGGAGCTGTTCAATGCTTAAGACTTGAATTTGGCCGCGGGAGCGCAGGTTGGTGCGGATGTATTCGAAGTTGTCGGCAAGGCAGGGGCCTTTGTTAGTCCAGACTACTTCGGCGAGGTGTTCGAGGCAGTCGAACATGTTGATTTGCATGGGTTGGACGAGCCTGTGGGAGAGCAGGTGGAGGCGGAGGTAGACGTCGTGGGCGTCGATGGGTGGGGCGGAAAGATCGGCGATTTCGGTGCGTACGGGCACGAGTTCTACGAGCCGGTCGTGGTCCATGCCGATGAGGTTTAAGAAGCGGTCGGACAATTCGCGTGCGGAGACGCGCCGGGTTGCGGTGGTGAGGTTTTCGCCGCCGAGTTGTGGGCTGGGGTACCAGGTGTCCAGCACCGTCCCGTCCATGGCGATGTTGGCAATTCCTATTCCGTGGGCTCCTTGCAGCATTGTTGCATCATAACCAAGTAGCATCGGCGCAATGGAGCTTTCGCTTATCGACGCCCCCGTGACCCTGACCACCGAACTCATCGATATCGAGTCGCCTTCGCACCATGAGGCGAACATTGCCGATGTGATTGAGGCTGCGCTACGTGGCCTTGATGCTGGCAGTGCTGGCAGTGCTGGCGCTGTCAGTGTTGATCGTTTTGGCAACACGATTGTCGCGCGCACGCATTTTGCTAAGACGCAGCGCGTGGTGCTTGCTGGCCATGTGGATACGGTGCCGCTTGCAGATAACACGCCGCACCATTTCGAAGACACCGCGCAAGGACGTGTGCTGTTTGGCTGCGGCGCGGTGGATATGAAGTCCGGGTTGGCGTGTTACCTGTCGGCGTTTGCCGCGTTGGCGAACAATCCGGAGGCTTCGGCGTTTGACCTGACGTTTATTGCCTATGAGGGCGAAGAGGTTGCCACGAAGTACAACGGGCTTTATCACTTGGAGCGTGATCATCCGGAGTTGTTGGCGGGTGATATTGCGCTGCTTGGGGAGCCTTCGGGAGGCATCATCGAGGCCGGCTGCCAGGGCACGATCCGGGTGTTTGTAGACGCGCACGGTACTCGGGCGCATTCTGCCCGCTCGTGGCTGGGTGATAATGCCGCGCATAAGTTGGCTGGGGTGCTGGGCCGAATTGCGGCCTATGAGCCGCGCGATGTCACGATCGCGGGCTGTACGTACCGCGAAGGTCTCAACGTGGTGGGCATGGAAGGGTTCGTGGCCACCAATACGATTCCGGATTTTGCACGGTTGACGGTGAATTTTCGGTATGCGCCGGATCGTGGCGTCGATAGTGCAAAAGCCCACTTGGAGGAAGTGCTGGCCTTGGAGCCGGGATTGGAGCTGATTTACGACGATGTGGCGCCCGCCGCCCTCCCCGGCCTCGACGACCCGGTGGCCGCGGAGTTGGTGCGCGCCGTTGGTGGCAATGTGCGGGCCAAATACGGATGGACGGACGTGGCACGCTTCTCTAGTCTGGGGGTGCCGGCCGTCAACTTCGGTCCCGGAGATCCCGGTTTTGCGCACAAGCGCGATGAGCAGTGCCCAGTTGACCAGATTGAGCATGTGTACGAGCAGCTCATGGACTACCTGACGGCGAAATAGGAGGCGAGTTTTCTTGGCACCCCACATCACTCCACGACGGCCAGAGCGCGACCGCAAGCTGCGGGGCCCGTTGATGCTGCGCAGCAAACAGCAGCAGGAAACGACGTATGACCAGCGTCTGCTGGAGTCCCTGGGCCACACGGATCATGACTGGAAGCATGCGGACCCGTGGCGCGTGATGCGTATTCAGTCTGAGTTTGTGGCTGGTTTCGACGCATTGTCGGAAATCCCGAAGGCCGTAACCGTGTTTGGCTCGGCGCGTCTGGGGGAGGGCACCCCGGAGTATGAGCTGGCGCGTGAGATTGGCAAGGCGCTGACGGAGGCTGGCTACGCGGTGATCACTGGCGGCGGGCCGGGCCTGATGGAAGGCCCGAACCGCGGCGCGCACGAGGCGGGTGGCATTTCGGTGGGCCTGGGCATTGAGCTGCCGCACGAGCAGGGCCTGAACGATTGGGTGGATCTGGGCCTGAACTTCCGTTACTTCTTTGCCCGCAAGACGATGTTTTTGAAGTACTCGCAGGCGTTCATCTCCTTGCCGGGTGGTTTTGGCACGATGGATGAGGTCTTTGAGGTGCTGTGCATGGTGCAGACCGGCAAAGTGACCAACTTCCCGATCGTGTTGATGGGCACAGAGTTTTGGTCCGGCCTGGTTACGTGGCTGCGTGAGCAGCTGCTTGGCCGTGGGCTGATTTCGCCTGGAGATGATGAGCTGTTCATCGTGACCGACTCCGTTGAGGAAGCTATTGACCACATTGTTTCTGCGCACCGCGTAATGACGGATGCGCGTCTCACCGGCTGCGAATCTCTCGCGGACTCCGTTATTGAACGCCCAGATGTCTAAATCCTTGGGTAAACCGTTGGCCCAGGTGATGGCCATTGTCAACCGCACCCCGGACTCGTTTTATGACCAGGGTGCAACGTTTGCCGTTGATGCGGCCGTTGCGCGGGCAACTGAGGCGGTGGCGGACGGGGCGAGCATTATCGACGTTGGCGGGGTCAAAGCCGGCCCCGGCGACGAGGTCGACGCTGTAGAGGAAATTGAGCGCATCGTGCCGGTGATCGCCGCGGTGCGTGCTGCGCACCCGGATGTGGTGATCAGCGCGGACACGTGGCGTGCGGACGTCGCCCAAGCGGCGGTGGACGCAGGCGCGAACCTGATCAATGACACGTGGGCGGGGTTTGACCCGCAGCTGGTGGAGGTCGCAGGCGCAAACGGTGTGGGGTACGTGTGCTCACACACCGGTGGCGCGGTGCCGCGCACACGCCCGCACCGCGTGCGTTACGACGACGTAGTGGCCGACGTGATTGCCGAAACCACCGCACTTGCCGAGCGCGCGGTGTCTTTAGGGGCGCGGGAAGACCTGGTGTTCATTGACCCGACGCATGACTTTGGCAAGAACACCTTCCACGGCCTTGAGCTTTTGCGACGCGTGGATGAACTAGTGGCTACCGGCTGGCCGGTGCTGATGGCGCTGTCCAATAAGGACTTCGTGGGTGAGACGGTGGATCGTCCGGTGGGCGAGCGCGTGGCCGGCACCTTGGCGGCGACAGCGTGGGCGGCAGCGCGTGGCGTGGCGGCGTTTCGTGTGCACGAGGTCCGCGAAACCGTCGACGTGATCCGCATGACCGCCGCGATTGCCGGCCAGGCTCCGCCGCTGAACACCGTCCGGGGGTTGGCGTGATTGGAAACCTGACCGTCAGCGTGGTCATCCCGGCGCTCAACGAGGAAGCCACGGTGGCGCACGTTGCACAGGCGTGTTTGGCGTCGTGCGCTGATGAGGTCCTCGTGATCGATTCTGCCTCCACTGACAACACCGCCGCGGAAGCGGCGCGGGTGGGGGCGCGTGTGGTGGGTTGGCGTGGCGTCGATAAGCAAAAGCCCTGGCCCGGCAAGGGGGAGGCCCTGTGGCGCGGGGTGAAAGCCGCGCGCGGGGACGTGGTGGTGTTTGTGGATGCGGACGTGACCAACGTGGAGCCCTGGTGGGTGGACACGCTGGCCACGCCGTTTGCGGACCCCGCAATTCACCTGGTCAACGCCACCTACGAGCGGCTCGGCGCCGGCGGGCGCGTAACCGAGCTGACCGCCAAACCGCTGCTGCGCACCTACTTTCCGGAGCTCGCCACCCTTGATCAGCCGCTGGCGGGTGAATACGCCATCCGCCGCGAAACCGCCCTGGAGTTGCCCTTCGTTGCAGGTTATGGGGTAGAGGTCGGGTTGCTTATCGACGTCAACGCCACCCACCCCAACGCCATCACCCAAGTCAACCTAGGCGAGCGCACCCACCGCAACCGGCCACTTGCTGAGCTCGGACCGATGGCCGACGTAGTCACCCGTACGGTCCTTTCGCGCGCCGACGTGCTGCCGGAAGGGGCCGCGGCGCTCAAACAGCGACCGCCGTGGAATATGATGTAGCCCATGCTTTCGTGGATCTTGCTGATTGTGGCTCTGGCGGTCTTTGCCCTGATGGGCATGTGGTTGTTCTCCGCCGTGTTTGGGCGCGGCGAGGCGCTGCCGCCCATGGAGGACACCGCCGACGTCATCGACGCCAACCGGACCGCCGTTGAGGAAGGCCGTTTTGACGACATTCAGCTGGAAGTTGTTCACCGCGGATACCGCATGGACCAGGTCGATGCGTTGCTTGCCCAGCTGACAGACGCGGAGGGGGCTTCGGAGCTCGCCCCCGAAAACGCGCCGGAGCGCGTACAATTGGGCGAAGAACTTCTAGTCAGTGAAGGAGAGCCTACCCATGGCAGCAATGAAGCCGCGCACCGGTAATGGTCCGATGGAAGCAGTGGAAGAAAGCCGCAAGATTGTAATGCGTATCCCCTCCGACGGCGGTGGTCGTTTGGTTGTGGAGATGAGTAAGGAAGAGGCTGCCGAACTTGGGCAGCTGCTGCTTGATGCATCGAAGTAGCGCGATTATTCCCCTTCGCCCCGCCCAGCGGGGCTTTTTTATTGTGCGGTAGGATGCACGCATGCTGAAAGACATCGTTGACGTGCTGGCTGACCCTGTGGATCGCACTCCGCTGCGCGTGGAAGATGAGGGTTCCCGGTTGGTGTCGGAGTCCGGGCATTCGTATGACGTGGCTCGTCAGGGCTATGTCACGCTTGCAGGCGGCAAGGGCTTAAACCATGAGGGTGACTCGCTGGAGATGGTGCAGTCGCGTGAGGCGTTTTTGTCGCAGGGGTACTTCGCGCCGTTTGTTGAGGCCGTGACCGAGGCGGTTGAACACGTGCTGGGGGTCAGTGCTGCTGATGTTGAAGAGCCGGTGATCCTGGAGGTGGGCGCTGGTACTGGCTACTACCTGGCACACACGCTGGACACCGTTGAAGGGGCGCGAGGCGTTGGGCTAGATATTTCCGTACCGGCGGCGAAGCACTTGGCCAAGTCGCATCCGCGGGTGGGGGCTGTGGTTGCGGATGTGTGGGAAGGCCTGCCGCTTCAAGACGCCTCCGTGCACGCCCTGACCGTCGTCTTCGCGCCACGCAACCCGGCGGAGTTTGCGCGCGTGCTTGTAGACGGCGGCGAGGCCGTCATCCTCACCGCCCACCAAGGGCACCTGGATGAGCTGCGTGAGCCACTGGGCATTTTGGGTGTGGAAGGCGGCAAGCTGGAGCGCATGCTGGAGCAGGCAGAAGGCTACTTGGAGTTGGTGGGGGAGCCGCAGCTCATTGAGTTCCCGATGGAGCTGGAGCGCGCCGCAATCGCCGCCCAGGTGGGCATGAGCCCCTCTGCGCGCCACTTGGATAAGGAAACGCTCCAGAGCCGCGTTGCCGCGCTGCCGGAGACGCTGCGCGTCACCGCGAAGGCGAACCTGGTTCACCTTCGCAAGTGCTAGAGCAGCGAGCTGTGGCCGCGGCGCCATTCGGAGTAGATCTCCGCATCGCCGCTTGTGCGTACCTTGATGCCGCTGGAGCCGTTTTCGGGCCAGAAGCGTGAGCTCATGGCTACGCTGCCGCCGCCGGCATAGACCTCCAGGGTGGAGCCGTCGACGATGACGGTGATGTTGTCCTCGTCATCGTCGTGAAGCGGGGCGGTCTTCGGATCCCCGTCAAAACGATCAAGTTCGATGTGCTCGCCGGTGTGGCGGATGCGGGCGGCGGGCTCGCCGTTGCCGTCAATCACCTCAACGACAACCTCGGAACCTGCCGGAATATCGCACAGGCCCGTCCACAGCAGCGCACGCTGCGCCTCATCAACCGCATCCGGAAGCCCTGGGGCTGGCACCTGGTAAAGGTGGCCGTGCTGCAGCGTGATGCGCCTCGGCAACGTCAGCGCGTTGGCCCAGCCTTCCGCCTCCCAGTTGGGCTCAGCGGTGGGGTCGCCGGTGCGCCCCGCGTTGGTCATGAACCCGTAGATGTAGGCGCGTTCGTACAGCTTGAACTGGTTTTCGGTGCCGCGCGGGTAGTTGGTGTTGCGCGGGCGGGTGAAATCATGGCCAAAATCGAAGCGCTGGCTGGGGGTGACCACGTGGAATTGGTTGCCCTTCAAACGTCCGATGATGTAGCTGGCGATGTCTTTGCCGTCTACTTCGGTGGTGATGAACAATACGTCGTAAATATCGCCGTCTACTTCGTCGCGCAGGCGCACCAAGCGCGGGGCGACGAGGGAGCCGTCCATTTCAAAGCCCGCGTCTCCGACAAACTCAAGCGGGCCGATGAACTGCCAGTCGCGACCATCGTCGGAGCTCAGCACCACCGGTTGCGGGTTGTCGACATGGCCGGTGACGGCGAGCATGAGCCAGCCTTCGTGACCGGCGTTGCGGTCGCTTAAACGGTTCCAGCCTGGGATGACGCAAGGGGAGCGGAAGTTGGAAAACTCGTCGGTGCTCTCCACCACTTTGCCTAGGCGCTGCACGACGGTAGAGACTTCCACCGTGTCGTCATCAAGGTCGGTGCACAGCGCGTCCACATCATCAACGCGGGCCACCTGGACGGTGCTGCCGGCGTCTGTGCGGGATGTGAAGTAGATGTCAATGCCGCCGTCTTGGACGTCGCCGCCAACAACGGCGCCGGCGCGCAGGTGCCGCTCCCCACCGGCGGGGACGATCGCGTCGTTACACTCGTACCAACTAAACGGGTCGCCCTCGCTCATGCTGTGGCCCCAGCGGCTCTGGCCGTCCGGGGTCGGGCGGTACTGGTAGAACATGTGCCACACGTGCTCGTTTTTCGCGCCGAGGCGGATAACACCCGCGGGTCCTTCGAGAATGCCTTCCTCAGCGGTGAGGTGCAGTTCGGGTCTAAACGTAGTCATCAGAGAGAAGGTTCCTCTTAGATCAGCTTCTTGTAAATATCAACGGTCTGTTGTGCGATGGTGGCCCAGGAAAAATCGGCCACGGCGCGATCACGCCCGGCTTGGCCCATGCGTGCTGCGGTATCCTTGTTCGAAACAATGGCGTTTACGGCTTCGGCCAGGTCACGCTCGAAGGTTTCGGGATCCGGTTCGTTGTAATCCACCAGGGTGCCGGTCACGCCGTCTACAACCACCTCGGGAATGCCGCCTACGCGCGAGGCCACCACAGCGGTGCCGCACGCCATTGCCTCAAGGTTGACAATGCCCAGCGGTTCATAGATGGAGGGGCAGACAAATACGTCAGAGGCGGCGTAGACCTCACGGATCTTATCCGCCGGCAGCATCTCTTCAACCCAGAAAACACCGTCGCGCTCAGCGCGCAGTTTGTCCACAAGCCCTTCGGTTTCTGCAGCGATCTCCGGCGTATCGGGGGCGCCGGCGCAGAGGATGAGTTGCACGGAATCGTCGAAAAGCTGGGCTGCCTTGAGCAAGTGGGGGACACCCTTCTGGCGGGTAATGCGGCCAACAAACGACACGATGGGCCGCGTCGGGTCAACCCCGAGCTCCTCGGTGATGGTGCCCTTGGTGGGGTACCACAGCTCAGTGTCAATGCCGTTGAGCACCACATGCACCTTGTCCGGGTCAATGCTGGGGTAGGCGCGCAGAATGTTGTCTTTCATGCCGGAAGACACGGCGATGACCGCGTCGGCGTTTTCCATGGCATTTTTCTCGCTCCAGGAGGACACGTTGTAGCCGCCGCCGAGCTGCTCACGCTTCCAGGGGCGGTCCGGCTCCAAAGAGTGGGCGGTGGCCACGTGAGGAATGTCATACATCAAGCCGGTCAGATGGCCGCCCAGGCCCGCGTACCAGGTGTGTGAGTGGACCACATCAAGGTTGTTCGCGCTGTTCGCCATGCGCAGGCCGGTGGAGAGCGTTTTCAGCGCGCCGTTGGCGTTTTCCAACGCCGGATCAACGCCGTGGACGTACACGTTTGCCTCGTCGCGCGGAGCGCCCATGCAGTGCACATCTACGTCCACGCCGTCGATGTTGCGCATGAAGCGCGTGAGTTCTGTGACGTGGACGCCGGCACCGCCGTAGATTTCCGGCGGATACTCTTTTGTCATCATTCCCACTCTCATGTCCGCCACCCTAGTGACGTTTTGCAAACTGTGTCAGGAAGGTTGTTAGTTGTGCTGCGAGCGGGCCATGTTTTCCCTAGTCTTAGAGGTATGAAGAGCCAGCCACGTGTCCTTGCAATTGTCCTTGCGGGCGGCGAGGGGAAGCGTCTTTTTCCCTTGACCGCGGATCGCGCGAAACCTGCTGTCCCGTTTGGCGGTAATTACCGCTTGATTGATTTCGTTTTGTCCAACTTGGTGAATGCGGGATACATGCGTATTGCGGTGTTGACGCAGTACAAGTCGCACTCCTTGGACCGTCACGTGGCTACGGCGTGGAATGTTTCTGGCCCGACGTCGCAGTACATCGCGTCGGTACCTGCGCAGCAGCGCCGTGGTAAGCGTTGGTACAATGGTTCGGCAGATGCGATTTTGCAGTCGCTGAACCTGATTTATGACGATAAGCCGGATTACGTGCTGGTTTTCGGCGCTGATCACGTGTACCGCATGGATCCCTCGCAGATGGTGGAAGATCACATTGCTTCAGGCAAGGACGCCACGGTTGCCGGTATCCGGGTGCCGCGCGAGGAGGCTACGGCGTTTGGCTGCATCCAGTCGGATGAAGACGGCACGATTACGGAGTTTTTGGAAAAGCCCGCCGACCCGCCGGGGACCCCGGACGATCCGGATATGACCTATGCGTCTATGGGTAATTACTGCTTTTCCACGGAGGCGTTAATCAAGGCTCTCCTTGAAGACGAGCAGAACGAAGACTCGGAGCACGACATGGGCGGCAACATCATCCCGTATTTCGTGTCCAAGGGGCAGGCCAATGTGTATGACTTTTCCTCGAACGATGTGCCGGGGGCGACGGATCGTGACAAGGGCTACTGGCGTGACGTAGGCACCATTGACTCGTTCTACGAGGCGCACATGGATCTGATTTCTTCGCACCCAGTGTTCAACCTGTATAACAGCGCGTGGCCGATTCACTCCACGGAGGACGGCAACTTGCCGCCGGCGAAGTTCGTGCTGGGCGGTATCGCGCAGGAGTCTATTGTGGCCTCCGGCTCGATTGTGTCTGGCTCGACGGTGCGAAACTCTGTGCTGTCCACGGACGTGCGTGTGGAGGAAGGCGCCACTGTGGAGGGCTCGGTGCTGCTGCCGGGCGTGCGCGTTGGCAAGGGCGCTGTGGTGCGCCACTGCATTTTGGATAAGAACGTCTACGTCTCTGACGGTGAGATTATCGGCGTGGACGCAGAGCGCGACCGTCAGCGCTACACCGTCTCTGACGGTGGCGTTGTGGTTGTTGGTAAAAACGAAGTGGTTTAGCACTTCGTAATCAGGGTGAGCCCGCCGTCAAGCGGCAGGCGGGCAACCAGAGCGTCGTGGTCGGCGGCAAGCGTTTCCACGTAGTCGTCGGCGGCGCGTACGGCGTCGGTGTCGCGGTCGCGGCGGGAGGGGTCGGCCAACGTGCCGTCTAGAAGCGAATCGGCGACAACAATCATCCCGCCTGGGCTCAGCAGCGGCCAGGCAAGCTCGAGGACTGCCTGCAGCTCGCGCGGGGCAACATCCAGGTAGATCAGCTGGTAGGCCTGTGCGGCGAGGCGGCCCATGACATCGAGCGGACGCGCCGTGAGGAAGCGAGTGCGCGAGGCACCGTGCCCGGCAAGCTTGAACGCGTCCTTCGCACTTGCCTGCAGTGCCGCATCCGGCTCAATACACGTCAGCGTGGCCTTTTCCGGCAGGCCCGCCAACAGGTGTAGGCCAACCACACCAGCGGCTGGGGTCACGGCCACAGCGCCCTGAGTGCCGGTCGTGCCTGCCAGGGTTTGCAGCAGGGAGCCCACGACTATCGACGGCGCACGCAACCC
This sequence comes from Corynebacterium sp. HMSC29G08, assembly GCF_001806875.1. Taxonomy (GTDB): domain Bacteria; phylum Actinomycetota; class Actinomycetes; order Mycobacteriales; family Mycobacteriaceae; genus Corynebacterium. The sequence continues at coordinate 129,315 of NZ_KV786209.1, forward strand.
ATTTTCATCCGCCTCCACATGGGCGCGATGCAGCGCATCAGGCGCCTCAGCAAGACGGTCGGTGATGTAAGAGGTCATCTGGGTAAACGCTGTTGCAGTCACGACTTGAAGCATAGTTGGTTGCCCCCGCTGTGGTGGGCATAGTGTTGCGCAGAGTGGTGGCAAGCGGGTGAATCTGGAAGAATATCTCCGTGATGAACGCGCCAGAGACGCCTGAAACAACGCAACAGCTAAGCGGCACCGCAGCTTTTGACGCCGGCACCGGAGAGATGCCGACTTGGGGTGAGTTGGTGCGCGAGCACGCGGATAGCGTGTATCGCTTGGCGTATCGCTTAACGGGTGACAAGCACGATGCAGAGGACCTGACGCAGGAGACCTTTATGCGCGTGTTTCGTAATGTGTCCAAGTATCAGCCCGGGACCTTTGAGGGCTGGCTGCACCGCATCACCACCAATTTGTTTATGGACATGGTGCGTCACCGCGCGAAGATCCGCATGGAAGCCCTGCCGGAGGACTACGAGCGCGTCCCTGCTGTCACCATGACCCCAGAGGAGGCATATAACGCGTCGGTGCTGGACCCGGCGCTGCAGGCGGCGTTGGATGAGCTGAGCCCGGATTTCAAGGTTGCCGTGGTGTTGTGTGACGTGGTGGGTATGAGCTACGAGGAAATCGCCGACACGCTGGGTGTGAAGATGGGCACGGTGCGCTCGCGCATCCACCGTGGACGGACCCAGCTGCGTCAATCCCTTGAGCGGCAGGCGGAGGTGGACGCTGCGGCGAAGGAGTTGATCCGTGCGCGATGAGCAGGCAGTTTTCTTCCACTGAGCATCTCAACCCTGAGGCTGTTGCGGCGTTTGTAGACGGGGAGTTGTCGGCTTCCGCTGCCCGCCGCGCCCAGGACCACATTGCGCAGTGCCAGGAGTGCCACGAGGAGGTACTGGCGCAGCGTGGGGCATCCCAACGCATGCGCTTTTTGCGTGGCGACGAGCACGTGAAAGCCCCCACCTCCCTCATCGAGAAGCTAGCCAACATGCGGGAAGAACAGGAACTGCATGATGCGGCCGCAGCCAAGCGCAGTCCGCGCGAGAAGCTGGCTGACGCGCTACAACGCTTCCGTCAAGGTAGAGTGACATAGGTGTTTTCTAGTTTCGGTTGGGGAGAGTTCCTCTTCATCATGATCATCGGCCTGATTGTGATCGGGCCGGAACGTCTCCCCAGCGTGATTGAAGACGTACGCGCGGCCATTTACGCCGCGCGCAAGGGTATCGCGAATGCTAAAAAAGAACTCAACGGCGAGTTCGACGGCCTCGCGGAATTCAAAGAACCGTTGGATACCGTGAGCAGGTACGCGGCGATGGGGCCGCGCCGAGCGGTCACCAGTCTGCTGTTCGATGATGAGGATGAGCAGGCGCCGCAAACCTCCCAGCCGCCGCAGCCGCCTCAAGCGCCGCAGCCGCCTCACGCGCCGAAACGCGAGGCGTGGTTCAACTGGGAAGACGTGCTGTAGACAGCACGTCAGTCACCGCAGCGCTTACTTCACCTGGGGGTTGAGGCTCTTGCCAGCCAGGGAGTCGCGACGTATCTTCAGCTTGCTCGCGATCTCATGAATTGCCTTGGCGGCGGGGGAGTCCGCTTCAGAGATCACTACTGGGTTGCCGTCGTCACCGTGCTGGCGAAGCTTCGGATCCAACGGCACAGAGCCCAAAAGCTCCACTGCGGAATCCGTCAGCTGCGTCAGGCGCTCAGCCACGTGCTGGCCGCCGCCTTCGCCGAAGATGTTGATCACGGAGCCGTCGTCAAGCAAAAGCCCCGACATGTTCTCCACAACACCTGCAATCTTTTGATCGGTCTGCTGGGCGATGGTACCGGCGCGCTCCGCAACCTCCGCCGCTGCAGCCTGCGGGGTGGTCACAATGATCAACTCAGCATTCGGCACGAGCTGGGCAACGGTAATAGCAACGTCACCCGTGCCCGGCGGCAGATCCATAAACAGCACATCCAGGTCACCCCAGTACACATCCCCAAGGAACTGCTGGATAGCGCGGGTGAGCATCGGGCCACGCCACACAACCGGCGCATTGCCTTCCACAAACTGGCCAATGGAAATGTGGCGCACACCGTGGGAAATCGGCGGCATCAGCATCTCATCCACAACGGTTGGGCTCTGGCCTACAGAACCCATGAGGCCGGGGATGGAGTGGCCATAAATATCTGCGTCCACAATGCCCACGCTCAACCCCTGCTGCGCAAGCGCGGTGGCCAAATTCACCGTCATGGAGGACTTACCCACACCGCCCTTGCCGGAGGCGACAGCGAACACGCGGGTGCGCGAATTCGGGTCAGCAAATGGGATAGCCGGGCCAGACTGCTCACCACGCAGCTTGGTGGCCAGCTCGCGGCGCTGCTCATCGCTCATCGTGTCCATGGACACGCTCACAGTTCCAACGCCCTCAAGCTCTTCAAGCACCGCGCGGGTGTTTCGCTCAATGGTGTCGCGCATCGGGCAACCGGCAATAGTCAGGTAAATAACTACCGCAACGTCGTTGCCAGTGATGTCAATGGATTTGACCATGCCAAGCTCAGTGATCGGCTTGCCAATTTCCGGGTCGTCCACACGCGAAAGCGCTTCAGTAACAAGTGCAGTGGTGATCGAATTCGTTGTAGCCATGGTGACAAGCAAGTATAGGCGTTCGCGCGTGGAGGCTATAGTAAGCAGCGTGACTTCTCTGACACAGCCCCCGATGCGCGGGCGCGACCCTCGCCAAGTTCCTTCCGGCTGGCCTGTCGGCAGCTTCCAAACCTACGCCGAGGCCCAGGCCGCAGTAGACAGCCTGGCAGACCGCAACTTCCCGGTGCAGAAACTCACCATCGTTGGTGTGGATCTGATGCAGGTGGAGGCCATCACCGGCAAACTCACGTGGGGTCGAGTGCTTGGCGGCGGTGCCCTCTCCGGCATGTGGATGGGTGTTTTCATGGGACTGATTCTGTCCCTGTTCACACAGACCGGCACCGGCTGGGCAATCATCCTGTGGTCCCTGCTCATCGGCGCAGTGTTCGGCCTAGTGTTCGCGGCGATCGCGTATGCCTTTACTGGTGGCAAGCGTGACTTTTCTTCTGCGACCACCATCGTCGCCGGCCACTACGACGTGCTGTGCGACCCGGATGCCGCAACCCAGGCACGTGACATGATCGCCTCTCCGAATCAACCTGGGCCGACGCAGTAATCAAATGGGCAAACTGGACGTGAAAGCTGCACTTGCGGTAGCTACGGTGGTAGCCACTGCGCTGGGCACCTCTGGGTGTGCATCCACGCAGGGGCTCAAAGAGTTGCACTCCATCTGGGCTAAGCAGAAAACCCCGGTGGCTATTGGCATTAATCCGCACTCATCAGAGCAGGTGGTGTTGGGGGAGATCTACAGCCAGATCTTTGACTCGTTGGGCTATTCAGCCGGCGTATCCAGCTTGAGCTCCAGTGAGACACGAGACGCGGTCACGCTGCTTCGCAGCCAGCCGGTAGACCTTGTGATTACCTGCACCGGCACTCTGCTTGAATCACAAGACGCGGATACGGCTGAAGAACTGAAAGCAAGCGACCTTAGTGGGCCCGAGCTTTCAGACGCCACGTATGACGCCATGGTGGCCACCTTCCCCTTCGACATGAGCACCGTGAACCCCTCACCGGCCGAAGGCTGCGCGCCCGTGGAAGAGCCCGTGGAAGAGCCTGCGGATGGGGAGATGCCGGAAGAGGTACCGTCACCACGGCTGCCGCAAAACATCGTGCCAGTGTTTCTAGATGGCAAGTTTGACCACAGGACAATCACCCGTATCAACTTCATCACCCGTGTGATGGCTACTGATGAGATCCAGGAGATCGCCGCTGAGGTGGATAACGGCGCGCCTGTGCACCAGGCGGTGTCTGCATGGATCGCGGAGTACGCCGGTATCATGGGCACGGTCTCAGAAGAGTAAAGCGCACAGCGCACGGCAAAGGGCGCACGGCAAAGGCCCCCACACTCACTCCAAAGTGTGGGGGCCTTCGACTTATCTACTGGGGGCGGTTATTTTGCAAACGCCTCGTCGATAAGCTGCTGCTCTTCCTGCTGGTGGATCTTGCCAACACCGGTTGCAGTGGTGGACTGCGCACGGCGGGAGACGCGAACCATCTCAGGCATATCCGGGATCAGGTTGCGCAGGTGCTCGTTGTAGAACGGCCACGGACCCTGGTTAGCCGGCTCATCCTGCACGAAGCGGATCTGATTGGCGTTCGGGTAGTTCGCAAACGCATCCTTGAGTCGGTTGAACGGGATCGGGTGCAGCATCTCAAGGCGGATGATCGCAACGTCATCGCGACCGTCCTTCTCCTTGCGCTTAGCAAGCTCGTAGTAGATCTTGCCGGAGCACAGGAGGATGGTGGTGACCTTGTCGGTGTCGGCGATCTTCTTGTTGCCGCGCTCCACAAACGTCGGGTCATCGATCACGGACTGGAAGCGGTTGACCTCGGTGAAGTCCGAAGGCTGGGACACGGCTGCCTTGTTGCGCAGCATAGACTTCGGCGTGAACACCACCAGCGGGCGCTTCATTTCACCCAGCGCCTGGCGGCGCAGCAGGTGGAAGTGGTTCGCCGGGGTCGAGGGCTGTGCAATGGTCATGGAGCCCTCAGCAACCAGCTGCAGGTAGCGCTCGATGCGTGCGGAGGAGTGGTCTGGGCCCTGGCCCTCGTAGCCGTGCGGCAGGAGCATGATCAGGCTGGACAGTTCGCCCCACTTGGTCTCACCGGAGGAGATGTACTCATCGATGATGGTCTGCGCACCGTTGGCAAAGTCACCGAACTGTGCCTCCCATGCCACCACAGCGTCGTGGTCACCGATGGTGTAGCCGTATTCAAAGCCAAGGCCTGCAAACTCGGTCAGCGCGGAGTTGTACACCTCGAAGCGGCCACCGTTGCCGGCCTCAACGGCCGAGTGGTCGATCGGGTTGAACGCCTCGCCGTTCTCCGGGTTGTACAGCACTGCGTGGCGCTGCGTGAAGGTACCACGCTGGCTGTCCTCACCAGCCAGGCGGACAAAGCGGCCTTCCTGGGCCAGGGAACCGAAGGCGAGGAGTTCGCCCCAGCCCCAGTCGATGTTGCCGTTTTCGAAGGAGCCGCCACGGCTCTTCAGCACGTTCTTCAGACGCTTGTTCGGCGTGAAGTCCTCCGGCAGGTCAGCGTACGTCTCGGCCAGCGACTTGAAGGTCTCTTCCGTGATGTTGGTGTCCAGACCACGGGTGAGCTCCTGAGAATCCGTAATGCCGGTCTGCTCGCTCGGTGCACCTTCGGAAGCCTTCACGTCAGAGAACACAGCGTCGAGCTGATCGTGGAAGTCCTGTGCCGCGATCTCCGCCTCTTCCTGGGAGATGTCGCCGCGGCCAATGAGGTCATTGGTGTAGCGGGTACGCACGGACGGGTGGGACTCAATGCGGTCGTACATGACCGGCTGGGTCACCGTCGGGTCATCGGCCTCGTTGTGGCCGCGCAGGCGGTAGCAGATCAGGTCAATGAAGACGTCCTTGCCAAACTCGCGGCGGTACTCGGCGGCCAGCTGGGCAACCCATGCTGCTGCCTCCGGGTCGTCGCCGTTGACGTGGAAGACCGGGCAGTCGAAGCCCTTCGCTAAGTCGGTGGCGTAGTAGGAGGAGCGGCCGGAATCCGGGGTGGTGGTGAAGCCGATCTGGTTATTCACAATCACGTGCACGGTGCCGCCGACGGAGTAGCCCGGCAGGCGGGACAGGTTCAGCGTCTCCTGGACCACGCCCAGGCCTGCGAAGGAGGCGTCACCGTGGAGCATGATCGGCATGACCGGGAAGTCCTCGCGGCCTTCCTCAGCCTTGAGCAGGTCGGTCTTGGCGCGTGCCATACCCACCAGCACTGGGTCTACAGCCTCAAGGTGGGAGGGGTTGGCGGCCAGGGAGACCTTGATCTCACCGTCGCCGAACATCTGGATGTGCTCGCCCTCAAAGCCCAGGTGGTACTTCACGTCGCCGGAGCCACCCTGCTGAGCAGCCTTGAAGTTGCCCTCAAACTCGTTGAAGATCGTTGCAACCGGCTTGCCAACAATGTTGAACAGCACGTTCAGACGGCCACGGTGCGGCATACCAATGACAACCTCGTCCAGGCCCTGGCCGGCGGCGGTGTCAATAGCAGCGTCCATAAGCGGGATCAGGGTTTCTGCGCCTTCAAGGGAGAAGCGCTTCTGGCCCAGGTACTTGGTCTGCAGGAAGTTCTCAAAGGCCTCAGCGGCGTTGAGCTTCTGCAGGATGTACTTCTGCTCCGCGTTGGTCGGCTTCGGCATGCCGGCCTCCATGCGGTCACGCAGCCACTCGCGCTCGTCGCGGTCCATCACGTGTGCATACTCAGCACCAACGTGCAGGGTGTAGGCGGCGCGCAGGCGAGAAAGCACCTCGCGCAGCGTCATGCGTTCCTTGCCGCCGAATCCACCGACGTGGAAGGTGCGGTCCAGGTCCCACAGGGTCAGGCCGTGGGATTCCAGCAACAGGTCGCGGGAATCCGGCTTCGGCAGGCCCGGCTGGTGCCAGCGCAGCGGGTTGGTGTCCGCGATCAGGTGGCCACGAGAGCGGTATGCCTCGATGAGCTGCATGACACGGGTGTCCTTGTTAATGCCGGTGTTCGGCAGGTCCTGTGCCCAGCGCAGCGGGGAGTAGGGGATTTCGAGGGATTCGAAGATTTCGTCCCAAAACTTATCGTCGATAAGCAGCTGCGAAATGTCACGCAGGAACTCACCGGACTCAGCACCCTGAATGACACGGTGGTCATAGGTGGAGGTCAGGGTGACCAGCTTGCCAACGCCAAGCTCAGCCAGGCGGTCCTCGGAAGCGCCGGCGAACTCTGCCGGGTAATCCATAGCGCCAACGCCAACGATGGTGCCCTGGCCCTTGGTCAGACGCGGGATGGAGTGGCGGGTACCAATGCCGCCCGGGTTGGTCAGCTGGATGGTCACACCGGAGAAGTCATCCATGGTCAGCTTGCCCACGCGGGCGCGGTCCACGATGTCTTCGTATGCATCGACGAACTGGTTGAAGGAGAGCGTCTCACACTCCTTAATGGCGGCAACCACCAGGTTGCGGGAGCCGTCCTTACCCGGCAAGTCAATAGCCAGACCCAGGTTGATGTGCTCCGGCTGTACCGCGAAGGACTTCTTCTCTTCCTCGCGGTAGTTCTTGTTCATATCCGGGTGCAGCTTGGTGGCCTGGATGATGGCGTAACCAATGATGTGGGTAAAGGAGATCTTGCCGCCGCGGGTGCGCTTCAAGTGATCATTGACCAAGGCGCGGTTCTCAAACATGAGCTTGACAGGCATGTCACGCACGGTGGTAGCCGTGGGAACCTCAAGCGACTCGTTCATGTTCTTGGCAATAGCGCGAAATGCGCCCTTGAGCTGGGTCTCGCCCGGCTCAACCTTAACCTCAGAGATGCGGTCTAGCGGGGACTTCTTCGGCTTCGGCAGAACCGACTGTGGCCTCTTGGTCTGCGCTGCGGCCTGATCAACCTTGGTTTCACGGCCGTCCTGGCTAGGCGCCGCCGTGGAGCGCGACACCTTCGGATCGGTCTTTGGCTGCGAGGAGCTCTTTGCCGATGGGGTGACGTTAGCGGTGCCCTTCGCAGTCTTCGGAGCGCCCTGCTTTTCAAAAAGCTCACGCCACTCCGCATCTACAGAGTTTGGGTCCTCCTGGAACTGCTGGAACATCTCGTCAACCAGCCAGCTGTTCTGGCCGAATGTGTTTTCGCTGCTCACGGCAGGTGTTCGCCTTCCTTCAGTGGTGTTAAGTTTGTCTAATCTAGCGACTTCACAACGATGTTAGTGAAACAGTCACGCTTCGACATCGCCCTTAGCAATTCTTGCAGGTGTGCCGCGGGAACTACCCCCATTATCGGTGTGCCTTCCACATGCGTGCATACCGGCCTCCCATAGCGAGCAATTCAGCGTGCGTGCCGTCTTCCACAATACGTCCCGAATCAATAAACACGATACGGTCCGCCCGCGCGGCGGTGGCAAGCCGGTGCGCCACAATAACGGCAGTTCGCCCAACGGTGGCCTGGTTTGATGCGTTGAGCACGGCGCGTTCGGTCGCAGGATCCAGCGTGGCAGTCGCCTCATCTAGAAGCATCGCGTCCGGCTCCAGCAGTTCGGCACGCGCAAGCGCGATGATTTGTCGCTGGCCCGAGCTCAGACGCCTGCCGCGATCACCCACGCGCGCGTTGAAGCCGCCTGGGATGGATGCGATGACGCCCAAAGCGCCGATGCGCTCCACGGCAGCCTCGATGTCGGCGTCGGTGGCCTCCGGGACTCCGTAGGCAATGTTGCTGGCAACGGTGCCGGCAAACAGGTAGGACTCCTGCGGCACCTGCGCCAGGCTGCGGCGCCACTGCGGCAGCGGGAACTGACGAATATCTACACCCGAGGCGCGCACGGCGCCCTCGACTGGGTCGTAAAAGCGCGCCAGGAGTTTGACTACGGTGGATTTACCCGCACCGGTCGGGCCGACCAGGGCCACGTTTTCGCCTGGGCGCAGCGCAAGGGTCATATTCGCGATGGTGGGCGAGTCGGCGCTTTGGTAGGTAAACGTGGTGCGATCAAGCAAAAGCTCCCCGCGGGCAGCCTGGCGAGCATCGGGGGAGGTGCCAGTGTCGGGCACATCGGTGCGCTCGCCCAGCAGTTGGGTGATGCGCTCGAAGCTGACGGTGGCCTGCTGCCAGGAATCAAAAATCTGGCCAAGCTGCTGAATTGGGCCGTAGAGCTGGCCGAGATACATGGTGAAGGCGACAAGCACACCGATGCTCAGTGTTTCGTCCGCCACGCGCTGAGCACCAATGGCAATCACCAGTGCGGTCATGATCTGGCTTATAGCCTGCATGGCGGGAAAGTACAGGCCCATGGCGGTAATAGAGCGCATGCGCAGGCGACGGTACAGATCGGATTCGACAGCAAAAGCAGCCTCTGCACGGGCCTCGCCGCGGTGCATCTGGGTAACCCGAATGCCGCCGATCAGCTCAGCAAACTGCCCGTTGACAAGGCTGACTTGTGTGCGTGCGGCGCGGTAGAAGCGCTTGGAAAAATGCCTGAACACCATGGTGGCAAGCACGATCACGGGCACGGCCAGCATGGCGATCAGCGTCAGCGCGCCATCAGTGGAAATCAACATTACGGACACACCAATCAGCGAGCCGACGGCCACAATCGCCTGGGCAAGACCGGTCTGCAAAAACGAGGACAGCGTGTCAATGTCCGTGGTCATGCGCGTGATGATCTTGCCGGAGAGCCGTGATTCGAAATAGCTCAACCCCAGCCGCTGCAGGTGCGCGTAGCTGCGTAGCCGAAGCCCGTAGAGCAGACGCTCGCCAGCGCGTGAGGACAGCACTGTCATTGCTACCTCCGCAGCCCAGGCGATCAGCACCACGCCCAAGCCAAGGGCGCCGACGTGCAGCAAAAACTCCTTGTTGCCCTGCTCTATGCCGCCGTCAATCGCTGCGCGGGTCAGCGTTGGAAATGCCAGATCCGCCGCCACACCAACAACGAGCAGCGCAACCGTTGCCCCAATCAGCCAGCGCACAGCGGAAAACAGGTCGCGCACACGGAACTCGCCCTCGCCCAGGCGCAGATGCGGCATTTCCGTGGCTTGCGGCAGCTGGGCAACCCGCTCCATGAGTGCTTCGGTGGCCGAGGCAGCTACATCATCCTCAGCTACCTGAGGCCACAGGGAGTCCACAGAGGGCTTTTGCTTATCGACGCTCCCCTCAACGCCCTCAACCTCCTCAACCGGATTAGCCCCCATCAACGCCTGGTACGCACTGGTACACACAACCTGGTCACGTGGGCCGTCCATAATCACGCGGCCGTGGTCCATGACAATCACACGGTCTGCATGGTCCACCGTGGATTGACGGTGCGCCACCGCGATCACGGTCACCCCTTGGAGGTGGCTGCGGAGGTTGGCCAGGATTTTGGCTTCGTTGACGGCGTCGATGGCAGACGTGGCGTCGTCAAGCAAAAGCACCTTTGGGCGGCTCAACAGAGCACGGGCGAGGGCTACGCGCTGACGCTGTCCACCGGATAGGGTCAGCCCGCGCTCACCGACTTCGGTCTGGTAGCCCTCGGGCAGGCGCTCGATGAACTCATCTGCAAGCGCCAAGCGCGCTGCCTGCTCCACCTCAGCCTGCGTGGCCTCCGGGTTGCCCAGTGCAATGTTGTCGTAAACGGAGGTGGAAAAGAGGAAGGCCTCATCAAAAACACACGTAACGTAGCTGCGATCAGTGGGAACAACCGTCCCTTCATCAGGGGTGTAGAAACCGCCGCCAAGCTGCAAAGCCATAGTCTTGCCGGAACCTGGCGGGCCGACGATAGCCACCTGCTCGCCGGGATTGACATGCAGCGTGAAATCATCCAGCACTTGGTTGCCGCCCAGCGCAAAATCCACGTGATCGAAGCCGATGCCGGAGGCAGCTTGTGCTTGTTGTGTATCGGGTTCTTCGGGTGCTTCGGGTTCTTCGGGGGCGAGGTGGAGGACGTCTTCCAAGCGTGCAACCGAGCTCATCCCCATATGGATGCGCACATACTGGCTTGTCAGAGCGGAAAGCTGCGTGGTCATCGCAGTGAGGTAGGCGGTGAACGCCACAAACGTGCCAACCGTGATGTTACCGCGAAGCGCGCTCATGCCGCCAAGCACAATCGTGATCACCAGGGCCACCTTGGGCAACTGAGCCAACAACGGCTGGAACCGCGCAGTGAGCTTTGCGGTGCGCATCTTCACCGCGTAAAGCTCCTTGCCCAAGGTATCCAGCGCATCAATCTCGCGCTGTTCCTGACCAAACGCCTGTACCACACGAACGCCTGAGACCGTCTCCTCAACCTGCTGCGTCAGATCGGCGGCCTTTTGCTGATTCACCCATGTTGCGGCGTAAAGCAAACGGCGAGAACGGTTTGCTTCCCAAATCATCAGCGGAAGCAGCGCCAGTGCCATCAGTGACAGTGAGACGTCCATGGCAAACATCACCACAAGCGTGGCCACAAGCTGCAACGCGCGGGTAAACAGCATTGGAGACATACCCAACACCATGTGGAAATGACCCAAGTCTGTAATAGAGCGCGACACCACTTGGCCCGCAACAATGCGGTCCTGGCCCGGCCCATCCAGCCGATGCAACGTGCGAAGAAGCTGCACCCGCATCCAGTGCTGGCTATTAGACGCCAAGCGCCCAGACGTGAACCTACGGATGAAGTTCACAACAAACGTGGCAAGTGCAATGGCCACCATCGCCCAGGCGATCTTGTGGATATCACCGGACGTATTGCCCGCGGCAATGTCTATTGCACGACCCGTCAGCGCCGGCACTGCGGTTTGAAACACCGCCGAAAGCACCGCGGCGGAAAAAGCCACAATGGCAGCGCCGCGGTTGGCGGACAGCGCACGCAACAGCGCACGTCTTGCGCTGGGCGGAGTGCTGCTTTTGCCGCTGGGATGGGAGGTAAGGGAAGACAAAATCTAGTCGGTCTCGTTTTCTACTTCCGTAGTTGGGTTCTTCTTGGAGTTTTTGAACATCTTCAAAATCCAGGCAGCAAAGCTACGGGGATCCATGCTCATCTCCGCTTCGGTAGCTTCTGCCTTCTCCGGCAAGGGTTCCGCAAATGCTACGGGTGTGGCACCAAGGGCGCCGACGGCGTTATCCACCACCGCGTCTGCAAGCTTCCGGTTCGCAGCCCTGCCGGCAAGTGCACCAAGCCCAAGCGGCAAGAGTTTGCCAATCCAGCCACGGAGTAGCTTGCGGCGCATGGAACGCAGCGCAAACCGAGTCAGCAAGCCGTTTGCTTCCTTCAACGTTGGCCCGGAGAACTTATTCAGCGTGTTTTTGCTCAGCGGTTTAGAGCCGTCAGAGCCCAGCATCGTATCCACAATGGCCACGCCCTTCGCGCCGGTCAGCGTGGTGAGCACAACCGCTCGGCGGCGCTCCGGGTCCGAGATATCCGTACCGCGCAGATACGCCGAAGCAACGGTATAAAACGCAGCTAAATCTAAAAACAGCACGGATTCACCAGCAATTGCTGCAGTGCCAGTGAGCAACCCAACACCCGGAATCGCCGCCGCAAGACCAGCACCCGCACCGGTTGTAGCAACGGTGGTGCGGAACTGCTTTGACATCAGCGCCTGAATCTCATCCGGCGTGGCGTCCGGGTTCTGACGCCGCAGCCAATTCACGTACGCGCGGATAACTCCTGTTTGCAGCTTCACCGCGGCGTTGACAGAGCTAATAAACGCTTTGCCCAAGGGGCCAGCGTCCTCAACCAAACGGTTGGGATCCTCAGCCTCAATGTCTCTAATCAGTGCCCTCGTTGCGCTTTCCGTGATCTGTGCGTCTGTACTCTTTTTGGTGCTCTTTTTGTTTTGTTTAGTCCCAAGCATTTCGGTGACCTCCTTTTTGTTCTCAAAACAGTCTACGGGTGCCCAGCGCTACGCTGGCGGACATGGATGGACAGCAAAGTCTAGAGGTGCCCACTTCAGCGGGAACCGTGCGCGGCTTCATCCACCCCCGAACTGGAGTGCGCACCTGGCGCGGCGTGCCCTATGGCGGACCAACCGGTGGAGCTGGACGTTTCCGAGCCCCACAGATGGTCATCCCCTGGGAAGGTGTGCGCGAGGCCACCCGTTTTGCCCCACCCGCACTCCAAGGCTCCTTTGGGTGGAAAGACCACGTCATAGGCACAGAGGACTGCCTGACGTTGGACATTGTCCGCCCGGATACTGATGAAGAGCTGCCCGTGGTGGTCTACTTCCACGGCGGCACCTTTGTCACCGGCGCAAGCCACGAGAAAGTCCTGCGCGGCCACGTGCTGGCCAAAGCCACCAACGTTGTCTACGTCTCCGTGAACTTCCGCCTCGGCGTGCTGGGGTACCTGGATTTTCGCTCCGTGGGCTCGGACTGTGAAGCAAACCCAGCTATCCATGACCAGATTCTGTCCCTAGCCTGGGTGCGAGACAACATTGCCAACTTTGGCGGGAACCCAGAGCGTGTCACCATCATGGGCGAATCCGCCGGTGGTGCCGCAGTCCTACACCTCATGTGCGCCCCACTAGCGCGCGGCATGTTTCACGCAGCTATTGCCCAAAGCCCGCCGGCTGCCAGCGTGCACTCTCGCGCGCAGGCCGAGATGTGGGTGCACGAGCTTATTGACGGCATGGGGATGTCCCGCCTGTCCACCCTCGAAGACTTGCGTAACGCAGATGCGGCAGAACTAGTGAGAACCGGCCAATCCATGCTGTTCAACGGCAAAGAACTGGTGCAATTTAATACCGCGTTCATGCCAACCGTGGACGGGGTAACCCTCAAGGCGCACCCCATCGATGTGTTTGACACCGGCGATCAAGCAGCGGTGCCACTGATCATTGGCACAAATGCTGATGAAGCCAGCTTTGCCAAAACCATGTACCAAACCATCAAGCAGCGCCAACGTGCGACGCGCCGGGCGCTTAGCGTGTATGACCCGGACAATGTCACCAACGTCATGCGGGTGTATGGCGATGTGGTGGGGAGGGGTGATTTTGCGGAGCTGATTGCAGACGCTGTGTTTTGGGCGCCGTCCGTGTTGATTGCTACGGCGCACCGGCAGGTGGCGGATACGTGGATGTATCGCTTCGATTATGCCTCCGAGGCGATGCGTCGAATCGGCCTTGGTGCGGTGCATACCTCTGATTTGGCGCCGGTGTTTGGTGACCCGCATGCCACCCGCGCGTCCAAGATTGACCGCTTTGCGCCGGTTGAGGATTTCCAGGCGGTCAGCCGCACGATGCAGTACCACTGGGGTGAGTTTTTCCACCATGGGCGACCGGGCCAGGAGTGGCCGGAGTACGGGTTCCGTGATGAGGACATCCCGGGGCGTGCCACGGCCGTGTTTGACCGTGAATTCTCGGTGCTGTTCGATCCGAAGCCCAGGCAGCGTCGTGCGTGGGAGGGCTTTGACATGCGTGAGTGGGGGATTGGCCGTAGCGAGCTGGTGGAAGACGACGAGTAGGCGGCAAATAAACAGCACGAATTAATCAGCGCCGTTTTCGTTTCGTGGCTAGGCTGGGGCGGGTCCGCATCCGCGCCGGTTTTGCGTCGTGGATGTCCGTTGCCAGAAAGGTAGTTCTACCGTGAGCTTTTTCGAGGACATTGCTGCAGCTTTAGACCGCGAGGGCATTGAGTCGCGCGTGCACGATGAAACCATGTTTGTGCCAATTACGGCCGATGTGGAGATTCAGTTTGTTGAGATTGATCCGCACCTGCCGGCGGCAAATGTGTATATCGCGGCGGCTGATGTGGATGAAGACGATGATGAGTTTGAAGCCATCCTGGTCTCTGTGGTGTTTTCGGTTGAAGATGCGGTGGACACCGTAGCTACGCATATGGCAACGGACCAGGTGGTTACGGTGCTTGCGGACCTGCTTGAGGGCACCGATGAGCGCATTGGGGATCTGGAGTTTTTCCAGGACGGGGTGAACCCGGATCTGGTGCGTGCTGAGGTTGGTGACAGTGCTGAGTTGCACGTACTCCTGCAGGTTGTAGATGGCACGCCAAGCGCCGAGGTGCAGTTCGTGGTCCTGTCTGATGACCATGATGATTTGGTGGATGACGCCATTGGTGAGCTGTGGGAGTCCGACGGAGACGCCGAGCTGACCGAGGAGGATCGCCTGCGCCTGTTTGAAGTCATCCAGCACGAAAGTGTTGAGGATGCTGAGGTGTTGGACCTTGGCCAGTTCACGGACTTTGATCGTCTGTTTGATGTGCTCTCGCTCGCCGCTGATCAGGCAGAGGACTGGGAGACACAGCTTCTGCCGGTGGACGAGGACGAGGAGCCCGATGTATACGACATCTTCGGCCACGACCACCCAGATGAGGATGAGGACGACCTCGACGATGAAGACGAGTTCGACGAGGACTAGTCGCCCTTAGGCTGCGGTGAGTCCCGCAAACATTGACGAGGGAGACTCGATTGGGTTGAACTGCCCGTCGACCAGCCAGACATAGCTGATGCTGCGCCCGTTAGTCAGCTCATGGATTGCGGCGGCACTTTCGGGAGCCACCATGGTGCGCACCCACGCTTCGGCCAACCGGGAATCAACGGGCACCCCAGCGATGTCGGAGACCCGGACCTCGATCAGGTAAGCGGGCACCTGTGTTTGCCCGTAGCCGCGGATCCTGGCGCGTGCTCTTGGTCCCACCCGCCGCCGTGTGATGGCTGCAGTGAGTTGTGCTCCTCCAGCAAATCGCGGCAGTGTTTTCACCGGTGGGCGCCACGCCGCGGTGAGCCGCGACAGTGAGCGTGGGTGGTGCACGATTGCCTGCAGCGCCTCAACGGCGGCGGGGAAGCGGGTTTGGATCTCGGTGGACAGGTCAGTGGAAATTGCGTTGGTATTGAATGTGGTATTGAACATGGCTCACACACTAGAACCTGCTCCCAACACTCCATCCGCAAAATAGAATGCCTGTTCGAATTTGCCGCTTTGAGGTGGAAGAACATTTCGGGCTAGGCTTGTCGCTGACATGACACAAGTAATCCCTCACCCGGCGCAACCCACACCTAAGATCCCGCGAACAATCTGGGTGTTGGTTGCTGCCGCGTTCATTATTGCTTTGGGCTATGGCTTCATTGCCCCGGTGCTGCCGCAGTTTGCAGCAAGCTTCGGCGTCTCCATGGCCGCAGCGGGTGCCGTGATTTCGGTGTTCGCTCTTGCGCGCCTTCTCGGCGCTCCTGGCGCTGGTGTGCTGGTGGACAAGCTTGGCTCGCGCCCGGTGTATCTCACGGGGCTGAGTATCGTGGCGGGCGCGACATTTTTCGTTGCCTTCGCGCAGGCGTACTGGCAGATCATGGCGCTGCGCTTTATCGCTGGTTTTGGTTCGACCATGTTTACGCTGTCGGCGCAGGCGCTGATTGTTCGCGTGACGCATCCGCAGATCCGCGGGCGTGCCAATGCCTTGTATGCCACCGCGTTTTTGTTGGGCAATATTTTCGGACCCATCATTGGCGCGGCCTTGTCGTTTTTGGGCTTCCGTGTCCCGTTTGCTGTCTATGGCGTCGGTGTGGGTTTGGCGGCACTGTTGGTGTGGGTGCTTACAAATAGGCCGAATACGAACGCTGTGCTGCCGAAGCCGAAGCCAGCGATGCGTCTTGGTACGGCGTGGGCCACCCCGACGTACCGTGCGCTTCTAGTCAGTGGTTTTAGCAACGGGTTTGTCAACTTCGGCGCGCGTGTGGCGGTGCTGCCACTGTTCGCCGCTTCGGTGTTCAAAAACGGCGCGGCAGCCTCTGGGCTTGCGCTTACCGCGTTTGCGTTTGGCACGGCGGTGACCTTGCAGTTCTCCGGGCGGCTTGCAGACGTGGTGGGAAGACGCCCCATGATCATCGCCGGGATGGTCACAGCTGGTGTGTTTACTGCGGCGCTTGGCTTTGCAACAAGTTTTTGGCCGTTGATGATTCTTTCTGTATTCGCAGGTGTGGGCAGTGGGTTGATGAGCCCAGCGATCCAGGCTTCGTTGGCTGATGTGATTGGTAATGATCGCTCTGGTGGCAAGGTGCTTTCCACGTTCCAGATGGCGCAGGATGCTGGTCAGATTCTTGCGCCGGTGTTGTTGGGTGCTGTCGCCCAGGTATTCGGATTCAGCGCTGCGTTTGGTGTGTGTGGAGCACTCTTTGGCGCCACGCTGATTGTGTATCTGGTGCTGGGGAAGGAGACGAAGCCGTGCAGCGCGTAATTTTAGATTGTGACCCGGGCATTGATGACACGTTCGCACTCATCTACCTGGCCGCAGCAAACCATGCAGGGCAAGTGGAGCTTGATTGCGTAACGACGTCCGCGGGAAACACCA
Organism: Corynebacterium sp. HMSC29G08; assembly: GCF_001806875.1. GTDB lineage: Bacteria > Actinomycetota > Actinomycetes > Mycobacteriales > Mycobacteriaceae > Corynebacterium. Next base: position 146,206 of record NZ_KV786209.1, read on the forward strand.
CAGCGGCCCAATGCGCCCAAAACGCCGCATTTGTCCTAGCGCAGTGTGGTTTGCGCACCATTCCGATTGCCGCTGGATGTAAGGTGCCGCTGCAGTGGCCGCTGACCACCACGCCGGAAACCCACGGTGAGACTGGTCTTGGCTATGTCGAAGCGCCGAAGCGTCATGTTGAGGATGACTGGCAGGAGCTGTGGATCGATGCCATTGAGCGTGGCACGGATGACCTGCACTTAATTGTGACAGGCCCGATGACCAACCTGGCAGTGTTCGCCCACCAGTACCCGGCGCACTTTTCGCGCCTGAAGCACATCACGGTGATGGGCGGGGCAGTAAACTACCCGGGCAACACCACACCGAATGCGGAGTGGAACTTTTGGGTGGACCCGCACGCGGCCAATGAGGCGTTTCGCGTTGCCCACACTCCGATCACGCTGTGCCCGCTCAACGTCACCGAGCAGATGTGGCTGACCCCAGAGCGTCTCGAAAATATCGTTGAGTTACTCGGTGCGCAACCTATCGCGCAGCACCTGAAAGAGATCGTGCGGTTCTACTTTGAGTTCCACCAGGACGTGGGGGAGGGCTACGGCGCTCAGATCCATGACCTGCTCACCGTGCTGGTTGCTTTGGAGCGCGTCCCTGCCACCACCGAACCCGCTTACCTGCAAGTAGAGGCTGATTCGCAGCTCATGCGCGGGGCAGTATCCGCGGACCTGAAGGGCATATTCGATCACGCGCCCAACGCAGCTCTACTCACTAGCAGTGACATCGGCAAAGCGTGGGCAGAATTCGAGCGATCCTGCCATGTGCACACCCGGTTTGCAGTAGGTGATCCCACACTCGCTGCGGGCTATCACCGCAAGGCCGAAGATTAGCCCACGCATGAACTCAAGTAAAAAGCTGCTAAACTTCCCCAGCGATTCCACTGCGGCCGAGGTGACATAGGCATAGCAGGGGAGGTTCCTGTTTCTCGTTTTGTCGAGCGCTCTTATGCTCTCGCAACATCTTTGGAAGGCCCATCAATGTCACAAACTGCCACCTGGACGCCAGCGCGACGCGCGCTTGTGATCGCCGGCGCTGTCATCATCGCAGCAACCTGGCTCTACCTCGTTCTACTGCGCCCCACCGACTGGGACACCGTCACCGGCTCCACCCAGGGTGTCATCACGCTTCTTGGCTACGGCGTGGGTACGATCCTTCTGCTTATTGCTACCGTCCCGGTGTTGCCGGCACGCACGCTGGGCCTTATCCCAATCGCCATGATCATCAACTCCGTGGTGGGGGAGATCGTAGGTTCGATCGGCCTGCCGCTGTACCTAGACACCATCGGCACTGTGCTGGTCGCCGCTTTGGCGGGCCCGGTTGCGGGTATGACCACGGGTGCGCTGAATAACGTGGTGTGGGGCCTGCTCAACCCGGCAGCCCTACCGTTTGCAGCCGGTGCTGCGCTGATCGGTTACCTTTCCGGCGTGTTCATTCACAACCTCCACGCGTTCAAGAACATCGGCCTTGTTGTGGTCTACGGTCTGGTACTCGGCGTGATCGGCGGCATGGTTGCCGCGCCAGTTGCAGCATTTGTCTACGGCGGCACCGCCGGCGTTGGCACAGGCGCGATGGTCAGCCTCTTCCGCGAGATGGGTGCCTCCCTGATCGCCTCTGTGACCACCCAGGCGTTTATCTCTGACCCGGTGGATAAGGTCCTAGTCATGCTGATTGCCTTCTTCACCGTCAAGGCACTGCCAAAGCGCACGGTAAGCGCGTTCGCGCCGGGAGTGGCAAAGCAGACTGAGCAGACCCAGCCAACCCCGCAGGTCTAACGCCATGCTGAACCCCTTGACCGCGCTTTCCTTAGGCGCTTCCGGATGGATTTTGGTCATGGGGTTGAACCTTCCCATCGTCTCTGCGGCGGTGCTTACTCTGGCGTTGATCCTAGGCACGCTGAAGACACGAAATTTCGCGCTGATCGCCGCCGTCGCAGCTTTGGCTGTGCCGGTGGCGTTATCGATGGTGCTGATTCACGCGCCTTACGGCCAGGAACGAATCGCCCCGCTAATTACAAAAGACGGCCTTGCCGTCGCAGGCGTGCTTGCGTTGCGCTTCTCCGCGCTCATGGCCTGCATCCTGTCCGCCGGCGTGTTCATCCGCGTGCCCGACCTGGCCAAAGTGCTGCAGGTCCGCCGCGGCGGCAACCGCCTGTCTTACATCGCGGGCGCCACACTCCAACTCATTCCGCAGGCGAGCGCGCGGGTGCGTGCGGTGCGTGACGCGAACCGTCTTCAAGCAAGGCCCATCACCATCAAGACTGTGGTGCCGCATGTGATCATGCCGGTGCTTTCAGAGCTGCTCACACTCAGTGCCCACCGCGGCCGCGCCCTTGAAACCGCAGGCTACGGCATTGCAGGTCCCCGCACGGTCTTAAGGCCGGTGCATGATTCCACGCTGCAGCGCATCATCCGCATCGCAGCCCCCGTGGTGTGTTTGGGGGTGGCGATTTGGATCTAACCGCACTTGAACACGCCCTTTCCACGCAGAAGCAGGTGGTTGTTACCGGCGCGTCCGGCTCGGGCTTAAGCACCCTTGCCAACCAGATTCATGACACCTGGCCTAACGCCGCCGTTGTTGGCCAGGACCCGATCGCTCACCTGACGTTTCTGCGCGACACCGTTGCCGAAGAGGTAGCCATTGGCCTGGAGCAGCGCGGCGTCCAGCGCGAGGAAATGACCCGCCGTGTCAACGACATGCTCGCGCGTGCGGACCTCACCGACCTTGCAAGCCGCAACCCCGCGAAGCTTTCCGGTGGGCAGACGCGCCGCCTGGCCATTGCGTGTGTTGCCATCATTGAGCCCGAGATCCTGGTGCTTGATGATCCGTTCGCGGGCCTTGACCCGGATTCCGCCGCGCGCATCCAGTCGCTGTTGGACAGTCTGTCCTCGCGCGTCGTCGTGCTCACCTCCCGTGGGCAAGGGCATTTTTTGCTTATCGACGCCACGTTAAAACCCCCAACGACCCCCACCCCCATAACGCTCCCAGAGCCAGTGGCGCCTGCTGGTTTGCCGGCGCTGGAACTGGGCGAGGTGGCCGCGACCCGTGGTCAGCGTCCCCGCAAGTGGTGGCAGTTTCGTGCAGACACCACGCCAGTGTTCACCGCGGGCCCTGTGGAACTCGCGCCGCGTCCTGGGGAGGTTGTGTGGCTGCGCGGCGCAAATGGTGCCGGCAAGACCACGCTGCTGCGCGCACTCGCCGGTCTTGATGACAACCCCGGCATTGCCAACACCCATGGCGTAACCGTGTCATTGGCGCTACAGCGTGCAGCTGACCAGATCGCCGAGGTCACCACTGGGGGCTTTATCAACAGTTCTGAAGCACTCGCCCGGCTCGCCGATCTGGGTGTGCCCCTGGATCCGGAGGAGCATCCGCTGGACCTGCCGGCAGCGCACCTGCGACTGGCGCAGCTCTCTCAGGTCTTCAGCCAGGATCGGCAATTGGTCTTGCTTGATGAGCCCGACGTGGGCTTAGACAACACCTGCCGCAGCGTCGCCCACACACTTATCGCCGAGGCCCTGACCAACGGCCAAGCCGTAATCATGACCTGCCACGACGAAACATTTGCCGCCGAAGTGGGGGAGTACGCCACACTCCAGGAGCTGTGGCTCCGCGCCTAGTCCTTCGCGCTTAGTCCCACCCGGTGTCTCGGGTGCCGCTGTTGAGCAGGTGATGAGCCATGTGCGGAATAACAAAGTTCAGGTATCCGCGCCGTGGGCTGTATAGCAGCTCGCGCTCTATAAGTAGCTGGCGCACGACGGTGAGGTCTTGAGGTCGTTTGCCTAGAAGCTCAGCGATTTGGCCGGTTGAAACTGGCGAGGAGTCCTCCTGAATTTCAGCCATGGCGGTGAGATAGTCGGTTTGCGAGCGTGGGACCCCGAGGAGCGCCGGTCCGTGTACTAGCTGGCCAAGGGTATCTAGAACGGTTTCTGTCACTGCATCTACATCGAATGGCTCGATGATGCTGCGGTTGGCGGAGCGTACTTCCTCAACCAGGTGGAATCCTAGAAGCTGAATAAGGAAGGGGTAGCCGCGAGTTAGAGCAGCAGCCTTGTCGAGAGTGTCGCTGTTGAGGGTGATATTTACTTCGCCTGCTGTGGACGTCAGGATCTCAATAGTTTCTTGCGGGGTCATCGGGGCAAGGCTTACATGCTGAGCTCGCCGCAGAAAAGTAGTGCCCGGATGTTTGAGCAATGAGTTGATCCCATCGGGCAATCCGGCTGCTGCAAAGGCGATGTGGCGGTTATCCCGACGCAAGTCTTGGATGGCCGATGAAAGTTCCCACAGTTCGTTAGGGTCGGCGCTTTGCACCTCATCCAGCGTGATCAAAACACCGGAGCGATCGCCGACAACATCGCACAATTGGTTAAGGACAGAAATGAGGGATGGTACTGGTTGGGGAGTGTTCCGTTGCTCAGTTGAAATGGATCCAATTCCCGCGACACTGATTCCTGTGATGCGTCGGCCACCATTGTCTTGCTGGCTGACTTTTTGAATGGCTTCGGGAACGATTGTGTTCACGAGTGGACCGATCAAGTCGTAAGGGTGAGCGCGGATGACCATCCAACCGTGTTGTGCAGCAGCATCTTCCAACTCGTTCAGAGTAATGGTCTTGCCGATGCCCCTGGGCCCAGAGATCAAGAGGATGCGCCGCGGATCACCAACGCTGCCGTCTAAACTTCGGGAGAAGCGCGTGACCACGGACTCTCTTCCGAGCACCACTGACGGAGAGACACCGAATGTGGGAGTGAAGGGGTTCATGAAGCTCCGATCGTCTGCCTGCCGTGGACTTTATACTCTATATAGAGAATATATTTGTTATACACCGCCGGGAATTTATACTTTATATACAATGTATACAACGGCGAGTTCCGGCAGGTCCTGACTTGGCTCAATGGCAGGTGATGAAAATCACTCTTGACATTGTGGCCTGTGGGTATGGGGTTATGGTGGTGGAAAGTTCGGCACTAAGCGGGTAGTGGCGAGGGTAATCAGTAGTCTGATTTTGTGAGTCCGTACATCCGCACTGTCCAGACCGCCTCCAGGACAACCGCAGTCCAGGTGGTGTGGGCCGAGCATCACGGGTTGAAAAAGCTGCAGTGGGAGGGCTAATTCTGTGCACGCGCTGTCGCATTCATTCGTTGCTTGCTTTATGTCGTTCTTGTCATTCCATGGGGATACGAGGGGCAGGCACTACCGGATCGCTCTGGGTTGCAACTCGCCACAGATGGTTCCCAATTGTGACTGTGCGCCCAGAAAATCCTGGTTCGGCAGGATATACACGCACCGAGAGACTGTCGCCTTCGTGGCAGACGGGGAGTTCAAGTGCATGCGCGATCCGTTGGTGACGCTTGTAATCGCCAAGAATGAGAATTCCTTCAGGTTGGAGATTCGAGCGGGACCCGCCGTTATAGCGAATCCGCTTCATGGGGTCCTTCTGTTGTGCGACGGTGTACACCACACCTCGGGGAATGAGCTCCTGCTGTACGAGACGGAAGAGATTGTCCAAGCGAGCCTGCCCACTCGACTGTCCCATAATGAGTTCGAGAGACGAAGGTTCCAGCATGAGGAGAATGTTCTTGGGGTAATGATGCTCCATCCAAGCCCATGCAATCGAATCTCGACCAAGTTTGTTGAGGGTGCGCTTACGGTCCCGGTTAGCTCCAGCATTGAGCACTTCAGGCGTTATTCGGAGAAAGCCAACTCTAAAGAGGGCTGCCTCTTCACTAGCGTGGCAGAGCATGGCGACATGTCCCCATTGCTTCATCAGGGATCATCCAACCGTACGGTGCCTTGGAGTATTTACAGTCCACCTCGTGTCCGAGGATTTTGTAATCCATGTGATCGCCGTCGGATATAAAGCTGTCGAACGTACGTCGGATATTGATCTCCAACAAGGAACCAATGTGGGCGAGTTCGGTTTTGCTTAAATCTGATGGTCGAAACCGACCGGTGTGTTGGCCGTCGTAGGCCTGATCGAAAGTTTGTCGAAAGACACGCCCCATTTCTTCGCCATCAGCAATTCTGGATCGAAAAAACTCAGCTAACTCTTGTGCGATTGGATCGTTGATCATCGCTCAACCTACGAGACCCGAATCTGTGGTGCAGCTGTCAACCCTTCGCTGAGCGCAGCACGTATTGATTGGCCGATTGCTTCTGCAACTGGGGGCGGGAAAGCGTTGCCAACTTGCCTCCATTGCGCCGTTTTCCCTCCTTGCCATTGCCAATCGTGTGGGAACCCCTGTAGCACTCCGCCCATTGGGACCGTCAGGCGTGGCATGTTGTCTGGGTCGCCGACAGGGAAATCTGGACCTGGCGCTTCGTCGGCGATAGAGGACCCTCGGACCCCCATCAGTTTCCAGGCTTCACGGGCGCGGGTGGGGCCGACATCTGGTCCGCCATGCTTCTTGGAGCCGCCTACGAGTGTTGGGGCGACAGAAGTGGCCTGCTTCGCCCAATCTTCAGCACCCGGCCAACCTGCTGCACCCATCATCTCGCCCAAAGCCTCACCAACGCTCACGCGGTGACCTAAAGGCTCTGGCCAATGGAAGTGGTGGGCGAGTTCATTACGCAAAGCAACAAGGATGAAACGGGGGCGTAGCTGGGGGACACCAAAATCTGCAGCCTGGAAAAGATCCCAAAATGTGGTGTACCCAAGGTCATTTAACTGGTCGATGATCTGTGTTCGATAGTTGTCAAAACGCTTTTGAGACAAGCCTTTAACATTTTCAAGCATTACGGCGTTCGGCTGGATCTCGTCAATCAAGCGCAATGCCTGAGGGAACAAGTCGCGTTCGTCATCCGATCCGAGTTGTTTGCCTGCGATAGAGAATGGTGGGCACGGGACTCCGCCGGCGAACAAGTCGATCTGACCGCGCCACTTTGTACCGTCCAAGTTGTGAACGTCCTCATGGAGAATCTCCACGTCCCTGCCGCCCAATTGTTCTCGATTGGCATGGAGCGTTTTCACCGCCCAGTCATCAATTTCGGCCATCGCTTGGTGGGTAAAGCCTGCGCGTTCCAAGCCAAGCGCTTGGCCTCCAGCGCCGGCGCAGATCTCTAGCGAGGTGAACCGCTGCTCCTGTTCAGACCACCGATTTAGTAACGCCATGGTG
>NZ_KV786210.1 GCF_001806875.1 Corynebacterium sp. HMSC29G08
GACCATACGCAAGATCAAAATAGGGACCATCCACTACAGGACGTAAGTCCTCAGCATGCTCACGCAGTTGCGCCTCATTAGCCTCAAACGCAGGGCCGACCTGTGCAAGATAGGCATCCCATTTCGGGCCCACACCCTCAATCTCACGCGGCTGTCGCTTAAGACGCACCCGCGGCTGAAGAACAAGACCCGCGCTACCACCAGGGTCACCCCGAAAAGAGCTATTCGCGATAGCTGCTCTATGTAGTTTCGCAAACTTCGGTAACCGCACAAACTGAACAAGCGACGACTCTGGTTCAGCCTCCCCATACAAAATCAACGTAGCTTCACTACGTAATTCAACCCCCCCAGGCAGGCTCTTCTTCCACTCAGTTTTCCTCCCCGAACGTGTATACCCACGCTGCTCAAACCATGGGTCAAGCCCGGCGACTAACGGCGCACTCCTCATGGCACACACCTGCCTTTCCAACCAGCAGTGCTGACTGTTTAACGACGTTTGG
>NZ_KV786211.1:0-93622 GCF_001806875.1 Corynebacterium sp. HMSC29G08
CGGAACACCGGTACCAAAAACCCGCATCTGACAAAGGCTTCTAAAGGGCCTTCTCAAAGACACAAACCCCGGATTCACACTCATCCTTGAGTTACCTGAATCTGAACCCAGGACGCTTCAAAAAACACCGCTCTAATTCTTCGATTTTCGCTGAATTAGAGCGGTTTTAGCGCTGTCGCTGGACACTGACCCTGGCGACATCCTGTTAGGCCGCTACAGGGCCATACAGGGCAGGGGAGACCCCCATCTACGGCTTGCCGCCGTCGGGGGAATCCTTGTCACCGTCGGGAGACTCCTTGCCACCGTCGGGGGACTCCTTGTCACCGTCGTGGTCGCGCTGTTGCTCCTGCTGGCGGCGCTTAGCGATGCGTTCCAGCGCGCGACGCAGTACTGCAGCGCTTTCCTCCTGAGTACGGTCGATGACGATCTCGCGGTACCGTTGCTTCATCTCTGGGTTGCTGTCAATCTCGACCCGCAAAAAGTCCTGATCAACATGCGAAATCTCCTGCAACGACTGCGTTGCTTCCTCGATGATGATCTTCGCTTCCTGCTCTGCTTCCTCGCGCGTTACTGCAGCGTCACGTGTGGCCTCATCATGTTCTTCACTGCCGAATTCTTCGGCAAGGTCAAGCAGCTCATCTGCCTGAGCTTCAGCGAGACCCAGCGTCTGCTCAGCTTCTTTGCGTGCGTCATTGCGGATCTGCTCGGCTTCTTGCTCGGCCTTTTCGCGTGCTTCGCTGCGGAGCTGTTCGGCTTCCTGCTCTACACGCTTGAGCTTGGCTTCGGCGGCGCTCTCAACCTCCTTGGCACGGTCCAGCAACTCTTCCGCCTGTGCCTCGGCAAGACCCAACTCCTGTTCAGCATCCTTCTGTGCATCACCACGAATCTTTTCGGCGTCCTGCTCGGCCTTCTCGCGTGCTTCTTTGAGTACGCGCTCGGCAACCTCGCGAGCCTGCTGTTCAGCATTTTCCTGCACACGCTGGGCTTCTTCACGGGCCTGCTGCGCCCGTTCGAGTTCTTCTGCAGCTTGCTTGCGGTCTTTCGCTGCAGCATCGACATCTCGCTGTACGGAGCTGTGCTTCCGTTCCACCTCGTCCTCACGGTTCGCAAGGTCGCGCTCCCGGTCCTGCTGTTCGACGTAACGGTCAAGATTCAGCGACTCATTGTGACGTTCAGACACATCTAGCTCTACCGGGTAACCCAACGCGTACATGTGCTCTCGAAGTCCATGCTGCGCGTCGATGAACTTCTGGTTCCCGGAGATTTGTTTGCCCTTCTTCGGGCCAGATATGTACCGCACCGACTCATCAGTGTTGTACGCGATGCCGGGCCGGCAGCGGAGCTTGTCGGGATCATCCGGCTTCGGCGAGAACGTATCAGCCTGGAACTGGATGTGTGGCGTTGATTCGTCGAAGTTCATATCCCCACCGGCTACGGCATCGATGCCGCCGGGGATGAAGTTCTCGGCGAGCCAGCGCATCGACTCTTCGAGGTACTCCTTCGCTTCGTCGTAGTCCCGTGCGACAAGCCGTGCGCGCTTCACCTCACGGCCGTCCACAGTGCTGGTGTAGAAGTCGGGGACCTCTACACACATCGACTTCGGCAGATGCACGACGAACAGAGACGTCTCGAAACTGTTCTTCTGTACGCGCACGCCGTCCATCCGGGCGTCTTGGTACGCCAAGACCTCCTCGACGGACGCAGCGCGTCGGAACGTGCCGTTGCCGTCGTTGACGAACGGAACGTTCAAATGCGCATCGGCCACGACGATATTGCTATTCATCGCGGCCTGATGCGCGAGATCCTGCGGATCTAATTCTCGCATCGCCTCCTTGAGGAGTCGCTTGCGGTCTCCTCGCGTGTCTCCGCCGCAGTTGTCGCGGCGGAGATGGCGCAGATTGAACGCTGCGCGTCCCTTCTGCGCTGTAGATGTCTTCGACATATCGCGTACCTCCTGTAGCGACATATCGCGTACCTCCTGTAGCCCCCTAAAGACCTCAGTCTAGCCACCTCGCAAGCTCGGATAACTGAGGTCTCACGGGGGCGCCTGCAGCGGGCAATCGCGAAGCTGCAAAACCCTCCCTATTCGGTCGGCTTTCTCCGCTTCGCCTTGCGTGAAAAGCTACGTGACCTGCGAAGAGGCGCTGTGGCGATCTTCTTTGTCCCGCAGCAGGGCAGGGCCGGCACGGCGCTATTCGCCCCGTTTGGCCCTGCCTGAGGCTTCTGACGAAGCCTGACATAACCGTCACATTAAAAATGTACCGGTTATGAAGCGGTGCACATTTTCAGAGCGAAAATTGACGCCGCACCACAAGCGGTGCATTTTCCCTGCTCACGCTGTGAAAACAGGACTTTTAGAAAAAGTCCTGGCGTCGCACCCCCTTATACTGTGTTTACGGTGTCAGTGCTGAAAAACAGTCCTGACACATCAATTCCGTCATCGCTGCAGCTCAGACGGCAAAAAATCGGTTACGAACCGATTGTTTTTTGCGTGTAACCGGTTATGAACCGGTTGACACACATATCCTTCGGAATATCGCGCTGGTACAGCGCTGTTTTCGCGTCGCTACAGCCTTGCAGCACGGCCACGGGAGCAGCTCCAGACAGAGCAAAACCCCGCCACGAGGACGGGGTTTCGATGGGAGAGTAACCGCTACGGCGGCACACCTTTCGCGCTCAGACTGTACAGCGACACGGGGTTCGGCCGTACAACCACACGCCTAATTCTGTACAGTCTCGCCGGAGTTATCCGGCACCAAGATGCGACTGTTTGACCCAACCGGGAAACCGGGTGCAAAAGTCAGTATCTTTGTTGCCTCTCTTCCATATTCAGGGATGCTGTTTGCATGTGCGTGTGCTGACCAACGCCAACAGGCCTGGCTTGATGCTCACCGGTGTGCATTTGAATATTTTGGCGGCGTCTGTCAAGTCGTCGTGCCTGATAACGCGTCGACTGCGTCGAACGCAATCAGTACGTCAGATAGAAACCGGAAGGTCAATGACACCTACGAACAGTTCTTGGAGCATTACAACACTGCAGCTCTTCCTGCCCGTCCGCGTCGACCGAAAGATAAAGCGAATGTGGAAGCCGCAGTCAAAATTGTCACACACAAGATCATCCATGCACTCGATGGTCACCAGTGCGTTGATCTTGACGAGCTCAATGACAAGATTGTCAGCCTCGTCGATGCAATTAACGATGCCACGCCGTTTCGGAGTCAGCAATCAAGCCGCCGGGACCTGTTTGAAACCTATGAGCAGCATCTTCTTGCCGATCTGGCGCAAACACCATGGCAGCACACCGAATGGAAACGCGCGAAAGTCGCACCAGATTTCCACATCATTGTTGCCACGGTGCGCTACTCGGTACCGCATCAACTCGTTGGGCGCACCGTCGATGTTTTTCTCTGGTCGTGAAATCTTCGAAGCAGCGAAAACACGCAGGCAAGAAGCAGAAGCCTTCAAAGCGCTTGCAAACGACGTCGAAGCAGAACTTGCGACAAGCGTTGAGCGCTATGACCCCGACCTCATCGAGGGCGTGCGCGTGTTGTGGATTCACCAAGGACGCGCTGCACGTGACGAGACGGCGTTTCGACATGCGCTAAAAGTCGGGCACAGGCTACGCGCAGCAGGCCAGCGCTTAACCGATAACGCTCTGATTGACGCTTACGAGCATGGATACAACATCGCCCAAGAAGCCGGTGGCGATGGGAGACTCTCGGAGATGCCGCCGATGCGTGATCGCCAGACCATGGCGAGGCGAGTTCGTGGGTACGTCACGCAGGCAAAGGCTTCAAACGGTGGTTCTGTGGCCCCTGGGAGAGCTACAAGCACCGAACGTAAGGCCTTGGCCACGATGGGACGTAGAGGCGGTCAGAAAGCCGCACAACGCTGGAAAACAGACCCAGACGGCGAATACGCGCGGGGCAGGCGCGCCACAATGAAGCGGACCCATCGAAAAAAGAAAGTCCAGGGGACGAGTAACCGTCAGAAAGTCGGCCAATTCGTAAACGAATATTGGATTGAGACTGGTCGACTACCAACGTGGAAATTGATTCAGAAAGAGACAGGCTTCTCTCGGGCTACGGTCGCCCGCCACGTTTCTGCCCTCAAGGAAGTGGGTGAGTGGCCTGAGCCGTAGGGGGGTCTCACACCATATGCAATATACGGTTCCCCGTGCGGTAGCACGTGAGCTACCTAGGTTCGTTTCTTTTTTAGCAACAGCGAAGCGCGGGGGTCGACCTGCCGAGGGGTGCCTGAAAGCGCCCTAAATAAATGTGCCACCCCGTAAGCAATATACGGTTTCCCTGCGAACGTGTTCTCACGTGAGACGATAAGATGACGACAGGTGGTTTTGAAAGATTTGAAGGATGCTCATATGAAAAAGGTTCTATTTCGCTCCCTGACCCTGCTTTTTGCCACAGTGCTAGTTTTGTCTTCCTCGAGCATGGTCAATGCTGCGCCAGATCCCAGCGCTCCTTCTCCAGCCGGAAACGATGAAACCAGCTTGGAAGATTTCTCCGAATCGCTTCAGCTTTCGAAAGATCCGACTGAACGACGTAGACAGCTCACAGAGGCAGGGTTTGTCAAAGTAAATGATCGGATCGAACATGGGTACACCGTTGAGACCTACAGCAAGAAAGATCCTTCGGGTATAACTGTGGAATATGACGTAGTGGTGCCTCCAGCGGGGCCCACTCTTTACGTTAATTTCGAGTGGGATTGGGGTCCGCGGCTCTACATGACCGGTGCTGAGTTTTGGTCGCTAGGGGCGGCTGGATTTGCCGGACTTCTATGCAACTACTTCAGTGGAGGACTCGCTGCTGCCGGGTGCTCTATGGCCACCACGGCGTTTTGGAACAAGCTCGCTGGGAATAACCGCATCCTCAATGACCAGACCTGTTATGACTTCAGTCAGGCGCTTAACATTGGATGGGAAGTAGCTCCGAAGGAAAAGTGTCGATAGTCTAGGCAGTATACAAAAGGTGCGTTCCATTCCGGAAATGAGGAGTCAGCGAGTCGCCGCCATTTTTTCATTAACCCTTGTTTTGGGGGCTGGCGTCTATGTGGCGTTGTCGCGCCACTTCTCTGCTCTTGGGTTAGTTCTATTCTTCGTTTCAGCATCTGTTCTGCTCTTTCTCTGCTGGAAACCAAAAAGAAAAGCTTCGGCCGCTACAGGGATCATTTCCGTAGGGGCGGTGGTTTATGCACTTCCTCTCGGGGTCATTGTTTCCTCGCCGACCTTCGGGGGCGGTCTGATGGCGATTGGCGTCCTCATGGCGGCATTGCGCCTTTAAAAGGATTGGCGATCGCTTAACCCAAGGCCTCGCCGCGAGCCGCGCGAAGCCTTTCTGTGCGTTCGTTAAAAGCGGGCTAATGACGGCGCTTCGCGGCCCGGCGTTGGGTGCGATTGTCGTCCGTTTGCGGTACCGCCGCTGCGGCGTCCTCGGTAGCGTTGAGCGCTTTGGAGAGTTTGTACACCGCCGTGATGCTTAGGCCTGCTGTAGGACTCCTGCAAGAAGATCGCCCAACCGAAACACGCGGTGATGCTGCTGATACCACCGATACGCAGTCGGGGAATCGCCGGTATAAAACGGTCACAGGCTGAACCGATGGGAAAAATGGCTGTCATGTCCCGCCCAGTCGACTTGCATGGTGTGGGCAGGGGCGTGCGTAATGCGTGCGCTAAGACCTGTGGCATCGACGTGTTCGGCAACAAGCTGACGGAATCGCTCGTAGCTGTAGTAACGCTGACCTGGGTGAGCTGGTTGGGTGGTGTATCGCCCCCCAAGACTTGGAGGGTCACTTTGTTTCGCCCGGTGCGCGCCTTGACAACCGCTTCAAAGTCAATCGGCACGAAGTCACCTTGAGCAACACTACGACCATCAACAAATCACGTAGCCATTTCTTCATCAGTGATGTCGGCAAGTTGTGCATGAGTTGTGATCTGGTGCGTCGCTTCACCATTGTGTGGCGAGCTTTTTGGACTGTGGTGTGTGAACATCGCACAGTCGAACAGATTTGGCGGACAGACCAGCCTTGCAAAACTAGATCCATCACGGCCCGATAATCAGTCACGATCGGACTCCTCTGATAAGCCGCATGCCCTTTTGTCACACGGTCAGAAAAATCCTCCCCCAAAGTGTTACTCGATACTCACCGTTGCGTTACTGGATAGTCACCACGGTGTTACTAGATAGCCCCGCGCAACAATGTTGCTCACCCACCCATGGCCTAAGTCAGGTAAAACCCACAGGGTACAACGACAAGAGTGATCTTCACAGCACAAACTGTGCACCAAGTCAAACTAAAAGCGCGCATCGAGTCTTTCGACTGATGCGCGCATCACGGGAGCTTGTTCGTCGAGAAGCTACTCGTCTGGGTTCTCGATCTGCTTGTAACCCGGTGCCTTCCAGTCCACGTTGACTGTGTCCTTGGTGTCCAGGCCCACGCCAGCGCCGGCGGCCTCCGGAACCTTGGCAAAGATGTTGCGGCGTGCACGGCCCGCGCGCAGCTGGCGCTCCACACGCTCCGCCAGGGCGGTAAGCGCGAAGTTGATCAGGATCATGATCACGCCAACAACAAACAGGGAAGCCAGGAAGTTCTGGTTCGCAGACGCGGATTGGATGCCGGAGCGAACAACCTCAACGTAGCCAATCTGGTAACCAAGCGCAGTATCTTTCAGTGCAATCACCATCTGAGCGATCAGCGCCGGCAGCATTGCAGCCACTGACTGTGGCAAAAGGATGGTCCACATGGTCTGCCAGTGCGACATACCAAGTGCACGGGACGCCTCAGTCTGGCCCTTGGGCAACGAATTGATACCAGCGCGCAGGATTTCTGCAATGACAGATCCGTTGTAGAGAGTCAGCGCAACTACCACCGCCCAGAACGCAAGGCCGCTTGGCGGCACCATTTTGTACAGCGCGAAGAGCTGGTAGGCGAAGATCATCAGAAGCAGCACTGGGATAGCGCGGAAGAACTCCACAATCACAGCGCAGAAGCCACGCACGAGGCGGTTTTCGCTCAGCCGTCCAAGGCCGAAGACCACGCCAAACACAATGGCGAAGATGATGCTTGTTACAGCGGCTTTAACCGTGCCCCAAAGACCGGGGAGGATGTAGGTCTTCCACGTGTTGCCGTCGAGGAATGGGCGCCACTTGGCTGCATCCAGCTGGCCCTTGTCGCCCAGGGTGGACAGTACCCACCACAACGCAAGCGCCATGAGGGCAATGGTGATCACAGTGTAGATGCGGTTGCGCTGGAGGGCCTTCGGGCCTGGCGCGTCATAAAGAACAGTTGCGCGTACTGCGTTAGAGGTAGCCATTTACTTCTTCACCGCCATTTTCTCAGCTGCGCGGCCAATGATCAGGCCGATGGGCAGGGTCAGGATGATGAAGCCAACAGCGAACACGCCGAAGATAATGAACAGCTCATTGGCGTGGAACTCAATCGTGGACTTCATCAACAGCGAAGCCTCAGCAACGCCGATTGCAGAAGCAATGGTCGTGTTCTTCGTCAGAGCGATCAGCGTGTTGCCTAACGGCACTAACGCGGCACGCCATGCTTGCGGGAAAATAATGGTGGAAAACGTCTGCCCGAAGCTCAAACCTAAGGAACGAGCAGCCTCGGCCTGCCCGAAGTGCACGGTGTTAATACCGCTTCGCAAAGACTCCGCCACAAAGCATGAGGTGTAGAGGATAAAGCCCAACACTGCCAGGCGGAAGTTTTGATCCACAAGGAAGGTGCTGGAATCGCGGCTCGCCAACTGCAATCCTAGGTTCTGGTACAGACCAAAGGAGCAGAAGATGATAACCAGCGTCAGTGGGGTGTTGCGCACTGTGTTGATGTAGAAAGCAGACAGGGAACGCAAAATCCCAACGGGGGAGACCCGCATCGCCGTCAACAGGGTTCCGAATACCAGCGACCCGAAGGCGGAATACACCGTCAGCCTGATCGTGGTCCAGAAAGCTGGCCAAAGTTTGGGCAAAAGATCTGCCCAGAGTGCATCCATTGCTTGTTCTCCCTAAAGACTAACGATGCGGGTGAAAAAATGGCGTTTTACTGCTCCAAGAAGGAGAGGTCACCAGGGGTTTCCTTGGTAACGCCGGTACCACCATCAATGTTTGCGTCGACGAACTTGTCAAAGGAACCGTCGTCGTACATCGCCTGCAGCGCCTTGTTGATTGCCTCGGTTGCTGCTGCGTCGTCCTTCTTCAGGCCGATGCCGTAGTACTCGTTGGTGAACGGCTTGCCGTCCTTCTCCAGCTCAACCAGCTTGAAGGTGCCCGGGGACTGTGCAGCGTAGCCGCCGAGAATGGTTGCGTCCGTGGTCAGTGCGTCGACATTGCCCTGGCGCAGAGCCTCAACACAGGAGGAGTAGGTGTCATACTCCTGCAGCTGAACACCCGGGAGGGCATCCTTGACCTTCTGAGCCGGGGTGGAGCCACTTACGGAGCACAGGATCTTGCCATCTAGGTCATCCAGACCACTGATGTCGGTATTGGCATCCTGGACCAGCAGGGCCTGGTGGGTCAGCAGGTACGGGCCACCAAAGTTCACGCTCTCAGCGCGGGACTTGTTGATGGAGTAGGTGGCGGTGATCATGTCCACCTCACCGTTGGAGATCAGAGTCTCACGCTGTGCGGACGGGGTCTCTCGCCAGGTGATCTCCGGCTCAGCCCAGCCGTTGTCCTGAGCAATGGAGTTGACTACGTAAGTAGCAACGTCAACGTCCAGGCCGGTCATGGAGCCGTCCGGCTCGCGCAGGCCAAGACCCGGCTGGTCAAACTTGGTGCCCAAGGTGACCTTGCCGGCTTCAATGTTTGCAAGCAGGCCGCCACCAGCGCCGTCGGCGGAATCGGAGCTGTCAGAACCACCGCAGGCGGCGAGGGACAGGCTCAATGCAGCGGCAGTGGTAGCTGCCAGTACGCGGATTGCACGGTTCATCAGGAAACTCCTTGTTGTAAAACAGAAATGTTTGAAAAGCGATTAGTGCAGGATCTTGCCAAGGAAGTCCTTGGCACGGTTGGACTGCGGGTTGGTGAAGAAAGACTCAGGATCTGTGTCTTCAACAATCTCTCCGTCAGCCATGAAGATGACGCGGTCAGCCACCTTGCGGGCAAAACCCATCTCATGGGTGACCACGATCATGGTCATGCCGGACGCGGCCAGCTCTGACATCACGTCGAGCACTTCGCCCACCATCTCGGGGTCGAGGGCGGACGTCGGCTCGTCGAAAAGCATAACCTTCGGCTCCATGGCCAGCGCACGTGCAATAGCTACGCGTTGCTGCTGGCCGCCGGAAAGCTGCGCCGGGTACTTGCTGGCCTGTGCGGCGATGCCCACGCGGTCCAACAGCTCATCGGCACGGCGTGCGGCGTCTGCCTTCTTCGCTTTGCGGACCTTGATTGGGCCCAGGGTGACGTTGTCGCGAATAGTCAGGTGCGGAAACAGGTTGAACTGCTGGAACACCATGCCCACTTCAGAGCGCAGGCGTGCCAGGTCTTTACCTTCCTCCGGCAACTTCTCGCCGTCGATTTCGATCACGCCGTCATCAATAGTTTCAAGACGGTTGATCGTGCGACACAGGGTGGATTTACCGGAGCCCGACGGACCCAGCACCACAATCACCTGCCCACGAGGAACTTCGAGGTTGATGTTTTTCAGTGCGTGAAAATCGCCGAAGTGCTTCTCCACTCCAGCAATACGGATCATTGGCTGCGAACTCGCCTGTGTCATGCCGAATACATATACCGGATACAAGTGACCTAGATGACAAGTTTGATCAAATCTTTATAATTCGCTGG
This sequence comes from Corynebacterium sp. HMSC29G08, assembly GCF_001806875.1. Lineage (GTDB taxonomy): Bacteria > Actinomycetota > Actinomycetes > Mycobacteriales > Mycobacteriaceae > Corynebacterium. The sequence goes on from NZ_KV786211.1 coordinate 9,810, forward strand.
CATTTTCCTCCCCTCAATGTGCAGCATTAGACTCCTTGCCGTGTCTACGCCGATGAAACCTACCGCCCGTACGTATGAAGTCCGCACGTTTGGCTGCCAGATGAATGTGCATGATTCCGAGCGTCTCTCTGGCATGCTCGAGGATGCTGGGTATATTGCCGTCACCGAAGGCGATACTCCTGATCTTGTGGTGTTTAACACGTGTGCTGTTCGTGAGAATGCAGACAAGCGCCTCTATGGCACACTCGGCGCGCTGAAACACACGAAGCAAGCGCACCCGGGAATGCAGATCGCTGTGGGCGGTTGTCTTGCACAGAAAGACAAAGACGCGGTGATTTCTCAGGCACCGTGGGTGGATGCAGTGTTTGGTACGCACAACCTCGCCACGCTGCCGACCTTGTTGGAGCGTGCCCGTGTGGAAGAGGCGGCGCAGGTAGAGATTGTTGAGGCGCTTGAGGCGTTTCCGTCGGTGCTTCCAGCGAAGCGCGAGAGCTCGTATGCCGGATGGGTTTCTGTGTCGGTAGGCTGTAACAACACGTGTACGTTTTGTATCGTGCCGTCGTTGCGCGGTAGGGAGCTCGACCGCCGGCCGGGGGATATTCTGGCTGAGGTACAGATGCTTGTCGACGGTGGCGTGTCCGAAATCACCCTCCTCGGCCAAAATGTCAATGCCTACGGCGTGAACTTCGCTGACCCAGACGTAGAGCGTGACCGTTCGGCGTTTTCCAAACTCCTGCGCGCCTGCGGTGACATCGAGGGCCTTGAGCGCGTGCGCTTTACGTCCCCGCACCCGGCGGAGTTCACCTCTGATGTGATTGACGCGATGGCGGAAACCCCGAACGTATGCCCGCAGTTGCACATGCCGCTGCAGTCGGGCTCTGACAAGGTACTTAAAGAGATGCGGCGTTCATACCGCTCGAAGAAGTTCCTTGCCATTTTGGAGGAGGTGCGCGAAAAGATCCCGCACGCTTCTATTACTACGGACATCATCGTGGGCTTCCCCGGGGAAACGGAGGAGGACTTCCAAGACACATTGGACGTGGTGGAGAAGTCCCGGTTTAGCTCTGCCTATACGTTCCAATACTCGCCGCGCCCCGGCACCCCCGCCGCGGAGATGGAAAACCAGGTTCCGAAGCAGGTGGTGCAGGAGCGCTTCGAGCGCCTGATCGAACTGCAGGACAGGATCTCTGCAGAGGAAAACGTCAAGCTGGTGGACACTGAGCAGGAGCTTTTAGTGCAGGCTGATGGCGGGCGCAAGAACGACCGCACGCACCGTATGTCTGGGCGCGCACGTGATGGCCGCTTGGTGCACTTCGCGCCGAGAGGCGAGATCGACGGCGACATTCGCCCTGGCGACTACGTCACCGTCACCATTACGGACGCGAAGACACACTTCCTTATCGCCGATTCCGGAGTGCACAGCCACCGCCGTACCAAGGCTGGCGATAACTCTGAGCTTGGACAGGTGCCAACCACGGCGCCGATCGGCGTGGGCTTGGGTTTGCCGTCTATCGGCGCGCCAAAGGTGCAGGCGGGTAGCGACGGGTGCTGTTCCGCGTAGGCTAAAGACACCATGACTTCCACGAATTCCACTGCTTCCACGAATTCAGCCGCAGCTGCTCTTGCTGCCGAGGAGCGCCGCACGGGTGCTCGCCTAGCTGATGGTCCGTATCGCTGGGGACTTATCGCGTGTGCTGCCATTTACCTGGTTGGCCTGTTCCTACCGTTCGTTGGCTCCACCTCGGGCGTGCAGGTGCTGATCCGCAGCGGTGCTGCGCAGGCGTCCAACGTCAATATGACTGAGTACCTGTTTGCCTGGATCTCTTTCGCGGGTTTGGCGGTGGTGACCACGATCGCCATGCTTGCCCGCCGCTACGGGCTTGCTGCGCTGGGTTGGGGACTGACCGTGATTTCTGTGGTCTTTGCCATGTTTTCGTTGTGGCTGCGCAACGCCGCAGCTGCCGGTGGGGGCGAGCCACACGGCGTGGGTGCGTACCTAGCAATGGTCGCTGTGCTCGTCGCGGCGCTGGCCTACGCCCCGGCGATCATCCGACGTTCGGACGAGCAGCAGGCGATCACCGTGGAGCGCGCCGCGGTGCAGGAATCCGATGAGCTTTCGCTATTGCAGCGTGAAGCAGCCACCAAACCCCTGAACCCTTTGCTTGTGGACGACCGACGCGCCCGCGCCGCCGAACGCCACAAGCGGACGCACGAGCAGGGTTAAGAAAAGTCTTCACGGTAGGGAACCAACCCATTCCTAAAACAGTCAAATACCTAGAGGGTTACGCACGTTTAGCAACATGTGTGTAAATGGCTATTTACAGATTAAGGAGTGGGGGGTTGACACGGTGAAGCGTAGTGCTGTAATTAAGAAGCTAAGAACGGAAGCTCGCAGGTTGGGTCTACCGTTCGAAGAAATACGTTTGAAGCGCCACGACGCGTTTCGCGTCGGTACAACTACTCGCACGTTGGGACGTCATAAAGAAATTGATGACGTTACTGCGCGCAAGTTTTTTGATCAGTTTGCGAATGAGCTAGGCAAAGGGTGGTGGAGAAAATGAAGACGTTTACGGTGACAGCAGAGCGCGGCAAAAACCCGGTTTGGGTGTTGGAATGCCGGGAACTTGGGGTTGTCTCACAGACGAAGAGGCTTGGGGATGCTGAAGAGGAAGTGCGCGAAGCAATTGCGTACCAATCGGGCCTTGAAGAATCTGAGTTCAAAATTGAAATTCAACCGGTACTCGGAGCGGAACTTGATTCGCTCAGGGACGAGGCGTTGGAACTGAAACGCGAAGCAAATGAGATTGCCGAACGAGCAAGTACGGCAAGTCGTCGATTCGCGGCTCGCATGAAGGAGGAAGGGTTCTCCGTTCGTGAAATGGGGCAGCTCTTGGACGTCTCCTACCAGCGAGCCGCAGCGTTAGCCGCGGGCTAGGCGCTGCCAGGCGGTGGTGGAGGAGACCACACTGGCGCCGAGTGTTTCCGCGATCGCACGAGCACCTGCGGATTCCGCAGGATAAGAGACGTAGACGGTTTCTAGATCTTCCCACTGTTTCCGCGCGGCGGAAACTGTCTGCCTAACCAGCGCTTCGCCAATGCCGCGCCCGCGGAATTCCGGCAGGACGTAGATCAGGCCAAGCTCGCACACGGCGTCGGAGTCGTGTGTGTAATGCACGGCCTCGCAAAGCCCAACGTACTGGCGCTCGCCGCTGCCATCGGCGCGAGAATCATTGACCAAGGCGATACCGGTCAACTGCGCACCACCACGATCCTTAAGCCGCGCACCCGCATCGGTGATGCGTTGCAGATCCCACTCAATTGGCTCAAGCTGTAGCTCGCCCCGCGGGTAATCGCGTGAGGCTGCAGAGAGCAGCGCACCAAACGCGGCCGCGTCCCTGCTATCAGAACCAACGGGTGCTTCGAACCCGGCAAAGCCCGGCCCCTCTGCCACATTGATGGAAAACTCCGATGCTGCCAGATCCTTCAACGCCGCCAGCTTCTCCACCGCGTCTGCCTCGAACACCGCCTGGTCTTCCCGAAACGCTTGCGCGTAGCCAGCCTCCACTGCTCCTGGGGGAGCCCACGCACCTGGGGAATGTGTGACCCAAATTTGGCGGGTGGGGCGGTTGAGGGCGTGCGATAAGGCGTCGATAAGCATGAAAGCCCCTTGCCACGGTGCGGCAGGTACTTCCTCGCCGGGAAGCGGGGCGATGGATGCGTCGAGGGTGACGTTGGCTTCGAGTACTGTGACGTCTTCCAGCAGCGGCAGGGAGATGAACACCCAGGCCTCGACATCAAACAAGTCGTCGCTGGTTAAAAGCGGGAAGCCAAGTGGGCCAACCGGGCGCAGTGCCTCGCGCGAAGTCAACGCGAAGAGCAGCGCCCTGGACTCGGCGGAGCCCTCCATACGCTTCGCAATGTGCGCCGGCGTTACCCCAGAGGTGGCCAGGCCTGTGATGTCCTGGATAGCCAGCGTTGCGGAAAAGGCGTAAGCCCCGACAACGGCCTCATCAAACTCGCCGCCTTGTCGGGGCACATACTGCAAAGCCTGCACTAGCGGTCGCTTGCTGCCTTCGCAGCTACATCTGCAAACTCCTGCCACTGCTTGGCCTGCTCACGCAGCTCGGCAGCCTTCTTCGCGTCGCCCTTCGCCTCAGCTGCTTCGGCTTGCTTGAGCAAGTCATCAGCCTTGTCCTGGAACTGGTTGACCTTCTCCTGGGCAGCCGGGTCGGAGCGACGCCAGCGGGAATCCTCCGCCTCAGCCACACGCTTTTCCACCCGTGCGATCTTGTCCTCGTACTCGCGAACCTTGCCGCGCGGCACGAAGCCGATCTCCTCCCACTTATCCTGCAGCTCACGCAGTTTCGCCTTCGCCGCGCCGAGGCCCTTCGCCGGGTCAATCAGAGCGTCATACTCAGCGAGCAGGGCGTCCTTGGCTTGGGCGTTAGCCTCAAACTCCTTGTCGCGCTCCGCATTAACGGCGTTGCGGGCATCAAAGAAGTGATCCTGTGCGCTGCGGAACCTCTCCCACAGCTTGTCATCCACATCGCGCGGGGCACGACCTGCGGCTTTCCACTCCTTCATCAGGTCGCGGAATGCGCGTGCGGTCTCGTTCCAATCGGTGGACTCCTTCAGCGCCTCGGCGCGCTCCACCAGCGCTTCCTTCGCCTTCTTCGCCGCCGCACGGCCACGGTCCAGCTCAGCGAAGTGGCTGCCGCGGCGGCGGTTGAAGCCGTCGCGGGCACGCGAGTAGCGCTTCCACAATGCGTCATCCGTCTTGCGGTCAATGCCGCGGATGGTGCGCCACTCTTCCAGAATGTCGCGGATGCGATCGCCCGCGGCCTTCCAGTCGGTGGAGTTTGCCGCCAAGTCCTCAGCTTCAGCGGCAAGTGCTTCCTTCCGGGCGATTGCCTCTGCGCGGCGTGCCGCCTTGGCTTCCTTTGCCTTCTCTCCGGCTTCAGCGGTGTTAGCAATGACGGTATCCAGACGGGCCTCAAGCGCGTCAAAGTCACCGATCGCAGCGGCAGTGGCTAGTGAATCCTTCAGATCTCGGGCGTTTTTGGCGATCTGGTTGGCGTCTTCAGGGTGGGCAACCAGGCGGGTCTCCAGGACCTCGACCTCAGTCACAATGTCTGTGAAGCGCTGCACGTAGTGTGCCAAGCCCTCTTCAGGGGTACCTGCCTGCCAAGAACCAATCTCGCGTTCCTGGCCGCCGCGCGTGACAAAGACGGTGCCGTTTTCAGCCACACGTCCAAACTTTGCTGCTTCCTCGGTATTTATCTGCGGTGTTGCAGCGGCAACTGGTGCCTGTGAGTGCGGTCCCGGCTTGGGGGTGCGGCCCGGCATTGCTGCCGGTGTGGGACGGTTGTTGCCAGTAGGGGAGGGTGTAGTTGGGGTGGTCACGGCGGATCCTTTCTCCAGTGCCGCGCGACGCGGCTGCCATAAGGTCGTTGCATGAACTTTACCGCGCCCGGCAGCTGGCTAGGGTAGTTTGTGTGCCTTCCATATTCATTGTTCCGGGCTCGCCGTCGTTGGTGCAGGAACTTTCGCTTGCCGACGCCGCGTCGCACCACCTCACCCGCACCATCCGCGAGACCGCGCCAAATGGTGTGCCGGTAGACATTGTCTGCCCGCTAGATGAGGATTCTTATACCGCACACACTGGCAGCTTGCGTGCGTGGGGCGCGCCGCAGGTGCAGGTGGGCGGCGGGAACCACTTGGGCGAACTTGTGGTGCGTTACGTGTTGGGGAACCGCGACTTCCGGCCCGTACGCGACTCGATCGGTGAGCTCGATCCAAAGGCACTCACCGTTGTGGTGGTGGATGGTCCGGCGGGGCTTACCCCGCGAGCACCCCTGGCGCTTGTGCCCGGCGCGCGGGAGACACACGAGGGTTTGCAAATGTTCATCGCTGGCAATGCGCCACTGCCGCCGCTTGAAGGCGGTGTCTTGAAGCCTGAGCTGTGGCATGAGCTTGCGGCACTTTCGCCGGCTAAGCAGATGTTGTTGGCTGCTGATGATTCACTTGGCGTTGGCCGGTATGTAGGGGTGTGGACGTGGTAGGGACTGTGACACCGGTTGCTGTGGTTGGCCCGACTGCCTCGGGCAAGTCGGCGCTTGGCATTGCACTAGCTCACGAGCTTGGAGGTGAGGTGGTCAATATCGATTCAATGCAGCTGTATCGCGGCATGGATATTGGCACGGCAAAGCTTCCGGTAGAAGAGCGCGAGGGTATTGCGCATCATCTGTTGGATATTTGGGATGTCACCCGCGTGGCGTCTGTTGCTGACTACCAGGACCAAGCTGTGACCACGGTCGAGGACATCATGGCCCGTGGGCGAGTGCCTGTCTTGGTGGGCGGCTCGATGCTTTATGTTCAGTCGTTGATTGATAACTGGTCGTTTCCTCCTACTGACCCGGCAGTGCGTGCTCGCTTTGAAGAGCGTTTGGCCGCAATCGGGGTGGACGCCTTGCACGCGGAGCTTGCCAAGGTTGATCCTGCCGCCGCGCAGATTATTGAGGATAAAGACCCGCGCCGCACTGTTCGCGCACTTGAGGTTATTGAGCTGACCGGCAAACCCTTTCAGGCATCCCAACCGCCGAAGGACGCCCCGCCGCGTTGGGGGACACGCATCCTAGGGCTTCGCACCACACCGGAATGGCTTAACCCGCGCATTGAGTTGCGCACGCAGCAGATGTTCGAGGCTGGTTTTGTCGATGAGGTCCGTGCCCTAGTCAGCCAGGGCCTGATTAGGGAATCCACTGCCGGCCGCGCTATTGGGTATGCACAGGTGCTGCAGTACTTGGAGGGGGAGCTTTCGCTTGATTGCGCCGTAGTGCAGACCATCACTGGCACCCGCCGCTACGTGCGGCGCCAACGGTCTTGGTTTAACCGCGATCCGCGGATCGTGTGGTTGGATGCTGCATCACCGTCACTGGTTGCAGACGCGCTGACGGCGCTAGACTCGCAGCGCTAGACTCGCAGGCGTGAAATTTATTAAGGCCCACGCAACTGAGAATGACTTTGTGGTGATCGTTGACATTGACGCTCAGCTGGACATCACCCCCGAACAGGTCGCGTTTTTGTGCCACCGACGCGCCGGTATTGGTGGCGACGGCCTGCTGCGCGTCGTGCGCAACGATGGCCGTTGGTTTATGGATTACCGCAACGCTGATGGCTCTATTGCAGAGATGTGCGGCAATGGCATCCGTGCATTCGCCCACGTTCTTGTGGCCGAGGGGCTAGAAGAGGCTTCCGAGTTTGAGGTGGACACCCGTGCTGGCGTGAAGACGATCAAGGTGTTGTCGGCCGATGCTGAGCATGCCGTAGTGGCCGTGGGCATGGGGGAGGTCGAAGTTACCGGTGTGTCTACGGCACGGATGGGTTCCTTCGAGTTCGCCGGTATCGGCGTGGATGTGGGCAACCCGCATCTGGCGTGTGTGATCCCAGGTTTGAGTGCCAATGAGTTGGCTGCGCTCGACTTTGTGCAGCCGGAGTTTGATCCGGAGTTCTTCCCCGAGGGTGTCAACGTTGAGGTTTTAACAGAGCTTGCGGATGGCGCAGTCCACATGCGTGTGTGGGAGCGCGGCGTAGGGGAGACACGCTCTTGCGGAACCGGCACCGTTGCAGCAGCGCAGGCTGCGCTCGCAGACGCCGGAATTGAAAACGGTAGCGTCACCGTCAACGTACCTGGTGGTGTGATTGAGGTGGCCTTGGAAAATGGCGTTGCCACCATGACGGGCCCATCTACGATTGTCGCCCGCGGCGAGCTAGTCGCCGAACTGTAGTCTCACGCCGCGTTAGCTCGGACCGATTTCCCGGGCTGCGCGGCGTGCGTCGTCCCAGGCGATCTCAAGCTCGGCGGCGCGTTGATCCGCAATGGTCAACAGGCGCTCGAGCTGCGCGCGGTCGACGGTGGGGTCTTCCAGGTAGGCGTCGATACGCGAAAGGAACCGGCGCGCAGAAGACGCGCGCAATAAGAATTCGTTGATTTCGGATACCGAATTGTCCGGGTTCGCCAGTGCGGGGAAGTGGAGCGTGCGGTCTGCAACATCGGCGGCAGAAGCCCCGTTGAGCAGCTGGTTGTACGCATCCAGGATCTCGCAAATATCATCGCGCGCATACCCCAAGCTCGCGCGCATCGCCTCAACCTCCGGATGTGGCTGGTACCTCCGTCCGATCAAACCGACAATGGCTACAAGCAAGGCGGAAAGAACTAGCCCGGGTAGCCGCAAGAGCACCACAAGCATCACCACAGCCACCAGCACCAACGTGCCGATGATGGCGATGGAGAAATCCCTGTCCGGCTTACTCATCTACCGCGTCCCCTGCTAGTGGCCTCCACAGCCGCAGGAACCACCACACCCACCGCAGTCCCCGCCCTGCGGGGTCGGGATAGAGCCAACCATCACCGCAGTGCCGGCAATCACGCTGTTGCGCTCCGGAAGCTCACCGTCAGGCAGGCACACATCAAACGGGAACGCCGCGTCCACGGACACATGGATGAAGCGCTGGCCAGTCAGCTGAGAGGTGCGGTACTCCGCACTCAACACACGCGCGGTGAACTCCGCACGAGCATCCGGAGACATCGGTGCGCCACTGGCCACGGCCTCCGCACCAGGGGAGACAACCTCGCCAACAACCTTGCCCGGGTTGGCCTCAAAGTATGCGTCCATGGATGCGTGGCGGGTGTGCTCAAGCATCAGCGCGGTCAGGGAGGTCTCCTGCCAGGTCAACGGCGCCTCGTCCACAAGCAGAGGCTCCTGAGCCAAATTAATAGTCACCTGGGCCATGGAATTTCCATGGGGGTCGACGATGTCAGCCAGCGCCACAACATCATCAAGCGGGGTGATATGCGTATACGTACGGGTCACACCATCAAAACCAGCGAAAGTAGCAAAAGGCTCAACAGCCAGGATATTTAGCTGCGCGCCGGACGCATCCGAGTACTGGATGAGCTGGCCATCTCGGACCTCACCTGTCACCGCAAGGGACCCAGAGGCGATAGCTGCCTCGACTGCATCCTGCCAGCGGGGGAAACTCAGACCGATTGCGGCCAGATCCGTCGTTGTATTCATAGGCACTCAGCCTACTCGCCGCAGCCTAAGGGAAGAAAGGCGGAGGCGTGTGTGTTGGTTAGGATGTATGACAATGACTGAGTTTGACAATGGGTACGATGAGCAGGATGAGCATGACGAGCTTTTAGCCCGTGCATTTCGCCACAACTCCCCGCAGACTGGTGTGGGCGCGGATGACCCCACTGTTGGTGCGCTGGACCTGGAGGATCGCAATGCGCTGCGACGTCTCACGCGCGACACCAACATCCGTTCCGAAGACCATGAAGACATCTATGAGGTTGAATACCGCAAACTTCGCCTTGAACAGGTGATTCTGGTCGGCGCGTGGACTGAAGGTAATACCGCCGAGATGGAAGCCAGCATGATGGAGCTTGCGGCGCTGACAGATACCGCAGGTGCCGAGGTGCTCGACATTCTCTATCAGAAGCGCGACAAGCCTGACCCAGGCACCTATATCGGCTCCGGCAAGGTCAAAGAACTTGCGCAAATCGTGCAGTCAACCGGCGCGGATACCGTCATCTTTGATGGTGAGCTCTCCCCGGGACAGATGGTGGCGCTGGAGGAAGCGCTCAAGGTCAAGGTGATTGACCGCACCATGCTCATCCTGGATATTTTCGCCCAACACGCCAAGAGCAAGGAAGGTAAAGCGCAGGTCAGCCTTGCGCAGATGGAATACCTTTACACCCGGACACGTGGTTGGGGTGGCAACCTTTCGCGTCAGGCAGGTGGTCGCGCCGGATCCAATGGTGGTGTAGGTCTGCGCGGTCCTGGTGAGACGCGTATTGAGGCGGATCGTCGCCGCCTGCGCACTGAGATGGCGAAGCTGCGCCACCAGCTACGTGACATGGCCACGGCCCGTGAGGTCAAGCGTGCACAGCGTGCGCGCTCAACCACACCAAAGATTGCGATTGCGGGCTACACCAATGCTGGTAAGTCTTCGCTGATCAACGCAATGACTAACGCTGGCGTACTTGTTGAGGACGCGCTGTTTGCCACTCTCGACCCGTCCACACGCAAAGCCCAGCTTGCAGATGGCCGCACGGTGGTACTCACCGACACCGTCGGATTTGTCCGCCACCTGCCCACACAGCTGGTGGAGGCGTTCAAGTCCACACTTGAAGAGGTCTCTGGGGCTGACCTTGTGTTGCACGTGGTGGACGGTTCCGACCCGTTCCCGCTGAAGCAGATCGAGGCGGTCAATGACGTGCTTTCGGAGATCACCCGCGAAAGTGGCGAGACCTTGCCGCCGGAACTGGTTGTGGTGAACAAGATCGACGAGGCGGACCCTGTTGTACTTGCAGAGCTACGCCACGCGTTCGACCATGCGGGGCGTGACGTGGTGTTTGTCTCCGCGCTTACCGGCGAGGGGATCGCGGAGCTGGAATCAAAAATCGAGATGTTCCTCAACACTCTCGACGAGCACGTGACCATGCTGGTGCCGTTTACCCGCGGCGATGTGGTCTCACTGCTGCATGAGCACGGCACGGTGCGTTCAGAGGAGTATCAGGAGCAAGGCACGCTTATCGACGTCCGGTTGCCCCGCGTCCTCGTCGAACAGCACCGCGAGTTCGTTATCTAGTTCTGCTTAAGCTTGCTCGCCGCCGCCTTATCCAGGATCACCGTGACGTTCGGGTGGTTTTGGATGGCGCTGGCAGGGGAGTCTTCGCTAACCGGGCCCTCTATGAGAGCTTTCACCGCGTCGGCTTTGTTTGCACCGGTTGCGATCAAGATGAGGTTCTTGGCCTCCATGATGGTGCCGATGCCCTGGGTAAGCGCCTGACGCGGCACCTCATCTTCACTGTCGAAGAAGCGGGCGTTGTCAGCGATGGTCTGCTCGTGCAGGTTGATCACGCGGGTGCGCGAGTCATGCGCACTGCCCGGCTCGTTGAACGCGATGTGGCCGTTGGCGCCGATGCCTAAGATCTGGATGTCTACGCCGCCTGCGTCGTTGATGGCCTGCTCGTAGTCGCGTGCGGCCGCTGCCGCGTCAGCTGCAGTGCCGTCTAGGGAACGCACCTTCTCGTCTGGGATGTCCACATGGCCCGTCAGCTCGCGGCGGATGGTGGCGTAGTAGGACTCGTTGTGGCTTTTGGGCAGCCCCAAGTATTCGTCGAGAAGAAAAGCCTGGGAATGTGTGAAGCTTAAGCCCTCCTCGGCGTGGCGGCGGATCAGTTCCTGGTAGGTGGGGGGGGGGGTGGAGCCGGTGGCCAGGCCGAGGACACCGCCGTTGCGGACAAACGGCTCGATGATGTCGGCGGCGGCGCGGCCGACCTCCTCCGGGGTGCTGCGGATGATGATGTGCATGTCTTGAGAATACAACCTGAGATTAGGCGATCCGGCTTCCGCCGCTGTAGACGACAACGGGGCGGAAATCAGCGTCGAGGCCGACAAGGTCGGCCCGGGCACCGGGTGCGATATCACCCAGCGTCGTATCTCCCAATACCTCAGCGGCGGTAGTGGACGTAAAACGCACGGCCTGGGCAGCTTCGTGGCGGCTGATGAAGCGGGCGAACTGCTCCGCGATCGTGGAGGTGCCGCCCGCAATCGCGCCGTTGGCAATGCGCGCGACGCGGTCAGTGACCGTGACATCCAACTGGCCGAGACGGTAGCAGCCGTCGCACATGCCAGCGGCCTCCATCGCGTCGCTGACAGCGAAAGCGCCGGTGCCATAGACGCTATCGACCACAGCGTCGTCTAAATGCACGCCGTCTGCGATCAGCTCCACGTAGGCATTCCCGTGTCGCGCGGCTGCCAGAAACGCACCGACTGGGCCCGGCTTACGGTGGTGCAGCGGCGGCATAGCGTTAAACAGGTGCGTCGCCGTCACCGTCACACCGAGTGCGTTTGCCTTTGCAATCACGCCCGCCGTTGTAGCGTAGTTCGCGTCCGTGTGGCCCAGGCTAGCGATGATGTCGTGGCGCTTGCACAGCTCTAAAAGTCCATCGACGTTTTCTGTCTCGGGCGCGAAGGTAATGGCGCGGACCGTGCCGCCGGAAGCGTCTATGACCGCTTCAAACATGTCCGGGTTCCCTGAAACGATGCGCGAAGGGTCCTGCGCACCCGGCTTGGCGGGAGAGACGAACGGGCCTTCCAAGTGGATGCCCCGGATCACACCATCCGCTACGAGGGTGGCCAGGCGCTCAACTTGCGTGCACAGCTCCTCACGATTAGCGGAAACGGTGCTTGCTAGCAGTGTCGTGGTGCCCTGGCTGCGGTGGTACTGTGCGGCCTTGCGGCACTCCTTAACGCTACCGCTGGGGAACGCGCCGAGGGCACCGCCGTGGTTGTGCAAATCAATGAAACCGGGCACCCATGTCAGGGTGTCATGTAAGGCGGTACCTGCTGGTGTACCACCTGCGCCGTCGGCTGCGACGGTCTCGATGCGCTCGCCGAAGGTGATCTCGCCGTAGCCGAGGTCTCCTCGCGGGGTCAGGATTCGGCCTTGGACGCGTTGTACGCCGACTGCCATACTGCCCGCAGTATCGGGCGCAGTATCGGGCGCATTCTCGGTCACAATGGTCCTCCGTTCGCTCGGGTTGTTCAAGGTCGCCCTGCACGGGCTCTTGAGATAGCACGGTACCGTACTTTTCACCCAAATTGCGCCGTTCGTATGATGTACGATCACCGGTATGAGCGCGGCGACTTTGGCACTAGACATTGGCGGCACCAAGATCGCATTCGGCTTGGTCGCCGACACGGCTTCGGATACATGTCCGGGAACAGTCGTCGGCGAGGGCCGAGTCCCAACGCTCGCGCACAGCGGCCGGATCGGCACACAGATCGCGCTCGCAGTTCAAGCTGCCCAAGAGGAAGCCGCCGCCGCGGGATTAGAGATCGTGCGGGTGGGCGCAGGCGCGCCCGGAATTATGCGCCCGGATGACGGCGTGGTGGTGCATGCAGGCCTGACGATCCCCGGCTGGACAGGCACGAACGTCACCGCCTTGATCAACGCTGTGCCTGGGTTGCAGCGCACCCCGGTTGCCGTGCACAACGACGTGCGCGTGTGGGCCTGGGGCGAAGACCACTTCGGGGCGGGTAAAGATATCCACGGCCGGGTGCTCTATCTTTCCTTGGGCACAGGTTTGGGTGGTGCGATGGTCGACTGCGGCGAACTGCTCGGAGGCCCTACTGGCTCGGCTGGCGAGTTTTCAGAACTTCTGGTGGAAGATTGCCGCGGCCTGGCAGACCGCGCCGAAAACGTCGTGTCTGGTCCTGCACTCGCCGCCTACTACCGGGCGTTGGCGGCGGGGGAGCACACAGAACGCATCGTGTGGGCTGCGGAATCCGACGGCCAGGTCACGCTCCGTGAAGTGATGGAGCGCTACCACGCAGGCGAGGCGTTGGCACACAAAGTGATTGATGGCAACCTTGCCGGGTTCGGTCGTGCTGTCGGGGGCCTGGTTAGTGCCCTTGACCTTTCTGCCGTTGTGCTGGGTGGGGGAGTCTGCGGCATCGGGGAACCCATCATCGCGCCGTTTATCCGAGCGCTGCGTGACGCCGCACTTACGCCGAACCGGAGCATCCCGGTGCGCACCAGCACGCTCAGCGGCAACGCCCCATTAGTTGCTGCGGCAGCCTACGCTCGTGCCCAGTTCCCCGCCACTTAACTGCAAACGCAAAGGAGCAAGCCATGCCTTACACCTTCACCGCAACAACCGTCGAGGGGCGCGCCCGCGAGATCCACGACGCGATCCGCGGCAAGCTCATCGTTTCCGTGCAGGCGCCCGAGGGGCACGCGATGCGCGACACGCACACGCTCACCCACGTGGCCCGCGCGTGCGTAGATGGCGGCAGCCCGGCGATTCGCTGTGGCGGTTACGGCGGATTGGAGGACATTGGCTCCATCTCGAACGCCGTTGACGTGCCAGTGTTCGGCTTGACCAAGGAGGGTGCCACCGGCGTCTACATCACCCCCACGAAGGCGTCGGTAGCGGCGGTGGCGCAGGCAGGCGCGGCTGTTGTGTGCGCAGATGCCACCCTGCGCCCACGTCCGGACGGCTCCACGTTCGCCGATTTGGTGCAGGTCGCGCATGACGCAGGCGTGGTCATCATGGCGGATTGCGCCACGCCGGAGGAGATGGAGGCCGCTTACGAGGCTGGCGCGGACATCATTTCCACCACGCTCGCCGGGTATACGGAGCACCGCGAGAAGACCGCAGGCCCGGATTTCGACTGCCTGCGCGAGGGCCGTGAGCGCTGCGGCGATGCGGCCTTCATTATCAGCGAGGGGCGCTTCTACACGCCTGCGGACGTGGCCCACGGGATGCTTGCCGGGGCCAATGCCGTCATCGCGGGCACCGCAATCACGGACCCCGGTTTCATTACGGCGCAGTTTGGCTCGCTGTTGCGTTAGCTGATCAGGCTTCGATGGTGCGGCGCAGCGGAGCATAATGCTTGTCGACGCTTGCGTGGTAGCCCTCCACGTCACCGTCGAGAAGCATCTGCGCAATCTCCCTATGCACCTGCACGGTGAGGTCTATATCCTCCGACACCGGCACCTTCAGCTGCGGCAATGTGGCCATGTGGATTTCCCACAGCGCATCAGAAAGCTCGAGGAGTAGTGGGTTTGAGATTTCGGCGAGTAGCGTTTGGTGAAACTTCCGGTCGAATGCGGTAAATGAGCGGCCGGCGGCGTGCTCTGCCTCTATCTTCTCCACGATGGACATCAGTGGCTGCGGGTCGTTGCCCGACCAAATGCGCACCAGCTCATCGCCAAGCGAGTGGTCGATCGCGCTGCGTAAGTCGACCACGTTGCCCAGGGTTGCAAGGGAACGATCCGCGTCAAGAAGAATGCGAAGTGTCATGCCCTGAATCAGCGGCGCCATACTCATATTGGATACATACGTGCCGTGCCCGTGCCGCACCTCGACGATGTCGAGGGAGCTGAGCGTCTGCATCGCCTCGCGCACTGACGTGCGTGAGAGGCCGAGCTCGGTGCACAGCGCAGCCTCGCTGGGCAGCGAGTCGCCTGGCGCTAGCCGGTGTTGCCGGATGTAATCCAAGACGCCTTGCTGAGCCAATTTGGCTGCGGTGCCGCGCTTTGCCACGGTCACTCCTTTTCCCGAGCTGTTTCCATATGAATGTTGGCAATCTTACGGGGTGCGTAAAAAATTTATTTGAAAAACGGTGACAGTGTATGACATCATACCTCTAAACTTAAGAGTGATCACACACCCACAGAAATGTGACGTGTGACAGCCCCTCAGTTCACCAACTACAAAAGAGAGGTTCCGCATGATTTTCAAAAAGCGCGGCATTGTCGCAGGTATCGCGGCACTTTCCCTCGTGCTCACGGCATGCTCCGGCTCCGACTCTGCCGGTAACCAACCCTCCGGCGAGGCGGCAGAAGCCGTCCCGGCCGGCAACGGTGAAATCCACCTTGGTGTGGCCTACGAAACCACGAACTATCACCCCTCCCAGACCTCCTCGGCGCTCGCCCTGGGGACGAACTGGCACGTGGTTGAAGGTCTCTACGAGTTCAATATGGACGACTACACGGTCTACCCGGCGCTCGCCGCCGGTGAGCCGAACTGGTCCTCTGACACCGAGTTCGAGGTCGACCTACGCGAAGACGCGAAGTTTTCCGACGGCACTCCCGTCACCTCCCAGGACGTGATCTCCTCCTTCGATCGCTCCATGGCGGAAGGCAACTTGTACACTTCTATGCTGAGCTTCATCGACTCTGTCGATGCAGTCGATGAGGACACCGTCAAGTTCACCCTGAACCAGCCGTTTTCCATTGCCACCAACCGTCTCGTGGTGGCCAAGATTGTTCCGGAGTCCGCTACGGACGACGAGCTGACCGCCATGCCTATTGGCTCCGGCCCGTACAAGTACGTGTCCATCACCGACTCCAAGCTTGAGGCTGTGCCGAACGAACACTACACCGGCCCGAACCCGGCGGGTGCAGACAAGATCGTCTGGGACGTGATCAAGGACGACACCGCCCGTACCACCGCAGCTACCTCCGGCACCATCGACGTGATGGAGGCCGTACCAGCGGCGTCAGCACCGATGCTGGAAAGCGCAGGCATGACCGTGGCGGAAGTCGACGGATTCAACCTCCCGTTCATGCTGTTTAACACCACGAAGGAACCGTTTAATGATCCGCGGGTGCGCCAGGCGTTCCTCTACGCTGTGAACACCGACATGCTGATCCAGAACAACATGGACGGCAAGGCCACCCCGGCAACTTCCTTCCTGCCGGAATCTAACCCTGCTTACAACCAGGCGAAGAACGTCTTCACCTACGACCCGGAGAAGGCGAAGTCCCTGCTTGAAGAGGCTGGTGTAACCGACCTGAACATTACGCTTCTGACAACGGATCACCCGTGGATCTCGGAGCTTGCGCCGCAGGTGCAAAATGACCTGCAGGCCGTTGGTATTAAGGTCTCCCTGCAGTCCGAGGCTTCCGCCTCCCTGTACGCCAATAACCTGGACGTGGACACCCCAACCTTCGACGTGGCACTGGCACCGGGCGACCCCTCTGTTTTCGGCAACGACCCGGCGTTGCTGATGAATTGGTGGTACGGCGATAACGTTTGGACCACGAAGCGTACCTTCTGGCAGCAGTCTGACCAGGCTACCTGGCAGAAGCTGCAGGACATTATCAATGAGGGTGCAGCAGCCGAGGGCGCGGCCCAGCAGGAGAAGTGGAACGAGGCGTTCGACCTCATCTCTGAGGAGGTTCCGCTCTACCCGCTGTTCCACCGCACGATGCTGACGGGCTACAACCCAAGCACCGTGGCTGACTTCAAGCCGATCGGCACCACCGGACTGTGGGCAGTCACCGCCCGCTCCAACCGCTAAGACGCGAGTTTTGCGGACATGGATTTAAAAGGGGTGCGGACCACCTGCCTACCGGGTAGGGGCCGCACCCCTTGTCCTTTTATCAACAGCTTGCTTCAAACCACTGACCTGGAGCTTCCATGAATAACCTCCTACGGCTGATAGGACGACGGCTTGTAGCTCTGCCGATCATGGTCATCGGCGTGACCTTCCTCGTCTTTGCCCTGATGAAACTTTCCCCGATCGACCCTGCGTATTCCGCGCTGGGTGACTCCGCCACACCTGCGCAGCTTGAAGCGTATCGCGAAACCCACGGGCTGAATGATCCCTGGTACGTCCAGTTCGGCAACTACCTGGCGGGCATGATCCAGGGGGACCTTGGCACTTATGGCCAAAACAACGCCTCCGTTTCGGAGAAGGTGTTCAGTGCACTGCCTGTCACCCTGCAGCTGACCTTCCTCGGCCTGATTATCGCCGTGCTTGTCGCCTTGCCTCTGGGGATATTGGCGGCACTCTACCGCGACACCTGGGTAGACCAAGTCATCCGCGTGTTTTCCGTGATCTGCATCGCAATGCCGTCGTTTTGGTTGGCGATTTTGCTGGTGCTTGCCTTCATTGGCAAGTTGCCCGTGGCGGGTCCGCTGCCATCGATCACTGCTGATTTCGGCGGGTGGCTTCAGCGCATGTTCTTGCCCGCGGTGGCGCTGGCCACGCCTGTGGTGGGCCAGCTTACCCGCGTCATCCGCACCTCCATGGTGGAGGAACTCGACCGCGATTACGTGCGTACTGCGCTCGGCGCCGGCATTCCTAAATCCATCGTGGTGTCTCGCAATGTGCTGCGCAACGCGCTGATCACCCCGGTCACTGTCCTGGGATTGCGTGTGGGCTACTTGATGGGTGGTGCGGTGGTCATCGAGATCATCTTCTCCTTGCCGGGCATGGGCCGCGTGCTTATCGACGGCATCTCTATGAACTGGGTCCAGGTAGTCCAGGGCGCAACCCTGACCGTGGCTGTGGCCTTCATCATCATCAACATCATCGTTGATCTGCTCTACATTGCGATCAACCCGAGAATCAGGGCGGTGTAAGCGAAGATGCGCAACGAACTAAGTACCAAACTTTCTCAGCCCGGACGAAAGCGGCTCGGCGGCTGGTCGCGTATGCGCACTGGCTCCAAGATTTCGCTTGTCGTGCTCGCGCTTATCGCGCTAGCCGCGATCTTCGCGCCGCTTTTGGCTCCGCACGACCCGACCGCCATTGACCTGAAAGCCCAAGCTCCGAACGGCACCTACTGGTTCGGTACCGACAACCTCGGCCGCGACGTTTTTTCCCGCGTGCTTTACGGCGGGCGCTACTCCCTAACCGTTGGCCTGTTGGCCACTTTGGTGGCGCTGGTGATCGGAGCCATCTTCGGCTCCATCGCTGCTGTTGCCAACCGTTGGGTCTCCGAGATCATCATGCGCATCATGGACATCATCATGTCCGTGCCGGGCATCGCGCTGGTTGCCGTCACGGTCGTGGTGTTTCGCGACCCACAGCGGCCGCTGTACATGCTCGGCGTGATCATTATGTCCATCGCGTTCGTGTACATTCCGCAGATCACCCGTATCGTGCGAGCGAACGTTTTGTCGGAGTACGGCGAGGACTACGTCAATGCCGTCGTGGTCTCCGGTGCTCGCTCCCCGTGGATCCTGATCCGCCACGTCGCACGCAACTGTGCCGCCCCCGTGCTGGTCTTCGCGACCGTGCTGGTGGCGGACGCCATTATCTTGGAAGCGTCGCTGACCTTCATCGGTGCCGGACTGCAGGAACCGATCCCGACGTGGGGCAACATTTTGTCATCTGCGCAGCAGGGCGTGCTTCGCGGTCAGTGGTGGCAGGCCCTCTTCCCGGGTCTGATGATCATGATCACAGTGCTGTGTTTGAACATCTTGTCCGAGGGCATCACCGACGCCATGGTGGCCGCCCCGCGCGGCCCCCAAGTCAACGATGACGATGTGGCCGCCAACCGCGAAGCGGACCGCCTGCTCACCGACCCGGTGCGCGCGTACGAAGCGCAGCACGAATCTTTACGCGTCCGTCTCGACGCGTTGGAGAACGTGGAAAACCAGCGAACCGACCGCTACCACCCAGCACCTGGCACCACGCCGCTGCTGGAGGTGCGCGACCTGTGCATCTCCTTCCCGCGCCACGGCGATGTCAACGTGGTCGACCACGTCAGCTACGGTGTGTCCGCAGGCGAGACCATGGGCTTGGTCGGCGAATCCGGCTGTGGCAAATCCATCTCTTCGCTGGCCATCATGGGATTGTTGGATCCGGCTGCGAAGATCAGCGGTGAGATCTTCTACCAGGGCGAAGACCTATTGAAGAAAACGCCGGAGGAGCGCCGTGCACTGCTGGGCAATGAAATCGCCATGGTGTACCAGGATGCGCTGTCGGCTCTGAACCCATCGATGTTGATCCGTTCCCAGCTCAAACAGCTGACCAAGCGCGGCGGCACCCGCTCTGCCGAAGAGTTGCTTGAGCTGGTGGGCCTGGATCCGAAGCGCACGCTGGAGTCTTACCCGCACGAGCTTTCCGGTGGTCAGCGCCAACGCGTGCTCATTGCCATGGCGCTGACTAGAGACCCGAAGCTGATCATTGCGGACGAACCGACCACCGCCCTCGATGTGACCGTGCAGAAGCAGGTCATCGAGCTGATCAACAGTCTGCAGGAGAAGCTGGGCTTCGCCATGGTTTTCGTCTCGCACGACCTTGCTCTTGTTGCGGAGGTCGCCCATTCGATCACCGTGATGTATGCGGGCCAGGTGGTGGAGCAGGGCAGCACCACTGAGATCCTCACTGATCCCCGACACGAGTACACCCGCGGCCTGCTGGGCGCGGTGCTGTCTATTGAGGCGGGCGAAGGCCGACTGCATCAGGTGCCGGGTTCCGTGCCCTCGCCGGCGGAATTTCCCGCAGGAGACCGCTTCGCCCCGCGTTCTTCCCACCCTTCAGTGGGCTTGGACACTCCGACCGTCATGCGCAACGTGGAAGGCACCTTCCATCTCTACGCCGACCTGCCGGACGAACTCAAGCACGCCGCAGATCTGGAAAAACACGGCCAACTGCCGGAGGGCCTGCGTACCGACGCTGAGTTCGCCGCACTGAATGAGCCAGGCGCCGACGGCTCCCACCGCGTCACCATCAACCCCGAAGGAGGCGAGTTGTGACTGAGGCAGTAACAACCACAACAAGCATCACGACAACAACCGCGACCCCGATCATTGAACTTGATGACATCCACGTGCGGTTCAAATCCCGCACCGGCCCCATTTTCAAACCGAACTGGGTCCACGCCGTCAATGGAGTCTCCCTGAAACTCATGCCGGGCGAAACCATCGGCATCGTGGGTGAGTCTGGCTGCGGAAAGTCCACTACCGCAAACGTCATGTGCGGTCTGCAGCGTCCGACGGAAGGCAGGGTGCTGTTCAAAGGCGAGGACTTTACCAAGCGCACCGCCGCCGATCGCAGGAAGATGGGCCGTGTGGTGTCTGTGGTGTTCCAGGACCCGGCTACGGCCCTGAACGCGCGCATGACGGTAAAAGACCAGTTGCTGGACCCGTTGAAGGTACACAACGTGGGTAGCGCGGCGGACCGAGAGTCCAGAGTGCGCGAACTTATCAGTCTTGTGGGGCTGCCGTCCTCGGCACTCGAGGCGCTTCCCGGTCAGCTTTCCGGCGGTCAGCGCCAACGTGTGGCCATCGCCCGCGCGCTGGCACTGGAACCGGATGCGATCATTGCAGATGAGCCGACGTCAGCTCTTGACGTGTCGGTGCGTGCCCAGATTCTCAACCTGCTCACAGACCTGAAAGCCTCGCTCGGACTGTCCATGGTGTTCATCAGCCACGACATCCAGACTGTGCGCTACATCTCCGACCGTATCTGCGTCATGCTTAAAGGCCAGATCGTTGAAGAGGGCAGTGTGGAGCAGGTTTTCCACAATCCTGCGAACGACTACACAAGATCTCTCCTCGGGGCTGCGCCTTCGCTGCTCCATCCCTCGCTCTAAACAGAAAGAAGCACCATGGCAATCAATTTTGAAGGCGTTATTCCTCCGGTCGTGCTCGCCCGCCACGACGACGGCAGTCTTGACCTCGCCTCCTACTCTCGCAACCTGGAGCGCCTGATCGCCGCAGGAGTGCACGGCTTGTTCGTGCTCGGCTCCTCTGGCGAAGGGGCATTTTGCACCTTCGAGGAGCGTGAGGCCATCCTTGCGGCTACGCGCGACACGGTCGCCGGCCGGACGCCGGTGATGGTGGGCTGCATCGATATGCAGACCGCCCGCGTGATCGAGATGGTGCAGCAGGCGCAGCGTTACGGCGCCGACGCGGTCGTTGCCACCGCGCCCTTTTACGCGCTTGGCGGTGCCGCGCAGGTAGAAAACCACTTCCGGCTCATTCACCACGCCACCGAGCTGCCGGTGTTCGCCTACGACATCCCGGTGTGTGTTCACTCCAAACTGTCCAACCAGATGCTGATCAAGCTGGGCAACGAAGGTGTGCTTGCGGGTGTGAAGGACTCCTCGGGTGACGACGTCGCGTTTCGTCTCTTAGCCATCCAAAACCGTGAGGAGGGCAGTCCGCTGAAGCTTTTTACCGGCCACGAAGTCGTGGTCGACGGCGCGTATCTGTCCGGTGCGCACGGTAGCGTACCCGGTCTGGCCAACGTGGACCCTGCAGGCTACATACGCCAGTGGGAGGCCTACCAGAAGGGCGACTGGGACGCAGTGGCGGAGGAGCAAAATCGCCTTGCCAAGCTTATGCTGATTGCCCACCAGGCGAAGTCTGTTTCTGGCTTCGGTGCGGGTGTGGGCAGTTTCAAGGTCGCTTTGAAGCTCCTGGGCGTATTCGAGTCTGACAGGATGCCCACTCCCGTGCCACAGATGACGGTGGAAGAGGTCGAGCTCATCCGGGGTGTTCTGTCAGGAGCCGGTTTGCTCTAGGGCATAATGCTCTGCGTGGATAACGCGAGTACAAGGACCACGGACAGTGGCTTCGGTTGGAAACTTCACGGCGACGGCAAACGGGTGCTCCCCGGTGCTGTCGTCGCACCAGATGAGCGGCTGAGCTGGCCGCGCACCATCGGCATCGGCATGCAGCACGTGGTGGCCATGTTCGGCGCCACGTTGCTCGTGCCCACCCTCACAGGCTTCCCGGTGAACACCACGCTGCTGTTCTCGGGTCTGGGCACGCTCATCTTCCTCATGCTGACGAAGAACAAGCTGCCAAGCTACCTGGGTTCTTCGTTTGCGTTCATTGCGCCGCTGACCGCGTCACAGCAGTATGGTGTGGCCGCGCAGCTCGGTGGTGTACTGTTCACTGGCTTGGCGCTGATTGTTGTCGGCTTCATTGTTCAAGCGGCGGGCAAGCGCGTTATCGACGCGGTCATGCCTCCCGTTGTCACCGGCGCCATTGTTGCGCTCATCGGGCTGAATCTGGCCCCCACTGCCGTCGCAAATGTTGAAGCCCAGCCTGGTGTCGCCGGCATCACGCTGCTGACCATCGTGCTTGTCACAGTGGCTACGCGCGGCATGGCGGCGCGCCTCTCCATCCTCATTGGCGTGGTTGTGGGTTGGGTCTTTGCCGCGCTGACCGGGGGACTGGCAGAAGACGCGTTGGACACTATCTCGGCGGCACCGTGGGTCGGCCTGCCGCAGTTCCATACCCCAGAGTTCCACCTCTCGGCCATCCTGGTCACGCTGCCCGTGCTAGTGGTGCTGATCGCGGAAAACGTCGGCCACGTCAAGGCGGTTTCCGAGATGACGGGCAGGGACCTTGATCCGATGCAGGGCAGGGCGTTGATTGGCGACGGCATCGCCACCACCCTCGCCGGCACCTTCGGCGGGTCCGGCACCACGACCTACGCCGAGAACATCGGCGTGATGGCGGCGACAAAGGTCTACTCCACGGCGGCGTATTGGGTGGCGGCCTGCTTTGCCATTGTGCTCGCGTTCATTCCGAGATTCGGTGCTGTCATCTTCACCATCCCGGTCGGTGTGCTCGGCGGCGCGTGCCTGGTGCTCTACGGCCTGATTGGCATGCTGGGCATCCGTATCTGGCAGGACAACAGGGTGGACTTTACCGACCCGGTAAACCTCACCGCCGCGGCGGTGGCGCTGATTGTGGGCATTGGCAACCTCACGCTGCAGGCGGGGCCGGTGGCGTTGGAGGGCATCGCGCTCGGCTCCGTCGGCGTCATTATCGTGTATCCACTCATGCGGTGGTGTTACAACACGGTGGGCGAGGGGCGTTACCGCTTAGGCTTCCCAACGAAAAAGCGGGAGCCAGCCAACGTGGCCGACCCCCACACATTCGGGTAGGAGCGAAGAATCAGCGAAGTGCCTAGGCTTCGTCCAAGTTCTGAGCAATCAGCGCGGCAATCGCGTCAACCGCTGCTGCGTTGTTGGACGTAACCGTAACTTCATCACCGTATTCCGCGCCCATTGCCATGATCATCAGTGAAGACGCAGCGTCGGTCACATCGTCGTCATCGCCCCCAATCAGGGTGAGAATAATGTCGTCGTCATACTCACTGGCGGCATCAGCGATGACGGTGGCGGGGCGGGCGTGCAGGCCCACGGTAGAGCCCACTTTCACGGTTTTAGAAGCCATGCGGTCAAAGTCCTTTCAGCGGTTTAATGGTGACTCAATACTAGAGTCATCCGGCAATCTAAAGTGCACGGAACACGGAAACGACAAGGCCCATGATCTCCGCGTCATCGCCCTTGATGGGGGCGAACGCGTCGTTGCGCGGCATGAGCCACACCCCCGAAGCGTCTTTGTGGAACACCTTGGCGGTCGCCTCACCGTCAATAAGCGCGGCAACGATCTGGCCTTCTTCAGCAACCGGCTGTGAGCGAACAACAAGCCAGTCCCCATCCAAGATTGCGGCGTCCACCATGGAATCACCGACAACCTTGAGCATAAACAGCTCGCCATCGCCGAGCAGCTCCTCCGGGAGAGGGTAGTAGGTCTCTACATTCTCCTCAGCCAGGATCGGGGCGCCTGCAGCGATCTGGCCGACAACAGGGATAAAGCGCGCGTTGGATGCGTCTTCCGGGGCGTTGTGGGCAGCCGGACCTGCGGCTTTCTTACGGGCAGTTGGAGCGCCTGGCAGGTGGCGCAAATCTACTGCGCGGGGCTTGTTGGGATCGCGCCGAAGGAAGCCCTTCTTCTCTAGTTCTTTCAGCTGGTACGCCACAGAAGAAGTGGATTGCAGCCCTGCAGCATCACCGATCTCTCGGATGCTTGGCGGGTACCCGCGAAGTACCACCGCATCCTGGATGACTTGCAGGATTCGACGCTGGCGGTCGCTCAGTGTGCTCATGTCCAGGCTGTTTGGGTCTGTCTTCTTTCGTGCCACGTTGTGCTCCTTACGTGCTTGTCAGTCCGTATAGCTCTATTGCCAAGGTCCTAGATGCGGTCCTAGTTGTGAAACTACCACGTGAGGCAAGTTTGTTCGATATTTTTGGCTAAATTCTGGACACGCGTTCGATCGCCTGCTATAAATCGAACATGTACTCGTTCGAACGTATGGGCGCAGATGGTTTAGGTGTGTGGTTCACGTTCCTAGGATGAGGCCAAACAGTATCAAAAGGAGACAACATCATGACCACGATTATTCGCAATTCTTACCCACGTGCCTCTGTAGCTTCTGAGGTCTGGGATCTTTCGCCTGCAGAAGACCGCCGTGTTTCTGCTGGCACCGTCCGTCAACTGCGTGCAGGAAATTCTCCTACACGGTCAGTGCGAGATACGAGTGCAGATGGGTTCGAACCTAGGCGCGAACACAGCGAAAGTCTCTTTGTTGGTGTGGTGATGGCCACTGCGCTTTTGATCGGTTCACTGTTCGGCGGAGCGTTCGGTGGGGGCGATGAGCCAACAGCGGGCGAGATAGCGCAGTATTCACACGTTGTCGCGCGTTAGACACAATTCGTTGTACGGCATTGTGGGGCCGGGCTAGGCTTAGGTCTTGTGTTTTGCCCTTTTTGCCACAACGCGCACTCTCGTGTCACGGACTCCCGCACGGTAGAGGCTGGTGCAGCCATTCGCAGACGCCGTGAGTGCACGGAATGCGGGGGGCGTTTCACCACAGTTGAAAAAGCCGTATTGATGGTGGTGAAGCGAAACGGAGTAAGCGAACCGTTTGACCGCGACAAACTCATTGTTGGCGTGCGGCGCGCCTGCCAGGGCCGCGACGTGTCAGACGACGCGCTTAAGCGGCTGGCCCAGCAGGTAGAAGAAACCGTGCGAGCTCAAGGCAGTTCGCAGGTGCCAGCAAACCAAATCGGTTTGGCCGTGCTCGAGCCCTTGCGGGCTTTAGACGAGGTTGCCTACCTGCGCTTCGCCTCCGTATACAAGTCTTTCGAGAGTGCGGACGACTTTGAGTCAGAGATCCGACTCATGCGCCGCCGAGACCGCGAAGACTTCTAGCGCGAAGACTTCTAGCGCAACGCATCAGTCATCTTCTCAATACGGCGCTGGCTCACCGGCTGAGGCGTGCCAAGGCGCTGCGCGAAGATGCTGACCCGAAGCTCCTCAATCCGCCAGAGAATGTCCTTGTACGCCTTCGACTTTTTCCGGATCGCTGGAAGTGTTGCCATCTTTTGCGCCAGGTAGCGCTTTGCGTCATCGATCACCATCTGTCGATCCGCATCTCGGTCCGGATCCATACTCATATCCTCAAGCCGAATCCGCATCGCCTCGATATATCGCGGCAAGTGCTGCAGATGGCCAGCGCCATGCAAGGTAATCGCATGCTTTGGCAAGTAGAAATCCAGCTGAGCGCGCATATCTTCAATCGCTGGGCCTTCCCACTTAGCAAGCTCTGCGCGCATATTCGCAAAGTCTGCAAGCCCTGGGGCAATGCCCACGACAATGCGACGAACCTCGCCCGCCACCTTTGGCTTAATCTCTGCAAGCAGTGCGTCAAACTCCTCAGGTGTACGCACCGCGCCACCGTGGGAGAGCAATAAGTCACGGATGACAGCCACGCGGGCGTCCTCCACCAAACCCTTCGCACCACCATGGGGGAAGTGGTCCACCGCGACCTTGTGGCGAAGGGGCAGCCCCTTGGTCATCTGTTGCGTTGACACCTGAATTTGGCGAAGCAACAGGGTCAGTGTGGCCGTGGTCATCGACGCATCCGCAGCAGCCTTCGTTGGATGCACCGTCACCTTCACGCCATCTTTGGTGGCCTCAAGCGCGGGGTAGGCCGTAACCTCATTGCCGTCAATGACCGTAGTTACAGTTTCTGGCACCGCACCCAACGTATCCGCGCTCCACGTCTCGACGGTTTCAGATTCGCTGCCACGTGCGCGTTTCGACACCGAGGAACGAATACCGCCCGCCTGCCTTCGACGCAGCGCATTCAAGTCCTTATCACTGTCAATGATGTCGCCGCGGCGATCAACTGCTGCGTACGTCATCCGCAGATGCGCAGGCAGTGCATCCGGGCGAAAATCGGAAGCGTTAATGCCGCTGGCGCCGAGGAGGCGCAGGGCGTTCGTTAAAGCGTCGTCAAGCGGGAGGCCCTCTTCAAGCAGTGGCAATGCACGAGCGGCGAAATCCGGGGCCGGCACAACCGTTTTGCGAAGCTGCTTAGGCAGGGTGCGGATGAGTTCTGTGAGCAGCTCCTCGCGAAGACCGGGAACCAACCATTCAAAGTCCGCGGCATCAAGACCAGCCAGCAGCGGCACTGGTACGAGTACGGTGACGCCGTCGAACGGGTCACCCGGCTCAAACTTGTAACGCAGCTCATAGGCTATAGATCCCTGCTGCAATACCTCGGGAAACGCGACTTCGGAGGTATCAATGCCGTCTGAGTCCAGCAGTCGTTCCGGATCAAAATCCAGGTAGTGCTTGTCTTTACTGCGCTGCTTCTTCCACCAAGAGTCAAAGTGGCGTGCAGTTGTGACATCAGCCGGCAGCTTTGAGTCGTAGAACTCAAACAGTGTGTCCTCATCGACTACCAGACCGCGTCGACGCACCTTTTCCTCAACCTCGGCGGCATCGGCCAGCATCGCTTCATTGTGCTCGATGAACATGTGATGGCGATTCCAATCGCCGCCAATCAGTGCGTGGCGGATAAACATGTTTCGCGCACCTGCCGGGTCCACCCGGTGGTAGGGCACAAGGCGATCGCGCACGATGGTTACGCCATAAAGCATGGTCTTTTCGTGCACCATTGCGGCAGAGCGCTTGCGGGACCACACCGGCTCCGAATAGTTGCGCCGCAGCAGGTCGCCTGCAGCCCGCTCCACCCACGCTGGCTCAATCTTGGCCACGTCACGCGCGAACAGGCGCGAGGTTTCCACCAACTCCGCGGCCATCACAAACTCTGGGGGCTTTTTGCTTATCGACGACCCCGGGAAGATCACAAACCGCGTCCCCCGAGCTCCGTTGTATTCCTTGGAACCCCCGTCACGCGCACCGATGTTGGACAGCAACCCGGTCAGCAGCGACTGGTGGATGGAGTCAGCATCACGATTCTCGTTCTGGCTGTTCCAGCCCTTCCAACCCAGTTGCTTTTCCACGTCGCGAAGCTGACGCACCAAGTCGTACCACTCACGAATGCGCATGTAGTGCAGAAATTCGCGCTTCATCCGCTTGCGAAACGCGTTGCCGGAAAGCTCGTCGCGGGAATCTGTAATGTAATCCCATAGCTTGAGCGCTGAGAGAAAGTCAGATTCCTTGTCTTTGAAGCGCGCGTGTGCCTGGTCGGCCTGGGCCTGGAACTCAAGCGGGCGTTCGCGCACATCTTGGATGGTCATGTAAGCGACGAGCACTGTGACGTCTTCAAGCACGCCCATGCGATCAGCCTCAACCAGCATGCGGGCCATCTTTGGGTCTACCGGGATACGCGCAATGTCGCGGCCGATGTTGGTGAGCACTGGCGCGCCGCCGCGTTCTTTATCCCCAATGGCGCCGAGCTCATGCAGGATAAGCAGACCGTCCCGAATCGCCTTCGGGTCAGGTGCCTGGATGAAAGGAAACTCCGCAACATCACCAAGGCGCAGCGAGATCATCTGCAAAATCACCGACGCCAAGTTGGTACGCAGAATCTCCGGGTCCGTGAACTCAGCGCGCGCGTTGAAGTTCTCCTCCGAGTACAAACGGATGGCAATACCGTCTGCAACACGTCCTGAGCGGCCTGAGCGCTGGTTTGCAGACGCCTGGGAAATCTCCTCAATCGGTAGGCGCTGAACCTTTGTGCGCGTGGAATAGCGCGAAATACGCGCAAGGCCGGTGTCAACCACGTAGTGAATGCCTGGCACCGTCAGGGAGGTCTCAGCGATGTTGGTAGACAGCACAATGCGCCTGCCAGAATGTGGCGAAAAGACTCGGTGCTGCTCCGCGTTGGAGAGACGCCCAAACAGCGGCACCACCTCGACGCCACGCCAGTGCTTCTTCTCAATCGCCTCCATGCAGTCACGGATGTCACGCTCAGATGCGAAGAAGCACAAGATGTCGCCGTCGCCTTCGCGCATAAGCTCCGCGCAGGCGTCCACGACACCGTCAATCATGTCGGTATCCGCTAGTCCGTCTTCACCTTCCAGTGGACGGTAGCGGATCTCAACAGGGTAGGTTCGCCCAGAAACCTCAATGATTGGTGCCGGGTTGCCGTGTTTGTCCTTGAAGTGGTTCGCAAACGCCTCAGGATCAATCGTTGCTGAGGTGATGATCACCTTGAGATCCGGTCGCTTCGGCAGGAGCCGCTTGAGGTAGCCCAGTAAGAAATCAATGTTCAGTGATCGTTCGTGAGCCTCGTCGATGATGATCGTGTCGTAGGCATTCAAGAACCGGTCCCGCTGCATCTCCGCCAGCAAGATACCGTCTGTCATCAGCTTGACTGCGGTGGAGTCTGACACTCGATCATCAAAGCGAATGGCGTAGCCCACGGACTGGCCAATGTCTTGGCCCAGCTCATCTGCGATGCGTTCAGCCACGGTTCGCGCAGCCAGCCTGCGCGGCTGCGTATGCCCGATGATGCCGCGGCGACCACGGCCCATCTCCAGCAGCATCTTTGGAATCTGGGTGGTTTTGCCCGAACCGGTTTCACCCGCGATTACCACAACCTGGTTGTCGCGCACAGCAGCCACGATGTCATCGCGGCGTGCGGAGACCGGAAGCTGCTCCGGGTAGGTGATTTCGGGCACCAACGCGTCACGGCTTGCGACAATTGCCGCAGCCTGCTGCATATCGTTGGCAATCTGTGCGCGTGCCGCATCCGACTTTGCGTTTCTTAAACGCCGGCGAAACCGGCGTTCATCCGCGATAGTGAGCTGGTTAAACCTGGTCTTATTCATATTCAGGCCACGAGTCTACGGCAGACTCGTAAGCACGCTTGATTATGCTCCCAAGCTCAGCGAAATGGTCTTTGCGTATGGACGCCGTGCGGAAAACCACGCCGACCTCCCTGTCCGCGCCCGAGTCTTGTGCGAACTGGGCAACTGAAAGATTTGGCCTGTGGCACTCCGCCGCAAGCGCCGAGGCTGGCAGCAGCGTTGCTCCCATGCCAGCAACAACCATCTGCACCACCGTCGTAAGCGACGAGGCACGTGCCACAGCATGCGCGTGTGCGGTGTTGGCAACGCCGGCAGTCTTGCATAGGTCAATGACCTGGTCGCGGAGACAGTGACCGTCGTCAAGCAGCAAAAGCTCTAGCTGGCCAAGATCATCCAACGCCAGATCGCGCTTGCCGGCTAGCGGGTGATCCTTGGGCATTACAGCAGCGAACGGCTCGCTGTACAGCGGGAGTGCTTCGAGCCCAGGGGTATCTGTGGGTAGGGCGATGAGTGCGACGTCAATGAGGCCATCGCGCAGTTTCGCCAGAAGGCGCTCGGTCTTCTCCTCGACTACCTGTAGCTCAGTCTGCGGAAACTCGTCAGCAATCAGCGGTAGCAAGTGGGGTAGGAGGTATGGGGCGATGGTGGGGATGATGCCAAGCGTCAACGGGCCTGCAAACGGATCAGCTGCGCCACGGGCGCGTACCACCAGAGCTTCAGCTGCATGAATTGCAGCCTTTGCGTCCGGAAGTAGTGCCTCACCGGTAGCGGTAACGATTACCTTGCGGGTGGAGCGTTCGATGAGCTGCACCCCCAAGCCCTCCTCCAATGCGGCAAGCCCTTGGGATAGCGAGGGTTGGGAAATGCCGAGCTTGGCCGCTGCGGAACCGAAGTGCTTTTGTTCGGCAACGGTGACAAAAGATCGAAGTTGCGACAGGGTTGGCCTGAACTCTCTATTGGGCATGCCTATTAGCGTACAACATCTTTATAAGTTTCTCTTGCATGTCTTGGAGAGTTGTGGCACACTTGTTGGCGTACCACCCAAATCACAACCCCAGGAGGTTTGTAATGCCGATCATGACCGTTGGAGAACGTTTCCCGGAGTTTGATCTCATCGCACTGAAGGGCGGCAACCTCAAGGCTGCTAACGCATCCACCCCGGATGACTACTTTGAGCGTGTTTCCCTGGACAAGTACGAAGGCAAGTGGAAGATCGTCTTCTTCTACCCGAAGGACTTCACCTTCGTCTGCCCGACCGAGATCGCTGCCTTTGGCAAGCTGAACGAGGAGTTTGAGGATCGCGACACCCAGGTGCTCGGCGGCTCCACCGACAACGAGTTCTCCCACTTCAACTGGCGTGCAACCCACGAAGAGCTGCTGGACATCCCGTTCCCGATGTTCTCCGACATTCGCCACGACCTGATCCGCGCGCTCGGTGTTGAAAACGCAGACGGCGTGGCAGACCGTGCAACCTTCATCATCGATCCGGACGGCATCATCCAGTTCGTGTCCGTCACCCCAGACGCTGTTGGCCGCAACGTTGATGAGGTTCTTCGCGTGCTTGACGCACTGCAGTCCGAAGAGGTCTGTGCATGTGACTGGCAGAAGAACGACCCGACCAAGAACATCGACAAGATGGCAGTGGTCCAGGAGTCCCTGCAGTAATTCAACTGCTGTAGTTTCCGTCTCGCCCCGCGCTCCGCAGAGCTGGAACGTCGGGGCGTTCCCATAACTATTGAGAGGATAAAATATGTCTATTGAGAACCTGCGCAACGCACTTCCGGAGTACGCCAAGGACCAGAAGCTGAACCTTGGTTCCCTGACCCGCTCCACCGAGCTCAACGAGCAGCAGCTGTGGGGCACGCTGGTGGCCTCTGCTGCAGCTACCCGCAACGCAACCGTGATTTCTGAGATCACCGATGAGGCGAAGGAGCACCTCTCCGAGGAAGCTATCGACGCAGCGTTTGGCGCAGCCACCGTTATGGCTATGAACAACGTTGCCTACCGCGCTAAGAACTGGTTGGGCGATGACTACGCCCAGGTCAAGTTCGGCCTGCGCATGAACATCATTTCCAAGCCTGGTGTGGACAAGGTGGACTTCGAGCTGTGGTCTTTGGCCGTATCCGCTGTCAATGGCTGTGAGCACTGTGCTGTTGCCCACGCAAACGAGGTTCGTGAAGGCGGCTTGACCAAGGAGCAGGTTTGGGAAGCAGTTAAGGTGGCCGCCGTGGTCCAGGCTGTCGCCCAGACCATCGCTATTGAAGACGCACGCTAGAGCGTCGCCCTAGCGCGTGGAGCGAGATCCACGCGTTAGATCTCACCTAGATCTCACCTAGATTCCGACCCAGTGCCCGCGCAGCGGGTCAAACGGGTCCAAGATGGGGTCGGTCTTTCCAGTAGCAATCTGCTGAGCAAGCAGCTTGCCGGAGACCGGCCCCAAAACAATGCCCCACATACCGTGGCCGCCGTTGACGTATACGTTGGGCACCTTCGTGCGGCCGACCAACGGCAAGCCGTCCGGGGTAACTGGGCGCGACCCCACCCACTCATCCTGACGGCTGTCCCAATCCACGCCCTGGAACATGGGCTTGGTGGTGTGGATGATCGAATCAATACGACCTGGCTGGAACGGCTCGTCCGGCCCGCGGAACTCCATGGTGCCGGCTACGCGGAAACGGCCCTCGTAGGGAGTACATGCCACCTTTTGCTCCGGTAGATACACCGGACACGTGGCTGGCTTATCAGTTTCCACGCTGAAGGAATACCCGCGGCCTGCCTGCACCATCGTGGTTACCCCAAGCTGATGGGACAGTTTTGGCAGCCACGCACCAGTAGCAACAACTACCACGTCCGGGTTGAGCCATTCGCCCGTAGAAAGCTTGACTGCAGGCTTGCGAGTGGAGCGGACCTCCACAACCTCAACACCCGTGGTGATCGTGCCGCCGCGCTCCTCAACAGAGGCCGCGATAGCCTCACAGTAAGGGCCAGGCTCGATGTAGCGCTGGCCGTCCAGCTTGTAGATCGCCCCGACCTTCTCGGTAAGCATGGGCGCGAACTCACGTGCACGTTCAAGCGAAATCTTTTCAAACGGGATGTCCTGGCCGTGACGGATAGCACCTTCGACCTCTCCAAGGAAGCCCTTTGCATCCTTCTCCTTGGCAAACCCCACTATGAATGGCGCAGGGTGGCTGGTGGCCTTCACACCACCCGCCTCAAGCTCATCAAACGCTGCCAGCGCCGCCAAGTCTGCCTGGGTCAGGCCCGCCATGGTGGTATCCCATGCGCGAGGGGTGGCATGAGCCATGAATTGGGCGACGAATGCCCACAGTTTTGCATCTACCCGCACTGGCACATCGAGAGCCGCGTGCTTATCAAACAGTGCGGTGGGGCCGTAGCGCCACAAACTTGGGTGTGAGAGGGGAATGGTCTTGCCTGGTGCCAGCCAGCCTGCGTTGCCCCAAGAGGCACCGCCGGCTACGCCGACACGATCAACAACCTCAACCTCATATCCGTACTCTTGTAAGTGCCACGCTGTGGCAAGGCCGGTCATGCCGGCGCCGATAACCAATGCCGTAGTCATACGGCAGAATCTACCGGTTATACCTGCTTCATTTCGAGAGATTGGAGACGAACTTCTCCGGCCTCATCGGAAGCGTCCAAATCCACCACGCCATGCAGCTGAAACGCGTTGTCGCCCTCCGGATCTTTGATGATCTGGGTGACCTTCCACGCCCTCGAAGTGGTATCTCCAAGGCGGAAGTACTCCGGGCCGCGCGCGTTTGCACCGAGATCCAAATCGTCGTACTCGTCGAAGTAATCATCCATCGCTGCGGGCCAGTCAACGGTATCCGCTGGGTCGAGATAGTCCAGCATGGTGGCAAGCTGGTCTTCCTTCTCATAGGCAAAGAGCTCAGTGAGGCGGAAGAAGAAGTTACGCACCATGATGGTGAACGCGCGCCGATTCGCCGTCAGCGCGTTTGGATCCTCCACGCCGAACGCCAACTCACGGTCAAGCGCCTCGCGCGAAATAGGGGAGTCTTCATCAGCCATGTGTGCCCATTCATCA
Source organism: Corynebacterium sp. HMSC29G08 (assembly GCF_001806875.1). Lineage (GTDB taxonomy): Bacteria > Actinomycetota > Actinomycetes > Mycobacteriales > Mycobacteriaceae > Corynebacterium. Next base: position 43,069 of record NZ_KV786211.1, read on the forward strand.
ATCAACGACGAGTCCACCTGGCGGATCATCTCGCCCAACCAAACGGTGATGTCTTCCAGCTCATCGTTCATATAGGCATCCGGGATGGAGTGGGAGAGGGTACGCCACGCGTCCGTAAGGTAGCGCAGCACCACACCTTCAGAACGCGCCAAACCGTAGGTGGCAATAAGGTCCGAAAATGTCATGGCGTGCTCAATCATGTCGCGCACCACCGACTTCGGCGAAGGCTCAAATTCCTTCGCCCAAGGATTGCCCTCGCAGAAGGTAGAAAACGCTTCCTCCAGCTCCACTTCTAAGGGCTTGGGGTAGGTAACGTCCTCAATAATCGCCATGCGTTCGGTGTAATCCACGCCCTCAGCTTTCAGCGCCGCGATTTCTTCAGAGCGTTCATTATTCTGCTGTGCCTGCAGCAGCTGGCGTGGGTCATCCAAAATCGCCTCAAAGGTGGAGATGACATCTAGCGTGTATGTCTCAGACTCTGGGTCCAGCAGGGAGAGGAATGCCAACGCAAACGGGGAGAGAGGCTGGTTAAGCGCAAAGTCTCGATCCAGCTCCTGCGTAAGCGTATACGGGCGGAATGCAGGCGAATCCGGGGTGCGCTCAACAACACCCGCAGCGATCAGACCACGGAAGAGGTCTACTGCCGCCAACACGTCACGGTTTTGCTTGGCACGCGTGTCGTGGTTGGTGCGGATCAAATGCCGCATGTGCTCATAGCCATTACCGGGGCGTGCAACCACGTTCAGCAACATCGAGTTTGACACCTGGAACTGACTCGTCAGCTCCTCTGGCTCAGCCGTGGTCAGGCGTTGGAAGGTGTTTTCAGACCACGAGACCTCGCCGTCACGCGGGGCTTTCTTGCGAAGTTTTTTCAGCTTCTTCGGGTCATCACCAGCTTTACGCCGAAGCTTGACGTTTTCAATCTCGTGCTCAGGGGCCTCCACAACCACGGTGCCTTCCGTGTCATACCCGGCCCGGCCAGCGCGGCCAGCGATCTGGTGGAACTCACGAGACTTCAGGATGCGGCTGCGGGTGCCGTCATACTTGGCAAGCCCGGTCATCAACACTGTGCGGATAGGCACGTTGATACCCACCCCAAGTGTGTCAGTGCCACAAATTACCTTTAGCAGACCTGTTTGAGACAGGCGCTCTACGAGACGGCGGTACTTCGGCAGCATGCCTGCGTGGTGAATACCTATGCCACGGCGCACAAGCTTGGAAAGCGTCTTGCCAAAAGTGGTGCTAAAGCGGAAATCTCCAATCTCTTGGGCAATACGTGCCTTCTCATCCGCGTTCACAAACGTCATACTCGTCAGGGCTTGGGCACGCTCCGTAGCCTCACGCTGGGAGAAATGCACGATATAAATCGGCGCCTTGCCATTGGCCATGAGCTCTTCGATGGTCTCGTGCACCGGGGTAAACACGTAATGGAAGTCAAGCGGTACCGGGCGCTCGGACCCACCCACATAGCTGGTCGTACGCCCAGTGCGCTGCGTGAGGTCATCTTGCAGCCACTGGGTATCGCCCAAAGTTGCAGACATCAGCAAAAACTGGGCCTTCGGCAACTCAAGTAGCGGCACCTGCCACGCCCAGCCACGATCGGGTTCAGAGTAGTAGTGGAACTCATCCATCACCACCTGGTCAATGCGGGCGTTAGCACCCTCGCGCAGAGCAATGTTGGCCACAATCTCCGCGGTGGCGGCAATGATCGGGGCGTTGCCGTTGACCGTGGCATCACCGGTCATCATGCCCACATTCTCAGGGCCGAAGATTTCACACAAAGCGAAAAACTTCTCACTGACCAACGCCTTAATCGGCGCGGTGTAAAACGAGCGCTGGCCACGCGCCATCGCTATGAAGTGCGCCGCGTTGGCCACCATAGATTTACCCGACCCCGTCGGGGTAGCCAGAATGACGTTGTCGCCTGCTAACAGCGCAACAGAGGCCTCCTCCTGCGCAGGATAAAGCGAAATGCCACGTGACTGGGTCCAACGGGTAAACGAATCCCAGACCGCGTCCTCAAATAGAGACTCGGGGACATCCTCTAGGTCCGTCAGGTAATTAGCCAGCGTCACTCGTCACTATCCTCCGTAGGTGTCTCGTCGGTGGTGGGGTTGTCCACAACGTCGTCAAGCGGGAGCTGCCTCGCCCTGTCCCTATCTTCAATCGCAGCGAGGAAGTTCTCAAACGCCTCAGAAATCTCCTCACCAGTGGGCAGCTCGGACTCGCCCGGCATCATCGCCTGCGGATTGCGCTCACGGTAATCAGCCATCTCAGAGTCATAGTTCTTCTCCAAAGCCTGCACGACATGCGCAATCTCATCCGACTGCGCCGTCTGCTCTGCCAACTGACGCGATACCTTTGCCATATCCCGCTCAATTGAACGCAGCGGCAGCTTCAGGTTCACCGAATCCTCCAAGGATTGCAGCAGCTGATACATGGCATGCGGGTACGGGGAGGCGGCTACATAATGCGGCACGTGTGCAGTAAAACCAGCAACCTTGCGGCCGCGCTTGTGCAGCTCACGCTCAATCATGATCGCTGCGGCCCCAGGCGCGGTGACCATGCCGTCAAACGTAAACATGGAACCGACCAAGTCCCGATCATTACCGTGTGCCGAAACTACCAGCGGGCGAGTGTGCGGCGTAGCCATAGGTGCTGCGTATAGGCAGATGGTTTCCGAAACATCGAAACGCTCCACCAAATCCGCAACAGCCTCCGAAAACGCCTGCCAACGAAGGTCCGGCTCAGGGCCAGAAAGCAGCAAAAACGGCGTACCTACGTTGTCTTTTAGCACTCGCATATTCAACTCCAACGCCTCGACGTTAGAAATCTCATGATGATTAATCGTCACCATCGGGCGACGTGAGCGGTAATCAATCAACTCATCGCTGTTAAACGTAGCAACGGCGTGTGACTCTAACGCAGCCTTTAAATGATCCGCAGCACCCTCCACCGCATGACCAGCATCCGCGTAACCTTGCATAGCAATAACCAGAGTTGGCCCCGCAGGCGAATCTCCACCGACAGCGGGCGCAGGGTATTCAAGTTCATACATGCGGCGGTCATCCGACATGGTCAGCTCCTTACAATTGCTATCTAATAACTGCCCCCTACAACGCGATGGGCATTGCCTTCATTCCAACACACTCCACTGCCCAGCGAATGTGTAACGCCAGTACTGGCACCAAAGAGCGCGAAGCACAAAGAAAATCTTGTAACCGTGGGGAACCGAAGTAGCCAATACACGGTCTGAATATGCATGACACACTTTATGAATTCAGATACCGCAATTACCCATCCAGGCAACTTCATCGCTTCGATCCCCGGAGTCTTGGGCTACTACCCGCAAGAGTCCGTCATTATCGTCACCGCCTACACCGAGCCAGGAAAAGACGAGGCGTTTTACGGACCCGTATTCCGAGTAGATCTCAGTATGGCCGACCGTCTCCAAGAGGTGTTCGACAGCGTCCCGGCCGAAGACATCATGGAAGCCGTCGGCCACTTTGCCATCTTGGTTACCCGCATCCCCAACTCAAAAACAGCCCGCGCCGCCATTAGATCCCTGCTCGAACTCACTGATCCAAGGGGCCTCCCGCTTGTCGACGCCTGCTGGCACGCCTCCGAAATAGCCAACTACACCCCCTACAGCCTCATCTTCGGACCACCCATGGACCAGCTGATCCGAGCAGGCGTACCTGACAGCTGGGTATCAGGCACCGTCGGCTCTGTTATTTCCCAACCAACAATGCAAGCACTCATCGCACAAGGCGCACTACCGGAACTAGACAGGGAAGACACCCGTGCTTACTTCGAACCTGAAACAGGGCAGTGGGAAGCCACAAGCGCACAGTGCACGCAACTGCGCCGCCGTGGCGCACGGCTTGCCTCCCACATTGCGCTTTACCCTGAGAACGTTCGCGCAGAGATGGAGCGAGCCTGTGAAATCCTCAAATCCGTAACCCCGCAGCCATTAGTCGGCCAATCCTGCCGCCAAACAATTGAAGAGGTCTTCGGCACCACAGAAAACGCAGACCTCATCGCAACAACCCTGACCAGATCCAAACTGCGCGACTGTCTTTTCAACGTCGCACTTGAACATCCACTGGAAACAGGAGTAGCAATGCTGACAATCGCCCGCGCCTACAGCGGCATCATCCGAGCCAATGCACTGAGCATCTGGGCTGTCATAGCCGTGAAGCTCCAGCTGTCAAACTGGGCAACTGCAGCACTTGAAAGCGCTGAAGACGCCCAGCCCAACCACTCCCTATCCTGCATCCTCAAACAGCTCTTGCGCGCCGGGCAACACGAAAACATGCTGGAAACCGCGGCACTTGGGTGCGAGGAGATGTGGGAGGAGCTGGCCGCGCTCGAGGATTAGAACCTCGGAAGAATCAGAATCTTGGAAGAATCAGATCAACGTGTGGGTTAGCGTGCACTGTGAGAGGCATCACCCAACTCTTGGGTAAAGGCCCACGCGTCACGCACTATCCGGTCAAGCTCCGTGCGGGTGGGGTTCCACCCGAGCTCCGCCTGGATGTTTTCCGAGGATGCGATCAACACCGCAGGATCACCTGCACGCCGAGGTGCAACCTCCGCTGGAATGCTGTGGCCGGTGACCTTCCGGCAGGCTTCGATGACCTCAAGGACGGAGTACCCATCGCCAGAACCAAGGTTGTAAATCTTGTGCTCGCCAGCGGTGTTGGCTTCCAGCGCAAGCAAGTGCGCGTCTGCGAGATCCCGGATGTGGATGTAGTCGCGCACACAGGTGCCGTCCTTGGTGGGCCAGTCATCGCCGAAGATCATGATCTTGTCGCGGTAGCCCATCGCTACCTGAAGGACAAGCGGTATCAGGTGCGTTTCGGTCTTGTGGTTTTCACCAATCGATCCGTAGGCGCCCGCCACGTTGAAGTAGCGCAGGCTCGTTGCCGCCATCCCGTAGGCCTGGCAGTAGGAGGTAATGGCGTAATCGATGGATAGTTTGGTCGCGCCGTAAGGGTTCGTCGGGCGGGTTGGCGCGGTCTCAACGATCGGAACTTCTTCCGGCTCGCCGTAGGTCGCGGCGGTGGAGGAGAAGACCAGCGAGTTCACCCCATGGGTGCGCATGGAATCCAGCAACTGGAGGGAAACACCAAGGTTGTCGTGCCAGTAGGTGGCCGGCTCCGTCATCGACTCACCTACAAGCGAACGGGCGGCAAAATGCAGCACGCCGTCAACATCGCCAGCACCGAGAACCTGATCAATGACGTCTTCGATCCGGCCCTCCACAAACGTCGCGCCAAACGGCACCGCTTCACGGTTGCCTGTACTCAGGTCATCTACAACGACAACGTCATGGCCAGCTTCCAACAAGGTTGCGGTACACACGCTGCCGACATAGCCGGCGCCACCGGTTACTACCAGTTTCAAAAGGTTTGCTCCTACTTGGTCAGCTCTACGCGAAGTGCGTGTGCAAATTCAGGCGCGAGCTCTACAGTCTCATCATCTTGGGTGGTCAACGTTACTCCACCGTTTTCCAACGGGGTAAGCGTCACTGTCTGACCAACGAGTGCGCCTAAAGAGATCACTGGGTGTTGCACCTCAGTGCCTTGCTGCAGGATTTCGCTGATCTGGACAACTTTGACGGGCACCGGTTCATCCAGATGCAAATCAATTGCGCGGGTCCCGTTTTGAGCATCGCTTGAAGACGCCGCGCCGACTTCTTCCAGCGACGGAATTGGGTTTCCGAACGGTGAGCGGGTGGGGTCCTCTAACACCGCAACCACGCGGCGCTCAACCTCATCACTCATCACGTGTTCCCAGCGGCACGCCTCGTCGTGCACCTTGGCAATATCCAAGCCAAGCACATCGGTCAGCAGGCGCTCTGCGAGACGGTGCTTGCGCATAACAGCGGTGGCAAGCTTTCGCCCTTCAGGTGTGAGCGACAAGGAGCGATCCCGCTCCACCACAATGAGGCCGTCTCGTTCCATGCGCGCAACCGTTTGAGACACTGTCGGCCCAGATTGCTCCAGACGCTCAGCGATTCGCGCGCGCAGGGGTGTGATTCCCTCCTCCTCCAATTCGTATACGGTACGCAGATACATTTCTGTGGTGTCTACGAGATCACGCATCATCTTTGCCTCTCAATACAAACGCAGTAGATTTGAAATTACTTTAGCGAATCAGGTAACCGCTCGGCATAGAAGAAAGGGCCCACCGGGCTTCCGACGGACCCTTGCTCAGCTACAGGGCATAATCGCGCAGGCGATCTGCGCGCTCACCAACACGTAGCTTCGCCATAACCTCGCGTTCAATCTGGCGGACACGTTCACGTGAAAGTCCGTACTGGCGACCAATCTGATCGAGCGTGCGCGGTACACCATCTGTGAGGCCGTAGCGCATGCGAATAACGTCCTGTTCGCGCTGCTCAAGACCATTGATGATGTCCTGAATATCATCATGGCGCAGGGCGGAAACTACAGCATCCTCAGCGTCGGTTGCCTCGGCGTCCTCGATGAAATCTCCTAGCGGTGCCTCTTCATCCGCACCGACCGGCATGTCAAGACTGACCGGGTCACGGGACTGGCGAAGCAGCATTTCAATCTTGGACTCCGGAATGCCAGATTCTTCCGACAGTTCTTCGTTCGTCGGCTCACGTCCCAAAGACTGGTACATCTCACGGCGGATGCGTGAAAGCTTATTCACCTGCTCTACTAGGTGGACTGGAAGGCGAATCGTGCGGGACTGATCAGCCATGCCCCGGGTAATGGCCTGACGGATCCACCAGGTGGCGTACGTGGAGAACTTAAAGCCCTTGGAGTAGTCGAACTTCTCCATGGCGCGAATAAGGCCCAAGTTTCCTTCCTGGATGAGGTCCAGCAGTGGCATGCCGCGGCCGGTGTAGCGCTTGGCCAAGGATACGACGAGGCGAAGGTTCGCCTCGAGCAGGTGTGCGCGTGCTTTGCGGCCCTGCTTGGCCAAGATCTTCAGATCACGCTTCTTAGCGCGGGTGAGTTTCACCTCGGGATCATCCAGCAGGTGCTGGGCGTAAAGGCCAACCTCAATCTGCTGGGCTAACTCAACTTCTTCTTCCGCGTTGAGGAGTGCGGTCTTGCCGATGCCGTTTAGGTAGACGCGGACAAGGTCTGCCGACGGGTTATCGTTCGTCTGGTTCCTGCGACTGCCACGGTCAACCTCTTGGGTTTCTGCGGCATTGGCGTGATCCGGGGCATGATCCGGCTGAGTCAACTGCTGCCTCCTCGATCCCTTTATTTTTTGAGTCCATCTTGGTAACGCCGCCAAAGGCGAAAATGTTCCCGCAGTTCCAAACACACAGCATCTATGCAGAATATGTACAGCCTGGCTTTTGGGGTGACCGGTGTCCAACGGAATGAATACGGGATCCGATCACGCGTTACGTGATTTTTACCACGCGGTTTAAAGGTTGTCTATCGTTTCGGGATCAGGCCTCAACAATGACGGTAAACGGTCCCTGGTTCACACTTGCAACCTGCATATCAGCGCCGAAAATGCCCTCTTCAACATGAATATTTCTTTCGCGCAGTGCCGTGGCGATCTTGTCCATCACGGGTTGTGCAACACCAGCTGGGGCTGCATCGGACCATGATGGGCGTCGACCTTTTGCGGTGCGTCCCATCAGGGTGAACTGGCTGACTAACAACACTGGGGCAGAGGCGTCGGTGACGCTGAGCTCGCCGTCGAGAATCCGCAGTTCTGCAATCTTGCGCGCAACTGTTGCCCACGCATCCTCTGCATCGTTTGCGCCTACGCCTACAAGGGCAAGGATGCCTCCGTTTTCAGGGCAATCGATTGCGCCAACTACCTGGCCATCAACTGTCACCGAGGCGCTGGAGACCCGCGTAAGAACGGCCTTCATCTACTTCACTCCTTCTTCAAGCCCACGTTGATTGCCGTCTTCGATTTCACTGATCTCAGCGGGGACGACAACACCGTGGCGCACCAAATCAGTGATCGCTGCAACCGCGCTTTGCTCAAGTCCGGCAACTTCCTGATCACTTGTAATCCCGCGTGAGGATGCGAAGATTCCCACCACATCTCGCAGAGTTAACCCATTCGGGTGTAGGCCGGCGAGCACCGTGCGCAGATCGGCATTGATTTCGTGGGAAAAACGCGGGCCGTCAGTGCGGGTAACGCGCACCATCTCGTCCTTAAAGCCCATACCTGATTGAGTGTCCGCGACCGAGACCTCTTCAATCGCCACACCTGGACGCACCAGAAATCTCGAATCCAGGACATCGTCTGCGCTTTTGTTGCGGAGCCAAGCTGCGCGGAGGAAATACTCCTCAACCTCTGGACCTAGGGGATCGGTGAAGGGGTGGCTAAGCTCCTCGGCGGTGATTTCGCTGGGGTGATCGCCAATGTTTCGCAAAAAGACCCACCCCAAGCCGATCGCGTGAACATCGTTGTCATCGAAATGCGCAAGCCAGGCTTCGGTGCGATCGATTGCCTCCGGTGAGCGTGGGTCAAGTGACTCATCTTTCAGCCAAGTCGACACGTACATTCCAGGATCCACCACGTCACGCTGCAGTACCCATGCACTAACCCCTTCAGCTGGAAGCCATGACGCAACACGCGCCTGCCACGATTCTTCAGCGGTATGCACCCAGGCGCCCAAGATGCACGCCGTGCCATCTGCAGCTAAGTAGTCGGGGGTCTCACGAACTACGAGCTCTGTCGCACCGTCTAGTGGCAAACCCGAATCCCGATATACGTGGCCAACCTCAGGTACGCCGACCACAAACGGCGGATTTGCCACGATGCGCTCAAACTTTTCCCCCTCAACAGGGCCAAACCACGCACCTTGACGCAGCTCTACGTTGCTCACCCCGTTAGCAACCAAGGTCACCTCGGCCAGGTCCAGCGCACGCTGATGAATATCAGTAGCAACCACCTCGCGCGCAACGCCAGCGTGTGCAAGCGCCTGAACGCCAGAGCCAGTACCCAGATCCAGCACCCGATCAACTCGGCTCAACGGGGTTGCAGACAACAGTGACAACGACGCAGCGCCCACACCCAACACGTGATCACGGCCGGGAACAACCTCGGTCACCGAAGCATCACAATCAGACACCACCAGCCGCTCGTTGCCCGCAATCACATGGGGACGAATATCAAAGGCAACCGTTACCTCGCCGGTGGGAGTTGGGGTGGTCAACGTGGCGTCGATAAGCAAAAGCCCAAGTTTGTGCCCCAGCATTTGCGTTACCTGCTCTGGCTTTAACGGACGGCGCAACAGGAAAAATCGAATCAACTGATCCAACTGCGAGCCACCCTGTGTGGCGTGCAACACCACACCAGGCTCACCCCGGTACAAGGCATCCGTAGCATCCGGGCCCAAATGTGCCGCGATACCGTCGGCGGTAAACGACGCGGCCGACAGCGCATCTGCAAGCTCACGCAACAACGAAGCATCAGGGGTAGGGGAATTCACCACACACGGTCCTTTACGCGGTTATCTGCCTGGGGCGCTAGCTACTCAGGCTTTTCTTCGTGCTCGATGATACTGAGCTCGTCCGGCTCGCCCGGCTCGCCCGCGCTGCCATCACTGCCAGAGGTACCAGCTTCCAACTCAGCGCGCCGAGCCGCCTCCAGACGCTGCTCTTCTCGAATCACCGCAGGTTTATACACATTGCGCTGACGCGAATCGCGCTTCTCACCCTGGCCATTAGCCACCATCACTGAAAGCCACGGCAGGGGAACAGAGACTACAAACAGCACAGAAGCTAGCCACCAGTTGTTCCACGCAAACGCGGAGACCATAGACAACAGCAACAAGGGCATACGGATGCCCTGCAAAAATATGTATTGCTTCTCACGCGTACGGCGATTGAGCTCCGGGGAACGCTGAGCATCCGTAATCAACACACGACGGTGCTTGCGCGCACGCCGCTTTTTCGACGAAGTCTCAACATCCTCTGCATCCACGTCAACCGTCGGCTGTTGGCTGTGGAACTGGTTTTCCGTAGCGCCCATATGCTTTTCACTCTAACGCATTGCTACACCCAGCCCGTTGTCCGAATGTGGGGTCCTTGGGGCATGATGGTTGGCGTGAATACGACGACGAAGACGCTCGAGCGCACAGACATACGAGAAGACACATCGTCGACCACCGACGACGGAACCCCAAAGTTCTTCCACTACGTAAAGAAGGACCAGATCATTGATTCCGCTGTCTCCGGCAAGATGGTGGTTGCACTTTGCGGGGAAACCTTCCCGGTGAAAAAGCAGGCCAAGCCGGGGTCCCCGGTGTGCCCAGACTGTGAGCGGATTTTTAAGGGGTTGCGCAGGAAGTGACCGCTTCCAACCTGCGCGCGTGGCAGCAGGAAGCGCTTGACCAGTTCATGCGCACCAAGCCACGCGATTTTCTGGCTGTGGCTACCCCAGGGGCGGGTAAAACCACCTTCGCGTTGACGCTGGCGTCTCGTCTCTATGAGGCGAAGTCGGTGCAGCGCATCATCGTGGTTGTGCCAACGGAACACCTCAAGCACCAGTGGGCGGAATCGGCGAAGCGTTTCGGGCTGTCGCTGGATCCGAATTTCACCAACTCGTCTGCTGTCAATGCTTCCTATGACGGCATTGTGGTGACCTATGCCCAAGTAGGTATGCACCCGTTTAAGCACCACGCGGTGGCGTCTGCGCGCAAGACCATGGTGATTTTGGACGAGATCCACCACGCCGGTGACGCCCGCAGCTGGGGCGATGGTGTGTATGAGGCGTACAACGACGTCGAGCACCGCCTGGCGCTGACAGGTACACCGTTTCGTTCCGATGACTCGCAGATCCCGTTCGTACGCTATGCGGAAGATGGCCAAGGCCACCTGATTTCAGAGTCGGACTACACATACGGCTATGCCGAGGCGCTGCGCGACGGCGTTGTGCGCCCCGTTGTATTCCTCGCCTACTCGGGCGAGGCACAGTGGAAGGATTCCGCAGGCGAGGAGTATTCGGCACGTCTCGGTGAGCCTTTGAATGCGGAGCAAACCGCCAAGGCGTGGCGTACCGCGCTGGATCCGAAAGGTGATTGGATTGCCGCTGTGCTAAGCGCTGCCCACACGCGTTTGTTGAAGCTGCGTGTGAACATGCCTGATGCCGGCGGCCTCGTCATTGCCACCAACAAGACCACCGCGCGTGCGTACGCCCGCATTCTGGAGAAGATCAGCTCCACCCCAGTCACCGTCGTCCTTTCAGATGAGCCGGGGGCTTCCGCGCGTATCGACGACTTCTCCGCCTCTTCCGACGAATGGATGGTGGCCGTACGCATGGTGTCTGAAGGTGTGGACGTGCCGCGCCTGGCAGTTGGTGTTTACGCAACCTCCGCCTCAACACCACTGTTCTTCGCGCAGGCCATCGGGCGTTTTGTGCGCTCCCGCCTGCCGGGGGAGTCGGCTTCGGTGTTCCTGCCCTCCGTGCCGGTGCTGTTGCAGCTGGCTGAGGAGATGGAGGTTTCCCGCGACCACGTCTTGGGTAAACCACACCGTGAATCAGGGTGGTCAGATGAGCTTTTAGAACAAGCGAACCGGACGCAGACTGAACCGGATGAGGAGTCTAACTATGAGGCCATCGGTGCTTCGGCAGAGCTGGATTCGCTGATTTTCGACGGTTCCACATACGGCACTCCAACCCTTGCCGGCTCTGCCGAGGAACAAGACTTCTTAGGCCTGCCGGGTTTGCTCGACCCCGAGCAGGTCAAGGCGCTGCTTCGGAAGCGTCAAAGCGACCAGTTGGATGCGCGTGAAGCAGAAGAGAAGGCTCGCAAGGCGGCTGAACGTGCTGAGATTGAGCGCGCGAAAATCTACGGCGAGCCTGTTAAGCATGAAGACCCCGAGAAACCTGCTGCGAGCGAGGACAGTGGTGCCGGTGTTGCCGCCGACGAAATCCCGCAGCTACGCAAGGAACTTAACGCGCGAGTTGCCATTGTGGCCAGCAAGACGGGTCGGCCGCACGGGGCAATTCACACGGAGGCGCGAAAGGCCTGCGGGGGACCGCCGACGGCGTTGTGCAACGCCGAACAACTGCGTGAACGGATCAACTACCTTCGCGGCTGGTAGGGTTTCCTGTACGCACTTTTAGGTGTGGGTTGTTGCAGGCTTAGAGAAGAGGAATATATGACCAATCCAAACAACAACGAATCTAACAGCCCAGATGGCTACAGCTACGGCGATAATGGTTACGGTTCGCAGGACTCGCAGGACTACAGCGCGCAGTACGGCGAACAGTACAGTGCGAACGCATACAACCAGCAGTACGCCCAGCCGGGGTATGGCGCTGCAGCAACTGCACCCGCGAACAATCTGGCGCTTGCCTCACTGATCGTTGGCATCGTCTCGCTGGTCCTGATTCTGATCTTCCCGTTTGTCTCCATTATCAGTGGCATTGTCGCAGTCGTGTTGGGCTTCATGGGTATGCGGAAAGCCAACGAGATACAGGCTGCCGCAGGGGGATACCCGGTTCCTACCCGTAAAGGCATGGCCGTTGGTGGCCTTGTCACCGGTATCATCGCCTTTCTTATCGGTGCGGCTCTTACCATTCTTGCTCTTTTCGTTTTCAACGAGGTAAAGGAATGCCAGCAGTACGTGAATAACCCCGAGAAGATGGAGCAGTGCATCGAAGATCGCGTAGTGGAGCGTTTCGGAGGCAAGTAATTCGCTGCAAGGTATGCCTCGAGTAGGGGATTTCGAGTACGTGACGGTTCCTTAGTCAACTCAAATCGCCGTGCTCGAAGTTGTAGCCTCGAAGTTGTAGCCACGCGCGCATGCACGAAAGAGCTGGCCGTTAAGCAAAAAACCCGAGCAGTTGCTCGGGTTTTTTGCTATGTGCGAGAGTTTCCGCGTGGTGCAAGAGCATCCACGTGCTAATCCAAGTAGTCGCGCAGCACCTGGGAACGCGACGGGTGGCGCAGCTTCGACATCGTCTTGGACTCAATCTGGCGGATGCGCTCACGGGTGACGCCGTACACTTGGCCAATTTCGTCTAACGTGCGCGGCATGCCGTCGGTAAGACCGAAGCGCAGACGAACCACGCCGGCCTCACGCTCCGACAGGGTATGCAGCACGTCCTGCAGTTGATCCTGCAGCAGGGTGAAGGACACCGCGTCTACAGCGACCACTGCCTCGGAGTCCTCGATGAAGTCGCCGAGCTGGCTGTCACCCTCATCACCAATCGTCTGATCCAAGGAAATTGGCTCACGGGCGTACTGCTGGATCTCAAGGACTTTCTCCTCTGTAATATCCATTTCCTTCGCCAGCTCAAGCGGCGTCGGCTCACGGCCAAGATCTTGCAGCAGTTCACGCTGAATACGGCCAAGTTTGTTGATCACTTCGACCATGTGCACCGGAATACGAATGGTGCGGGCCTGGTCCGCCATGGCACGAGTAATGGCCTGGCGGATCCACCACGTGGCGTACGTGGAGAACTTGTAACCCTTGGAGTAGTCGAACTTCTCCACGGCACGAATCAGGCCCAAGTTGCCTTCCTGAATCAAGTCAAGGAACGCCATACCGCGGCCGGTGTAGCGCTTAGCAAGGGAGACAACCAGTCGAAGGTTCGCCTCAAGAAGGTGGTTCTTCGCCTTGCGTCCGTCACGCGCAACAGCACGCAGATCACGCTTCACGGTGGGGGTGAGCTTTGCTTCTGCATCTCCCTCTTCCGCCGCACGCGTCATCTCATCCAAGCGGTACTGGGCGTAAAGACCCGCCTCAATGCGCTTCGCCAGAGACACCTCCTGCTCAGCGTCGAGCAGCGCGACCTTGCCAATCTGCTTGAGGTATGCGCGAACCGAGTCAGCGGAAGCAGTTAGCTGTGCGTCCTTGCGTGCCTGGCGCAAGGCAGCAGACTCCTCGATGTCCCAGACCGAGGCACCCGAGTCTCCTTCCTCGTCCTCTTCGTCCTCGTCTTCATCCTCATCGCGGTTGATATCGTCTTCGTCGACATCATCGTCTTCTACGTCGTCCTCATCAAGGTCGTCGTCAAAGTCATCCTCCTTATCTTCATCAAGAAGATCAGGATTGTAGTCAATGTCGCGGCCGTCGTCCTCAGCATCAACCTCGTCATTGTCAAGGGTCAGCTCGGCATCGGTCGACTCATTTGCCTCATCAGCCGCCGCCTTTACCGCCGCCTTACGCGTGGTTTTCTTCACGGCTTTCCGGGCAGTCTTCTTCACGGTTTTCTTCGCCGTCTTCTTTACAGCCTTCTTGGCGGTTTTCTTCGCGGTCTTCTTGGCCGTCTTTTTCGCTGTCTTCTTGGCAGTTTTCCGGGCGGGCTTAGCTGCTGCCTCGCTAGTCGCGCTGTCAGAGTCGCCGCCGGAGGCAGTCACATCCGTGTCATTGACGGAATTAGTGCCCGAAGCTTTCCTGGCTACCACGTACGCCCTTTCGCCTAGTGAACAAATACGGTCCCGCTATTCAGAACGCCCATAGTAACAGCGGACGAAAAATAATATTCCATCGACCCGCCGCGTAGAGCATCAAATCATGTTATGGCTTGACGTGTTCGTACGCCGCCATCGCGGCGCCCACAATACCTGCACGGTTGCGAAGCTTCGCCGGAATCACCGGTACATCCACCGTTAGGCGCGGCACCCACTTGTCAGCCTTACGTGAAATGCCGCCGCCAACGATGAACGCGCTCGGATTGAACAGGCGATCAAACTCATGTAGCACTGTATCCACGCGTTTTGCCCATTCCTTGAAGTTCAAGTCCTCGTTGTCTTTGACTGCGGAGGACGCGAGGTGCTCGGCCTCCACACCGTCGATAAGCAGATGGCCCAATTCGGTATTTGGAAACAGCTTGCCGTCGGCGAAAAAGGCCGAGCCGATGCCGGTGCCAAACGTAAGGAAGATAGCCCCACTTTGCTTGGCCTGCTCCTCGCCAAAAGCGACCTCAGCAAGGCCAGCCGCATCAGCGTCATTAAGAATGGAGATCTCACGCCCCGGCAAGTGCGTAGTCAAAAGGTCATGGCAATTAGTGCCAATCCATGCTTTATCGATATTGGCAGCAGTTACTGCGACCTGATTCTTGATCACACTGGGCAATGCAACGCCCACAGGGCCATTCCACTCGAGCTGGCGAACTACCTTCGCAACCACTTCGCCAACGGCTTCTGGCGTGGCCGGTTTCGGGGTAGCAATTTTTACACGCTCAGTTACGAACTCGCCCGTATCCAAATCAACAATTGCACCTTTGATACCGGAACCGCCGACGTCAATACCCACGCCTAAGTTGGAAGTTGTCATACCGGCGAGTCTATCGCCACCACAGTTCCGCTTGCACCTCTGGCACGATGGGGCCATGCCTGCTGAATCAACGCAACCGCAACCAACCAATACTCCAAGCCCCGAAGAGCTGAAAAACCTTTGTGTGCAGCTCGCTCGGGAGGCAGCCGCGTTAGTCGCCCACCAGCGTGACTTTCTGTCGCACCACGGCTCGATTGCACAGGTCACCTCAACCAAGTCCTCCGCAGTAGACCCAGTTACGGCAGTGGACAAGGCTTCCGAGGCGCAGATTGTGCGCCAGCTTCGACAGCTTCGGCCAGATGATGGGATTGTTGGCGAGGAAGGAGCAAATGTTGCGGGTGTCACGGGTGTGAGTTGGGTCGTCGACCCTATCGACGGCACCGTGAACTTCCTCTACGGCCTTCCTGCCTATGCCGTGTCTGTGGGGGCGGCGATTGATGGGCAATTTGTTGCCGGATGTGTAGTTAACGTTGCCAACGGGGACTGCTACTTCGCCGCAGCCGGGGCAGGTGCCTGGGTTGAGCGTGATGGTGAAACGACGCAGCTTCGGGCGTCGCGTGCGGACGACATTGCGACCTCGCTTGTAGCAACCGGTTTTGCCTACAACTCCGCGTGGCGTGCAAAGCAGGCGGCATTGTTGCAGCGGATCTTGCCTCGTGTGCGCGACATCCGCCGATTCGGTTCCGCCGCCCTGGACCTGTGCCACCTTGCAGAGGGAAGGGTGGATGCTTATTACGAGCACGGCACGCACCCATGGGACTACGCTGCAGGGGCTGTAATTGCGGCTGAAGCAGGAGCGAAAATCCTGCATCCCGGCCTGGAAGATCGGGGGGTGGTTGGGGCGCCGGTGATCGCCGCTGCGCCGCGCTTGTGGGATTGCTTTGTTGACCTCCTGAAATCCAGCGATGCTACACAACCAATGGAGGGGTAATAAACTGCCTCTGTTACCCCTATTTACCAGCTTTGATGACAGAAATGCTTGTGTGTTTTAGTATTCCGCTGATACTGGGCGCTTTTCAAGGCCCGTAAACACGTAACACAGCTGGAGGAATCACACCATGGCTACCGACTACGATGCGCCGCGCCGACGGATGGACGACGACATCGAGACCGACTCTCTTGAAGGCCTGAAAGCCGCGGAAGTTGCTGGCAGCAGCATGGATGATGACGGTGAAATCGTCGAAGCGTTTGAACTTCCCGCCCAGGAGATTTCCGGTGAAGAGCTCAACGTTGAGGTGAAGCCGCGTCAGGATGACGAGTTCACGTGCTCGTCCTGCTTCTTGGTGCAAAAACGCAAGCGCCTTGCATACGAGGAGCCGAACGGCGCGATGATCTGCTTGGACTGCGAGTAGAACTGACTGCGAGCAATACTCGATCTGGCCGTTAGGGTTGGGCGGCCGCTGCCTGCTCGGGCAGGAACGTTTCTAACACTCGCTCGGGGTTGCGGGTGGCAATCATCCAGTACGGGGTGGGATCTTCCGGATCGTCGAGCACGAGTAGGACGTGCTCCGGAACCCAGGTATGGGATACCAGGAACGCAGCAGGGTCAAGTTGACGGCCAAGTGCGTTCTGGCGGGCGGATGCCGGCACTACGGTTGAGCGTGTCACTACGTTAGATGGCAGGTTTGCGTCTTCGACGATGAGCCAGCGTGTGCCATCTGCGTCCATTTCAACTTGAACCACAGTCTTGGACAGCCAAACGAGGAACCAAATCACCATCGCCCCGATGAGGATCAACGGGAGGAGGAACCACCAGATATTGCGGTTGAGTCCAAATTGGCCCGCCAGCAGCAGCGTCAACCCTAAGCCGGTGGCCCACCAGTACCAGGGGACCCACTGGCGCTCCGTGTAGAGCACTTGCGGGGAAGCATTCGGGGAAACGTTGTTGTCGGTCACCCATCAAACCTTAGTAGGGTTGGCGGGGTGAGCGAATTAGTACTAACTGACCTTCCCCCCTTGCGCGTGAAGCGCCTCGATCCTGACATCCCGATGCCGTTTCGTGCGCATGCTGGTGATGCAGGCGCAGATCTCCACTCCGCTGAAGACATTACGTTGCAGCCGGGGCAGCGTGCGCTGGTTTCCACGGGCATTGCTGTTGCCTTGCCGATGGGCACTGTTGGATTGATCCACCCACGTTCCGGACTTGCGGCAAAGCAGGGCCTGACCATTGTGAATGCTCCTGGCACTGTGGATGCGCAGTACCGTGGTGAGTTGAAGGTGTGCTTGCTAAACACGGATACAACCACCCCGATTGAGATCACCCGCGGTATGCGCATTGCCCAGTTGGTGGTGCAGAAAGTGGAGCTGGTTGATTTTATTGAAGTGGATGAGTTGGATGACACGGACCGTGGTGAAGGCGGTTACGGTTCTACTGGCACCTACTAAGGTCAGCTGAGAAGCAAAGAATAAGAAACCCTTGTACAAGGCGCCTAGGGACACCTACGTCACAGTCACAACACGTTAAGGAGCATGAAGAACCATGGCATTTTGGCCGTTCGGTAAGAAAAAGAAGGAAGAGCAAGAGCCAAAGGCAGCGCAGTCGGTTACGGAGACCGCGCCTGAAGAGGTTGCTGTAGCAACCTCTGAAGACACAAACGCTTCGGCAGTGGCACCTGATCCGGAAGCCGAGTCTTCACCGGCTGCTGCCGGTACCGTGATTGCTCAGGCTCCTGGTACCACCAAGATTGAAAACTACGATCCAGTCGGTGGCTCCACCGGTCCGTTCGACGGTGATTCAGTTGAGATTGAAGATTTTGACTTCACTGATTTCTCAGATGTGACGCTGAACTTAGGATCTGTTCGCATTCCGTTGCCGAAGGGCTCCCAGGTCCAGGTGGAAATGGGCGAGCAGGGCCCGAAGATGGTCCACATTGTTACTGAATTCGGGCGTCTCACCCCGGTTGCGTTTGCCGCCCCGCGTACCGGTGGCCTCTGGGAGGAATCCTCCGATGACATCGGCGAGGGTATGCGTTCTGAAGGTATGCCCATGAACTTTGAGGAGGGCCCGTGGGGGCGTGAGGTTGTTGGTAAGGGCACCAATGGTGTCGTCCGCATTATTGGTGTGGAGGGCCCACGTTGGCTCTACCGCGTAACGCTTGCGGCGCCGAATGGGCGCGAGGAGCAACTTGCTCAGCTTGGCCGTGAGGTTGTTGCTCGTTCCTTTATCTACCGTGGCCAGGACGCGATCCTTTCTGGCAACTCGCTTCCTGTGACCTTGCCACAGCAGCTGGCAGCCCAGGTGCAGCAGGCTGTTGAAGCGCGTGCTGCTCAGGCTCAGGGCCAGACTGCGGGTGCGTCGGGGCAAGCCCCAACCACCCCGAACCCGAATGCTTTGTCGGATGCGCTGCGCCAGATTCTGGAGCAGAGCGAAGCAAGCCGTAAGAACGACTAGTGGTGGTTGAAGCTCCACGTGTCACCGTCACAGTGACACGTATGGCCCATGGTGGCGAGGGCATTGCCCAGCTTGACGACGGTCGCGTGGTCTTCATCGCCGGCGCCATCCCCGGCGACACCGTTGACGCTCGTATTACGAAGTCCAAGAAGCGGTGGGCGCGTGCCCAACTGCTGGAGGTACGTACGCCGTCTGAGCTGCGTGTGGCGCACACGTGTCCGGCGTCCGCTGCTGGGGCCGGATGTTGCGATTTCAGCCACATTGCCGCAGATGCGCAGCTTGGTCTGAAACTGGAGATCTTGCGTGGTCAGCTGCGTGCTCTCGCACAGGCAGAAAACACCCAAGATTTGGGGATCGAAGCAGTAAGCCTTCCGCCGTCGACACAGTGGCGTACCCGCGTGCGTTTGGGCGTGGATGGACAGGGCCGCGCCGGGATGCGCAAGGCGCGTTCGACAGAAGTTGTCACCTCCGCTACGTGTACGCAGCCAGTTGCCGGGCTGATGGATTCGTTGCCACGTTTTACCCCGGGCAGCGAGGTTGTCGCCGTTATGGATAGCGATGGCGCGCGTCATATTGTGCAGACCACTCGCGCTAAGCGGGGCACGAGAGTAGAACACTTCGACACCGTAGTTGAGGGCTCTGGTGAGGTCACGCAGCGCATCGAAGCGGGCTATGGCTCTTCGACCTTTCATTTTCCTGCAACCGCCTTCTGGCAAGCACACACCGCAGCACCCAACGCGTACGCAAACGTTATTGAGCAGTGGGGCAGCGGCACCTACGCCTCGGACGTGGCATGGGATCTCTATGGCGGTGTTGGCGCGTTTGTGCCTGCCATCCAGGCGGCGACTGGCGGCGCACGCGTCATTTCGGTGGATTACTCGCGGGCAGCTACATCGCGCATGCAGCCGGCACTGGACGGCATTGATGTGCGGGTTGTGGCTGAGAGGGTTGAGCGTGGCGTCGATACGCTTGAAGCCCCAGGTCTAGTAGTGCTTGACCCGCCGCGAACCGGCGCGGGCGCACAGGTAGTGGCTGCGATTGCGGCGAAATCTCCGGAGCGGGTCATCCACATTGGGTGCGACCCGGCGACGTTTGCTCGTGACGTTGCAGCGTGGCGCGAGGGTGGCTACGAAGTCAAGCGGCTCGGCTTGATCGACGCGTTTCCTAATACACACCACTTTGAAACGATCGCGGTACTTGAACCGCGCTAAGCCTCAACTGTTCATCGCCGTTGCCGCCGCGTGTAAGATTGCGGAGAAGTTAGTAACCGATAGGAGTGCACATCAACCGTGAGACTGCTCGAGACAATCACTTCACCGGCAGACCTGAACGGGTTGTCGCAGGAAGAGTTGAGCCAGCTCGCGGATGAGATTCGCCAACTGCTCATTGAAAAGGTGTCCGCTACCGGCGGTCACCTGGGTCCAAACTTGGGCGTGGTGGAGCTGACGATCGCGTTGCATCGAGTGTTCAACTCGCCGAAGGACCCGTTCATTTTTGACACGTCGCACCAGTCCTATGTGCACAAGATCCTGACCGGGCGCGCCGGACAGTTTGATACATTGCGCCAGCGTGGAGGCCTGTCCGGCTACACATCACGCGCGGAATCCGAACATGACTGGACTGAGTCTTCCCACGCGTCTGCATCCCTGTCGTATGCGGATGGGCTAGCGAAGGCAAAGCAGCTGCGCGGTGAAGAGGATGATCACGTGATCGCCGTAGTGGGGGACGGTGCGTTGACTGGCGGCATGTGCTGGGAGGCGCTGAACAATATTGCGGAAGGGGACCGCAATGTGGTCATCATTGTCAATGACAATGGGCGTTCCTATTCACCAACCATCGGTGGTTTTGCGGCGAACTTGGCGCGGCTGCGCGATCATTTTGCGCAGATCCGGATCCAGCCGGGCTATGACGAGGTGATGGAGTCCGGCAAAAAGACGCTGAAGTCCATGGGCTGGGTGGGCGAGCGGACGTTTGGTGCGCTGCAGGCCCTGAAAGCTGGTGTGAAGCACCAGGTGGTGCCTACGGAGATGTTCTCTGAGCTGGGCATGAAATACGTCGGTCCTGTTGATGGACATGATCTGAAGTCGTTGCTGAACGTCTTGAATTACGCAAAGACCTATCGTGGCCCGCTGATTATCCACGTGCTGACGGAAAAAGGGCATGGTTTTGCCCCTGCTGTGAACAACGTGGCAGACCAGATGCACTCCACGGGTGTGATTGACCCGGTGACGGGTAAGTCGCTATCCAAGTCGGCTCCCGGCTGGACGTCGGTGTTTACCCAGGAGTTGTTGAAGGCGGGCCGTGAGCGTGATGACATCGTCGCCATCACTGCAGCGATGGCGGGACCGACAGGTCTTGCGCCGTTTGCAGAAGAGTTTCCAGACCGCTTCTTTGACGTAGGTATTGCGGAGCAACATGCTGTGGCGTCTGCTGCTGGTCTTGCACTTGGCGGCATGCACCCTGTGGTTGCGGTGTACTCCACGTTCCTCAACAGGGCATTTGATCAGTTGCTTATGGACGTTGCGTTGCTCAACCAACCCGTCACCCTGGTCCTAGACCGCGCGGGTGTAACGGGCACTGACGGCGCGAGCCACAATGGCGTTTGGGATATGGCGTTAACCTCGATTGTGCCTGGCATCCGGATTGCCGCGCCGCGCGACCCGGAGCGTCTGCGCGAAACCTTCCGCGAGGCAATCGCAGTGGAAGACGGCCCAACGCTTGTGCGCTTCCCGAAAGGTACGGTGGCAGACAACATTGATGCCGTTGAGCGTCTGGATAGCGGCGTCGATGTCTTGCATGTACCCGTAGGCGAGGCAGATGAAGACAGCGACGACAACGTGGACATACTGCTGGTAGCTGTTGGCACGTTTGCGGAGTACGCCATGCAGGTTGCTGCAGATGTCGCCGCTGAGGGGATTCGTGTCACCGTCATAGATCCGCGCTGGGTTATCCCTGTTTCACCTGACATCGTTGCTATGGCCGTGGATCATGACATGGTGGTTGTCTATGAGGACGGCATTGTGCGGGGAGGCGTGGGCTCTGCCATTGGGGAAGCCTTGGCCGCGGCATCGGTGTCCACACCAGTGCGCCATTTGGCTTTCCCGGATATTTTCCCAGAGCATGCTTCACGTGCTGAGCTCTTGGCACAGTACGGGTTGGATGCGGTTTCCGCAGCACAGCAGCTGCGTGACTGGGTGGAGGAACTTCAGGATCTCTAAACCTGGATCACAGTGCGCTGCACCCCTAGAGCGGGGACTCGTTGAACGCCGCGGAGATAACCGGTGCTGCGATTTCTGCTTGCCATGGGCGTGCACCAGCGTCCACAAGCAGCGGTATCAGTGCATGCGTGTCCAATCCATCTAGGTTTCCGCCCGCTATTTCCTGTTTCGTCCACAGTGCCTTGCGCAGGATACTTGAAGATAGAAGGTTCACCCCGGGGATGCCGAGGGTCATTGCTGTTTCCGAAATGAGTTCTTTTGCTAGTTTCACTTTTGGCCAGTTCTCCGGATATTCGCGCTGCCACTTCACCTGGGAGGGGGGCTTTTTCGCTTTTCGATCCTGCAGAGAAGGCCACATCGCCTCTTCATCGTTCAAGGCGCGTTCAACATAACTCATCCATGTGCGAACTACTGCGCGGTCATGGGAGGGGAAACCCGGTACTCGAGCAAGTTCGCTCTCAGTCGTTGGTTCTCTCCTACCGATATTTATAAGCACCTTCGTTGGCATGATGGTGGGTGGAGAAACGTCGGAGCCAAATGCACGGCGTTCACGAATGGCGTATAGCTCGCGCACCAGTTGCAGACCACGAGGGGTACGGACCGTGGATAGTCCTTTAATGTCAAGCCACGAACGTTCCACGGGGGATGTGAGGCTACGGGTCTCAATGAGGTGATCAAACTCTGCTTCGGCAAACGGGAGCGCACCGGAGGTATCCAAAACTTCTGCGAGTGCTTCAGCAAGATCGTGCAGGTACAACACGTCAAGTGCGGCGTAGTCCAACCAGGGTTTCGGCAGAGGTGTGTTCGACCAGTTTTCTCTGCCGTGACCTTTGTCAAGATGAACGCCCGTGAAGTGTTCCACCACCGCACCGAGGTTTGGCCGGGTGAAGCCAGCAAATCGAGCAGCAAGCTCGGTGTCAAACAGCGTTCCGGGATGTAGCTTCAGCATGGCCAGGGCCTGCAGGTCTTCACCAGCAGCGTGGATAATCCATTCCTCACCATTGAGCACTGGGGCCAACGCAGCAGTCACCGCTTCGCGGTGCCCTTCCGGCGCGATGAGGAACGTGCCGGAATCCCGACGATGAATCTGGACTAAGAACGCGCGGTCATCAAAGCGAAACGCCGAAGCTCGTTCCGTATCAATCGCGAATGGGCCACGGCCTTCGGAAAGTGCATGCGCAGCTCGGTGGAACCCAGCGGGAGTATCCACGAACTCATATTCTGGCCTTATTGTCACGGGAGGCTAGTTTACAGCTTTTACTTACCTGTGTCCCAGCTCTGTCACACCTTCTGGTGGCAGTCCCGCAACATGTGCCAGCACCTGCGAAAAGGCCTCTACGTGCGGAGCTAGATCTAAGCTGTCAGCTGTCCAAGACGCGCGCATCTCCAACTGGTACGCCCTCGGTGGGCCGCCAATCTCGCCGAAACGAACCGATGCAGTTGATGTCACGGTGCCGCCCAAGTTGGTAAAACCAGCGCCGCGCTGTGCGAGTGACTCGTTGAGCCACTGCCATGCTACGTCTGGAAGTAAAGGATCCGACGCAACGGCATCATCCATGTCTGCCTGGATATAGGCCACCAGCCGCATAGAGCCTTCCCAGGCTTCCTCTGCGTCAGGAGAGTGGAGGAGGATAAGGCGCCCGAAGGCGTCTCCGTCCGAATCCATGGCATCTGTTACGTTTTCACCGCGATCGACCTCAAGGCCAATGGCGTGCGAGTACGGTGCCGGTCGTTGAGGTGGGCGGATGGTGCCCAACGTAATCTCGGGGCGTAGCCGAGCTGCATGCATTGACTCCACAGCCGCAGAAAACTCCGCAGGCGTTGCCGCCGGGGCAGGGTCAGAAGACGCCCCGCTGAGCGCGGCGCTGATTGAAACCGGGGCAGAGGAGGTGTCCGAGTGCTTCACAGCAATCAAAGCTATCGCTGACCCGGCGGATAGTCGTGGAGGCGCGCCGCTCACAGAGTAGTACGATGATGTAGAACTTTCGATTGATCAATAGAGAAAGGGTGCCCATGGCCAAGCTTGATTTCGATGCCCTCAACGCTGTACAGCGTTACCTCCAGTTCGCGGTATTCCGCGCAATCCCTGGTGCTCTCGGGCAGGACCGCAGCAAGATTATTGAAGAGGCGCAAGACTTCTTTGCTGATCTAGAGAAGGAGGGCGTTGTCTCCGTCCGCGGTTTCTATGACAACACTGGTATCCGTGCAGATGCAGACTTCATGGTCTGGTGGCATGCCGAAGAGTTCTCCCAGCTGCAGAAGGCACTGGCAGACTTCCGTCGCACGACAACGCTCGGCCAGCTGGTTGAGGTCAGCTGGATAGGCAACGGTGTTCACCGCCCGGCAGAGTTCAACAAGTCCCACCTGCCGAGCTTCATCATGGGCGAAGAGCCGGGAGACTGGATCACTGTCTACCCGTTCGTGCGCTCGTACGAGTGGTACCTGCTGGATCCGAAGGAGCGTCGCCGTATCTTGGCGGAGCACGGCATGGCAGCCCGTGACTTTGCAGATGTGCGTGCCAACACCGTTGAGGCGTTCACCTTGGGTGATTACGAGTGGATGCTCGCGTTCGAGGCGCCGACTTTGCTGCGTATCGAGGAACTGATGCACAAGATGCGCCACACTGAGGCACGCCGCCACGTTCGTGAGGAGATCCCATTCCAGACGGGCCGTCGCGTTAGCGACATTGCAGAGATTATTGAGATCCTGCCGTAGGTAAAACCTACGGGGGTAAAGCATCTGCGAACTACTGCTTTGGCTCCAGCGTCATAGAGATGGAGTTGATGCAGTAGCGCAGGTCAGTGGGGGTGTTGTAGCCTTCGCCGGCAAATACGTGGCCCAGGTGAGAACCACAGTTAGCACACAGGACCTCGGTGCGGACCATGCCGTGGGAGCGGTCTTCGCGCTCGATCACCTTGTCGCTGTCCGCGGGGGAGAAAAAAGATGGCCAACCGCAGTGAGATTCGAACTTCTCGGTAGAGCGGAACAGCTCCTCGCCACAAGCCCTGCAGTGGTAAACGCCTTCAGTAGTGGTGTTGGTGTACTCGCCAACACCTGGGGGCTCAGTGCCTGCTTGACGTAGAACGTAGAACTCCTCAGGTGTCAGTTTTTCTCGCCACTGCGCTTCGGTCCAGTTTTTGTAATCCGTCATGGTGTTGAAGCGTACTCACCACGGCCCACGTTGCTACAGCGAGGATAAAGATGGCCCATCCGGCGGTGGGTAAAAACGTGTTCAACCAGCTGCCGAACGCTGGAGCGTGTGGACTCCACCAGTCCAGCGGTGACAAGCAAAGAAATGCCCCCAGCCACGCAGTCCATAGATGCATAGGGGAGTGAGTCCGCACCACTGTAAACAGTGCTGGAAACAGCATCATGGAGTAGTAAGCTTGGCCCAGCGAGGACAAAAGGCACACGCCGGCGAGCAGGACAGCGGAGCTTGTAGTGAGCCACAGCCACTGGTCAACGTTTCGCCAGCGCAACAACGCCAGCACTGCAACCGCTACCGCAGCGGCGAAAAGGAGAAACAGCACGCGGTGGAGCCACTCCGGCATCCCGAAGTAGACGGCAAACCCAGCAAGTGAAGAGTTGGCGTAATCGCGCGTCATACCCAGATACGGCACAAGCTTGGTCAGGTAATCGTTTGCCCCGGGGGTAATCGGCCAGGCAATCGCGTTCACCACAACGGGGACAATCACCGCGGCGAGCACGCTGCGCCAGCGGAACAGGAAAAAGGGCAACGCCACAAGAGGTAAAAACATTGGCTTGACCAAGATTGCAAAACCCAAGACCAGACCTGCGGCGATGTTGTGACGCGTCGATGTCAGCGCGAGAAATGCCGTCAATGCGAGCAGCAGAATGCCGTTGATGTTCGAGAACACAAGGGTGTTGGTTACGGCCTCCGTGGCAAAGCTTAAAGCCAATGCTATTGGGAAAATCGGGTGGGACAACGTATAGCCGCTGAGACGAGTGAGCCAGGCAAGCGCTGCGATGATGGCAGCGGCGTTGGCCAAGATGAACCAGGGGCGTGCAGCATCCACACTGGTGATCAGCCCCAACGGCGACAGCAATAATGTTGCTCCTGGGTTGTACAGATAGTGAGGGTTTACGTGGTGGTAGACCTCGTTGTATACCGGCACACGCTCTATGAAGCGGCGGGCGGCCGACCATACGGTGGTGAAATCGTCTGTAACTGACCCAGTTCGTGCAAGCACAATCAACCTGTGGAGGATCAGGCTGATTGCGATGGGCCAGGCAAAGGCGTTTGCTGCTTTCACTCGCATTACCGTACCCGCCGCAAGCGGGTAAAGACCATGGCGCGCTGATCCACGGTGACATCATCCACCTCAAAGTGCCGCACGTAGTCTCGACCTTGGTCAAGATTGAGACCCCAGGAAGCATCCTGACTGCCGACGCTTGCGTCAACCGTCAAATGCAGCACATCGATCAAATTCGCATCCAGCATCTGTGCGTAGAGGTGTGGCCCGCCTTCGCAAAGAATTCGTGCGAAGCCATGATCCCGGAGCGCTTGCACGATGCTGGCCGTCGAGCCGTCGCCGGAACTTAGAAGCTGCGCGCCCCGCTCTTGTAGGCAGCGGAGGGTGGGGGTGCGCGCGGCGTCGCTAAGCGAATGTTCCGGAGTGACAATGAGGAGTTGTTCAGTGCCAAAGATGGGCAGCGAGGGATCGAGCTCCAGTGAGCGACTCACAACAGCAATTGGAGTGTCGGATGGTCCGTATTGCTCGGCCTCGACCGTGCCGGCGCCGACGAGGACGCAATCTGCCCATGTACGCAGTGCGGCAAGAAGCTTCGAATCGGTCGCATTGCCTAACTCCCCGGACACCCCCTTGCGGGCGAAAGCACCGAAAAGTGTTGTGATTGCAACGGCGCGCAGTTCGGGTTGGTGCGGTGGTTTAGTGGGGCCAATAAGTTGGGACATGTGCGGGGAAGCAGGCATGAAAAAAGAATAGCCCCGGTAAAGCTTTCGCTTCACCGGGGCTGTGTGATTGGAGGTGGATACGGGAATCGAACCCGTGTACACGGTTTTGCAGACCGTTGCCTAACCACTCGACCAATCCACCGTGGAGCGGATGACGAGACTCGAACTCGCGACCCTCACCTTGG
Organism: Corynebacterium sp. HMSC29G08; assembly: GCF_001806875.1. Classification (GTDB taxonomy): domain Bacteria; phylum Actinomycetota; class Actinomycetes; order Mycobacteriales; family Mycobacteriaceae; genus Corynebacterium. The sequence continues at coordinate 70,050 of NZ_KV786211.1, forward strand.
CAAGGTGATGCGCTACCAACTGCGCTACATCCGCGTGCGCGATACTGGGATTGAACCAGTGACCTCTTCCGTGTCAGGGAAGCGCTCTCCCGCTGAGCTAATCGCGCGGAAAAGTCCCACTAGGGGACTTGGAGCGGATGACGAGACTCGAACTCGCGACCCTCACCTTGGCAAGGTGATGCGCTACCAACTGCGCTACATCCGCATTGCATTTCGCTGTACCGTTTAGGTCACTACCGTTTAGGTGACTGCGTTGTGCGAGATAGAACATTAACCCCTACCGTCTTAAATAGGCAAATCGCCAGGTAGATTGTGGTTTGTTTCGCACTGTTCGGTATGAAGGTGGCCACTTGTGTCGATGGACCATGACATCGGTGTTATTTGCTGGCTATTGGCCAACGGCTTGCGGGGGTGATGAGCAGGCGATTCGTTGACCAGGGGGCAGGCGTGTAACATACCAACCTGTTCGGTCCTATGGCTCAGTGGAAGAGCGTTCCGTTCACACCGGAAAGGTCGCTGGTTCGATCCCAGCTAGGACCACCAGATACAAAAGCTCCGGCAGACAGTGCACTGCCGGAGCTTTTGCTTTCAGTGGGGCAGACTTGCGGGCGGATACCCCGCAATAGGGGTGTACTTAGTGTCTACCCCCGGGCACTATGGTGAGTAGCAAGCGAAACCGATTCAGTGACCGGAAGGATTGCACCGCAAGATGAGTCGCAACATGTGCCACCAAATGAGCTCAGACCGGGGCGCAGGCCTTGTTTCCAAAATTGCGGGGGCAGCTGTTGTAGCTAGTGTGTTGGCCGCCAGCGCCCCTATAGCATTGGCTCATGACGCAGTGATCGGCGGTTCTCCCGCTGATAAAGAGGTAGTCACCGTATTTCCTAGCACTCTTGAACTGGAGTTTTCTGGTTTCCCGAAAGAGGGCTTTAGCATTATCGCATTGTCGCGAGACGTAGACGGTAGCCCGGAAGTGCTCTTTAGCGGCGAACCCACGATTGAGCAGAACTTTGTTCGCTTGGACCTGCCTGATGGCTTGGAGGTGCAGCCCGGCAATTACCGCATTGGCTTCCAGATCATTTCTTCAGACGGGCACGCAACGAAGGGCATGACCACGTTCACGTTTAACCCGACGGGAGAGCCGCTAGCGCAAGCGGCTGAATCCGATGTTTCCGATGTTGAAGGCACGGCCGACGCCTCAGCAGAAACAGCGAACGAAACGGTTGCAGAGGAAGGCAACTCCAACATGCGCCTGGTGTTGGCGGTTGTTGGGTTACTGGTTGTCGCCGGTGCCGCGATTGCGGCTTTTGGAAAACTTCGTAAAGGACAGGGACAGTAAAAGTGACTGTATCTAGGAGGGGGTTTCTCGCGGGTGGGGTTGTCGTGGCGTCGACAAGCATGGCTACTTCCTGCGGTGATACTGATGCACCTGCCGGTGTTCCCAGTAACTCTGAGCCGAACGAACAACCTCTGAAAACATCCACAGTTCCATTTGACGGGCCACATCAGGCAGGCATTTCAACGCCGACGCAGGCTTCGCTGAACATGATTGGCTTCAACCTGCGCGAGGGGGTTGAGGCAAAAGGCGTTCGCAACCTCATGCGGCTGTGGACTGAGGATGCTCGCGAAATGGCCGCCGGCCGAAACCCCTTGGGCAGCTTGGAGCCCGAAATGCTGGAGTGGCCAGCAAACCTGACATTTACGGTGGGCTTTGGCGAGCGGATCTTCGATCTAGCCGCGCCGGAGAAGAAACCGAGCTGGCTGCATCCAATCCCAGCCATGCAGCACGATCAGTTGCGTGAGGAGTGGGGGCAGACCGACATTGTTCTGCAGATCTGCGCCGATGATCCGTTGATGTGCGCATGGGCGATGCGACACATGGTTCGCGCGGGTGTGGACTATGTGGCGATTGGCTGGGTGCAGCAAGGTTTTGCTAATGCGTACGGTGCCATTCCGAAAGGGCAGACGCCGCGCAACCTCTTTGGCCAGATCGACGGCACGGTCAATCCTTACTCGGAGCAGGAGTATGCCGAACAAGTCTTTGCGGAGGACGGCTCGACGTCCATGGTGATCCGCCGCATTGAGATGGATCTGGATGACTGGGAGAAGCTCGACCGCGTCTCAAGGGAGGAGTCAGTGGGCCGCACGCTTGACGACGGCGCGCCACTGACCGGCGGCGACGAATTCACTCCAGCCGATTTCGACAAAATCGATGACTTTGGCCTACGGGTCATTGACCCGAACTCGCACATGGCGCGTGCAGCCGCACCTGCGGACCACCCGGAGCAGAAGTTCAAACGCCGACCGTACAACTACTACCTGCCGCCAGAAGCCGGCTTGATCTTTGTGGCCTTCCAGAAAGATCCGGACGTGCAGTTCACACCGGTGCAGCAGCGCCTAGATGAGATTGACCGTTTGAACGAGTGGACGACGGCGATTGGCTCGGCTGTGTACTGGATAGCCCCGGGCACTGACCCGGAATCTGAAGACAACGCCTACTGGGGTCAGTCGGTTCTGTCATAGCTTTCGGGGTAGGATTGCAAACCGCATTGTAAACGGGGCGCGTCCAGGTATGACGTTCCCCTTGAGGCGCAAAGGAGCGCACCTGGCTATGGCAGAAGCAACAGCAACGCAGATCTTGGAGTTTGAGCCGTTTGAGGTTCCCGCAGGCACCCCTGTTGGTGCCGCAATGCGGGAGCTCAACCTGCCGAACAAGGGTGAGCAGGCCATCGTGGTCGTCCAGGATGTAGAGGGCAACCTTAAGGACCTGTCTTACGTGCCGGAGGAAACCGCGACGTTTACGCCGGTGCCAGCCAATACTGAGTTGGGCCGCTCCGTTATCCGTCACTCCTGTGCGCACGTACTTGCCCAGGCTGTCCAGGCCGAGTTCCCGGGCACCAAACTGGGCATTGGCCCCGCTATTAACGACGGCTTTTATTACGACTTCGACGTCGCCGAGCCGTTTACCCCTGAAGATCTGAAGACGCTTGAGCGTCGGATGAAAAAGATTATCAAACAAGGTCAGAAGTTCTCCCGCGGCGTGTTTGCTTCCCAGGAGAAAGCCGCTGAACGTCTGGCAGCCGAGCCCTACAAGCTTGAGCTGATCCAGGACAAGGGCAACGTGGACCCGGACTCGGACGAGGCCACCGAGGTAGGCGCTGGCGAGCTGACCTACTACGACAACCTGAACCCACGTACGGGTGAGGTTGAGTGGTCTGACCTGTGCCGCGGCCCACACATTCCCACCACCAAGTACATCCCGGCGTTTTCGCTAACCCGCTCCTCGGCAGCATATTGGCGTGGTGATCAGAACAACGCTGGTCTGCAGCGCATCTACGGCACGGCCTGGGAGTCGACTGAGAAACTGGATGAGTACCTGACCATGCTGGCGGAGGCGGAGAAGCGTGACCACCGCCGCTTGGGCAATGAGATGGACTTGTTCTCTTTCCCAGATGAGGTTGGTTCCGGCCTGCCGGTGTTCCACCCAGATGGTGGCATTGTGCGCATGGTGATGGAGCAACACTCCCGCGAACGCCACGTGGCTGCTGGCTACTCCTTTGTAAACACCCCGCACGTGACCAAGGGGGATCTGTTTAAGAAGTCGGGCCACCTGGATTGGTACGCCGAGGGTATGTTCCCGCCGATGAAACTGGACGGAGAGGTAGATGATGAAGGCAACGTGACCAAGCAGCCAGTTGACTACTACGTCAAGCCGATGAACTGCCCGATGCACAACCTCATCTTCGACTCCCGTGGCCGTTCCTACCGTGAGCTACCGCTGCGCCTGTTTGAGTTTGGCACTGTGTACCGCTACGAGAAGTCCGGCGTGGTGCACGGGCTGACCCGTGCCCGTGGCTTTACCCAGGACGACGCACACATTTACTGCACCGAAGAGCAGTTGGAAGAAGAGCTGACCAGCGTGCTGGAATTCATCATCTCCTTGCTGCAGGACTACGGCCTGGATGACTTCTACCTGGAACTATCCACCAAGGACCCAGAGAAGTACATCGGTGATGATGAGATCTGGGAGCGCTCCACCAACATCTTGCAGTCCGTGGCTGAGAAGTCCGGCCTAGAGCTGGTGCCGGATCCCGCCGGTGCGGCGTTCTACGGACCGAAGATTTCAGTGCAGGCACGCGACGCCATTGGCCGTACGTGGCAGATGTCTACCGTCCAGCTGGACTTCAACCTGCCGGAGCGCTTTGACCTGCAGTACACCTCTTCTGACGGGTCCAAGAAGCGCCCGGTGATGATCCACCGCGCACTGTTTGGCTCCATCGAGCGTTTCTTCGGCGTACTGCTAGAGCACTACGCTGGTGCTTTCCCAGCGTGGCTGGCTCCACACCAGGTGGTTGGTATTCCGGTTGCCGATTCTTTTGCGGACCACCTTGAGGGCGTTGTTAGCCAGCTTCGTGCCCGTGGCCTGCGCGCTGAAGTGGACCACTCGGATGACCGCATGCAGAAGAAGATCCGTACGCACACTACCGGCAAGGTGCCGTTCATGCTGCTCGCAGGCGAGCGTGATGTGGACGCGAACGCGGTGAGCTTCCGCTTCCTTGACGGCAGCCAAATCAATGGCGTACCGGTAGCAGAGGCCGTGGAACTGATCACCGCTTGGGTTGGTGAGAAGATCAACGATCAGCCGAACGAGGCCGCAATTGCAGCGCGACGCGGCTGAAAACCCGCCTTACGTTGACCAAGGCGCAGGCGACGAGGACCGCCTTGTGCGCCTCTGGGCACCGTATAGGTCGGCGTATATTGCGCGTCATGCGTCGGCAAGCAAGAAAAGCTCTGACCCTTTCTTGGACATTCCGCACATGGATGATGAAGATGGGCTGATTGTGGCGCGCGGTGAGCATGTGTACGCGGTGCTGAACCTGTACCCGTACAACTCTGGACACATGATGGTGGTTCCGTACCGCAAGGTGGCGGAGTTGGAAAACCTGACTGACGAGGAAACCGCAGAGCTTGGCGAGTTTGCCAAGCTGGCAGTGCGGACTTTGAAGCATGTGTCACGACCTGAAGCGATCAACGTAGGGCTCAACCTTGGGAAGGCTTCAGGTGGTTCGGTTGGTGACCACCTACATCTACACGTTGTGCCGCGGTGGTCCGGAGACAGTAACTTTATGACTGTCGTTGGCGGCACCAAAGTGTTGCCGCAGCTGCTGCGCGATACCAGGCAGCTGCTTGCAGACGGCTGGACGGAAGTCGCATCAACCCCACAGACTTCACCGACCCTGTCGGACACACCCGAATCGGAGGCAGACAATGCTTAGTGTGCATGGGCGCAAACCGGTACGACGTTTTGTGGAACCGGTAGCAAAAGCCCTGTTGGACGCCGGAGTGAGTGCGAATACAACCACGGTGGTTGGCGCCGTTGTCGCAGTGGCGTTATCCGCAGTGCTGATTCCTGCTGACTACTTGGTGGCCGCGGCAATCGCCATCGGGTTGTTTTCGGCCTTTGACATGGTTGACGGTACGATGGCGCGCCTCAGCGGTGGGGGAACCGCCTATGGCGCCACATTGGATGCGAGCTGTGATCGTATTACAGACGGGGCACTGTTTGGCGCTATCGCTATGTGGCTGATCTACGTGGACCACGCGCACCCAGCACACGTCGCAGCGTGTCTGGCGGTGCTAGTGCTAAGCCAAACCATCAGTTACATCAAGGCACGTGCCGAGGCCGGCGGCATCAACATAGTCGGCGGTCTGGTGGAGCGGCCAGAGCGCCTGATTATAGCGCTGGTTGGCTTGGGTCTTGAAGGTTTCGGGGTACCGCACGCGGTAGAGATTGCCGTGTGGTTGCTACTGGTGGGATCCGTGATCACCGTGGTACAGCGCCTGAAGATTGCTGCGCGTGATCCGCGGGCGCGGGCTCCACTTGCACCACCGCCGGGAGCGTGAGATGTAGATGGGGGCTGAGAATCTTGTGGCCTACGGCTATTTGGCTGGATGGCGCCTCGTCGGGGCACTGCCGCGGAGCGTGACCTGGCCGCTGTTTCGCCTCGGCGCCGACCGAGTCAGTGCTAACGGCCGCGGTATGGAACAGCTTCGCCGCAACCTCAGCCGCGTGGTGGGCCCGAAGCATGTCACACGTGCGCTTGTCCGCGACGCGATGCGTTCCTACGCCCGCTACTGGCTGGAGGCGTTTCGCCTGCCACGCATTGCCGCAGACGATGCGCTGCTAGATCGCTACAGCGCAGGCGTTGAGGGGCTCGAACATCTGGAAGCAGCACTGGCTAAAGGCAGAGGCGTTGTGCTGACGTTGCCGCACTCCGGAAACTGGGACTTTGCGGGGCTATTTCTTACTCGCAATTACGGTACGTTCACCACCGTTGCTGAGCGCGTCAAGCCTGAGGTTTTGTTTGACGCCTTTGTGGAGTATCGCCAGTCTTTAGGCTTCGAGGTAGTGCCACTGACGGGCGGACCGGTCGCTCCGTTTACGCGCCTTAAAGAAGTGCTGGAAGCTGGCGGAATCGTGTGCTTGATGGGGGAGCGTGATTTTTCTGGCCGCGGGGTGCCGGTGTCCTTCTTCGGTGAGGAGACGACGTTTCCGGTCGGGCCTGCAAAGCTGGCACTGGACACGGACGCAGAGCTTCTCGTTGCCCACTCCTGGTTCACCGACGGTGTGCGTGGCGAAGGCGGGTGGGGGTTGAAAGTGGACCCACCGATTGTCGTGGACAGTCTTGAGGAGACAACCCAGCGCGTCGCTGACCGCTTCGCAGTAAACATCGCCACCCATCCAGCGGATTGGCACATGCTACAGCCGCTGTGGCCGGCGGATAAAGAACGCAGACGGAAACGGGAGGGGAGCTAGACATGCGCATTGGCATGGTGTGTCCCTACTCCTTTGATGAGCCTGGTGGCGTGCAGGCGCACGTGTTGGACCTGGCACATGCACTGCGTGTCCGTGGCCACGAGGTGCGCGTTCTCGGTCCTGCCTCTGCGGACACCGAGCTGCCCAGCTTTGTTACCCGCGGCGGTGCCGCTGTCGCCGTGCCCTATAACGGTTCTGTTGCCAGGCTTTCGCTTGGCCCACATATGCGACGGGTAACCCGACAATTCATTGAACAGGGTGAGTTCGATGTCCTGCACGTTCACGAGCCGAATGCTACGAGCTTTTCGCTGGCAGCGCTGCGTTACGCTGATGGCCCAATCGTGGCTACCTACCACGCGTCGGCGGTATCTTCGGTGGCGCTGAAAGCTGCGCTGCCAGTCCTTCGTGCCAACTTGGAGAAGATCAGCGGCGGTATTGCTGTTTCCGAGATGGCTCGGCGTTGGCAGGTGGAGCAGGTAGGCACAGACCCGGTTGTGATTCCCAACGGTGTAGATACCTCACGCTTCACGGAGCACTGCGGCGAGCCAAATTTGTCGCATGATGTTGAGATTGTCTTTCTTGGCAGGCTGGATGAGCCGAGGAAGGGGTTGGAGGTGTTGCTCGCGGGCGTCGATAAGCTACAAAGCTCTGAAGGCTCGGTACGTGTGACGGTGATGGGTGGCGGGGCCGAGCGCTCACACCCAGGGGTGGAGTTTTTGGGCCGCGTGAGTGAGGAAGAAAAGGCCCAAGTGTTGGGGCGAGCCGACATATACGTAGCACCGAACACGGGCGGGGAGTCCTTCGGCATTGTCCTAGTTGAGGCCATGGCGGCGGGCTGTGCGGTGGTAGCCAGTGACCTTGAGGCCTTCGCTGCAGTGGTTGATGCACAAAGCGACACGCCTGCTGGCCTGCTGTTTCCTGTCGGAGATGCCGACGGCTTGGCGAGGCAGGTCCAGCTACTTATTGGCAACCCACGCACCCGCAACACACTCATCAGCGCTGGCAAACGCCGTGCAGCGCTCTACGACTGGGAGCGAGTAGCCAGCCAAGTACTGACCGTGTACGAAACGGTTGCCACAGGACAGAAAGTGACGGTAGCCAAGTGAGCACCACCGTGATTTGGGTTGTCGTGGCGATTCTGCTCACGCTATTTGCTGCGTGGGCTTATTTCACCGCGCGCCGGTTGGACCGGCTGCACATTCGCTTGGACCGCTCACGTGCGGCACTGCAAGCAGCGCTGGATCGACGCTGCGCCGTGATTGCCGTGACGTGTCCAGAGTTAGCCGCCGATGCCCACGCTGTCGAAGAGATTCGGATGAGTGCGAAAGACCTTGCCAGCCGTCTGGATGCGGAAGTGGCGCTACGCCCGCGGCTTGTCGGATGCGAGGGCACGGAACTACAGGATGCAGATACCCGCGTCCTGCTTGCCCTGCGCTTTTACAACGATGCCGTAGCTGATGCCCGTGCTCTTCGCTTGCGTCCTGTGGTACGCACGATGCGTCTGGGCGGCACGGCTGCGCTTCCGGAATACGCTGCGCTGCCGCTGTAGGCTTGCCTGTCATGGAAAGCATCCGCGAGTTAGAGCGAGTCTTAACACTCAAGCAGCTTGGACCAACCACGTTTGAAGGCCCTGCGATGAATGCCTTGGTATTTGTTCGCATGTTTGGTGGACACCTCGCAGCCCAAGCGCTTGCAGCGGCAAGCGCAACTATTGGGGAAGACAAATACGTGCATTCGTTGCACAGTTACTTCCTGCGGCCTGCTGATGCTGACTTGCCCGTGCGCTACGAGGTACTCCCGCTTCGCGACGGCCGCAGCTACGCCCTACGCACCGTCCAGGCTTACCAAGGCGAGAAGCTGTGCTTTGTGTTGAGCGCAAGCTTCCACCACAGCTTGGACGAAGGTCCTGAGCACGCAGAGAAAATGCCGGATGTTCCATGTCCAGAAACGATCGCACCTGGCGGGAAGATCCCGAGCGGGGTGCCGGACGCGGAAAAAGAGTTCCACGAGTGGGACATCCGCGACGTCCCTCTCGAAGACAACGCGCAAGATGCGACCACGGTCAGCGGCCGGAGCCTGTGGTTTCGTTACCGTCACCCGCTGCCTGATACCGACGTTTTTCACGCCCAGGCACTGACGTATCTGACGGACATGACGCTGCTGTACACCTCCTTGCAGGCGCACCCGGAGGCGAAGGTGCAGTTGGCGTCATTGGACCACAACATGTGGTTCTTGCGCCCAGTTCGGGTTGATGATTGGTTGCTTTACCGGCAGTCATCACCATCGGCGGGCAGTGGAAGAGCGTTGACGCAGGGCAAGATTTTTGATTCTGCCGGCAACCTGGTCGCGCTGATTGTCCAAGAGGGCCTGGCACGCAATCTTCGAGACGGCGCAACCCAGGTCCCAATGCGCAGCAACTAATCGCTGCCAGTGATTAGTGCCGGTGTTTAGTGCCGGGTGATCCGTAGCTAGTCAGAATTGGCTGCAGCGTATACTGGCATGCCGAAAACAAAACTTCCGAGCGAAAAGGGGTGCGCGATGGCAGGCCATTCAAAGTGGGCTACTACCAAGCACAAGAAGGCAGCAAATGACGCGAAGCGTTCCAAGCTGTGGGCGAAGCTGATTAAAGACATTGAGGTAGCAGCCCGTACGGGCGGTGGCGACCCGGCTGCGAACCCGACGCTGGATGACATGATCCGCAAGGCCAAGAAGGCCTCCGTGCCCAACGACAACATCGAGCGCGCACGTAAGCGTGGTTCTGGCGAGATTGCTGGCGGCTCTAACTATGAGACTGTGATGTATGAGGGCTACGGCACCAACGGTGTTGCCGTGCTGATTGAGTGCTTGACGGACAACCGCAACCGTGCGGCAACCGAGGTGCGCACCGCCATGACCAAAAATGGCGGCAACCTGGGTGAGTCCGGTTCTGTTGGCTACATGTTTGAGCGCACCGGCATTGTCACCATCCAAAAGGGCGAGCTGACTGAAGACGATGTGCTGATGGCCGTCCTGGACGCTGGCGCTGAGGAAGTTAATGACTTGGGTGAGCTGTTTGAGATCACCTGCCAGCCGACCGACCTGCCGGCAGTGCGTGAGGCACTAGCTGCTGAGGGCATTGAGGTCGAGGATTCAGAGCAGGAGTTCCGCGCTGACGTTGAGGTTGACCTGGATCTTGAGGGCGCAAAGAAGATGATGAAGCTCATCGACGCGCTCGAAGAGTCTGATGATGTGCAAAACGTCTACACCAATATGAACATCTCGGACGAGGTAGCTGAGCAGCTGGAGGATTAGTCTGAACAAGCGGGGGACAGTCGTACTCTCGGCGTGCGTTTTGGCCGCAGGTGCGCTGCTGCCCGTAAAGCCCGGTTTTCACACGCATTGCGGAATCTGAGCCCGGCTCGGGCACTGATGGTGCCGATGATTCGGCCGATGCTGATGACGCAGAGCCGCGACAGGAAGCTGGTCCTGTTTCGCGCCGGTCGATGCAGGAGCTTTGGTTGGTAACCAGCAGCGCAGCTGGCCTGGTGGGGTAGATGATTCCGTACACGCGGAGCTAGGGACAGTGAATCCCGATGTCTTCTTGGGACGCCCTGCGCACACGCCGATACCTCGCGGCTATGAACACGGTAGCGTTCCACCCAAATAGTGGTGATGAGATAGCCGCAGAATCGTATGAGCAACTGGCCAAGTCTTCAGCGTTGGCGAAGCAGCTGCGTGAAGAGGGCGGGCATGAAAACCCCGAACATTACGCATCGCCACGTTTCCTCACAATGCCTGCGCCGGTGGCGTACAAAATCCTGCAGTGTGAAAAGGACTACGTTCACTTCCAGCACGACCGACACGATCTGGATGGCTTTACGTACATCGACTACGTCTAATCCACATGTGGTAGAACATACGTGTGGTGAATCTTGAAGGGCTTCGTGTGATGGGCATTGACCCCGGGCTGACCCGTTGTGGTCTGTCCGTGGTCCAAGCCGGACGCGGTCGGCAGATACTGCCAGTAGCGGTGGGGGTTGCACGCACACCTTCGGATGCGGATTTGGCGGAGCGTTTGCTTCGCTTGTCCCGAGCAGTGGGGGAATGGATGGATGATTACCGCCCAGATGTTGTTGCCATGGAACGGGTTTTTGAACGCGGCAATGTGTCTACCGTAATGCACACTGCTCACGCAGTGGGTGTGCTTGTGCTGGCCGCTGCAGAGCGGGGGATTCCAGTGCATCAGTACACGCCTTCAGAGGTAAAAAAGGCTGTTTCTGGCAATGGCCGTGCGGACAAGAAACAGATGACCAACATGATCACCCGTATCTTGGGATTGAGTGAGGCACCGAAGCCTGCGGATGCAGCGGATGCGCTTGCCATTGCCGTGTGCCACTGCTGGCGCGCGCCCCTAATTGAAAGGATGTCTACGGCATGATTGATTCCCTCAATGGTGAGGTTATTGCGATTGGGCTTGACCACGCGGTAATTGAATGCTCCGGGGTTGGCTACCGTTTCCTGGCTACGCCGCCAACGCTTGGGGGGCTCCAGTGCGGAGAGAATCGTCGTGTGCTGACTTCAATGGTTGTGAAAGATGATGGCGTGACGCTATACGGTTTTGCCGATGCCGATGCGCGCACGATTTTTCACAAGCTGCAGACAGTGACGGGACTGGGCCCGAAGCTGGCGCTTGCCGCGCTTGCTGTTTTTCAACCGCGTGAATTGGCCAGCCACATCGCGGCTGGTGATGCCAAGGCCCTGCAGACTATCCCCGGTGTGGGCAAAAAGATGGCTGATCGCATGGTTTTGGAACTCAAGGACAAGCTAGAAGGTTTTGCCGTCGCGCCGGCGCAGGATCAGGCACCTAGTGCTGTTGGTAGTGCGGTTGGCACGTCGTTTGCTTCCGAGCAGGTCGTTGAGGCGCTTGTTGGTTTGGGCTTTGCCGAGAGGTCCGCACGCCCAGTGGTCGAGGTGTTGCAGGCGGAGCAGCCTGAGATCGCTCAAAGTGCACTGCTTCGCGCGGCGTTGACGCAGCTTGGAAAGAAGTAGGGCTGTGTCGGACATCGAAAAGACTGAATTCCAACTGCCGGACAGCGTTGCACGCCGAGAAGGTACGGGTCGATCGCAGGATTCTCCAGTGGCATCGCAAGCGCAGCCGGAAGAGCATGACGTTGAAAAGACGCTGCGCCCAAAGTCGCTCGATGAATTCATTGGCCAGCCGAAGGTCCGCGAGCAGCTGAACCTTGTGCTCGCTGGTGCGAAGCGTCGTGGGGTGACACCTGACCATATTCTGTTGTCTGGTCCGCCGGGTCTGGGAAAGACGACGATGGCGATGATTATTGCCCAGGAGCTTGGAACCTCGCTTCGTATGACTTCTGGTCCGGCTCTTGAGCGTGCAGGAGATCTCGCAGCGATGCTGTCGAACCTCATGGAGGGCGACGTGTTGTTTATTGATGAGATCCACCGCATCGCCCGTCCCGCGGAAGAAATGCTCTACATGGCAATGGAGGATTTCCGTATTGATGTGATTGTGGGCAAGGGACCGGGAGCTACATCTATTCCGTTGGAAATTCCCCCGTTTACTTTGGTTGGTGCCACCACGCGTGCGGGCATGCTGACTGGGCCGTTGCGTGATCGCTTTGGGTTCACAGCGCAGATGGAGTTCTACGACGTTGAAGACTTGACCAGGGTGGTCAGGCGTGCGGCAACAATTTTGGGCGTAAGCATTGATAAGGACGCTGCGGTGGAGATTGCGTCGCGCTCCCGCGCCACACCACGTATTGCAAACCGCTTACTACGCCGCGTGCGTGACTGGGCGGATGTCAACGGCAACGGTCATGTGGACTTAGATGCTGCGTGCGCGGCGCTCAACGTGTTCGATGTTGATGAGCGCGGACTTGATCGCCTTGACCGGGCTGTGTTGGATTCTTTGATCCGGGGCCATGGCGGCGGGCCGGTTGGCGTGAACACGTTGGCGATTGCTGTGGGCGAAGAACCTGGCACCGTAGAGGAGGTCTGTGAGCCTTACCTTGTGCGCGCTGGCCTTATGGCACGAACTGGGCGCGGACGTGTGGCAACTGCAAGCGCGTGGCACCACCTTGGCATGACGCCGCCGCCGGAGGCGCCGGGACAGCTTGAGTTGTACTAGATTAATTTTGCCTTAGTTTGATTTGTACAAGGCTAAACAACGAAGATAGGCGGCATGGAACTATTGCCCCTTCTTCTTATCCTTGGCCTTTTCCTCTTGCCGTCGCTGCTCATGATGCGCTCGCAGCGCAGGAGGGCTCGTGAAGTAGAAGCGATGCGTGCTTCGCTAGTTCCGGGTGATCGCATTGTGAGCGTGGCAGGCGTACACGGCACCGTCGTGGCAGTAGGCGAGCAGAGCCAGGAGCAGGGCGCGATTGATGTGGAAATCGCACCGGGTGTTGTAGTGACCATGGAGCTGGCAGGAGTAATGAAGAAGGCTCCGGAGGTCATGCCGTAGCATGTTGCCGGTGTCTCGTTAGCGGTTAGCGAAACTTTGAGGATGTAAAAGAGGAGAATTCCACGTGTCAAACAGCGCTCGGCGATCTCACGACTCGACGCGGCGATGGCCAATGCGTGCCATTGCGCTGTTCGCGCTCGTAGTCATTGGCGTATACTCGCTGGTGTTTTTTACCGGTGATAGGTCCGCTTCGCCAAAATTGGGCATTGACCTACAGGGCGGCACCCGTGTCACCTTGGTCCCTCAGGGGGCCGAGCCGACGCGCGAGCAGCTTGAAGATGCCCGCAATATTCTTGAAAACCGCGTCAACGGTATGGGTGTCTCCGGCGCCAGCGTTGTCGTGGACGGCAACACGCTGGTGATTACTGCAGCCGGTGATGACACGTCGCAGGTGCGAAACATCGGCCAGACTTCTCAATTGCTGTTCCGACCTGTGTTGGAGAATCCAACCGCGGATCCGGCCAGTGTTGAACAAACGATGCTTGATACGGCCAAGACCTGGGTAGAGCTTGGCGTGATGCCTAAGGAGCAAGCTCAGCTGGCGATCAACCAGGTGTTTGCCCCACAGACAGAGGGGGAAGAGGAAGCTGCTGAAGCTCCACAGCTTGAGGCAACGCCGTTGCCGGAGCCGAACGGTCCGGTTGAGGCATCTCAGCGCAGGCAGGAAGTTGCTGAAGCGTTGCGTGCGACCCGCCAGTCCACTAATCCCACTCAGCAGTTTGCTGCGATGACGCTTTTGCAGGGCAGCTGCTTGCTGCAGACCGTTGACCCGTTGGCAGGCTCTGACGATGAGACCTTGCCGCTTGTTGCGTGTGACCCCTCGCGTGGGCAGGTTCTGCTTTTGGACGAGGTGCCGTTGCTCGCCGGCGTCACCGACCCTGCAGGACCGCGTCTGACTGGTGAGCAGATTGATACTGGTCGCCAGATCACGGGTGGTCCGAACATTCAGACCGGTCAGATGGAGATTAACTTTGCGTTTAGCCAGGAAGGCCAATTCAATGGCTCCCAGACCTGGGCACAGCTGACTAGTGCGATGATCGGTCAGCAGATCGCCATCACACTGGATTCCCAAATCATCTCCGCGCCTGTAATTCAGGGTTCCACCCCGGTGGGCTCGGCAACGTCCATTACCGGCCAGTTCACCCAGGAAGAGGCGGACAGTCTGGCAAACAATCTGCGCTACGGTGCGCTGCCGCTGTCGTTTGCGGGTGAGAACGGCGAGCCGGGTGGTACCGCCATGACGGTGCCGCCGTCACTTGGCCTGGCCTCCTTGCAGGCAGGTATCTACGCTGGCCTCGTTGGCATTTTGCTGGTCGCACTGTTTGTGTTCGCCTACTACCGCCTGTTTGGTCTGATCTCGCTGTTCACCCTTGCAGCAGCAGGTGTGCTGGTTTACGGCGCACTGGTGTTGCTTGGCCGATGGATCGGCTACTCCTTGGATCTGTCCGGTATTGCTGGCCTGGTCATTGGTATCGGTACCACCGCAGACTCCTTCGTAGTCATCTACGAGAGGATTAAGGACGAAGTGCGTAAGGGCAAGACTTTCCGTTCCGCAACCGCATCTGGTTGGGAGCGTGCGAAGGAAACCATCGTCACCGGCAACATGGTGACCTTGATCGGTGCGGTGATTATTTACATGCTGGCCGTCGGTGATGTGAAGGGCTTCGCCTTCACCATGGGTCTGACAACCGTGTTTGACCTGTTGGTCACTTTCCTGATTACTGCGCCGCTGTTGATTTTGGCGTCGCGAAACAGCTTCTGGTCCAAGCCCGCAGTCAATGGTATGAGTAAGGCATTTGCAGTGGGGCAGCACAACCGCGCAGTTTCCCAGGCGAGGGCCGACGCTGCGGCGCTTGAGGCTGCTGCGCAAGAATCCCGCCCTGTTGCCCACGTAGAAACCGAGGAGGCATAGAGATGTCCAATACCGCTCCCGTGGAAACAACGGAAAATGTCGGCGGGCGTTTTGAGCGCATTTACACCCGTGAGGGCGCGATTGACTTCGTAGGCCGTCGCAAGATTTGGTACGCGTTTACGCTTGCGTTCCTTGCAATCTCTGTTGTGGCGATGCTGGGCCGCGGCTTCAACCTAGGCATCGACTTTGAGGGTGGCACGAAGATGTCCATGCCTGCCGGTGACCTGGTTGCTGAGCAGGTGGAAGATACCTTCGTTGAGGCAACCGGTGTGACACCAGAGCTCACTCAGATCGTGGGTGCAGGTGATGCACGCACCCTGGAGATCAACTCTCAGCACTTGACACAGGACCAGATCGACGCTGCGCGTCAAGCGATCTACGAAGTACACCAGCCGAAGAACGCGGAGGGCGAAGCCACCGCAGACGCTATCGGTGATTCAACGGTGTCTGAGTCTTGGGGTGACACGATTACCAAGCGCATGCTGCTGGCAATGGGCGTGTTCCTCGTTGCCGCAGCAGCCTACGTTGCCCTTCGCCTGCAGCGTGAAATGGCGTTAGCAGCGATGCTTGCGCTGATTGTGGACGGCATTGTGATCATGGGCATCTACGCTTTGTTCGGCCTAGAGGTCACGCCAGCGATGATCATCGGTCTTCTGACTGTGCTGACCTTCTCCATCTATGACACGGTTATCGTGTTTGACAAGGTGAAGGAAAATACCGCTGGTGTGCTTGGCTCGCGTCGTTCCACGTACGCGGAGGAAGCAAACCTGGCGCTGAACCAGACGGTGATGCGTTCTATCTCCACCTCGGTGATTTCAGCCCTGCCGATTGTGGCCTTGATGGTGGTTGCCGTGTGGATGCTCGGTGTGGGAACGCTTAAAGACCTCGCATTGATCCAGCTTATTGGCGTGATTGAGGGTATTTTCTCCTCGCTGTTCTTGGCAACGCCGCTTCTGGTTTCGCTTGTAGAGCGCCAGAAGCGCTACCGCGACCACAATGAAGAGGTTGCCCGCTATCGCAGTGGTGAGATCGACGAAGCAGATGAGGGTGTCGCGGCGCCGAAGCGCACGGTCACCGCACCAGTGGCGCACCAGGAAGCAACTGACGCTGTTTACCCAGGTGAAACCGGCAGCGGTTCCACCACGTGGAGGCCTAATGTGCGTTAGCCGCGCAATTGGTTTCGCGTAGTTGCTTGAAGGAGGCTTTACGCATGCGGCGTATTAAGCGCATGGTGGGGGTGTTGGCAGCGTGCGTCAGCGTACTTGGCGCAGTTGCCTGCTCTGCTGGCGAAAACGGTGCTGTAGGCGAACGTTTTGGTTACCAGGTTGCTTCTGACCTTCGCACCACCAACGCTGGTTCGTTGGAAGGCCGTTCGCTGCAGGCCCATGTGCTCTCCGGCAGTCTGTATCCGGGGGTGTATGTCCCAGGCCCTAACGGCCAGATGATTCCGAATACGGATCTGGTGAAAACTCAGGAGATTCCGGGACCTGAGCGTCGTGTGAAGTACACGTTGTCCCAGAGAGCAGTGTTTTCCGACGGTACCCCGGTGACGTGCTCCGATTACTTGCTGGCGTTTACGGCTGGTATTAACCCGAAGGTGTTCGGCTCGAGCATGCCGCTTTTCGACGACGCCGCGGACCTTCAGTGCACCCCGGACTCCAAAGAATTCACGGTGGTGTTCAAAGAGGGCAGGGGTGCGCGCTGGCGCGGGCTCTTCGAAGCCGGCACTGTGTTGCCTGCGCACGCGGTTGCCGCCAAGCTGGGGATGAGCCTAGAGCAGTTGAACCAGAATTTGCGTGCCGAAGACCCTGCAGTGCTTCGTCCGATAGCAGACGTGTGGCACCGCGGCTTCGATCTCGATGTGTTTGATCCGCAGCTGCAGGTCTCCTTCGGGCCTTACAAGATCGGTGGTGTAGGTGAGCACGGCGAAGTGGACTTGGTTGCTAATGAGTTTTTCTACGGCGATGCGCCAGTAGAACCGGAGCTGACGGTTTACCCGGGCTCCTATGACTCAGAGGAGTTGGCGCTTGACGGCACCCTGCTGGTCGGCGAGCTCAGGGATGCCACACCAACCTGGTACGACCCGAACGCCGAAGGCAACCGACTGGTTGTGTCCACGCGTTCCGGTGAGCTGACGGACATGCTGGCGTTTCCTGAGATTGGTCCGTGGAGTGATGAGGCGAAGCGCCAGGCTGTCTCGCGTTGTATCGACCCGCGCTCAGTGGCCAAGGCAGCATCTGACGCTGTAGGCAGCCAGGTGTCGCTCGCGCCGCTGCACGTGCTGAAAAATGACGACCCGTTGGCCTCCCGGGTCGATGACGTTGCCCAACCCAACCTGGACGTGGACATTGATGCTACGCGGGAGGCTTCCGGAATGGAGTTGCGTGTGGCTGCGCCGTATCCCAGTGAACGCTACGCGGCAATGATTGCCTCAATGGCCAAAACTTGTGAGCCGGCTGGAGTACGAATTGTTGATGTGACTGGGGAAGGCAAGACCCTTGCAGATCTTCCACGCATTTACATCAACGAGGCGGCAGAGTCGGTAGAACTTGAAGGCCAAACCGATGCTTTGCTGTTTGCCGTAGACCCCATGTCGGCGTACCCGGCAGCGCTGAACAGGCCTGAGAACTTGAGTGTGCTTCGTGCGCAGGAAGGGTTCTTGTGGAACGATTTGCCCGCTTTACCTCTCACTGCACAACCCGTGACGTTCGCCATTGACCGCAACGTGGGTAACGTAGTGCCGTACACGGGACTGTCTGGCATTGGTTGGAACATGAACCGATGGCAGCATGGCCCCTCTCATTCTTAAAAGGACACGAATACTGAGATGTCTACTGTGAAGTCTTCTGACACTTGCTACCAGTCAGCTAAAGAGGCGTTGGCGGACAAGATCCGTCGTGTGCCTGATTTTCCCGAAGAAGGGGTCTTGTTTGAAGATCTCACACCGGTGCTGGCTGACGCCGAAGCGCTGCGCGCTGTAGTCAACGACCTAGTTCAAGCAAGCAAGGATCTTGGCGCAGATCTGATTGGCGGTCTTGATGCCCGCGGCTTCCTGCTCGGCTCTGCCGTTGCCTATGAGATGGGCCTGGGAATATTGGCTATCCGCAAGAGGGGCAAGCTGCCGCCTCCGGTGGTGACGCAGGAATACACCACGGAATACTCCACTGCTGCACTGGAAATTCCGGCCGATGGTGTTGATCTTGCAGGCAAGAAAGTTGTGCTTGTAGATGATGTGCTTGCTACCGGCGGAACGCTTGTCGCTGCACGCGATCTGCTTGAACAAGTCGGGGCCGAGGTCGTCGGCTACGTGGTATTGCTTGAGGTTCAAGGACTTGGCGGACGTGAAAAACTCGGTGACGCCGAGTTAGTTGTCCTAGGTTAGTGGTCTTAGGCTAGTGGTTTCGGTAGAGATCCTGATCGGAGGTTGAGCCGGTGACGCATGAGAAACCAGTGAAGCGGCAGACGCCGAGTGTGCGTAGCGTTTCAGCTCGCCTTGCTCGCTCGCTGACCGGTGGCGGTAAGCCGAAGGTCAACCCGGTGTTGGATCCGCTTTTATCTATTCATCGCCGTTACCACCCGAAGGCAGACATCGAGCTGCTTAGCCGTGCGTATGAGACAGCGGAGCGTCTCCACGAAGGTGTGTACCGGAAATCAGGAGACCCGTACATTACCCACCCACTGGCAGTTGCCACGATCTGCGGTGAGTTGGGGATGGACACCACAACCATCGTTGCCGCACTGTTGCACGACACGGTGGAGGACACCGACTACAGCCTGGAAGAGCTGTCCAATGATTTCGGTCCAGAGGTAGCCCGCCTAGTCAACGGTGTAACCAAACTGGATAAGGTGGCTTTAGGCGCCGCCGCCGAGGCGGAGACAATCCGCAAGATGATCGTGGCCATGGCGGAAGACCCCCGTGTCCTTGTGATCAAGGTTGGCGACCGCCTACACAACATGCGAACCATGCGTTTTTTGCCTCCGGAGAAGCAGGCGAAGAAAGCCCGCGAAACGCTGGATGTCATCGCACCGTTGGCGCATCGTCTGGGCATGGCCAGCGTGAAGTGGGAGCTGGAAGATCTAGCGTTTGCCATCTTGTACCCGAAAAAATACGAGGAGATTGTCCGCCTTGTGGCGGACCGCGCACCATCGCGAGACAGGGCACTGGGGGAGATCACACGGGCGCTGCAGGCTGAGCTGCGTGAAAACGGCATTGAAGCTGAGGTGATGGGCCGGCCGAAACACTACTGGTCCATCTACCAGAAGATGGTGGTGCGCGGCCATGAGTTCAACGAAATTTTTGATCTGTTGGGCATCCGGGTCCTCGTGGATTCCGTCCATGACTGCTACGCCGCGGTCGGTGTTGTCCATGCGCTGTACTCGGCGATGCCGGGGCGTTTTAAGGACTACATTTCAAACCCGCGCTTCGGCGTGTACCAATCGCTGCATACCACGGTGATGACGGATACGGGCCGCCCCCTTGAGGTGCAGGTTCGTACGCATGAGATGCACTATAACGCCGAATTCGGTGTGGCGGCACACTGGCGCTACAAGGAGACGAAGGGTTCCCATAAGGGCAACCAAGAAGAAGTTGACCAGATGGCCTGGATGCGCCAGCTTCTGGATTGGCAGAAAGAAGCCGCCGATCCAAACGAGTTCTTGGACTCCCTGCGCTATGACCTGACCAGCCAGCAGATTTTCGCCTTCACGCCGAAGGGCGATGTGGTGAACCTGCCTGCGGGCTCCACACCTGTGGATTTCGCCTATACCGTGCACACAGAAGTTGGCCACCGCTGTATCGGCGCCAAGGTCAACGGCAAGCTGGTGGCGCTGGAAAGTGAGCTCAAATCTGGCGACAGGGTTGAGATTTTCACCTCGAAGGACCAAAACGCGGGCCCTTCGCGCGATTGGCAGAACTTTGTGGTCTCGCCTCGTGCGAAGGCGAAGATCCGCCAGTGGTTTGCCAAGGAGCGTCGCGAAGAACACCTTGAGGCTGGCCGTGATGCGTTGGCTGCTGAGGTGCAGCGTGGTGGCCTGCCGATGCATAAGTTGTTTACGGCAGAGGGGATGCGTCGTGTAGCAACACAGCTCCACTACGCGGATGTGGACGCGTTGTATACCGCTATTGGTGCGGGCAATGTTTCGGCGCAGCATGTGTCGAAGGCACTTGTTGCCATGTATGGCAGCGAGGACGACGCGGTGGACGCGTTGGCGTCGCGCGCGCCAATCGCTGAGATTATCTCGCGTGCGTCGCGTGCTGACGGCCCCGGCATTCTGGTCCAGGGCCAGCCGGATGTGATGGCCAAGTTGGCGAAGTGCTGCCAGCCGGTACCGGGTGATGAGATCTTCGGCTTTGTCACCCGTGGCGGGGGAGTCTCGGTCCACCGTGCTGATTGCACCAATGCCACCAAGTTGAAGGATGAGCCTGAGAGGCTTATTGACGTAGCGTGGTCCAACACCACCGGCAGCGGAAGTGCATCCATTGCCACGTTCCAGGTGGAAGCCTTGGACCGCAACGGCCTACTCACTGAGCTCACCGGTGTATTGGCGGAGCAGAAGCTGCCCATTAGCGCGTTGTCCTCGCATGTCAGCGACGACCGGATTGCTAACGTCAGGCTCACCGTTGAGGTTTCGGACACGAAGCAGCTCGGCGCGATCATGAACCAGATCCGCAACGTTGAGGGTGTTTTCGACATCTACCGTGTCACCGCGTAGCACCCTTTTTGGGGTGCTACGTTGGGGGACTATTTCGGTTGCGTGTAGGCAGCACGCGGGTTACCACGACATGAACTTTTAGCGAAGCTCGGGTTTAAAGCCCAGCTCGCACACATGTGAGCTCTCTGCCAATCCTGCGTAAACCATGGCAACGGGCTACAAACATGACTGAACTTTCCTCATGTTTTCTCAAGGAGCTCATGCATGTTTTCCCTTCGTCGTGCTGGCCAGCTGGTCGCTGCCACCACAACCACCGCCCTTGTCATCACCGTCGCACCGTTCGCAGGCGCCGCTGAGACCGATCAGGTCAAGATCCGCGTTGCCAACATCACCGACTTCCACGGCCGCTTGGAAGCGAATGCTCGCAACGGGGAGATGGGTGCCGCCAACATTGCGGGCATCATCAACTACATCCGCTCCCAGAACCCGAACGCGATCGTGACCAATTCTGGCGACAACCAGGGCGGTTCCGCGTTCATCTCTGCGATTTCGGATGACGAGTACACGATGGAGTTTGTCAACGCGCTTGGCACCGACGGCATTGCAGTTGGCAACCATGAGTTTGATAAGGGCTACAAGGACCTCATCGAGCGCATCATCCCGGGTACCAACAACAAGCAGCTGGGCGCCAACATTTTCAAGGAGGACGGCACCCGTGAGGTGAAGCCGTACACCATCGTGGAGCGCGACGGTGTGAAGGTGGCGCTGGTGGGTACTACATCGAACCTGACTGTTGCTAAGTCGAACCCGGCAAATGTCAAGGGCCTTGAGATCAAGGACTCGGCGCTGCAGGTCAATGAGGAAGCAAAGAAGATCAAAGATGCCGGCGAGGCAGATGTTGTCATCGCCCTGATCCACGACCCAGCTAAGGAAGCATCCGAGAAGCTGGATAAGAACTACGTGGACTTCGTCTTTGGTGGTGACTCCCACATCAAGGACCTGAACCTTGACGCTGACGTCCCGTATGCGCAGTCCCACGAGTACGGCAAGATGGTGACCGATCTTGACTTCACCTATGACAAGGCCACCGGCAAGATTGTGGAGCTGGACGCAAAGCAGTACAAGTTTGAGGACCTGGAAACCCTGAACGTCACCCCGGATGAGTCCGTTGCCGTGATTGTTGCTCAGGCGAAGGAGAAGTCCGAGGAGCTTGGCAAGGAGGTTGTGGCTACGGTCGACGGCGACTTTAAGCGCGGTTCCAACCCTGGCGCCGAACCGGGCTCCAACCGTGGCACTGAGTCCACCGCGAACAACATGCTTGCCCAGTCCGCTCTTGTAGCGCTGGAGAAGTTCCTGGGCGAAGACCTTGACCTTGGCGTTATGAACGCCGGTGGTGTGCGCGGAGACTTGCTCAAAGGCGATGTCACCTACCAGACTGCATTCGGCATCCAGCCGTTTGGCAACAGCATCGACGTAGCTACCATGACTGGCGCTGCTATCAAGGAAGCCCTGGAGAACCAGTGGCAGACTGCAGAAGATGCGACGAAGTCTGGTCGTCCGCGGCTGGACATGGGCCTGTCCGACAACGTGTCCTACACCTACAACCCGGACGCCCAGCGCGGTGAGAAGATCACCAACATCACCATTGACGGCAAGGCGATGGAGATGGACAAGGAGTACCGCATAGCAGCGTCCTCCTTCCTGTTTGATGGCGGCGACTCCTTCATTGATCCCAAGAAGGTGACCAACCGAAACACGGTTGGCTACAACGACCTTGAGGCGTTTGTGGACTACCTGAAGACCGGCGAGGCAAAGGTTCGTGCCGGCCAGAAGGACGTTGGCGTTGTGCTGCCGGAGGGTGGCCTGAAGGCCGGTCAGGCAAACACCATTACGCTGAGCTCCCTGAGCTACTCCTCTGAAGGCGAGCCGCAGGCGAAGACCGTGACCGTGAAGGTTGGCAAGACCGAAGTGACCGCAGAGGTGGACAACTCGGTTACTGAGGCAGACAAGGGCCTGGGTGAGCAGGGCCGCGCAACCGTGACCATTGACCTGCCAGCAGAGACCTACAAGGACGAGCCACTGGTGATTACCACCGACGCAGGTACCGAAATCACTGTCCCGCAGAACATTGTTGATGGTGTGGAGCGTCCGGCTGCACCTGAGCAGCCTGAAGGCTCCAGCCTGGGCGCTGGCCCGATCGTGGGCATCCTGGTAGGTGTCCTTAGCCTGCTGGCGTTGGCGTTCGCATTCCCGATCCACCAGATCCTCGGCCCACTGGCTTACTTGGGCTAATCCTGGGCTAATCCTGGGCTAGTCCCCTGGGAACCCCACCGCCGCCTCGTAATGAGGTGGCGGTTTCGCATTGTGCCGTGCCTGCAAAGCGGGTTACGGGAGAAAAAGCGTCTCCGCTCGAACCCCGCAACTAGGACCGCAAGAACCATCACCCTAGGCGAGCGATGCGCTTCGGCGGCAACGTTGCCACAATCGCGCAGGCAGGTCAAGTGGGGCGACCGGAAGGACTTAGTCGATGGGATAGCCGGTGACTGGGCCTTCGCTATTCGGCTGCCAGCCCAGCGCGGGAGCGACGTGGATGGCGAAGTTTTCCAAGATCTTCACGTTGACGTCCACACCCATCCCGGTGGGGATGGTAATGAGCAGCGTGTCGGCGGCCATGACCGCAGGGTCGGCCTTGAGCTGCTCAATGAGCTTGTCCGGCTCGGCGGCGTAGG
>NZ_KV786211.1:93642-289993 GCF_001806875.1 Corynebacterium sp. HMSC29G08
TGTCCGGCTCGGCGGCGTAGGTGCGGCCGAAGGTAGTGGTGCCAACGTCGGGCAAAGCGCCCACCTGATCGGAACCGGAGGCTTGCATGCCGAACATCCGCATATCCGCACCGTCGACGATGGGGAATATGGAGCGGGACACCGACACGCGTGGGGTCCAATCGTGACCGACTTCCTTCCACACGGCACGGTAGCGGCGTATCTGGTCAGCCTGGATCTCGCCCAGAGTCGCAGCAGTGGTTTCGGAGACCAGGGTGGAAGACATCAGGTTCAGCCCGTCTTTCGCAGTCTGCTCCGCAGACGCGTGGGTGCCCGAGCCGTAGAAGATGTGCCTGCGCAGCGCGGGTGCCATGGGGAAGACGGGCAGGGCCGAGCCGGGCTGGAACATGTTGGGGTACTGACGCTCCAGCGGTGCGGCGATGGCGAACCCGGCGCCGTCGACAGCAGCCATGAAGGTCTCAAGATGGGCGCGCGCCACGTCAGCGCCGTTGGGGGCCTCGCCCTTGTAGCCGAAGACCTCCCAGCCGCGCTCGGCAACCTCGGGCGCGCCGCGAGAGACTCCCAAGGCCACACGTCCGCCAGAGAGCTGATACAGGGAGGCGGCCTCTTCGGCGAGGTAGAGCGGATTTTCGTAGCGCATGTCAATCACGCCGGTGCCCACCTCGATTTGCTTGGTGGTGGCGGCAACCGCACCAAGCAGTGGCATCGGCGCGGAAGCCTGTTGCACGAAGTGGTGGACGCGGAAGGAGGCATTGTTCACGCCGATCTCGTCCGCAGCCTGGGCGATCTCCAAGTGGATCTTGGCAATCTTCTCCGCAGATGGCCCGCGCTGGCCGCCGACGGCATAATGCCCGAAGCTCAAGAAACCGAACGCCTTCATTGCATAACCCTTCTTTTAGTGATGCGTCACCAAAGAGGGTAGCATTTCGGGTTAAGCGACATAATGTGTGCTTTTTTGGATATGGATTCCCGGTCCTGCCTGGGCCTACGGCGGGAGAGTGCTCGTTGAATCGGGATTCCCGACCGTGGACCGGAAGGTCCACCACTTCAGGCGTTGGATGTGCTATGACAGCAAGCTGTTAAACCAGCTGCATGCCAACTCAACACAGGAAGAGAAAACACAACAGGCCCCTATGCCCGGCATGCGATCACACCGCCACGAAAATGGGCACCACCTCCAGCGGAAAACAGCGATGGCGCTGTACACACTGCGGGCACACCTTCACCAACCCGAACACGGCTAAGACCAGCGCATATCGGTTTGCCATCTTCATCGACTGGATCACCGGCCAGCGTCCCCTCGACGCTGTGGCTGCTGCACACAACGTCTCCAGGCGCACATTGATCCGCTGGTTCACCTACTTCTGGTTCATCATCGTCCCATGCAAACCAGACCCGTACCGCGTCTACGACCAGCTGTTTATTGACGGCACCTACTTCCACAAAAAATGCCTGCTTGTCGCTGCAACCAGCGAACACGTCGTTGCCTGGCACTGGTGCACACGAGAAACCGCCTACGACTACGCCAAACTCTTCGACCTGATCGCCGAACCCCTAGTCGTGACCACAGACGGCTCCGGTGGCGCAAACAAGGCCATCAAGCAATGCTGGCCAAACGCCTCCATCCAACGCTGCCTCGTCCACGTACGCCGCGACACCATCAAAGACACCACACGCCAACCAACAATCACCGCGCACAAAGTACTCCTTCGCCTCGGCAACCAGCTAACCCACATCACCACCCGTGACCAGGCAATTACCTGGGTACTTCGCCTCAACCGCTTCCATGACCTCTACGGTGACTGGCTCAAACAACGCGCCTACCGCAACCAAGTCGCCCCAGAAGAGATCCCAAAACGCATCCGCGACAACCAGCAATGGTGGTACACCCACCCCAGAGCCCGCAGAGCCTACCGCCGGTTCGAGCGTCTCTACCAACAAGGCCACCTCTTCGTCTGGCTCAACCCACCACACCGCACCACAACCGAGCTGAAGACCACCACAAACAGCCTGGAAGGCGGCGTGAACGCACAGCTGAAACACCTTGCCCGAGCCCACCGCGGCGCATTTGACGAACATCAACGAATCATCATGGACTGGTGGCTCTACCTGCACACCCAACACCACGATGACCCGCTGGCGCTAGCAATCGAGCAAGACTTCGGCCGCAAAGGCTACGCACACGCCCGCCAGGCACACATGCGTGAACGCGACCAAGCCAACTCACCCGACGGCCGGCCGAAAGTCTACGACACAGGCATCGACACCGACTTCAACCCCTCCTGGGCCATCCGACACGGCTGGGCAGGACGCTCATAACCCCAGCACAGCACCCCGGGCCCGGCCCATTCCAACCCCCGAAAAGCACACATTTTGTCACTTAAATCGACACGCCGAGAAAAGCACACATTTTGTCGCTTAACCCAGCATTTCGCTTTGAATTGTCACGGGACGTGACGGGTTAAGTCGCTGGTCAAAAGCCCGCTGCAGACGCTTCTCAACGCTCGAATGTGCTGGCACGTTGCTGCCCCCAAGATGGTGCCAAAAGAGCTCAGACCGATCTATAGGACACTACGACACGACTGTCTCGCTGTACGCAGGCGGAATGAATGACAGTGCCTCTCCTTATCTGGTCCACGTGAGCAAAGCTCAAGCTAGGCCAGAAAAACCAAAACCGCCTCACCCGAACGGGCGAGGCGGTGATGAATGCAGCAGGGCTGTCTTACGGCTTGATGAACTTCTGGCCGAAAGCGAACAGGGTGCCCAGCAGACCAATGACGGCGGTAACCACGGCGATCCAGTCCTGGATCTCCTTCGGGCTCATGTCCTTCGCGGAGGACCCTTCGTCCTTCTTCTGGTTGGTCGTGTTGTTCGGCTGGTTTTGCTTTTGCGGGGTAGGAGTCGGAGTAGTTGGCTGAGTGGTGCCTTTCTTCGTTTCCTCTGCGACAGCAACGGAAACTCCGGAGGTCAGAACAGCTGCGGCGGTAGCGGCAGCGACGATGCCCTTACGGAACTGCATGCGGAAATCCAATCTTTGACGGATATCTATCGATTATGACGGGGAATATATTAACAGGGTTTGAGAATTTGGCAAGAGGTTTATTTTTCAATAGACCTACCCCTCAACGACGGCGGTTTTAATCCTGACTTCTTCGGCAGGCGCGCCATCCGGGGCACCGCCCTCAACACCCGCTTCGGCGATAGCGTCAAGCGTTTCCAAGCCAGCGTCATCAATCTGGCCGAAGTAGGTGTACAGCGGCGGCAGCACGGACGGGCCGTAGTTCAAGAAGAACTGGGAGCCATTCGTGTCAATGCCAGCGTTTGCCATGGCGATCGTGCCGCGGTCGTAGCGCTGCGGATCCTGCAGCATCATGGAGGCGTACTGGCGCTTCTCCTCATCGCTTGCGTCGTCCGGAATGCCCATCTGCGTCAGGTCAACGCTTTCAAGAGCCTCATCGGTGGGGTACTCGTTCGGGAACTGGAAGCCCGGGCCACCAGCGCCGGTGCCAGACGGGTCACCACACTGCAGCACCTTCAAGCCATCAGAAGTAGTCAAGCGGTGGCAGACGGTGTCATTGAAGTAGCCGTCCTCCGCCAAGTACTCAATAGCGTTGACCGTGCACGGCGACACGGAGCGATCCAGCGTCATGCCAATCGGACCAGCGGAAGTATCCAGGTTCACCTTGACGGTGCCCTCAGTAGACACACCTTCGGCCTGTGGCAGGCCCTTGAAGTACTCATCGCGGTCGTCTTCGGTGTAGACGCAATCCACGGTTGCCGGCAGGGCGGCTGCGCGAGCGGTTGCGACTGCCTCGTAGGAGGTTGGGTCGAACTCTTCAGCTTCCGGTGTGGTCGTTTCCGTCTCAGATGCGGTGGTGTCCACGTCATCGTTGCTTTCCTGGTTGGCCATGAAGTAGATGCCGCCGCCTAACGCTGCGATTACAGCCAGCGAGGCTGCCGCGGTGATCCACGGGCTACGTGCCTGTTTGCGGTCGCGCGCTGCCAGTTCCTTCTCTAGGTTCTGCAGCGCCTGCTTGCCGCGCTCTTCGTTGCTTGCCACCATCGCCTCGTTTCTTGAAAAGAGTAAAAGTTCGCTCAAATCCTAACAGCTCGCACGACAACCCCTAGGATTCGTACGCATGAGCACTTTGCGTATCCAGGGTTTCGCGGCCGGTCCGTACGGCACCAACTGCTACGTCTGCATTAATGAGGCAACCCGCCGCGGGTTTGTTGTAGACCCAGGTATGGGAGCTGCGCCAGTTGTGCGCAAGATGCTGGAGGAGAACAATTCCAAGCTTGAGGCTATCGTGCTAACCCACGGCCACATTGATCACATCCGTGATGCCGCCGAGCTAGGTGCACCCGTCTACATTCACCCGGCGGATGAGTTCATGCTCAGCGAAGGTATCCCGGAGCAGTCGCGGCTGCTTTTCGACGCTCACACGCTCCCCCTCCCAGACACCATCCACCACCTGGAAGACGGGGAAGCAATCACCGTTGCAGGAGAGACGTTTAGCGTACGCCATGCCCCTGGCCATTCACCGGGAAGCGTTTTGGTGGTGGGCGAGGAGTTTGCCTTTAGCGGTGACGTGGTGTTCCGGGGCTCAGTGGGGCGTACTGATCTGGATTATTCGGATGAGAGGGACATGGTGGCGTCGTTACGCGGGTGTGTCTGGGAGCTTGATGATGCACTCACATTGCTGCCGGGGCACGGGCCGGTGACCACCATGGCGCACGAGCGGGCAACCAACCCATTTATCCTGCGGGCGAATGCGGGGCGCTAAGCTCAAAAACCGTGACTGAGCAGAACTCTTTTAAGGCCCTGTCTGCCCCCAAGGGCGTACCCGATTACGTACCCCCGGCATCCGCCACGTTTATTCGCGTGCGTGATGAGTTTGCGCATCAGGCGCGCCAGGCCGGCTACCAGCACATTGAGCTGCCGGTGTTTGAGGACACGACCCTGTTCGCGCGCGGCGTGGGCGAATCCACTGACGTGGTGAGCAAAGAGATGTACACCTTTGCTGACCGCGGTGACCGCTCCGTGACCTTGCGCCCGGAAGGCACCGCAGGTGTCATGCGCGCGGTGATCGAGCACAACTTGGACCGTGGCTACCTGCCAGTAAAGCTGAACTACTACGGCCCGTTCTTCCGTTACGAGCGCCCGCAGGCCGGCCGCTACCGTCAGCTGCAACAGGTGGGCGTAGAGGCCATCGGTGTGGATGACCCGTACCTGGATGCTGAGGTCATCGCGCTTGCAGATCGCTGCTACCGCGCTGTTGGGCTCACCGGCTTCCGTCTGGAGCTGACCAGTTTGGGCTGCCGCGAGTGCCGCCCGGCCTACCGCGAGCAGCTGCAAAGCTTCCTGTTTGCGCTGCCGTTGGATGAGGAGACCCGCCACCGCGCGGAGATCAACCCGCTGCGTGTGCTGGATGACAAGCGTGACAACGTCCGTGCGATGATGGCGGATGCACCCCTAATGCTGGACCACCTGTGTGAGGGCTGCCGCAGCCACTTCGAGGCCGTCACCGGGATGCTCGACAGCATGGGCGTGGAATACGTGATCAACCCACGCATGGTGCGCGGTTTGGATTACTACACCAAGACCACGTTCGAGTTCGTCCACGACGGGCTCGGTGCGCAGTCCGGCATCGGTGGCGGAGGTCGCTACGACGGGCTCATGGCCCAGATCGGCGGCCAGGACCTCTCCGGTATCGGCTTTGGTCTTGGCGTGGATCGTACGGTGCTTGCGCTTGAGGCTGAGGGCGTGGTGCTTGAGGGCGTTGAGCGTCGCGTGGAGGTCTTTGGCGTTGGCATCGGCGAAAAGGCCCAAGAGCGGATGGCGCTGCTGATTAATGAGCTGCGCGCTGCTGGTATCTCCACCGACATGGCCTACGGCGGCCGCGGGCTCAAGGGTGCGATGAAGGGCGCTGACCGCGCTGGCGCCAAGTTTGCGCTGGTGCTGGGGGATCGCGAGCTAGACGCCGGCGAGGTTACCGTGAAGAACCTCGCGGACCACTCCCAGGTGACGGTTGTGCTGAACGCGGAGGCGGTTGCTGCGGCTGTACAGCGGTAGCGCACGTTTAAGTAACAGAAACCTGTAACGTAACTGCTTTTCCTGTTAGGTTTCTGTTGCTAAAATCATGCGCATGAGATACACGCCGACGCCCGTTCGCCGCGGGATGCGAGCGATAGGTGAGCATGTTCGCATTCAACGCAAGCTGCTGGGGCTCACCGGCGGCATGGTTGCTGAGCGTGCTGGCATTTCGCCGACTACGCTGAGCAAGCTGGAAAACGGGCAGGGCGCCGGGTTAGACGCGACGCTTGCGGTCCTCAACGTGTTGGGACTGCTCGACCGCGTGGTCACGGCAAGCGATCCCTATCTCACAGACGTGGGTCGTTTGCGGGCCGCAGAGCAGCTGCCCGAACGGGTTCGAACCCCGAAACCGGATTTCTAGGGGAGAAGGTAGTGGGCGACAGTAAGATTGCGGTTACCACCGTCATTGGCGGCAATGACGTCCTTGCTGGATATATTTACCGCACGCGGGCATCGGCATCGTTTTCGTACGAACCCTCCTTTTTGGCCCGCCCGGACGCCTTTTCCCTGGCTCCAGCGCTTGGCCTTTTCTCAGGGCCACAGCCAATCTTGCCCGTAAACCCGTTTAGCGACTCCGCGCCAGATACATGGGGCCGAAAAGTGCTCATGCGCGCAGCAGGGCGAAATCTGGACGAGGTTTCGCTGCTGCTTGGGGTCAATGACAACGGCAGGCAAGGGGCGACCCGCTTCTGGGTCGATGGAGTTGCGGTCGCAGATGGCGAAGGCGTTCCGGGTGAGCACGAACTTGCAGAGGTTTTGCGCACGGCTGATCAAGTACAGCGCGGTGACAGAGATATTCTCGAGCGCAATGTGAGGAGATTGTTCCGCGCGACTGGTTCGCTTGGCGGTGCGCGCCCCAAAGCCAACGTCCGACGTGGGCAAGAGCTGTGGCTTGCAAAGTTTCCTAAACCCCACGGGGATCAGTGGAATGTTATGGCATGGGAGGCAGCAACGCTAGGGCTGATGCAGCGAGCGGGAATTCAGGTTCCTGCCTATGAAACCCGCACCTTCATTGTCGACGGGGAGGACCGCACAGTATTGTTCCTGCGTCGCTTCGACCGCGACTTTGCAGGGGTACGCATTCCCTACATGTCTGCTATGACCGCGCTGCAAGCCGTTGACGGAGGCGGCGGTGACTGGATCGATCTCATTGAATGGTCCCAATACAGTGGCGCAGATACTACCGAGCAATGGAGACGTGCCGTTTTCGGTGTTCTTGTTGGCAACGTGGACAACCATCTTCGCAACCACGGTTTTCTTCGAAATGGCGGGTCCTGGGTCCTATCACCGGTATTCGATGTCAACCCTACCCCGCCTGCGGACGGCGATGCCTACGAGCTCACACTCGACGGCAAGTCGCAGCTATCCCTCGAGGACTTCACAGAGCCGGCAGTGCTTGACCTCTTCGGCGTATCCCTCGATAGCGAAACCAGCGAATGGCTCCGTCAGGTGCGCAGCGTCTTGGAACAAGCGCCAGCATTAGCCACCGCACATGGTGCGGACGCATTCAGCATAGCGGTCATGGAGGGCCGCTTTACGCACGCAAAAGAGCAAATTGAGCAGGTTACGTAGCTAGCACTCGATGATGTTCACCGGAAGGCCAAGCTGCACCGCGAGGCCGCCCATAGACGTCTCCTTGTACTTCGTCATCATGTCGCGACCAGTAGAGGCCATGGTTTCAACGACGTCGTCGAGGGTGACAATGTTGGTGCCGTCGCCAAGCTTGCCCAAGCGCGCCGCGTTAATGGCTTTCACACCGCCAATGGCATTGCGCTCAATGCAGGGAACCTGCACAAGCCCGCCGACCGGGTCGCAGGTAAGTCCCAAGTTATGCTCGAGTGCGATCTCGGCGGCGTTCTCTACCTGCTGTGGGGTGCCGCCAAGGATGGCGCACATACCAGCCGCAGCCATCGAAGATGCTGAGCCGACCTCGCCCTGGCAGCCAACCTCTGCACCCGAAATCGAGGCGTTGGTTTTAATAATGACGCCGATTGCGCCTGCCGTGAGCAAAAATTCGTGCACGCGGTCGCGGTCAAAATCATCCGTGAAGTCACGGCAATAATGCATCACCGACGGAATGATGCCTGCCGCGCCATTCGTCGGGGCAGTAACCACCTGACCGTGGGCAGCGTTTTCCTCATTCACCGCAAGCGCATACAGGTTGACCCACTCCATCGCGTCAAGCCCGCGTGCCGTTGACGCTTGATACTCCGCAGTCAATAGGCGGTGCAAGCGGTTCGCGCGACGTTTGACGTTGAGACCGCCTGGCAATGTGCCCTCGGTTTTTAGCCCGTGGGCCACACACTCTTGCATCACGTCCCACACAGCGTCCAAGTGCTCCTCGAGTGCGTCCCTGCCGTGCAAGGCCTCCTCGTTTGCCCGCATGACCTGGGCGATGGTTAGACCGTGCGTGGCGCACTGCTCCATGAGCTCCTGGCCGGTGTCAAAGGGGTAGGGCACGGTCTTCTCGTGCGCGACAGCAACCACGCCAGCCTCGTTCTCATGCGCGGACATGCCAGCGCGGTCAAGGATGAACCCACCACCGATGGAGAAGTACGCAACGTTCTCTGCCAGCTGGTTGCCTTGGGCATCCCAAGCGTCAAAGATGAGGCAGTTCGGGTGCTCTGGCACCGGCTGGGGGTTGAACTCCACCTCATACTCCACGCTGCCGGCAGGACCCGAGATGGTGCCGCTTTGCGGGATCTCTTCGCCCGGTTTCGGCGAAATGTCTGCACTGGTTGTCGTCGGCGTGTAGCCGACAAGGCCAAGCAGGACCGCGCGGTCGGTACCGTGGCCAACACCAGTAGCGGCAAGCGAGCCACGAAGTGTGACGCGCACCTTCGCCGGCAACTGCGCCATGGTGCCAACAAACGCCTGGGCTGCGCGCATCGGGCCCACCGTGTGTGAGGAAGACGGGCCGATGCCGATAGAAAACAGATCAAGAACGCTCACGGTGGCAGACTTGGATGGCATTGATACTTCCTCCTCCAGGGTGAGTTAGGTGTGGGCTTAGGTAACGGCAGCAAGTGCCGGAATGTCCGTTGGGCCGACTACGGCAATGGGGCGCTGGTCAGCGTTGCCGTGCTCCGTAATGATTGCCAAACGTGGCAGTGCGCCAGATTTGAGCGGCGTTGTCAACGCCTCGATGGCTGCGGCTGCCGGTGCGGTTCGCGGCAGAAACACCTGGTGGTCGTGTTGCCCGGAGAGTTTGAGCGCTTCGCTGATAGACGTTGAACCGACGGTGTCGTCATCTTGTAAAGCCACTGCAATCCAACGCGCAATGGCATTGGTGGTGAGCAGGCCGACGCACACGCCACCGTCGTAAATCGGAAACTGTGTGTGGCCTGACTCCCGGATCGCATGCAGCGCATCGCGAACCGCATCACCAGGGGAGAAGGTAACCACCTTTTGGTTCTGGCCCACCACCTCTAATGCGGTGACGGGCTTGAGCAACACGTCCCGAAAATGCTCGAGTGCTGCGACGGTTTCAGGCAACGGCTCCGCGATTGGTTTGAAGTCCCGGTACTCGCCGTGGCTGATCGCATTGCGCAGCTCAGCGTATTCCTTCAGGTCAGTGGACTGTTCCCAGGTAATCAACCCACGCTTGGCTGCCTGGGAGCACATCCACCTAAAAGAGTCGCTTTTCTTCGCGCCTAACGCCTCGCGCAGAAACCCCTCCACGTCATTGAACGCGGCGAGGAATGCAACGGCGCGATTTGGTGAATCAGCCATGATCGCGAGCGTACGCGAATTAGTCGTTGTACACGCCTCGGTTGAGGGTGTCGCAGGCAGACATCTTGCCGGTCTGGTAGCCAGCCATAAATGCGGTGCCGCGCTGCTCGGAGGAGCCGTGGGTCCACGCGTCCGGGTCGACCTCGCCGCCGGAGCGACGCTGAATGTTGTCATCACCGATGGACTGCGCGGTTTGGATAGCCTCGTGCAACTGCTCGTCCGAAACAGACTCCAAGCGTCCACCCTGCTGTGCGTAGTGCGCCCACAGTCCTGCATAGCAGTCCGCCTGCAGCTCAATAGCAACCGCAGCGGAGTCCGCGCCAGGGTTCTTGTAGTCGCTCAAACCCAGGGTGCCCTCGATGTGCTGGATGTGGTGGCCCATCTCGTGCGCGGTGGCATATGCCTGAGCCAGGGGACCTGCGCTGCCACCAAGCTGCTGCAGCTGATCGAAGAAGGACACATCCAAATACGCCGTCTCATCGCGCGGGCAGTAGAACGGCCCCGTTGCGGAAGATGCGTAACCACAGCCGGAAGCTACTTCGCCCTTGAAAATGTGCATACCTGCCGGGCGGTACTCCAAGTTGGCCTGCGCTGGCAGTACCTGGGACCACACATCATCAACGGACAGCACCGTCGCGGCGGCAAGGCAGTCGGAGTATTCGTTAGCCGCATTCGGCTGATCACAGTGCTCGAGGTTGTAGCCGCCCTGCGACTGGTACTGGCCCTGCTGGTCACCTCCAAGACCTAGGCCGCCAAGCCCACCGTTGAACAAGAACAACAGCAGCAAAACCAGGATGATGGTCCCGCCACCACCGCCGCCAAGCAACAACGGCAGGGCAAGCAGGCCGCCTGAACCGCCTTGCTGTCCGCCACGGGAACCTGAACTGGTTTGCACACGCCCGCTTGCGCCTTGGCTGGCATCTCCTCTAAACGTCATGGCTTGCATTGTGCCAAACAACCTAAGCGCATGTTGTGAGACGGTCGCGGTAGACTCTTGCGCGATACGTTTTAACGCCTTTTGGAAGGACTAGGAAAACACCGTGCTGCGCACTCACCTTGCGGGGAACCTCAATAAAGACCTCGATGGCCAGACTGTCACCCTCACCGGTTGGGTGGCGCGACGCCGCGACCACGGTGGCGTGATCTTCATCGATCTGCGTGACCGCTCGGGTATCGCTCAGGTTGTCTTCCGCGAATCTGATGTGGCGGAGGCTGCGCACGACCTGCGTAGTGAGTTCGTTGTCAAGGTCACCGGCGTGGTGGAGCCACGTCCGGAAGGCTCTGCAAACCCGAACCTGGCTTCCGGCGAGATCGAGGTCAACGCCACCGAACTGACCGTATTAAATAAGTCGGCGGCGCTGCCGTTCCAGATTGAGGATGCTTCCTCCACCGAGGTCGGTGAAGAGACCCGCCTGAAGTACCGCTACCTGGATTTGCGCCGTGAGCGTCAGGCGAACGCCATGCGTCTGCGTGCAAAAGCAAACCAGGCTGCACGCCGCGTGCTGGACAACCACGATTTCGTAGAGATTGAAACGCCGACGCTGACGCGTTCCACCCCGGAAGGTGCACGCGACTTCCTGGTGCCTGCTCGTTTGAAGCCGGGCTCTTGGTACGCACTGCCGCAGTCGCCGCAGCTATTCAAGCAGCTGCTGATGGTCTCCGGGATGGAGCGCTACTACCAGATCGCTCGCTGTTACCGCGATGAGGATTTCCGCGCTGACCGCCAGCCGGAGTTCACTCAGCTGGACGTTGAAGCCAGCTTTGTGGATCAGGACGACATTATTGAGCTTGCCGAGGAAATCTTGGTGGAGCTGTGGAGGCTCATCGGCTACGACATTCAGACCCCGATTCCGCGTATGACCTACAAGGAAGCGATGGAAAAGTACGGCTCTGACAAGCCGGACCTGCGCTTTGACATCCCGCTGGTGGAGTGCACCGAGTTTTTCAAGGACACTCCGTTCCGCGTGTTCAACGCTGAGTACGTGGGGGCTGTGGTGATGGACGGTGGCGCATCCCAGCCGCGCAGGCAGTTGGATGCCTGGCAGGAGTGGGCGAAGCAGCGTGGCGCGAAGGGCTTAGCCTACATCCTGATTCAGGAGGACGGTGAGCTGACCGGTCCGGTGGCTAAGAACATCACCGACGAGGAAAAGGCTGGTATTGCAGCGCACGTTGGCGCGAAGCCTGGTGACGCAATCTTCTTCGCAGCTGGCGACACAAAGTCCTCTCGCGCGTTGCTTGGCGCTGCTCGTGGGGAGATCGCGCGCAAGCTGGACCTGATCAAGGACGGCGACTGGGCGTTTACCTGGGTTGTGGATGCACCGTTGTTCGAACCGGCTGCAGACGCAACGGCTTCCGGTGACGTAGCACTCGGGCACTCTAAGTGGACGGCTGTGCACCACGCCTTTACCTCCCCGAAGCCTGAGTTCATGGATAACTTTGAGAACAACCCAGGCGAAGCGCTTGCATACGCGTACGACATTGTCTGCAACGGCAATGAGATCGGTGGCGGCTCTATCCGTATCCACCAGCACGATGTGCAAAAGCGCGTCTTTGAGGTCATGGGCATCACCGATGAAGAGGCAGACGAAAAGTTTGGCTTCCTGCTTGACGCCTTCCAGTTCGGCGCTCCTCCACACGGCGGTATCGCCTTCGGGTGGGACCGCATCGTCTCCTTGCTCGGTGGTTTTGAATCCATCCGTGACGTCATTGCCTTCCCGAAGTCCGGTGGCGGTGTTGACCCGTTGACGGATGCCCCGGCGCCGATTCCGGCAGCGCAGCGTGCGGAGACCGGTGTGGATTTCAAGCCGCAGAAGAAAACCGAAAAGGCAGACGGCGACAACGCCTAACGCCGGTAGAGACCAGATATGGATCGCAACACCGTAATTTCCACCGCGGAGAGTGTGCTTACGCGGCGCTACGGAGGTGCCCAAAAGCTCACCGACGTGACCGAGTTGTCTGGCTCAGGTGTGGCCGGGGTATACCGTGCGAAGGTAACTGCCAACCCGTTCCTGCAGCACAGGACTGTGGTGGTGAAGCATTCGCCCGAGACGGGTAACCTGCTCGACGATGCTGCGTTTTTGCGTGAGGTTGTGGCGTATCAGTTCACAACCTCGCTAAGTAGTGAGGTTCGTCCTGGCCCGGTGTTGTTGGGGTATGACGTGGATGCCCGGATGATCATTCTTTCGGACGTTGGCGATGCTGACACGTTGGCAACCATGTTGGAGCGTGCCGATGACATCCAACACGTGCAGATTCTGCGCAACTTGGGCACGGCCCTGGGCAAGATGCACGCCGGCACGGCAGACAAAGAAACGCAGTTCAACGCGTTGTTTGCAAGGATGACGCGATCGCGCATCGGTGCGGAGAAGGTCCAGCAGCTGCGTGATCGGTTGCTGTCTCACCGCATTCGTTTGGGCTTGGCCATTCTTGAGCAGGCTGGCTTCGAGATACCAAATGAAGTAAAGGTGACCGCGTCCAACCTGCAGACTCGCTTGCTGCGAGGCGGTGTGCGTGCGTTTACGCCGTTTGATCTGAGCCCGGACAACGTCATGTACACGGATTCAGGTACGCAGTTTTTGGATTATGAGTGGGCCGGCTTCCGCGACGCTATTTTTGACGTTGCGTTTGTTGTTGCCGGATTCCCGCTGTACATTTCACCGCGCACCTACCATGAGGATGCAATCAGTGCGTTTATTGAGGCCTGGCTGCGAGAAGTTCGTGCCACCTGGCCGCTGCTGAACCACGAGGACACCCTTCAGGCGCGTATCACTGCGGGCATGATCGGGTGGGCACTGTCCAGCCTGACTATGCTCAACCCGGTTGCGCTTGCAGAGGTTGTGGCTTCGGATGAGGACTTGGCTGCAGAGTTCGCGGCCGCAGGCGTGGACGTGAACGAGGAGATTACGGAATCCGCGCTCGGATTCGCGGATGCTGGCATTCCCAGCGGCGACATGCTGCGTCCTGCAAGCGATGGGCCGTTCACTCACGAAGAGCTCATTGTTCGTGAGGATTTGCGGGAGACATTCAACGCCCTTTCTGCCTACGCGGGTACTGGCCGCGACACTGCCTACCTGGTTATTTCCCAGTTTGCCCGTGACGTTGCGCTGCGATTGAAGTAGAGACTGAAGTAGAGACTGAAGTAGGTTGCACGGTGGCGCAGGAGGGTTTGTTTGGGGATGGGGAGGTCGGCGGGGCGTCGATAAGCAATAGAGGCTCCAGCTTTTTTGAAGTTGGGCCGCACGCACCGCTGGCTGCGCGTATGCGCCCGCGCACGATCGATGAGATCGCCGGCCAGCGCCATCTGCTGGGTGA
Organism: Corynebacterium sp. HMSC29G08; assembly: GCF_001806875.1. Taxonomy (GTDB): domain Bacteria; phylum Actinomycetota; class Actinomycetes; order Mycobacteriales; family Mycobacteriaceae; genus Corynebacterium. The sequence goes on from NZ_KV786211.1 coordinate 107,780, forward strand.
AGGCAAACCGCTGCGCCGTCTGATCGAAGGCTCGGGGGCGGCCAGTGTAATTCTGTACGGGCCACCGGGGACGGGTAAAACCACGATTGCGTCGCTGATTGCGGCGACGATGGGGCAGAACTTCATTGGCCTGTCCGCGCTGACCTCGGGGGTGAAGGAGGTGCGCACGGTGATTGATACCGCGCGGCGTGACCTCACCCGTGGTGAGAAGACGGTGCTTTTCATCGATGAGGTGCATCGGTTTTCCAAAACCCAGCAGGATGCGCTACTTGCGGCGGTGGAGAACCGTACGGTGCTTCTCGTTGCGGCGACGACGGAGAACCCCTCATTTAGCGTGGTTGCCCCGCTGCTTTCGCGCTCGTTGCTGCTGAAACTTGAGCCACTGAGCGATGAGGATATCCGTGAGGTGCTTACTCGCGCTGTGGCTGATGAGCGGGGGCTTGCTAAGAGCATTTCGCTTGATAGCGCCGCGTTGAACCAGCTCACCCTCCTCGCCTCAGGCGACGCACGACGTGCCCTGACCTACCTTGAGGCGGCTGCGGAAGCGGTGCCAGAGGGTGGGGAAGTGACGGAAGAAGTGATCCGCAACAACGTCAACCGTGCAGTGGTACGTTATGACCGCGATGGGGATCAGCACTACGACATCACCAGCGCTTTCATTAAGTCGATTCGCGGCTCGGATGTGGATGCGGCGCTGCACTATTTGGCGCGCATGATTGAGGCCGGTGAGGACCCGCGCTTTATTGCGCGGCGTTTGGTCATTCATGCTTCAGAAGACATTGGCATGGCGGATCCCACAGCCCTGCAGACTGCGAGTGCTGCGGCCCAGGCTGTGCAGTTCATCGGCATGCCGGAGGCGCGTCTGACCCTCGCACAGGCGACGATCCACCTAGCAACTGCGCCGAAATCCAACTCCGTCATCGAAGCGATCTCTGCGGCACAAGCTGATGTGCGCGCGGGCAACGTGGGGCCTGTGCCGCCGCATTTGCGTGACGGTCACTACGAGGGTGCAAAGGCGCTTGGCCACGCCGTGGGCTACAAGTATCCGCACGATGACCCGCGCGGTGTAGTGGAGCAGCAGTACATCCCGGAAGGGTTGGAAGATGCGGTGTACTACCAGCCGACAAACCACGGTGCGGAGAAAAGGATCAGTGAATACCTTGGGCGGCTTCGCAGGATGGTGCGGGGTCGCGGGTAGAGTATTGCCGGACTAAATTTTGCTATGAGATTTTCTCGTTGAAAGGACAGGCACGTCGTGCAGACTCATGAGATTCGCGAGCGGTTTACCAACCACTTCGTGAGGAGCGGACACACTGAGGTGCCCAGCGCCTCACTCATTCTTGATGATCCGACGTTGCTCTTCGTCAACGCCGGCATGGTGCCGTTCAAGCCGTACTTCCTAGGCCAGCAGACACCGCCATTTGAAAACGGCACTGCGACCTCGATTCAGAAGTGCGTGCGTACCCTTGACATCGAAGAAGTGGGTATTACTACCCGCCACAACACGTTCTTCCAGATGGCGGGCAACTTCTCCTTTGGCCAGTACTTCAAGGAAGGTGCCATCACGCATGCGTGGTCGCTGCTGACTGGCGCTGTGGAAGACGGTGGGCTGGGTCTTGACTCGGAGCGTCTGTGGGTAACGGTGTTTACCGAGGACGATGAGGCGGCGCAGATTTGGCAGAACGTTATCGGCGTGCCGTCGCAGCGCATTCAGCGCATGGGCATGGAAGACAACTTCTGGTCCATGGGTGTGCCTGGCCCGTGCGGACCCTGCTCTGAGATCTACTACGACCGCGGCCCGGAATACGGCAAAGAGGGCGGCCCGATTGCGGACGATAACCGTTACATGGAGATCTGGAACTTGGTCTTCATGGAGTCCATCCGCGGCGCTGGTGATAAGAAGGGCGGCTTTGAGATTCTCGGCGAGCTGCCGAATAAAAACATCGATACCGGCCTGGGTATTGAGCGTGTTGCCTGCATCCTGCAGGGCGTGGACAATGTCTACGAGACCGACCTGCTGCGCCCTGTGATTGACATGGCCGAGCAGCTCACCGGCACGAAGTATGACGCTGGCACTCCAGCGGATGACGTTCGCTTCCGTGTGATCGCAGACCACTCGCGTACGTCCATGATGATCATCCTGGATGGTGTTACCCCGTCCAATGAGGGCCGCGGCTACATCTTGCGCCGTCTGCTGCGTCGCATCATCCGCTCCGCACGCCTGTTGGGTGCAACCGGTGCAGTGATGCAGCCGCTGATGGAGACGATCATGGATACGATGACGCCGTCGTATCCGGAGATTGCAGATAACCGCGACCGTATTCTGCGTGTGGCTATGGCTGAGGAGCGCGCGTTTTCCAAGACGCTGGAATCCGGCACCCACCGCTTTGATGAAACTGCCGCCGCACTGAAGTCTGCCGGTAACACCCAGATCTCCGGCGAGCAGGCGTTTGAGCTGCACGACACCTACGGTTTCCCGATTGACCTGACACTGGAGATGGCACGTGAGGCTGGGTTGGACGTGGATATGGACGCATTCCACGCCTCAATGGAGCAGCAGCGCGCTCGTGCCAAGGCTGACAACAAGGCCAAGAAGATGGGCAACCGTGATGACTCGCTCTACCGCGAGTGGGTGGACGCTAACCCGACGCAGTTCGTGGGCTTTGAGGAGCTCACCCACAGCGCCAATGTGATCGGCCTTGTCCGTGACGGTGAGAAGGTCGGCGAGGTCACCGCAGGCGATGAGGTTGAGGTGATCCTGGATGTCACCCCGATGTACGCCGAGGCCGGTGGCCAGATGGCTGACCGTGGTCGCATCGTTGTGGGCGATACCGTGCTCAACGTCAATGACGTGCAAAAGATTGGTAAGAAACTCTGGGTTCACAAGGCAACCGTGCAAAACGGAGGCCTGGACCTTGGCCAGGCGGTCACTGCTGAGGTGGATGAGGCGTGGCGCCACGGTGCCCGCCAGGCACACACCGCAACGCACCTGATCCACGCAGCGCTTCGTGAGGTGCTAGGCCCAACCGCAGTCCAGGCAGGTTCCTTGAATAAGCCGGGTTACCTGCGCTTTGACTTCAACTACACCGAGCAGCTGTCCGATGCGCAGCTGCAAGAGATTGCCACCATTACCAATCAGGCAGTGGACGCGGACTTTGCCGTCAACACCATTGAGACCAGCCTTGAGGAAGCCAAGGCTATGGGTGCAATGGCGCTCTTCGGTGAGAATTACGGCGATCAGGTGCGCGTGGTGGAGATCGGCGGCCCGTTCTCCATCGAACTGTGTGGTGGTACTCACGTCAGCCACTCTTCCCAGATCGGTCCGGTTGCCGTGCTGGGGGAGTCTTCGGTTGGCTCCGGCGCGCGCCGCATTGAGGCCTACTCTGGCCTGGAATCTTTCCGTTACTTCTCCAAGGAAGCAGCGTTGGCATCCGGCCTGGCTGCGGAATTGAAGACCCCGACAGATCAGTTGCCCGAGCGCATTGCTCAGCTGACTGAGCGTTTGCGTGCGGCGGAAAAGGAAGTGGAGAACCTCCACCGGCAGCAGCTTCTTTCCAATACCGGTGCCATTGTTGCTGGCGCGCAGGAGCTGTCTAACGGCCGCAAGCTGGCAGCCGTGCACCTGCCGGAAGGCATTAACACTGGTGACCTGCGCACGATGGCTAGCGACATCCGGGGTAAGTTCGGCGCTGCCGACGCTGTGGTGGTGCTCGCTTCCAAGGCTGGCGCTAAGGCTTCATTCGCCATCGCCGCTACTGAGGCAGCTGTGGACGCTGGCATCAAGGCTGGCGAACTGGTTGCAGCCTTTGGCTCCCACGTGGGAGGCAAGGGCGGTGGCAAGCCGGATCTAGCCCAGGGCTCTGGTAACAATCCGGAGGGTATCGATGCTGGTTTGGCAGCGTTGCGCGAGCAGTTGGACGCCTAAGATAACGAATTGATTACGTGACACGCCGAGCGCTGGGTGCGCTTCGGCGTGTTTTCGCATTAGCGTCGGTAATGCACCAGCAGTGCTTGGAAAAAGTTTTGCGAGAATAAGCACTGCTGGATAGCGCTATGTAAAGACAGTTGAAGGATCATTGCGATGAAGGTAGAGCCAGACACACCTGGTGTGGATGACCCGGGCCCCGGCCGCCGTTTAGGGGTGGATGTAGGCACGGTGCGCATTGGGGTGGCTGTCTCTGACCGTGACGCGCGTATGGCCACGCCACTAGAAACTGTTTCCCGTGTCACTGGCTTCAAAGACCGCGACGGTGAAGATATTGACCGTCTTGTTCAGCTGGCAAACGAGTATGAAGCAGTAGAGGTGGTAGTTGGGCTGCCGCGAGACTTGCAGGGCAACGGCAGCAACAGCGTCAAACACGCCAAAGAGATCGCTTTCCGCATCCGCCGACGCACAGGCCTGCCGGTGCGAATGGCGGATGAGCGGCTCACTACCGTCGTCGCAGCGTCCGCAATGCGCGCTGCTGGCACTTCTGAGAAGCAAGGTCGCAAGTTTATTGACCAAGCTGCCGCCGTGGAGATCCTCCAATCTTGGCTAGATGGGCGCAACAACAACCTGAAGGAGAACGAATCGTGACCACCCGACGAAGCGCACAGCGCAAGACGCGCAGCATCGCCGTGCTTATCGCCTCGATCCTGCTCATCATCGGGCTGATCGCCGTGATCGCAGTGTCACGCGGAAGCGGTTCCAGGGACTTTAGCGGGGAGGGCAATGGCGTGGAAGAGATCGTGGAGATCCCCGAGGGATCTACTATCTCTGCGCTTGGGCCAGAGCTGGAGGAGCGCGGCATTGTAGCCTCCAACAGTGCATTTCAAGCTGCTGCGGCGAACAACCGCGACGCGGACAACATCCACCCAGGTTTCTATCGCTTGCAGGGCGAGATGAGCGCCAAAGCTGCCGTAGCGGCGCTGGTGAATGAAGCCAACAAGATTACCCCGCTGAAGGTGTACGGCGGTGCAACGCTGATGGACATCAACGTCCTTGGTGGGCAGACTCGTTTCGGTATTTTGTCCATGATCCAGGACGTCACTTGCGGTGGTATGAACATAAGCGACTGCGTGGACATTGAGCAGCTGAATAAGGCTGCGGCGGACGCGGATCCTGCCGCGCTTGGCGTGCCGGAGTGGGCACGTGAGCAGGTGGCCCAGCGCGCAGGTGATGCGAAGCGCCTCGAAGGACTTATTGCGCCGGGCGAATACATCATTGACCCGGGTGCAAGCGCGGAAGAGATTCTGACTGAGCTGATTACTCGCTCCGCAAAGGCATACGAGTCAACGGGGATCAAGGACCGCGCTGCGGCAGTTGGCATGTCGCCATATGAGCTGCTGATCGCGGCTTCTCTGGTGGAGCGCGAGGCGCCAGCTGGTGAGTTTGACAAGGTGGCACGCGTGATCTTGAACCGTCTGGATGCGCCGATGCGTCTTGAGTTTGATTCCACTGTGAACTACGGCCTGCCGTCTGTAGAGGTGGCGACCACGGATGAGGACCGCGCTCGTGTGACCCCGTGGAATACCTACGCCAAGGATGGCCTGCCGGAGACGCCGATTGCGTCGCCGTCGATCGAGGCTATTGAAGCGATGGAGAACCCGGCGGAGGGCAACTGGTTGTTCTTTGTCACCGTGGATAAGGACGGGACGACTGTGTTTAACGACACCTTCGAGCAGCACATGGCCGACACGGTTCGCGCTATTGAAAGTGGCGTGCTGGATTCGCAGCGCTAGGTGTGAAGGCGATGAGTATGTTGCGCGCAGCCGTACTTGGCTTTCCTATTGAGCACTCGCTTTCGCCGGTACTGCACTCGGCGGGGTTTAAGGCTGCCGGTTTAGACAATTGGGAGTACACCCGTTTTGAGTGCAAGGCAGAGGACCTGCCACGCATTGTCGGTGGTGTCGATGAGAGTTTCCGCGGTTTCTCGGTGACCATGCCTGCGAAGTTTGCGGCGCTTGAGTTTGCGGATGAGGTGACTGACCGGGCACGTGAGATCGGTTCGGCAAACACGCTTGTGCGTATCGGTGAGCAGTCTTGGCGTGCGGATAACACGGACTGTGAAGGCCTGCTGATCGCTTTGGAAGAGTTGATGCGTGGTACGCCGATTCGCACTGCTGTGGTGGTGGGGGCAGGTGGTACGGCTCGTCCTGCTGTATGGGCGCTACGCCATCTCGGTGCTTCGCAGGTGACTATCTTGAACCGCTCTGACCGCGCAGATGAGTTTGCCGAGTTGACCGCAGGGATGCACGCCGCGTTTGTTCCTTTTGAGGGTGCTGATATAGAGCAGATCACTATGGCGGCGGATGTGGTGGTCTCCACGGTGCCGTCGGCAGGCATCGAGCCCTATGTGCCGGCATTAGCTCACGCCCCGGTGTTGGACGTGATCTATGACCCTTGGCCGACACCCCTTGCGGTCTGCGCCGCTTCCAATGGGTATCACGCCGTGGGCGGGCTTTCCATGCTGGCCGGGCAGTCCTACTCCCAGTTTGAGCAGTTCACCGGGGTTGAGGCTCCGCGTGAGAAAATGCGCAACGCGCTGTTCGCACACATTCAGCGCTGATAGAATCCCCGGCATGGGGATCGGGGTATTTGTTTTATGGTCGCTGGGGCTTTTGCTTATCGACGTCTGGCGTAACACCCTTCCCAACATCCTGACCCTTCCAGCTGCGGCGGTGGCAGTGGGTGCGTGTATTGTGCACCCGCAGTGGGCATGGGGGCTGGTGTGGGGGTTGGGGTATCTGGCGTTTGGGCGTGGCATTGGCGGGGGTGACATCAAACTTGCAGTTCCACTCGGGGTGGCGGTGGCCGCGATGGGTGGTTTCAGCGGGGTTATTGCCGCCATTGCGTTATCGTCGCTGCTTACGGTATGCATTGCGTTTCTTTTGCGGCGTGAAGCGGTGCCGCATGGGCCGTCGATGATTATCTCAACATGGTGTCTTGCAGCAGTCTGTGCGTTTTCGTAGTGCAGATGTGAGACAATGCTGCAATGCTTCGTTGGACTACCGCTGGGGAATCTCATGGACAGGCGCTTGTAGCGCTTATTGAAAACTTGCCGGCTGGGGTGCCGGTGACCAAGGAGGAGATTGGCCATCAGTTAGCCCGCCGCCGTCTCGGCTACGGACGTGGTGCGCGTATGAAATTTGAGGCCGATGAGCTCACCTTGCTCACTGGCGTCGTGCATGGGCGCACGATTGGCAGTCCGATTGCCATCCAGATTGGCAACACCGAGTGGCCGAAGTGGACCACCATTATGAGCGCTGAGCCGGTGGATGAGTCGGATCCGGAAGTTGCGAAGGCACTGGCTTCTGGCCGCGGCGCGAAACTGACGCGCCCGCGCCCGGGTCACGCTGACTTCGCTGGCATGGTGAAGTACGGCTTTGACTCTGCACGCCCGGTACTGGAACGCTCTTCAGCACGTGAGACGGCAGCGCGCGTTGCCGCTGGTGCTGTCGCGCGTAGCTTCCTGCGTGAAACGCTGGGGGTCGAGGTGTTCTCGCACGTAGTCTCTATCGGTGAATCCGCGGCGTATGAGGGGCAGTCTCCCGCGTTTGCGGACATTGAGGCCATTGATGCTTCTCCGGTTCGGGCCTTTACCAAGGACGCGGAGGCTGACATGGTCGCCTGCATTGAGGCGGCGAAGAAGGCTGGCGACACCCTCGGCGGCATTGTTGAGGTGATTGTGGATGGCCTGCCTATCGGTCTTGGCTCCCACATCTCCGGTGAACACCGTTTGGATGCGCAGCTGGCTGGCGCGCTGATGGGCATCCAGAGTGTGAAGGGTGTGGAGATTGGTGATGGCTTTGAGGAAGCTCGCCGTCGCGGCTCCGCAGCGCACGATGAAATGGTTCGTGAGGACGGTCAGTTGCGTCGCCTGTCCAACCGTGCCGGTGGCCTGGAAGGTGGCATGACCAACGGCGAGCAGCTGCGCGTCCGCGCAGCCATGAAACCGATCTCCACGGTGCCGCGTGCACTGAAAACTGTAGACATGTCTTCTGGTGATGCCGCAACGGGTATTCACCAGCGTTCTGACGTGTGTGCAGTGCCAGCAGGCGGTGTCGTAGCTGAAGCTATGGTCGCCTTGGTGCTTGCACGCGCTGTTACCGAGAAGTTTGGGGGAGACAGCCTCGAAGAGGTCAAACGCAATATCGGCTCTTACAAGGAGTACGTGTCTCAGCGCCTTGCATTCGGTGACGTTAAAGAGGGAGAGAACTAGATGTCTGACGCCACGCTCGCGTCGCCGGAGTCGGCGCACGTTGTGAATTCTTCTCCGCGCGTTGTCCTGGTCGGTCCGCCGGGGGCAGGTAAAACCACGATTGGTCGTAGGTTGGGCAGTGCTCTGAATTTGCCAGTGGTGGATTCGGATACGTTGATTGAGCAGGGTGAAGGCAAGTCCTGCGGTGAGATATTCAGCGAGTTGGGAGAAACAGCGTTCCGCGAGGTTGAAGCAGGCTACGTTGCTCGTGCGTTGGCTACGGGCGGCGTGGTCAGCCTTGGCGGTGGAGCGGTGCTGACTGAGTCCACCCGCACCCTGTTGCAGAACCACACGGTGGTGTGGATTGATGTCACCGTAGAGGAGGGGATCCGCCGTACCGCAGAGGACACATCGCGGCCAGTGCTACAGGCGGATGATCCTCATGAGCACTACCGCAACCTGCTAGTTACGCGTGAACCGTTCTATCGTGAGGTAGCGGATCACCGTGTACGGACGGATTCGCGGCCGCCGCAGCGGGTGGTGGCTGAGGTCTTGAGCTTTATCGATACTGAATAGATACAACAAGTACACAAGAGGTTGGGGTTAACGCGATGCCAATGATCCAGGTCACGGGACAAAGCCCGTACAACATCCACATCGGCTATGACATCACCGGCGAGGTTGCCGGAAGAGTGAAAGACATTGGCGCGCGCAAAGTGGCCATTATCCACCAACAGCCGCTCAGCGCGGTTGCTCGCGGTGTAGCCCACGACATTGAGGCGCTTGGCATCGAGGCTGTACTAGCCCCTGTACCCGACGCTGAAGATGCGAAGACGCTCACAGTTGCCGGCGAACTGTGGAACATGCTCGGTTCCCGTGGCTTTTCGCGCCAGGACGCGGTCATCGGTCTTGGCGGCGGCGCGGTGACTGACCTGGCTGGGTTTGTTGCCTCCGCGTGGATGCGTGGCATCAAGGTCATCCAGGTTCCTACCACGCTGCTTGCCATGGTTGACGCAGCAGTCGGTGGCAAGACTGGTATCAACACAGAGGCAGGCAAGAACCTTGTTGGCGCATTCCACGAGCCGGATTCGGTCATCATTGACCTTGAGCGCATGCACACCTTGCCGGAAGAGGAGATCATCTCGGGTTCTGCTGAGCTGATCAAGACTGGCTTTATTGCAGACCCGAAGATTCTTGAGCTTTATCGCGACGGTGCCGACGCGCACTGGGAGGAACTGGTAACCCGTTCCGTGGCGGTTAAAGCCAACGTGGTCAGCCAGGACCTGAAGGAGTCGGGCCTGCGTGAAATCCTCAACTATGGCCACACGCTGGGACACGCGGTTGAGCTGCGAGAAGACTACACGTGGCGCCATGGCAACGCGGTTGCCGTGGGCATGATGTTTGCGGCCAAGCTCGCGCAAAACAGGGGATTGATTGATGAGGCGCTGTTTGCCCTCCACCACGAGATTCTCTCCGCAGTAGGTCTGCCCACCACGTATGACCCTGATGCGTTTGGTGAGTTGTACGAGGCCATGGGCCGTGACAAGAAGAACCGTGACGGACGCATTCGCTTCGTAGTGCTCAACGGCTTGGGCTCGTGCACCAGGCTTGAAGACGCCACGATGGAGGAAATGCGCGCGGCCTACGAGGCAATTACCGCTACAGCGGTAGAGGTAGAGGTAGAGGAGGCATAAACCAATGGCAGACTCGTTGAAGATTGTTGTCCTCAATGGCCCTAACTTGAATCGATTGGGCAAGCGGCAGCCGGAGGTCTACGGAAGGGTGGGACTCGTGGACGTCGAAAAGCAACTAAAAGTTCGTGCTGCCGAACTTGGAGCAGAGATTGACTTTAAGCAGACCAACCACGAAGGCGAGATGATTGAATGGGTCCATCAGGCGGCTGACGATCGGGCGCCGGTGATTATCAACCCAGGAGGCTGGACGCACACGTCAGTGGCATTGCGCGACGCGCTGGCTGAGGTGGCTGACGGTGCAGGGTTCATCGAGGTGCATATCTCCAATGTCCACGCGCGTGAGGCGTTTCGGAACCACTCGTATCTTTCCCCGATTGCTATCGGCGTGATTGCAGGCCTCGGTGTGCACGGCTACACCCTGGCACTGGAACACTTGGTGGCACGGGCAAATAAGGAGGCATAACCATGGGAATGGCAGATACTCGCTTTGAAAAGCGTCGGCGGAAGCTGGCGTCTGAACTTGCGGCCAAGCGGGTGGATGACATGCTGGTCACCCACATCACGCACGTGCGTTACCTTTCCGGGTTCACCGGTTCTAACGCTGCATTGTTGGTTTCCAAAGACCGCAGCGCGGCCATTGCTACGGACGGCCGATACACCACCCAGATTGCCAGCGAAGTGCCCGATATTGAGGCAACGATTACCCGTCAGCTGGCCAAGGAGCTATTGGCCCCGGTAGTGCCGGGCCACCGAGTGGGCTTTGAGGCTGATTACGTCAGTGTGGCGCAGCTGGAGCGCATGAAGGCTGCTTGCCCTGAGGGCGTTGAGTTGGTGCCGGTAACGGGTGTGATTGAGCAGATCCGCTTGACCAAGGACAACTTGGAGCTGACCCGCCTAGCAGAGGCCGCGGAGCTTGCCACCCAGGCGCTGACCGAAATGGTGGAGGCCGGTGGGGTACGAGAAGGCCGCAGCGAGCGCGATATTGCTGCGGACTTGGAATTCCGCATGCGAATGCTCGGTGCTGAGCGCCCAAGCTTTGACACGATCGTGGCCTCGGGCCCGAATTCTGCGATGCCGCACCACTCCGCCGGTGACCGTGTGCTGGCCAAGGGTGACTTGGTCACCATTGACTTTGGTATGCACCGTTTGGGCTTTAACTCAGATATGACGCGTACCTTTGCCATTGGTGAGCCGAGTGCCACGCTGCGCGAGATCTATGAGGTCACGCTCGCTGCACAGCTTGCGGGTGTGAAGGCATCCACGCCGGGCACCGCGCTTGTTGATGTTGACGCTGCTTGCCGCGAGGTGATTACTAACGCTGGCTATGGCGACTATTTCGTGCACTCCACAGGCCACGGAGTGGGTCTTGATGTGCACGAGGCACCGTCCGCCGCAAAGACCGGCGAAGGCGTGCTGCGCGAAGACATGACGCTGACCATTGAGCCGGGCATTTACCTGCCGGGGGAGGGTGGTGTGCGTATTGAAGACACGTTGTTCATCACTTCTGGCGTGCCGCACATTATCACTAGTTACCCCAAGGAATTGATAGTGCTGTAGCATTGCGGTGTTTGATCGCAATGTCCCAAGGAGGCAAAACCCGTGGCAACTACTGCCGATTTTAAGAATGGCCTTGTGCTGAAGGTAGACGGCAAGCTGCAGCAGATCGTCGAGTTCCAGCACGTTAAGCCGGGTAAGGGCCCTGCATTCGTGCGCACCAAGCTCAAGGACGTCGTCTCTGGCAAGACCGTGGACAAGACCTGGAACGCTGGCGTGAAGGTTGACACCGCAACGGTTGACCGTCGTGACATGACCTACCTGTACAACGATGGCACCAGCTTCGTTGTTATGGATGACAAGACCTACGAGCAGTACGAACTGCCGACGGACGCGTTCGGTGACGCTGGTCGTTTCCTGCTGGAGAACATGCGCGTACAGGTGTCCTTCCACGAGGGTGAGGCGCTGTTTGGTGAGCTGCCGATCTCCGTTGACCTGAAGATTGAGCACACCGATCCGGGCCTCCAGGGCGATCGCTCCACTGGCGGCACGAAGCCGGCCACCCTGGAGACGGGCGCTGAGATCCAGGTGCCGCTGTTCCTAGAGACCGGCAACGTGGTGAAGGTTGACACCCGCACGGGCGAGTACCTCTCCCGCGTGAACAACTAATGCCTGATCACAAGCGCCACGGCGCGCGCTATCGTGCGCGTCGCCGTGCAGTAGACATTCTGTTTGAGGCGGAAACCCGCGATATCGACCCGGTGGCGATTGTTGAGGACCGGGTTGAACTGGCACGGAATCCCAACAACGCTGTAGCGCCGGTTGCGCAGTACACGCGCGACATCATCAGCGGTGCCGCTGAGCGTCTGGATGATCTTGATGATCAGATTGAGCGGTTCTTGGACCGCGATTGGGAACTCTACCGCCTGCCAGCGGTAGATCGCCAGATTCTGCGTGTAGCTACGTGGGAAATCCTGTTTAACGACGAGGTTGATGCCGCTATCGCCATCGCCAACGCGTTGGAGATGGCTACGGAGTACTCCGGCAACCAGGCTCCGCCGTACATTCATGCGATGCTGGATGGCATTGTGCAGGCCAACTCCCCGGACGCTCCGGGAGATGCGGCTGAAGACACTGACCAAAGCTAAGGAGAAGCAGTGGCAAAGCTCACCGTTGAGGAAGCAAAATCGCACCTAGTTGGGCCCAACTTTCAACTTGATGACGTTGATCCGGCTTCCACGCCCGGGCTATCAGACTCGGACGATGTGGATGAGGTTTTCAACGACCGAGACGATGAGCTAGATGAGCTGCAAGAGAAGCTCTACGCAAACGGCCGTGCCGGCAATGAGCGGGCCGGGTCAGTGCTTCTCGTGCTTCAGGGCATGGACACCGCGGGCAAGGGCGGCATTGTGCGCCATGTCATTGGCGCAACGATGGACATCCAGGGCGTGCACGTTAAGGCTTTTGGCCGCCCGACCGAAGAGGAAGCGGCACACGATTTCCTGTGGCGCTTTGAGCCGCACCTGCCCAAGCCAGGCCAGATAGCCGTGTTCGACCGCTCGCACTATGAAGATGTATTGGTACAGCGTGTGAAGCAGATGGCGCCGCCTGAGGAGATTGAGCGCCGTTACGGCGCCATCGTGGATTTTGAGGCGGAGCTTGCGGCCCGCGGCACGAAGATTATTAAGATCATGCCGCATATCTCCCGCGATTTTCAGGCTGAAAACCTGCGCAAGCGAATTGAAAACCCGAAGAAGCACTGGAAATACAACCCCGGTGACATCGAAGACCGCAAGTTGTGGTCACAGTTTATGGCGGCCTACCAGATCGCCATGACGCGTACTTCGACCGACGTTGCGCCGTGGTACTGCGTGCCGTCGGACAATAAGAAGTACTGCCGCGCAGTTGTCAAGACCTTGCTTGCAGACGCTCTTGGTTCCTTGGACCTTGAGTGGCCGGAGGCGGACTTCGATCCCGACATTGAACTCAAGCGCCTCGCAGAATCCTAGACACCGTGGACCTTACCTAGGACGGAAAACCAGGTGGGAGGCCAGGCTACTTGATCGGTAAAGAGTGATGCGGATGCCCGGTTTCTGCAATTGAACGGGCAGACTGGGTGGGTGAAAAAAATCTCTCAGCTGTACAAAGTAGCGGCAATGGCGGCCGCGTTGGGTTTGACTTTGGCGGGCTGCTCGTCCACTGGCGGTGCGCCGCTTAATGGTGACGCCAGTGGGGAGACCGCCGGTGGGGTAGACACCCCGCGATATGTTGTGGCGATGGTTACCCATGGTGCGCCGGGTGACACGTATTGGGATCTTGTACGTAAGGGGGCAGAAGACGCGGCGAAGAAAGACAATATTGAGCTGCGTTATTCCTCTGATCCACAGGCGCCCAACCAAGCAAACTTGGTGCGCTCCGCCGTGGACGCAAACGTGGACGGCATTGCCGTTACGTTGCCTAACGCTGAGGCAATCGGGCCAGCGGCTCAGAACGCTGTTGATGCGGGCATTCCTGTTGTCGGCTTAAACGCTGGCATGAACGAATACACCACGTACGGCATGACAGGCTTCTTTGGCCAGGACGAGACTGTTGCAGGTACCGCTGCGGGTGAGCGTCTTAAAGAGGAAGGTAAATCCAAGGTGCTCTGCGTTATTCATGAACAGGGCAATTCTTCCCAGGAGGCGCGCTGCAACGGTGTGAAAGAGGGCCTCGACGGGGAAGTGGAACTGCTCTACGTCAACGGACAAGACCTAACGTCGGTGCAGTCGACGATTAACTCCAAGCTTTCGCAGGACAAGTCCTTTGATACGGTGTTCGCGCTCCAGGCCCCAGTGGCAATGCGCGCAACGGAGGCCATCACCCAGTCCGGTTCTGAAGCGCAGGTGGTCACCTTTGATACCAACGCTGAGCTGGTCGACGCTATCGCAGACGGCCGGGTGGCGTGGGCTGTGGATCAACAGCCGTACCTGCAGGGCTATCTTGCAGTGGATTCGTTGTGGGTGGCTAAGCGCAACGGTGGCACCTTCGGCGGAGGCCAGCCGGTGTATACGGGTCCGAGCTTTGTTGATAAGGACAATGTGGAACAAATCGCTGAGGCTGCAAAGGCAGGTCTTCGATGACCACGGCTATTGAAGATGAGTCGACAGATTCAGGCTCTGATGATCGTCTCCGTAGCCACACTGGGTTTGCCAAACTGATTCGCCGGCCGGAGCTTGCCAGCCTGCTTGGCTTCCTCCTCATTTTGGGTCTGTTCCTCGCCGTCGCCCCAGCGTTTCGCTCCTTCGATGCGATGGCGACCATTTTGTACGCCAGCTCCACGCTGGGCATCGTTGCTCTGGCGGTGGGTTTGCTCATGATTGGTGGAGCGTTTGACCTGTCATCCGGTGTTGCGGTGACCACGGCGGCGTTGGCGGCATCGATGCTCAACTACAACCTGCACTTGAACTCCTGGGTGGGTGCGGGTCTCGCGCTCATCATTGCGCTGGCTATCGGTGCGTTGAACGGCGTCCTGGTCACCCGGACTGGTATCGATAGCTTCCTGATCACCCTGGCGGCGTTTCTGATGCTGCAGGGCTTAAACCTGGCAGTGACCAAGCTGGTGACCGGCCAGGTGGCCACCCCGTCGATTGCGAATATGGAGGGGTTTGCCTCTGCCCGCACCGTTTTCGCGGGAAGCTTCTACATCGGCAGCGTGCGTGTCAGCGTGACTGTTATCTGGTGGTTGCTCTTCGTGGCTATTGCATCTTTCGTGTTGTTCCGTACAAAGTTTGGCAACTGGATCACCGCCGTCGGCGGCGACGAGGAAGCTGCACGCGCTGTGGGTGTTCCTGTGCGCATGGTCAAGATTGTGCTGTTTATGACGGTTGGTTTCGCCGCCTGGTTCGTGGGCATGCACACGCTGTTTGCGTTCGATTCGATCCAGGCGGGCCAAGGTGTGGGCAATGAGTTCCTCTACATCATCGCCGCAGTGATCGGCGGTTGTGCAATGAAGGGCGGCCGTGGCACGGCGATTGGAACGATGATCGGTGCGCTGATCTTCGGCATGACCAATCAAGGCATCGTCTACGCCGGCTGGAATCCAGACTGGTTTAAGTTCTTCCTCGGCGCGATGCTGCTGTTCGCAGTGTTGACTAATACGTCATTCGCAAAGATTACGAAGGGGCGCTAAGCCATGGCCATCATTGAACTGCGCGACATCACCAAGTCCTATGGCACGTTTGACGCACTGCGCGGCGTAAACCTGCGTATTGAACAAGGCGAAGTCACCTGTGTGCTGGGTGACAATGGTGCCGGCAAGTCAACCTTGATCAAGATCCTTGCGGGTCTGCACGCACCAACCAGTGGGCAGCTGCTTATCGACGGCTCGCCGACCACGCTTTCTTCCCCCCGCGACGCCCTCACTGCCGGAATTGCCACTGTGTACCAAAACCTGGCGATTGTAGATGAGCTTAGCGTGTGGCGAAATTTCTTCCTGGGCCAAGAACTGACCGGGCCATTAGGAACGCTGAAGCAAAAAGAAATGCAGCGGATTTGCTCTGAGCAGCTGCTGGAAATGGGCATTGACATCCCTGACGTCAACGTTGAGGCCGGCAACCTTTCTGGCGGTCAGCGCCAGGTTGTGGCGATTGCCAGGGCTGTCTACTTCGGTGCCCGAGTGGTGGTGTTGGATGAACCAACCGCAGCCCTTGGCGTGAAGCAGTCGGGCGTGGTGCTGAAGTTCATCGCCGCTGCCCGCGACAGTGGCGTGGCCGTGGTGCTGGTAACCCATAACCCGCACCACGCCTTCCTCGTGGGGGATCACTTCACCATCTTGAAGTTGGGCCGCCAAGAGCTCGACGCCCCGCGTGAAGCAATCACGGTTGATGAACTCACACGTCAAATGTCGGGTGGAGAGGAACTTGAGGCGCTTCGTCATGAGCTGCGGATGGGTTAGTCCGAGCCTGTTAGTCCGAGCCAGGTGAAGCTTCCATGTCGTTGAGTTCTTCGAAGTGCGTGAGCATGATCTGATGACCGGTGGTGATGGCGTCAACGCCGCGTCGGAAAGCATGTTCAAGCTGCGCATCAGTGAGCCCTCCTGCAACACTAAGTTCATGCTCTGAGCGCACTACCAGGGTGTCAAAGTTGGTGACTACCAGCTGGCGGGCTAGTACGTAGGACGCATTTGCCTGATTCGCGGCCAAAAAGTAGTTGGCCTGGGCGCTTTGGGTGGGCTCATCCGTGGCAAAGTCGCTTCGGATCACCAGCACGGTTTCCAACAGCACGAAAAACAGCGGCATGCCGTTGACGTTGGCCTGAGCGGAACGGCCTGTAATCGCCTCCTCCAGCTCAATGCCGAAGTTTTCCGCGGTGGCAATAATCCGATCTAGCGTGACCTGGGTTGGGGTATTAGTGGTGCTCATTGTGGGTATCCGTCCAATCAACAAGGGTGGGCAGGGACTGCTCGATCTGGGCAAACGTTTCCAGCGTCATCTGGATGGTGCTGATGACAAAGATTTCCAACTGCTCACCAGTGAGTCCTTCCGCAGTATCGACTGTGCGGGTAGCGGAGGTAGCCAACATGCCGTCGGCGGTCTCAAGCATGCGCAGCGTCGGGGCGAAACGCGCCTGGTTGCGCTCATTGATGGTGTACAACAACTGCGGTGCCAGCTCAGGTGGAGCCATGCCGCGCCAGATGGATTCAAACACCAGGCTGTCATCACTGATAGCAAAGAAAATGGTGCAGTTTTCAAAACCTGACATGAGCTTGTCGTCGTCTACCTGGAAGTTGAGGTCACGGTCACGAAACACGTCGGCGACCGCCTCAAGTGTTACGGCGACTGGGGAAGTCGGGGGAGTCGGGGGAGTCGGGGGCGTCACAGCCATATTCTCCTTGGATATTTGGCTTGGGGGTACACATTCTCTGAGGCGATGGTAAACCACCAACCCACCACCGGTAGAGGATGCTACGCTTGGACGCGTCGTTGACACCACCTTTAAATTCCGCACTGTGAGGCGGGGAAGGAGGACCGATGAGCGACGAGAACCGCGCGACGGTTGAGCTGTTGACAGCCTCAGACGTCGGGCGCACGATCGCACGCATCGCGCACCAAATAATTGAGAAAACCGCGCTTGATGGCGAGGACGCACCAACAGTCATGCTGCTTGGGATTCCGTCCGGCGGAGTGCCACTTGCGCATCGTATTGCTGATGCCATCCAAGAGTTTGCTGG
Organism: Corynebacterium sp. HMSC29G08; assembly: GCF_001806875.1. GTDB lineage: Bacteria > Actinomycetota > Actinomycetes > Mycobacteriales > Mycobacteriaceae > Corynebacterium. Next base: position 125,356 of record NZ_KV786211.1, read on the forward strand.
CGTAACCGTCCCCGTGGGCAGCCTAGATGTCACGCTGTACCGCGATGATTTGAGGGATAAGCCGCACAGGGCACTGCGGCCCACCAGCATTCCAGCCAACATTGATGGCACCACGGTCATCCTGGTGGATGACGTGCTGTATTCCGGCCGCACCATCCGCGCAGCGTTGGATTCGCTTCGAGATATTGGTCGGCCGAAGGTGATTCAGCTCGCGGTTTTGGTTGACCGTGGGCACCGTGAGCTGCCAATCCGCGCTGACTACGTTGGCAAGAACATCCCAACCGCAATGACGGAGGACGTGACTGTCACGCTCACGCCCATCGATGCCGTTGATGGCGTGACGCTGATAAGAGAGGGCTGAGGCTCAAGCAATGAAGCATTTAATTGACATTGCAGACTTAAGCCGTCAAGAGATTGTTGGCCTGATGGATGAGGCCGACCGCTTCCGTGAGGCGCTTGATGGCCGCGAGATCAAGAAACTGCCTACGCTCCGCGGACGCACCATTTTCACCTTGTTCTACGAGAACTCCACACGCACTAGGTCTTCATTTGAAACTGCCGGCAAGTGGATGAGCGCGGATGTGATTAACGTCTCGGCTGCTAGCTCGAGTGTGAAGAAGGGGGAGTCGCTGAAAGACACGGCGTCCACGATCGCTTCGATCGGCGCAGATGCCGTTGTCATGCGCCATCCGTCATCGGGTGCGCCGAACCTGCTACGCAAGTGGCTGCCGGAGACTTCCATCATCAACGCGGGCGACGGTCAGCACCAGCACCCGACACAGGCACTGTTGGACGCGGTGACCATGCGCCAACACATTGGTGACGTGCAGGGCAAGAAGGTTCTGATCGTCGGCGATATCTTGCACTCGCGCGTGGCCCGCTCCAACGTGGACTTGCTGTCCACCCTGGGAGCTGAGGTGGTGCTGGTCGCACCGCCGACGTTGCTGCCCATGGGCGTTGAGCATTGGTCGGCGCGTGTCTCCTATGACTTTGACGCGGAGGTTGCCCAAGGGGCGGATGTGGTGATGATGCTGCGCGTCCAGGCTGAGCGCATGGACGGCGGCTTTTTCCCCACGCACCGTGAGTACGCCACACTGTTCGGCCTGTCGGCTCAGCGTGCGGACCAGCTGGGGCCGGAAACCCTGATCATGCATCCCGGCCCGATGCTGCGAGGCATGGAAATCAACTTCGATGTGGCTGATCGCGACAACACTGTGGTGCTTAACCAGGTCTCTAACGGTGTCTACACCCGCATGGCGGTGCTGTTTACCCTGTTGAGCTCGGGGGAGGACGCGTTGGAAGGAAAGGTGAAGTAATTGAGTACCACCGCATTGACCACCGCATTGACTAACGTTCGCCCGTACGGTGAGGACGCCACCACGGTGCTGATCCGCGACGGTGTGATTGCGCAGGTCGGACCGGACGTTGACGTCAGCGACGTCGATGAGGTGCTGGACTGCGACGGCCTAGTCTTGTTGCCGGGCCTGGTAGATATGCACGTGCACCTGCGTGAGCCGGGCCGTGAAGATACCGAAACTATTGCCACTGGTTCGGACGCCGCGGCGAAGGGTGGGTTTACCGCCGTGTTCACCATGGCGAACACTAACCCCGTGATTGACCAGCCGTTTATCGCGGACGGTGTCTGGGACAAGGGACAGGCGTACGGCAAGTGTGACGTCTACCCGGTGGGCTCTATTTCCAAGAACCTGGAGGGCAAAGAGCTCACTGAGATTGGTCTGATGAGCCGCGGGCACGTCCGCATGTTTTCTGACGACGGTCGTTGCGTCAATGACCCGCAGCTGATGCGCCGCGCGATTGAGTACGCCAAGGCGTATGACGTGGTGTTGGCGCAGCACGCTGAGGATCACCGCATGACCGTCCACAGCGTTGCCCATGAAGGTGAGCAAGCTGCGCGTCTGGGTCTGACTGGCTGGCCGCGTGTTGCGGAGGAATCCGTTGTTGCACGTGACCTGATCATGACCCGTGACTACGGCGGGCGCTACCACCTGTGCCACGCCTCTACTGCTGGCACGGTTGAGCTGCTGCGCTGGGCGAAGGCGCAGGGGATTGAGATCACCGCCGAGGTGACGCCGCATCACCTGCTGCTCACTGATGAGCTGCTCGCTACTTATGACGGCAACTACCGCGTCAACCCGCCGCTTCGTGAGCACGAGGATGCGGTGGCGCTTCGCGATGCGTTGCTTGAGGGCATCGTGGATGTTGTGGCCACGGATCACGCTCCGCATGGGTCTGAAGATAAATGCGTGGAGTTTGACCACGCGAAGCCGGGCATGCTTGGCCTTGAGACGTCGCTGGCGGCAATCCACCAAGTATTCGTTGAGTCTGGTCTGGCGGATTGGCGTTTTGTGGCCAAGGTGATGAGTGAGCGCCCGGCAGAGATTCTGCGTCTGGAGGACCAGGGGCGCCCGATCGCTGTGGGGGAGCCAGCGAACCTGACACTTGTGAACCCGAATGACCCCTGGACTGCTCGTGGCGCCGATATGGCGTCGAAGGCTTCGAATACTCCCTATGAGGGCATGGAATTTTCCGCCCGCGTTGTTGCCACTTGGCTGCGCGGCACGCCGACCTACACCAACATTTAAGGAACCGATTATGAACGCACGTAAGAAGGCAGAGCTTTTGCTTGCCGACGGCACGTCTTTCCCCGGATACCTCTTCGGCGCAACACCCACCGCAGAGATCTCTGGCGCCGCCACTGTAACCACGAACATGTTCGCCTATCAGCGCGAAATGACTGATCCGGCCCGCAAGGGGCAGGTGCTCATCTTCGCTGCACCGCAGGTTGGCAACGCTGGTTGGAACGATGAGGACATAGCCAACCCAGAAGGCCGCATCACCGTTGGGACCGTAGTGGTGAGGGATCTCACCACCCGAGTTTCTAACTTCCGCTCGGTGCGCTCCTTGGAGGAAGAGATGACCGCGCAAGGCATGAGCGGTATCTACGGGGTGGACACCCGCAAACTGGTCCGACACCTGTCTCAGATGGGCAACGAAAGCGTTGTCGCCACCCTCGTAGTCAAGGAGGAAAACTAAATGAAGCGCGATGATCTCAAGCATGTGATGGTGATCGGTTCTGGCCCGATCGTCATTGGTCAGGCCTGTGAGTTTGACTACTCGGGTACCCAGGCGTGCCGCGTGCTCAAGGATGAGGGCCTGCGTGTAACGCTGGTTAACTCCAACCCGGCGACGATTATGACGGACCCGGAGTTTGCGGACCACACCTATGTGGAGCCGATCGAACCGGCGTACATTGACAAGATTTTGGCGCGCGAGGCAGAAGCCGGACACAAGGTTGACGCAATTTTGCCAACGTTGGGTGGCCAGACTGCACTGAACACCGCGATCAAACTGGATCGCATGGGTATTTTGGCCAAGCACGGTGTGGAGCTGATTGGTGCTGACATCGATGCGATTGAGCGTGGTGAGGACCGCCAGAAGTTCAAGGACATCGTGCAAAAGATCGGCGGCGAGTCCGCTCGTTCCCGCGTTTGCTACACCATGGAAGAAGTCGAAGAGACCGTAGCCGAGCTCGGTTTTCCCTGTGTGGTGCGCCCGTCGTTCACCATGGGTGGATTGGGCTCTGGCCTGGCCTACGACATGGATGACCTGCACCGTATCGCCGGTGATGGTTTGACCGCCAGCCCTGAGGCGAATGTGCTGATCGAGGAGTCCATTCTTGGTTGGAAGGAAATCGAGCTGGAGCTGATCCGCGATAAGGCGGATAACTGCATTACCATCGCCACGATTGAGAACGTCGATGCCATGGGTGTACACACCGGCGATAGCGTGACGGTGGCTCCGGCGTTGACGCTTACGGAACCCGAGGTCACCCGCCTGATTGAGCAGGGTAAGGCCATCATCCGTGAGGTTGGTGTGAAAACGGGTGGTTGCAACATCCAGTTCGCCATCAACCCGAAGGATGGCCGTTTGATCACAATCGAGATGAACCCGCGCGTGTCGCGCTCCTCGGCGCTTGCGTCCAAGGCAACGGGCTACCCGATTGCAAAAGTGGCAACCCTTCTGGCCATTGGCTACACGTTGGATGAAATCTCTAACGACATGACCGGTGGGGCGATTACGGCGCTTGAAGAGCCGACGCTGGACTACATCATTGTCAAGATGCCGCGCTTTGCCTTTGAGAAGTTCCCGGGCTCTGATGAGACGTTGGGTACCTCCATGAAGGCCGTGGGTGAGGCCATGGGTATTGGCCGCAACTACATCCAGGGCCTGAATAAGGTCATGCGTTCCATGGAGGACAAGCCCAACGGTTTCTGGACTCGTCCGGATGAGTATTTTGCAGGCGAGCGCGCAACTGATGTTGCCGCGGTGCTGGAAGATCTGAAGGTACCGACGGACAAGCGCATTTACGACGCTGAGCTGGCGCTGCGTTTGGGTGCGACCGCCGATGAGGTCTACGCCGCATCCGGTATTGACCCGTGGTTCTTGGGAGAGATGGAAACCCTGATTGATTTCCGCAAGGACCTTGAGTCTGCGCCTGTGTTGGATGCGGATCTTCTGCGTAAGGCGAAGGCCTTCGGTCTTTCAGACGCACAGATTGCTGTTCTTCGCCCGGAACTTGCGGGGGAGGACGGTGTGCGTTCCCTGCGTTGGTCGTTGAACATCCACCCGGTATTTAAGACGGTTGATACCTGCGCCGGTATGCACGAAGCAAAGGTGCCGTACCTGTACTCCGCATATGAGCTGGATCCGGATGCGGAATCTGAGGTCGTTGCTTCTTCCGCTTCCTCAGCTTCTGCTTCGAGCGATGGCGAGAAGCAGAAGGTTATCATCCTCGGCTCCGGTCCGAACCGAATTGGCCAGGGCATTGAGTTTGACTACTCCTGTGTGCACGCAGCGCTGGAGCTGTCGCGCGTTGGCTACGAGACGGTCATGGTCAACTGCAACCCGGAGACCGTTTCCACTGACTACGACACCGCAGACCGTCTGTACTTCGAGCCGCTGACTTTTGAAGACGTGATGGAGATCTACCGCGCTGAGGCTGCCTGCGGCACCGTCGCGGGTGTGATTGTCCAGCTTGGTGGACAGACTCCGCTGGGTCTTGCACAGAAGCTTGCAGACGCTGGCGTGCCCGTCGTTGGCACCACCCCTGAGGCCATCGACTCTGCTGAGGACCGTGGTGAGTTTGGCAAGGTGCTTGAGGCGGCTAACCTACCTGCCCCGGCATACGGCACGGCGACCTCCTTTGCGGAGGCACGCGAGGTTGCTAACAACATCGGCTACCCCGTGCTGGTGCGCCCGTCCTACGTATTGGGCGGTCGTGGCATGGAGATTGTGTACGACGAGGTGTCGTTGCACGACTACATTGACCGCGCCACGGAGCTGTCCCCGGATCACCCGGTCCTGGTGGACCGCTTCTTGGACTCCGCCATTGAAATTGACGTAGATGTGCTCTCTGACGGCACCGAGGTCTACCTGGGTGGCGTGATGGAACACATCGAGGAGGCCGGTATCCACTCCGGTGACTCGGCGTGTGCGCTGCCGCCGATGACGCTTGGCCCAGATGACATTGCCAATGTGCGTCGTTCCGCTGAGGCGCTTGCCCACGGCATTGGCGTAAAGGGCTTGATGAACGTGCAGTTCGCGCTGAAAGACGACATCCTCTACGTCATCGAAGCGAACCCGCGTGCGTCGCGTACCGTGCCGTTCGTGTCTAAGGCGACGGGCGTGCACCTGGCGAAGGCAGCAGCCCGCGTGATGCTGGGGGCAACCATTGCACAGCTGCGCGAGGAGGGCCTGATCCCGTCGAATTACGACGGTGGTTCGTTGCCGCTGGAGCACCCGATCGCCGTGAAGGAAGCAGTGCTGCCGTTTAGCCGCTTCCGTACGCCTGAAGGCGCAGTTCTGGACACCATCCTGGGCCCAGAGATGAAATCTACCGGCGAGGTTATGGGCTTGGCTCCATCCTTCGGTGTGGCATACGCCAAGGCGGAATCCGCAGCCTTTGGTGCGCTACCGGTTGAGGGCACGGTGTTCGTCTCCGTAGCTAACCGCGACAAGCGCACCTTGATCTTCCCAATCCAGCGGCTGTCCACTATGGGGTTTCGCGTTTTGGCTACGGAGGGTACGGCGCAGATGCTGCGTCGCAACGGTATCGAGTGCGAGACCGTTCTGAAGGCCTCCGAGGTCCGCGGCGGCGCTGAGGGTAAGTCTGTGGTGGATCGCATCACCGACGGCGAGATTGACCTGGTGCTCAACACCCCGGCCGGCTCCGCTGGTGCGCGCCATGACGGCTACGACATCCGCGCAGCCGCCGTAGCGGCGGGCGTGCCGATCATGACCACTGTGCAGGGCGTAACCGCCGCCGTCCAGGGCATTGAGGCGCTGCGCGCCAAGGAGATCACGGTGATGAGCTTGCAGGAGCTCGACCATAAGGTTGGCAATGGGGTTCGGTAACCGTCTCGTAGAGGCAGGTCGCACGCATGGGCGCCTGTGCGTCGGCATTGACCCCCATGCAGCGCTGCTTGAGCAGTGGGGACTTGCAAACACTGTCGACGGCTTGCGTACCTTCGCCATGACGTGTGTGGAAGCCTTCGGCGGCCACGTAGCGGCGATCAAGCCCCAGGTGGCGTTCTTTGAGCGTTTCGGTGCACAGGGCTTTGCCGTGCTGGAGGAAACCCTTGCAGCGACGCGTGAGCTTGGGACGATCACAATTGCAGACGCCAAACGCGGAGACATTGGGTCCACCATGGCCGGCTACGCCGCCGCATGGCTGGAACCCGGCGCACCCCTGGAGGCAGACGCAATGACATTGACGCCCTACCTCGGAGTGGAATCGCTTGCCCCAGCGATTGAGCTTGCCCAGCAACATGGCAAAGGCGTGTTCGTGATGTCAGCAAACTCCAACCCTGAGGCCGAGCGGTTCCAGACCTCCACATTGAACAGTGGGGTGACCGTTGCGCAGTTCATGGTTGATGAGTGCGCGAAGTTCAACGCGGATGCCGCTTCCCGTGGGCAAGTGGGGGATGTGGGTGTGGTGGTTGGCGCGACCGTGGATAAGCCTCCAGCCCTTGCATCCCTCAATGCTCCGGTGCTGATGCCAGGTGTGGGTGCGCAAGGAGCAAGCTTTGCGGACGTTGACCGCATTGCCGGTACGCGTGCACACCTGGTGTTTCCTAACGTTTCGCGCTCTGTGTTGCGTCATGGGCCGAAAGTCGATGACCTGCGCAATCAGGCCGTCGAGCTGGGGAAACGCACTAATTAGGAGGGGCAATTCACTACCAGGGAGAATCCCTGGTAGTTTATTGGCGTCGATGCGTTGACATGGCTAAATGCGCTAAACCGCAAACCCAAGTCAATACGGCAGCACGTGATGCAGTGCTACACTAGACCGAAGCTGGCGAGTTGCAACGATGCAATTACCCAACCTGGGTATAGAGTGCTTCTCGGCAATAACGCTGAGGACAGTTGAGCAACTGTACCAGTTGAAACTACGAATAAAATTTTGGAGGACCCATGGCACTTCCCGAGTTGACCCCGGAGCAGCGCAAGGCAGCCCTTGAGAAGGCTGCAGAGGCACGTAAGGCACGTGCAGAGCTGAAGGCTTCCCTCAAGCGTGGCGAGATCACCCTGAAGGACGTCCTGGACAAGGCTGACACCGACGAGATTATTGGCAAGACCAAGGTCTCCGCACTGCTCGAGGCTATGCCGAAGGTGGGCAAGGTCAAGGCTCGCGAGATCATGGAGGAACTGGAGATCGCTCAGACCCGCCGCCTGCGTGGTCTTGGTGACCGTCAGCGTCGCGCTCTGCTCGAGCGTTTCGGCTTCGACGCGTAAGAGAATTACGCACCCGTGGATACCGTGAAGAATGATGCAGCGCGTGGCCGGCTGATTGTTCTGGCTGGCCCGTCCGCAGTGGGCAAATCCACTGTGGTTCAGCGCCTTGTTACGGATGTGCCGAATCTGTACTTTTCGGTATCCATGACCACGCGTGCCCCACGCCCCGGTGAGGTCGACGGCAGGGATTATTTCTTCGTCTCTCCGACTGACTTCCAGGAGCGCATCGATGCCGGTGAAATGCTGGAGTGGGCCGACATTCATGGCGGTTTGCAGCGTTCCGGTACGCCGGCTGGCCCTGTGCGTGAAGCACTGGAGGCTGGGCGACCGGTGTTGACTGAAGTCGACCTGGTTGGCGCGCGTGAGATTAAGCGGTTGATGCCTGAGGCGAAGACAGTGTTCCTTGCACCCCCTTCGTGGGAAGTGCTGGTGGAGCGTCTGACTGGTCGTGGGACTGAGACTGAGGACGTGATTAAGCGTCGACTAGAAACCGCCCGAGGCGAACTTGATGCCCAGCATGAGTTTGACTCCATTGTGGTCAACGACGATGTTGACCGGGCAGTTGCCGCCATTGCGGCCCTTTTGACTGATACAACAAATGAGTAGGTGTTGAGTTGAGCAACGTCACTGATGAGCTGTCGACCACGGCCGCCGCGTCTGCGGAGCGTGTGTACGACGAACCGGAGGGCATCACGGCTCCTCCGATCGATGAGCTGCTGACCAAGGTTTCGTCGAAGTACGCATTGGTCATCTTTGCGGCCAAGCGTGCTCGCCAGATCAACAGCTTCTACCAGAACTCTGATGAGGGTGTGTTCGAGTTCATCGGCCCCCTGGTCAACCCGGAGCCAGGTGAGAAGCCGCTTTCCATCGCACTGCGTGAGATCCAGGCGGGTCTTCTGGAGCACGAAGAGGGCAACTAAGCTTTCGCACACAAGGTTCTGTAGCCGCGCACTTCGCCATATGCTGGCAGGTGTGCGGTTTTTGCGTTGCGTAGACTTTGAGCCTATGAGCAAAAGCAACGTAGTGATCGGTATTGCTGGTGGCATCGCGGCCTACAAGGCAGTCGGGCTGATTCGAGAGTTCACGGAGACTGGGGACAACGTGAAGGTGGTGCCGACACAGAACGCGCTACGCTTTGTGGGTGCCGCAACGCTTGAGGCGCTGTCTGGAAACCCTGTTGACACTGAGGTGTTTAGCCGCGTAGATGAGGTCCAGCACGTTCGCATTGGTCAGGAGGCTGGCCTGATTGTCATTGCTCCCGCAACGGCTGACTTGATTGCGCGCCTAGCTGCGGGGCGTGCTGATGATCTGTTGACTTCGACGGTGCTGGTAGCAACGTGTCCCGTTGTGTTGGCGCCTGCGATGCACACGGAGATGTGGCTTAACCCGGCCACACAGGAGAATGTGGCAACGCTGCGTCGCCGAGGGGTGACGGTGTTGGAGCCGGCACACGGCAGGCTAACTGGTAAGGACACTGGCCCAGGGCGGATGCTGGAGCCTGTGCAGATTGCGCAGCTTGCGCGCACGGTGTTAGCAACCGGCCCGATTACGCGCAGCCTGGAGGGCAAGCGCGTACTGATTAGTGCCGGCGGTACGCAGGAGAATATTGACCCGGTGCGTTTCATTGGTAACCGTTCCTCGGGCAAGCAGGGCTTTGCGCTTGCAGACGTTGCGGTGCACCGCGGAGCCGACGTCACCATTATTGCTGCCAATACTGATGCGTTGGATACGCCTGCCGGTGCCGAGGTTGTGCGCGTGCGTTCAACTAGAGAGCTGGAGGAAGCCATGAACGAACACGCTGCGCAGGCGGACGTGGTGATCATGGCCGCCGCCGTTGCTGATTATCGCCCGGAGCAGGAAGCGACGAGCAAGCTGAAGAAGGGCCAAGCCGATGACTCGCTGTCCACGCTGCACTTGGTGGAAAATCCCGATGTGCTGCGTGGGCTGGTTGAGCGCCGCCAGGCGGGCGAGACGGACGCTGTCATTGTTGGATTTGCCGCTGAGACCGATAACCCATTGGAGTTTGGGCGTGCGAAGCTCAAGCGCAAGGGTGCGGATCTGCTGATGGTCAATGCGGTCACGGGCGGCAAAGTGTTCGGTGAGTCCCACAATGAGGGTTGGATTCTTGGCGCTGATGGCTCACAAACCGAAGTGGCGCAGGGCTCAAAGCACGAGGTGGCGGTAGCAATTTGGAATGCGATTGAGGCCTACTGAAATTAATGGACCGCCCAGCTTTGCCAACTTAGACCGCTTGGTCTAGTGTGTTGGGCATGTCTGAACAGCACGAGGGAACGTTCCACCGCCTCTTCACCAGTGAGTCCGTGACTGAAGGCCACCCCGATAAGATCTGCGACTCTATCTCGGATGCCATCTTGGATGACATGCTTGCCCAAGACCCGAAGTCGCGCGTAGCGGTTGAAACCCTCGTGACCACCGGACAGGTCCACGTGGTGGGAGAGGTGCGAACCAGCGCCTATTCCAACATTGCCAAGATTGTGCGTGACCGCCTGGTGGAGATCGGCTTTACTTCCTCTGAGGTTGGCTTTGACGGACACACCTGTGGTGTCAATGTTGCAATTGGTGATCAGTCGGAGGAAATCTCCGCGGGAGTGACCACGTCCCAGGAGGTGCGTGAGCACGCCTCCAAGGAGGAGCTTGCGCAGTCCGGTGCAGGCGACCAAGGCCTGATGTTTGGCTACGCAACGGATGAAACTCCGGAGTATATGCCGCTGCCAATCGCTACGGCACACCACTTGAGCCGCCGCCTGGCTCAGGTGCGCCACAAAGGCATTGTGAGCGGGCTTCGCCCGGACGGTAAGACTCAGGTCACCTTTGCTTATGACGGGGAGACCCCGGTGCACTTGGATACCGTGGTGATTTCCACCCAGCACGACCCGGACTTCACTGGCGATGAGCTTGCCGCGGCAATGCGTAAACACGTGCTTGAGTGGGTAGTTGAAGACGCTGATCTGGGCGCCTTCTACAACGAAGACACGAAGCTTTTGGTTAACCCGTCCGGATCTTTCGTCCTGGGTGGCCCGATGGGTGATGCGGGATTGACTGGCCGCAAGATCATTGTGGATACCTATGGCGGCATGGCTCGTCACGGTGGCGGCGCGTTTTCCGGCAAAGATCCCTCAAAGGTGGACCGCTCCGCGGCTTATGCCATGCGCTGGGTTGCAAAGAACATTGTCGCCGCAGGCTTGGCCAAGCGCGTTGAGGTCCAGGTGGCCTACGCTATTGGCCGCGCGAACCCGGTGGGCTTGTACGTGGAAACCTTTGGTACGGCGGTTGACGGACAGAGCAGTGAGTCCATTCAACAGGCTGTACAGAAGGTCTTTGACCTGCGCCCAGATGCGATCATTCAGGAGCTCGACCTGCTTCGCCCGATCTACGCTCAGACGGCAACCTATGGCCACTTTGGACGTACGGATATTGACCTCCCGTGGGAGCGCCTAGACAAGGTTGAGGAGCTCAAGCGCGCAGCGGGAATCTAGGACTCCTGCTCCTCCCACTTCGCTTTTTCGGCGTCGGACTTCTTCTTGTTGCGTAACGCGACGACGCCGATGACAATGCCGATGAGTACGGGGACCCAGATTTTCGAGTACTCCAAAAGCCAAGCCACCCAGTAGGGCAGGTCCGGCAGGTCCGGCAAGGCAATATTCGGCGTTGGCAACCTCACCTGTGGAAGCTGTGGTACTGGCAAGTCAACGTGGGGTAGCCGGATCTGCGGCAGGGTGAAGTCCGGCAGATCAATATCTGGCAGGTGCTGCGCAATCCAAGCAAGAAAACGCCCGATGACAGGCGGAAGCAGCAACACAGCCAGCGCCCAACCACCTTTTCCGATGCCCTGTGCGATGGGGAAGAAGGTGCGCTTGATGTTGCTGGATTCCATAGCTTGGCGGCGGCGCGCGCCCCGCGATCCTTCCGGCGGATCAAACTCCACTACGGTTTTGCCCTCGCGGTAATCCACCTCCAGCAGTTCTTTGAATATGTTGAAAGTGAGGTTGAGATGCGGTTTCGCGCGGTCAACGCCGAAGTGCGTCATTATTTTCAGTGCATCTTTAGGGCCTTGGCCGAATAGAGGGATTCGCCCGGAATCTAGCTCCTCGTACTGTGTTTGCACCTCACCGTTAACGCGGACTTCCAGCCGCGTCGGCGGCCTGCCAAATCCCGCACGCAGTCGTTCTGCCACGCTGCCGTTTGCGGGTATGTGCTTGATCAATTCGGGATGCTCGACGAATCGCTCTGGCAGCTCACCTGGCCACGAGGGGTCGGTTTCCAAAAACTCGGTATCGTAGCCTATACGCACTTCGATCAGGCCGTGTTCGGGATGGTTGAGGCTCCAGGTTTCCACAGGTGTCCTTTCCTGGCTACTTTTGGCGCTACTTTTTGGCGCCAGCGCTTACGCGGCCACCGATCACGCCACCGAGCCAGCTGCACAGTCCAGCGATGACAACGCAACCAATGCCATACACAAAGGTTCCCTCGTTGAGGTAGAGCACCTTGGCAAGCCAAAAGCCAACCCCGCACAGTAAGGGGATGGAATACGTGGGGCGGAACAACGTGGCGTCGATAAGCGAAACAAGCCCTGCAGTGCCAAAGAGAAACGCAATCATGGCCGCGGGCGCGCTGCTGCCGGCAGCAGGAATGAGCGCGAGTGGAACCACGATATACGCTGCAAGAAGGAGATACGGCATGGCTTTAAGCCAGCCGCGGCGTGTTTGTTCCTCAGTTTCAGCCATGCGTCACAGTCTATTGGGCACTCTACGGGTGCTGCGAGTACACGCGACCCGCCTGGGGCGAAGTAATCATCTGGTCCAGCGAGACAGGGCGCAGCCCCTTGGCGCGCAGGCCATCAATCACGCACGGCACTGCGTCCACTGTGGGGCCGTGGATGTCATGCATCAACACCACAGAGCCTGGGCGCGAATTCTGCACGGCAACCGCGCACGTCTTGGTCGCGTTGCGGTGCTTCCAGTCAAGCGTGTCTACGTTCCACAGCGCGACAGCCATGCCGCGGCTTTGAGCCGCAGCGGTCACGCGCGCGTCATACTCGCCGTAGGGTGGGCGCAACCATCGAGGGGATTGGCCAGTGGTGTCGTTGATGGCCGCATTTGCCCGGTCGAGCTGGTGGTTGATGCCGTTGTGAGATAAACGTGGCAGCTCGCGGTGGTCCGCGGTGTGGTTGCCAATGGTGTGGCCGCCATTGCGGATGCGTTGCATGGTTGCTGGATATTTGCGGGCGTTGTTACCCATCACGAAAAAGGACGCTTTGACGTTCTTCTTATCCAGGATGTCCAGCAGTCGCTCGGTCTCGGGGGCTGGGCCGTCATCAAAGGTCAACGCCACGCAATTGGCACAGGAATCCGGCGCAGGTTTCGGCTCCTGGGTGCTTTCACGTTCCGGTTCCGCAGGGGGCACTGGGTACGAAGGCAGAGCTGGTTCGTACGGGCGAAGCTCGTTCGGAATCGCATTGCGTACCTGTGGGGGTAGGGCGTTGAAGCCTTGCCGCCATGCGTTGTTAACCGCCTGTGAACTGCGCACACCTAAATCGCTCGCCCCAGAGGACAGGGCATCGAACGAGGAGGCCGAAGCCTGGATCTCAGCGGTAGGTACAACAAGGGCCAGGCAGCACAATGCAGCCGCAACGGCGCGCGAAACACGATTCATCTTTAGGGCAAACTCATAGGGATAACTAACGATTTCTATCGCTCACGAGTATGCGCCTGCAACCTACTGATAGCCAATCGGAGGCAGTGCTTGAGATTCATTAGAATTTCACAGCATGTCACAAAACCAAGCCGTCTCCCAGCCCGTGGTTCGGGTGTTGCCGCTGCTTGGTTTGGCGCACCTGGACAGGGAATTTGATTACCTGGTTTCTGAGGCTGATTCGGCGTCCGTGCGCCCGGGAGTCAAGGTGCGCATCCGCTTCGCCGGCCGCCTGGTGGATGCGCTGGTGTTGGAACGTGCCTCCACCTCCACACATGAGGGCAAGTTGCGGTTCATCGAGCGGGTCATCTCTCCGGAGGTAGTGGCTCCCAGGGAGCTTCGTTTGCTTATCGACGCCCTTGCCAACCGCTACGGCGCCACCCGCTCGGACCTCTACCGTGCTGCGATCCCGGCGCGCCACGCGAAGGCCGAGGAGACGGATACCTCCACACCGTGGCCGGAGTTGGGACAGGCGCAGGAGCCGGATTTGTCGGCGTGGAGTGCCTATGAGTTCGGTGAGTCCTTTGTGGATGCGGTGTTGGGCGGCGCGGTGGCGCGTGCCGCCTGGCAGGTGGCGCCGGGGGATGATTGGGCGGCAGCTGTTGCGGCGCTTGTGGTGAAGGTGGCGCTTGAGGGTTTCTCTGCGCTGGTGGTGGTGCCGGATCAGCGTGATGTGGACTTGGTTGAGGCGGCGTTGCGGGAGTTAGTGTCGGCGAAGCAGGTGACAACGCTGACGGCGTCCCAAGGCCCGCAGGCGCGCTACTCGCGGTATCTGTCTGTTATCCATGGGCAGGCGCGGATTGTAGTGGGCACGCGTTCGGCGGCATTTGCGCCGATGCAGAATTTGCGGCTGATGGTGGTGATGTTTGACGGGGATGATTCGCTGGTTGATCCCCGCGAGCCCTATTTTCATGCGCGTGAGGTGTTGACAACGCGCTCGGGGATCGAGCATGCGTCATTGATCATTGGCGGGCATACTCGTACCGCGGAGACGCAGCTGTTGGTGGAGAGCGGTTGGATGCACAGCCTGGTGGCTCCCCGTGAGGCGTTGCGTGCGCGGATGCCACGTATTCATGCAGCGGGCGATTCTGATTTTGAGCTGGAGCGCGACCCGCGTGCACGCCAGGCGCGACTGCCGTCGGTGGCCTTTCAAGCCGCGGCACGGGCGTTGGAGCGCGACCAGCCGGTGCTGTTCCAGGTGCCGCGCACGGGGTATATCCAAACGTTGGCGTGTGGCACGTGTCGCACACCGTCGAGGTGCCGTTGGTGTATGGGCCCGCTTGGATTGCCGTCGAGTGGTGAGGCAGCGGCGCCGACATGTCGCTGGTGTGGGCGAATAGATGCGCAGCATGTGTGCCCGTCGTGCGGATCGCGCAAGGTGCGTGCCGTGGTGGTGGGTACGGAACGCACTGCCGAAGAGTTGGGACGCGCATTTGCCAAGTACCGGGTGGTCACCTCCTGGGGCGAGAAGGTGCGCGACACTGTGCCAGACAAGGCGGCGATTGTGGTGGCTACGCCTGGCGCGGAGCCGCGCGCAGGTTACGGTGCTGCGGTGTTGCTGGATACGTGGGCCCTGTTGCAGCGCCCGGATCTGCGCGCTGTGGAGGATGCGTTTGCTCGCTGGGCTGCGGCTGCCACCCTTGTGCGCCACGAAGGGGAAGTGGTGGTGGTTGCAGATCCCGCCCTGCCTGCGGTGCAGCACCTGATCCGCTGGGATATGCCTGGGTTTGCTGCCCTTGAGCTTGCGCAGCGTCGCGACGCCCGCTTCCCGCCCGCAGTGCACATTGCGCTTGTCGACGCCCCGCGGGCCGCCCTCGACGACTTCTTCAACAATCTGGACCTGCCCGCCCATGCCGAGTTGCTTGGGCCCGTGGACCTGCCGCCTGGCGAGCATTTGCCGGGCGAGTGGGACGTTGCCCAGTTTGGGCCAGCGCAGCGGATGCTGGTGCGCGCGCCGCTGGCTGGGCGAAACGCGTTGGGGATCGCGCTTCGCGCAGGTTTGGTGAGCCGTGGTGCCCGCCGGGCGGACCTGCCGTTGAGGGTGCAGGTCAATCCGATCAACATCGGATAAGTTGAAGCGCATGGTACACCGCCCTGTTCGTTTGTTGGGAGACCCCGTGCTATCAGACCCCGCGCTATCAGTCGCTGCGTCCAGCACGAGAGCGATCACCTAGACGGGGTACTGTTCCTTACACGTATGCAACCGGCAGTATGCGCGGCCGCAATGGCTGAGATTCGCGCCGCTGAATGGTCATAAAAGCAGGTTAGAGAAAGAGAAAGGCAAGAGATGCGCTTGGTATTTGCCGGCACGCCGGAGCCTGCGGTGGAGTCGTTGAGGCAGCTGATCGAATCGCAGCACGAGGTGGTTGCGGTGCTCACCCGACCGGATGCGAGGAAAGGCCGTGGCCGCACGCTGCACCCCTCGCCGGTCAAAGAGCTCGCACTGGAACATGGCATTGAGGTGCTTACCCCGGTCACGCTGAAGGACAACGAAGAGATCCGCCAGCGTTTGCGCGAGCTTGCACCTGACTGCATCCCGGTTGTGGCCTACGGCAACCTGATTCCAGAGGACATGCTGGACATCGCTCAGCACGGCTGGGTGAACCTGCACTTTTCGCTTCTGCCGCAGTGGCGTGGCGCAGCACCCGTACAGCACTCGATTTTAGGCGGTGAGACAGAAACGGGGGCGACGGTTTTCCGTATCGACCAGGGCTTGGACACCGGCGAAATCCTCAACGTGCTACCGGATGAGATTGCGTCGGACGATACGTCTGACGCGCTGCTTGCTCGCCTTGCACGCCGCGGCGCCGCAACTTTGGTGGAGACTATGGACGGGCTTGAAAACGGCACGATTACTCCGCGTCCTCAAAAGGGCGAGGCCAGCTACGCCGCCAAGATCATGGTGGATGATGCGCGTATCAACTGGGCGCACACCGCTGAGGAGATCGATCGCGCTATCCGCGCCTACACGTCTGCGCCCGGTGCGTGGACCACGCTCGGTGGGCAGCGGGTCAAGGTGGAGCCGGTAGTGCCTTCAGATACGGACTCGCTGGCACCGGGGGAGGTTGCGGCTACCAAGAAGGAGGTACGCGTAGGCACTGGCACTGCGGACCTAATATTGACGCGCATCCAGCCTCCAGGAAAGAAAATGATGAACGCGGCTGACTGGGCGCGCGGTCTTCGCGCAGATGAGCAGGTGGTGTTCGAGTGAGCGGCGGATTTCGCTCCCGTGCTGCGGGGCGCAGGCAGGAGCCGAAGCGGCCTACTGGGTTTGCAGAGCAACAAAAGCAGCAAAAATTGCAGCGTCAACAGAAACAGCAACAGCAACAGAAACAGGAGCCGAGTCCGGAAGGCACTGGTAGGCAGCGCTACAGCGTGAAATCCCGCCCAGCGTCTATCGGTGATGCGCCGCGTGAAGCAGCGTTTGAAACGGTGTTGCGCGTGACCCGTGACGGCGCATTTGCCAACCTCACGCTGCCCGGCCTGCTGCGTGAGCGCAAGATTACTGGCCGCGACGCCGCCTTTGCCACGGAGCTGACCTACGGCACCCTACGCACCATGGGTGTGTTGGATGCGGTCATTGGTGCGAACTCCTCGCGCCCACTCGATCAGATTAACCCTGAGGTGTTGGCAGCGCTTCGCCTTGGCGCCTACCAGGTGCTCTACACACGCGTGGAAAACCACGCGGCGGTGGATACCTCGGTTCGCCTGGTGGAGGCCGCGAACCAGGAGAAAGCGAAGGGCTTTGCCAACGGTGTGCTGCGCTCCATCACCCGCACTCCGGTTCAGGAGTGGCTGGCCAAGTTTGACCGCAACCATGCGCATCCGGAGTGGATTGTAAAAAGCTTTGAAGCCGCGTTGGGGGAGGCGGCCGATACTGAGCTGGACGCTGCGCTGAAGGCGGATTCGGAGCGCCCAATCGTGCACCTAGTTGCGCGCCCAGGCGAGATCACCGCTGAAGAATTGGCGCTGACCACCGGCGGAAGCCAGGGCAAGTACTCGCCGTACGCCGTCTACTTGGAAGAGGGTGACCCGGGCCAGCTGCAGGAGGTCCGCGACGGTCTTGCGGGTGTGCAGGACGAAGGCTCGCAACTCATCGCCCGCGCGCTGGCGGAAGTGCCTGTGGACAACGATCAAGGCCGCTGGCTTGATTTGTGTGCAGGCCCGGGCGGCAAAGCGGCGCTGACCGGCGCGATTGCCGCGATTGACGGTGCGCACGTTGACGCAATCGAGGTCGCCCCTCACCGCGCTGAGCTGATTCGCAAGGCGGTTGGCAACCTGCCGGTGACGGTGAAAGTTGCAGATGGTCGCGACCCGGGGCTGGAAGCCGGCAGCTATGACCGGGTACTGGTCGATGCCCCGTGTTCGGGCCTTGGTGCGCTACGTCGTCGCCCGGAAGCCCGTTGGGTGAAAGCGGAAGACGATATCGCCGAGCTGAACACCCTGCAGGCTGAACTGTTGGCGTCTGCGGTTAATCTGGCGAAGCCGGGTGGTGTGATTGTGTACTCCACGTGCAGTCCGGATGTGAGAGAGACGCGGGGGATCGTCGATAAGCAAAAGGCTCTTGGCAAAGTGGAGGAGCTCGATGCTCGCCCGTACGCCATGGACAATGTCGGCGAGGGCCCGAGCGTGCAGATGTGGCCGCACCGACACGGCACCGATGCCATGTTTTTCGCGGTGTTGCGCAAGCTACCCTAGAACCATGATTTACATTGCACCGTCAATTCTGGCGGCAGACTATGCGGCGCTTGGTGAAGACGTACGGAAGGTGGCCAACGCCGACCTGATCCACGTTGACATCATGGACGGCCACTTTGTTCCTAACCTTTCGTTCGGCCCAGACGTGACCAAGGCCGTCAATGGTGTGACGGCGCAGTTTTTGGATATGCACCTGATGATCGAGCAACCGGAGCGTTGGTTTGAAACCTATGCTGCGGCTGGTGGCGACCGGATGGTGTTCCACGTTGAGGCTGTGGATGACCACGTTGCAGCTGCACGTCTGTGCAAGGAGCTCGGCGTGCAGTCTGGTTTTGCCATTAAGCCGGGCACTCCGGTTGAGCCGTACCTGGATAGCCTTGAGCACTTCGATGAAGTCATGGTGATGAGCGTGGAGCCCGGTTTTGGCGGGCAAAAGTTCATGCCAGAGGTGCTGACGAAGGTGATGACGTTGCGTGACGCCATCGCGCAGCAGGGGCTGGACACCATCATTGGTATTGACGGCGGTATTTCCGGCGAGACCATCGCCCAAGCCGCTGCTGCCGGTGTGGATGCGTTTGTGGCTGGTAGCGCGGTTTTTGGTGCGGAGAACCCGGCGGAGGCTGTGAGGCGTTTGCGTGAGCTTGCACGTGAGGCTCGTGAATCCTGAGCGACTGACGGAAGGTATCATCGCGGCAATCCAGGCTGGTGAGTCCGTCCGCGGCACTACCTCGCCCAATCCTCCGGTGGGCTGCATGCTTATCGACGCCTCCGGCAACGCCATCGCCCACGGCGCCACGCAACCCGCAGGCGGCGCACATGCGGAGGCGGTTGCGCTGCGTAAAGCAGGCGAACGGGCACGCGGCGCAACGGCGATTGTGACCTTAGAGCCGTGCAACCACACAGGACGTACCGGCCCGTGTGCACAGGCGCTGGTTGACGCGGGCATTGCTGAGGTGGTCTACCTCGTGGCGGACCCGAACCCGATTGCCGCAGGCGGTGCGCAGTTCTTGCGTGAGCACGGCGTGAGCGTTTCCCACATGCCGACTCCGGTTGAGGCACTTGAGCCATGGCTGACGGCCACGCGCCTGGGCAGGCCAGCAGTGACGTGGAAGTATGCAGCCACCGCGGACGGATTTACCGCTGCCGCAGACGGCACGAGCCAGTGGATCACCGCTCAGGAAGCTCGTGAGTTTGCGCACGAAGACCGAGCGACGCGGGATGCGATCATCGTGGGCAGCGGCACGGCGCTTGCAGATCAGCCGAAGCTGACCGCCCGCACGCCCGATGGCACGCTCTATGACCATCAGCCACGCCGCGTGGTGGTTGGTTCGCGGGCGGCCGCCGGCGAGATCCAGGGAGATTACGAGTGCTATGCCACCCCGCAGGAAGCCCTGCAGGCGCTGTGGAATAGCGGCGCGCGCGACGTGTTGCTAGAAGGTGGGGCCAGCCTAGCCCACAGCTTCCTTGCAGCCGACTTAGTGGACACGGTGCAAGCCTACATTGCGCCGATGTTTCTTGGTGCCGGCCGGGGAGTGTTGGCAGGTCCGGTTGCGGAAACGCTGGCGGATGCCCGCCGCTTTGCCCCGGTTCGCACCATGTTGTTAGGCAAAGACGTAATTTTTGAGATGAAAAGGCAGGCGTAGATCGAATGTTTACGGGTTTGGTGGAGGAGCGCGGTCGTGTCGACAAGCTTGAGCAGCTTGAAGATGCGGTGCGGATTCACATCCACGCCCCGCTAGTGACCGCTGACGCGCGCCCAGGCGACTCGATCGCTGTGGACGGGGTGTGTCTGACGGTCGTGGACCTGGTAGAGGCCACGTTTAGCGCAGACGTGATGCGTGAGAGCCTTGAACGTTCCCGCATTGGCAGCTACCAGGAGGGTTCGGTTGTAAACCTGGAGCGTGCGCTTTTGGCTACCCAGCGTTTGGGTGGCCACATTGTGCAGGGACATGTAGACGGTACAACGCAGCTGATCAGCCGCACACCCTCTGAGCACTGGGAGGTGTTCCGTTTCGGGCTGCCGGAGGCATTGGCACACTATGTGGTGGAGAAAGGCTCCATTGCGGTCAACGGTACATCGCTGACTGTTTCCGCTGTTGGCGCTGAGTGGTTCGAGGTCAGTCTCATCCCAACCACGCTGCGCGAGACCACAGCCGGGGAGCTAGAGCTAGGCGAAACGGTCAACCTAGAAGTTGACATCGTGGCCAAGTACGTTGAGAAAATGGTGCGGAACTAAGGTTGGCCAGTATGAATGCGCCCGTCAGGTTGGATAGTGTCGAGGATGCCATTGCTGCGATTGCCCGCGGTGAGGCTGTGGTGGTTGTAGATGATGAGGACCGTGAGAACGAGGGAGACCTCATCTTCGCCGCCGAGCGTGCAACTCCCGAGCTTGTTGCGTTTATGGTGCGTTATTCCTCCGGCTACATTTGTGTGGCCATGGAGGATGAGCGTGCACGTGAGCTCGATTTGCCGCCGATGGTTGCGCAGAATGAGGATGCACGTCAGACCGCGTACGCCGTGACTGTGGATGCCGCTACTGGCACTACGGGTATTTCTGCCCGGTCGCGTGCGGAGACGATCACCCGGTTGGCCGATGCGTCGTTCGGGCCCCAAGATTTCACTCGCCCCGGTCACGTAGTGCCGTTGCGTGCGCGTAAGCATGGCGTGCTTGCACGTGACGGCCACACGGAGGCGGCGGTGGACCTTGCCCGCCTGGCAGGCCTTTCGCCCGTGGGGGCGTTGTGCGAGATCGTTTCCGAGGATGAGCCGACTGAGATGGCGCGTGCGGATGAGCTGCGGCGTTTCGCTGATACTCACGGCCTGGTCATGATTTCGATTGAGCAGTTGATTGCTTTTCGACGCCGCACGCAACCCCTTATCACCCGCACCGCCGAAACTCGCTTGCCTACGGAGTTCGGCGAGTTCCGTGCCTACGGTTACCGCAGCGATGTGGACGGGATTGAGCACGTAGCGTTAGTTGTGGGAGACGTGTCCGGGGCAGATGGGGAGCCGGTCTTGGTGCGCGTGCATTCGGAGTGCCTGACCGGTGATGTGTTTGCCTCGAAGCGTTGTGACTGTGGCCCGCAACTCCACGAGTCCATGCGCCGCGTTCAGGAAGCTGGGCGCGGTGTGGTGGTCTACGTTCGCGGACACGAGGGCCGTGGCATCGGGCTTTCCGCCAAACTGAACGCCTACCACCTGCAGGACCAGGGGCTTGACACTGTTGATGCGAACTTGGAGCAGGGGTTGCCTGTGGACGCGCGCGAGTACTCGGTTGCCGGTCACATCCTGGCAGACCTTGGCGTGGCCTCGCTGACAGTGCTGTCAAACAACCCGGACAAGGTCGCAGCACTCAGCGGCTACGGGCCTGAAGTGCGCGGTAGGGCCAGCATTGAGGTAGTCCCTTCGCACGACAACATCGCCTACCTGCGCACCAAACGCGACCGCATGGGGCACGATTTGCAGGCCGTAGGCGAGTGGTTGGCCCAGCACCCAGGTGGCGCCAACTAGGGTCGGTGGCGTGCGCGTGGTGTACACGTGGCGTCGATAAGCTAAGCGAGAAAGCAAGCTGAAAGGCAAAAAGGAGCACGAAGATGGCTGTAACCGGAGCCCCCGAGGCGTACCAGTTACGCGCTGAGGGGTTGACCCTGGCCGTTGTGGCGACGCGATGGAACGCACGCGTGGTCGAGCAGATGACCGAACGCGCGCTAGACACTGCGCGCGAACGCGGAGTGAAAACAGACCTGTACTTGGTGGACGGTGCCCTTGAGCTGCCAGTTGTCGTGCAGGCGTGCGCCAAGCGTTATGACGCGGTGGTGGCCCTCGGCTGCGTTATCCGCGGCGAAACCGCGCACTTCCAGTACGTGTGCGACTCCGTCACCGAAGGCCTGACCCGCATCGCGCTGGATGAGGAAACGCCGATTGGTAACGGCGTGCTTACCGTCGAGGAAGAAGACCAGGCGTACGAGCGTGCCGGCGGGGAAGACGCCAAGGAAGACAAGGGCGCAGCTGCAGTGCAGGCGGCGCTTAGCGCGGCCGTTGAGCTGCGCAAGGTTCGCTCCTTGCCGCTGAAAGGATAGGATCAAGCGCGTGAATACCCGGGGATTAGACGAAAAAGAACTGGCCTACCTCACAGCACTGGACCCAAACGCTGTCACCAGTACCAAGCCGTGGGAATTTGAGACGAAGTCCCCGTACTTAAAACGCGTGGCCGTGATCTGGATCCTGATTGTGATGGCAGTGCACATCTTCATGGCGGCCGTTGTGGATGTGCAGTTCACCGGTGTGACGCTCACCTGGCTGGACAAATTCGCGTTTGTGGGTGTCGGTTTGGTGATCTCGGTGATGTCTTGGATCGCCCTGAACCGTCCGCGCGTTCGCGCCAATGAAGATGGCGTGCAGGTGATCAACATTGTGGGCACCCGCTTTTACCCATGGGCATTGGTGTACGGATTGAGTTTTCCTAAAGGCAAGCGCATGGCACGCCTTGAGCTGCCGGATTTTGAATACGTTCCCCTGTGGGCAATTCAGGCTGGCGACAAGGAACGTGCGCTGGCTGCGGTGGATGGTTTCCGCGAGCTGGAAGCCAAGTACATGCCAAAGGATTAACGGGTAGCGGTGGCAAACCCAAAGGATTACCGTCCGGCGCCGGGGGCGATTCCTACGGAGCCGGGCGTGTACAAATTCCGTGACGCTTCGGGCCGCGTGATCTACGTAGGCAAGGCTAAAAGCCTGCGTGCGCGTCTGAACAATTACTTCCAGCCGCCGAACACACTCCACCCGCGCACGCGCCAGATGGTGTTTACAGCAGCCAGTGTGGAGTGGACGGTGGTTGCCTCTGAGGTAGAGGCGCTGGCGTTGGAATACACGTGGATCAAGCGCTTTGACCCGTGGTTTAACGTCATGTACCGCGACGACAAGACGTATCCCATGCTTGCCGTCAGCGTGAAGGAACGCTACCCCCGTGCGTTCTTCTACCGTGGTCCCAAGCGCAAAGGTGTCCGCTACTTTGGCCCCTACTCCCATGCGTGGGCGGTGCGCGAAACCTTAGACCTGCTCACCCGTGTGTTTCCTATCCGCACCTGCTCGAACGGTGTGTTTAACCGGCACGAGTCGCTTGGGCGGCCCTGCTTGTTGGGCTACATCGACAAATGCGCAGCACCATGTGTCGGACGCGTCAGCGAAGCAGAATACGACGAGATTGTCGCAGGCTTCATGGGCTTTATGTCCGGGCGTACGGACGCGCTGGTTCGCGGCATCACTGAACAGATGCACACGGCTGCCGAGAACCTTGAGTTTGAAAAAGCTGCCCGGCTTCGCGACGATCTCGGGGCCGTCAACAAAGTCATGGAACGACAGACCGTGGTGCTGTCCCAAGACATCGACGCAGACATCATCGCCTTTGCCACCGATGAGCTGGAGGCGGCAGTCCAGATTTTCACCGTTCGCGACGGCCGCATCCGCTCCCAGCGCGGCTGGGTTGTGGAGAAAACTGGGGATGAACCGGGATCGATGGAACGCCTTGAGGAAGGTGCGCAAGACCCCGCGCTGCCGACGTTGATGCAGAACTTCCTCGTGCAGTACTACTCGGATGCCGTTGAACGTTGTCGGCAGGAGGCCGAGGAAGATCAGCGCATTGAGGAACAAAAGGTTCGTCGCCGTGGCGTTGACCAGGAGTCACGTGCCGCCGTCAAGGCGCCAATTCCAGTGCCTCGTGAGATTTTGGTGGAGGTGTTGCCAGAGGAGACCTCCGACGTAGAAACGTTGCTGGCACAACTGCGTGGCGGACCTGTTGAGGTGCGCGTGCCGCAGCGCGGTGACAAACGCGCGCTTATGGAAACGGTGCACAAAAACGCCGCAGAGGCGCTGCACCAGCACAAACTGAAGCGTGTTGGTGATCTGACCGCGCGCAGCCAGGCACTGCAGGACATTCAGGACGCACTGATGATGGACGAAGCCCCACTGCGCATTGAGTGCACGGATATTTCGCATATTCAGGGCACGGACGTGGTGGCGTCGCTCGTCGTGTTCGAAGATGGGCTGCCAAAGAAGAACGACTACCGCCGCTACCGCATCAAGGAAGCAGCAGGTGACGGACGTTCAGATGATGTAGGTTCCATCGCCGAGGTCACGCGCCGCCGCTTTAAGCGCTACAACGAGGACAAGCTGGCAAATCCGGATGAGGTGCAAGAAGCCCAGGAGTTTGCAGACGAGGCCGATGAGACCGCGGGCGCGGCGAAGCGGTTTGCCTACCCGCCACAGCTGTTCATCGTGGATGGCGGCAAGCCCCAGGTGAACGCCGCCCAAGCTGTCTTTGATGAGCTGGGGATTGTAGACGTCCAGCTGATCGGCCTAGCCAAGCGCCTTGAAGAGGTGTGGGTGCCCGACGACGATGAGCCTCTGATTTTGCCGCGTAACTCCGAAGGCATGTACCTGCTCCAGCAGATTCGAGACGAGGCACACCGCTTTGCCATCACGTACCACCGCCAGCAACGCTCCAAACGGATGCGAGCATCTGTGCTGGACGATATCCAGGGCCTTGGGCCGACACGCCGCACGGATCTGGTGAAGCACTTCGGTTCAGTAAAGAAGCTGAAGGAAGCCTCGCTGGAGGATATCCAAGAGGTCAAAGGCATCGGGCCGAAGCTTGCCGACGTGATTTTCCAGCACCTGCAAAAGTAAGTCATGCTTACTCACCGCAGCGGTTAGGATGGGGCTCATGCGCAAACATATCCGACCGGTGATCATCACGGGCCTCTCAGGTGGTGGCCTGTCCACTGCAGCAAAGGTGTTTGAAGACAAAGGTTTCTTTGTCTCCCAGAACTTGCCACCGCAGCTGATTTTGGAGCTTGTAGATCTAGCAGCGGCTGAGGATTCTCCCGTGGAGCGTCTCGCGGTGGTTACTGATGTACGTGCGGATGACTTCAACGGGTCGATGGTTGAGACCGTGGACGCGTTGAAGGAACGCGGTCACGTCCCATTCGTCCTGTTCCTAGAGGCGCGCGATGACGTGCTGATTCGCCGTTTTGATTCGGTGCGCCGCACGCACCCGTTGCAGGGCAACGACACGCTGTCCACAGGTATTGAGCGCGAGCGCGAGATGCTTGATGAGATGCGCAATCACGCGGACGTGATCATTGATACGTCTAACCTGTCGGTGCATGATCTTCGCCGCGCGGTGGAGGCCTCCGTCGGGGAGTTGCCGGCAGACCGTCAGCATGTCACCTTGGAGTCCTTTGGTTTTAAGCACGGCTCCCCGCGCGATGCGGACATTGTGGTGGATGTGCGCTTTTTGCCCAACCCGTACTGGATTGAGGAGCTACGCGAATATCGCGGAGTGGATAAACCCGTGGCCGATTATGTGCTGTCGCAGGAGGGTGCCACGGAGTACGTAGATAGCTTTGTTTCACTGTTGACCAGCACGCTTGCAGGCTACCGTCACGAGGGCAAGGACTTCATCACCGTCGGAGTGGGCTGCACAGGCGGCCACCACCGTTCCGTTGCAGTGGCTGAGGCCATTGGGAAACGCCTGCGGCAGCAGGGCAACGTGGACGTCAGTGTGATCCACCGCGATCTGGAACGCCATTAGGCACGAGCACGCCAAAATTTAACGAAGAAAGGCTGTTTTCGTGACCGTATCTGACGCATCATCACTCGTGTTTACCTGCCTTGGGGGTGGCCACGGGCTTTACCAAACGTTGCGCGCCGCCCGTCGTGCAGGTGCTTCATTCATCAACGCTGTAGTCACGGTGGCTGATGATGGCGGCTCATCTGGGCGCTTGCGCCGCGAGATGAGCATCGTTCCGCCGGGGGATCTCAGGATGGCACTCGCCGCGTTGACGGAAGATTCACAAGGCGGTGAGGTGTGGCGCGAGGCGCTGCAGCACCGCTTCGGGGGACACGGTGCGATGGCCGGACATGCCGTGGGCAACCTCATTTTGGCTGGCCTTGCTGAGAAGTTCGGCAGCATGCAGCAGGCACTTGACGTGGTGGCTGAGTGGACTGGATCTGTCGGCAGAGTCATTCCTGTGTGCCCGACCCCGCTGGAGATTGAAGCAGATGTTGCCGGACTTGATGATGATCCGCGGGTGCTTCGCTCCGTACGCGGCCAGGTAGCTGTTGCCACGACGCCAGGTGCGGTGCGGCGAGTGCGCGTCCTCCCAGACCACCCTGCGGCGTCACCCGAGGCATTGCAGGCGATTAAGGACGCCGACGTGGTTACCATCGGCCCCGGCTCATGGTTCTCTTCCGTCATTCCGCATTTGTTGGTGCCGGATATTGTGGAGGCGCTCAACACTACAGAAGCGACGGTGGCGGTTGTCCTAAACCTCTCGCCGGAAGCGGGGGAAACTCACGGCTTCTCGGCTGAGCGCCACCTGCATGTGTTCGCGCAGCACGCGCCGAATTTGCACGTGGATTATTTCCTCGCAGATTCGTCGATAAGCATGAGCGAGGGCGAGCGAGAGTACCTGCGGCGTGCCGCAGCCAAGGTGGATGCTGAAGTACGCTTCTGCGACGTGCGTGAGCTTGATAACACTGGGGCACTGTCCGATCGGCATGATCCTCAGAAGCTGGCTACCGCCCTGCTGAAGCTATTGGACGCGCGCTAGAATTAGTGTCTGTTTTTGGCTTGGGAAGGATATAAACAGGTGGCGCTGACCGCAAAGGTGAAAGACGAGCTGCTGGGAGTACACCGGACAACGGCTGAGGCTCGGGCAGCAGAGGCGACAGCAATGATCCGCTTCGCCGGTGAGTTTTCATCCACTCCGCGGGGCATTGTTATCACCTGTGACTTTGGCGAGCGTGCGGTGGCGCAGCGCCTCGCCTCGTTCTTGGAAGAGCTGTGTAACGCGGCGTGCGAAATCGTCACCATTGAGCCAGGCACGGTGAGCCGGGAAACCCGCTACCAGCTCACTGTGACTGATGGCGCACATGACGTGATTCGCCGACTGAAGCTGGTGACTCCCTCAGGGCATGTCGTTGTTGGGATGCCGCGCCAAGTTATTTCCGGGCCGATTACGTGTGTGGAAGCAGCGTGGCGTGGGGCGTTTCTCGCACGCGGGTCGCTGAGCGAACCGGGCCGCACTGGTGCCTTGGACGTTGCATGTCCAGGTCAGGAGGCCGCGCTTGCACTCGTCGGCCTTGCGCGTCGGCTGAGTGTGGCGGCGAAAACGCGTGAGACAAGGGGAGTGGAGCGCGTCTACATTCGCGACGGCGAAACCATTGGCATCCTGCTGAGCCGCATGGGTGCCCCGCGCACGCGCATCGAATGGGATGAAAAACGCCAAGCCAAACAGACAAACGCCCATGAAGGCCAGCGCCTCGCCACCTTTGATGACGCAAACACACGCCGCTCTGCGCAGGCAGCTGCCACTGCCGCGCTGCGCGTTGAGCGTGCACTGGAGATTCTTGGAGACGATGTGCCGGAGCACCTCGCCGAAGCCGGCTTCTTGCGCGTCGAGCACCGCGTTGCCTCTTTGGAAGAGCTTGGTCGTTTAGCCGATCCGCAGATGACTAAGGATGCTGTCGCGGGCAGAATTCGGCGCTTGTTGTCGCTGGCGGATAAGCGCGCTGAAGAATTGGGAATCCCTGATACCCAGGCCGCGGTGCTGACGGCGAAGGCTGCGAAGGCTGCGAAGGATGCCAGTGAAGCCTCCTCCAAATAGGTGGTACTAATTCCTTTTTTCTTCTGCAACTATTGGGCTAGCTGACTACACTGGTTTGCGGTAATACATCTCAACATTGAGGAGTGAGAATACGCATGACCACCCGTATCGGAATTAATGGTTTTGGCCGCATTGGCCGTTCCGCGTTCCGCATCATCTTGGAGGAGTACCAGGGTGAGTTGGAAGTTGTGAAGATCAACGACCTGACCGATAACAAGACGCTTGCACACCTGCTGAAGTACGATACTGCGTATGGGCAGCTCGGCCACGACGTCACTCATGATGATGAATCCATCACGGTAGATGGCCGCCGCATCGAGGTCACTGCTGAGAAGGACCCGGCAAACCTTGGCTGGGGCGAGGCAAACGTGGACATTGTGCTTGACTGCACCGGCCGTTTCACCGACGGCAATGATGCGAAGGCTCACCTGGACGCTGGTGCCAAGAAGGTCATCATCTCCGCTCCGGGTAAGAACGTTGACGGCACCTACGTATGGGGCGTGAACCACCAGGACTACACAGGTGAGCAGAACATCATCTCCGCAGCGTCTTGCACCACCAACTCGCTTGCTCCGGTGGCAAAGGTCCTCGACGAGGCCTTCGGCATTAAGTCTGGTCTGATGACCACCATCCACGCCTACACCGGCGACCAGCGCATTCAGGACGCTCCGCACAGGGACCTGCGTCGTGCACGTGCAGCGGCGCAGAACATTGTGCCGACCACCACTGGTGCTGCTCGCGCCGTGGCGCTCGTGCTGCCGAGCCTGGAGGGCAAGCTGGATGGCTTTGCTATGCGCGTGCCCACCATCACCGGTTCCGCAACTGACCTGACGGTTGAGCTGAACAAGGACGTCACCGTCGAAGAGGTCAACGCTGCGGTGAAGGAAGCTGTCAAGGACGAGACCTTTGGCAAGGCACTGGAGTACACCGAGGATCCGATCGTGTCTTCGGACATCATTGGCAACTCCCACGGTGCAATCTTTGACGCTGGTATGACCCGTGTGATTGACGGCAACCTGGTCAAGATCATCTCTTGGTACGACAACGAGTGGTCCTACACCGCCCAGTACGTGCGTATGACCAAGCTGGTCGCTGACAACCTCTAACACCCCGTTGTTTTGGGCCCGGTGAAGTGCAACAGCGCACTTTGCGGGCCCTTTCTTTCAAGGAGAAACCTTCATGGCTACGAAGACACTGCAGCAGCTTATCGACGAAGGCGTGGACGGCCGCCACGTCCTCGTCCGCTCCGACTTCAACGTTCCGTTGGACGATAACGGCAACATTACTGACCCGGGCCGCATTGACGCATCACTGCCAACACTGAAGGCGCTGCTCGATGGCGGCGCAAAGGTGATTGTCATGGCGCACCTGGGCCGCCCGAAGGGCGAGGTCAACCCGAAGTTCTCGCTGGCACCTGTGGCAGAGGCGCTGTCTGAGCGTCTGGGCCAGTTCGTCGCGCTGGCCGGTGATGTCAGTGGTGAGGACGCACACGAGCGCGCCAACGGTCTGACTGAAGGCGAGATCATGCTGGTGGAAAACGTGCGCTTTGATCCGCGTGAGACCTCAAAGGATGAGGCTGAGCGTGCGGAGTTCGCCGAGGAGCTGGCTGCACTGGCTGCCGATGACGGTGCGTTTGTCTCCGACGGCTTCGGCGTTGTCCACCGCGCACAGACCTCTGTGTACGACGTGGCGAAGAAGTTGCCGGCCTACGCAGGCTTCCTGGTGGAGAAGGAAGTGGAAACGCTGTCCAAGGTCAAGGACGCTCCTGAGCATCCGTATGTGGTGGTGCTCGGTGGCTCCAAGGTCTCCGACAAGCTCGGCGTGATCGAGGCGCTGGCTTCAAAGGCCGACAAGGTCATCATCGGTGGCGGCATGTGCTACACCTTCCTCGCAGCCCAGGGTCATAACGTGCAGAAGTCCTTGCTGCAGGAAGACATGATTGACACCTGCAAGGAGCTCATGGCTAAGTACGGCGACAAGTTGCTGCTGCCTGTGGACGTTGCAGCTGCGCCGGAGTTTGCCAAGGACGCGGAGAAGAAGATCGTCGGCCTAGACGAGATCCCCGAAGGCTGGATGGGCTTGGACATCGGCCCGGAGACCGCCAAGAACTACGCAGACGCCATTAAGGACTCCAAGACGGTGTTCTGGAACGGCCCGATGGGTGTCTTCGAGTTCCCGAATTTCGCAGACGGTACGAAGGCTGTCGCTGACGCCATGATCGCAGCCACTCAAGACAACGGCTCCTTCACGGTGGTCGGTGGTGGTGACTCCGCAGCATCCGTACGCCTGCTGGGCTTGGATGAGGACGGCTTTAGCCACATCTCCACCGGCGGTGGCGCATCGCTGGAGCTCATCGAGGGCAAGGAACTGCCCGGCGTATCCGTTCTTTCGAAGTAAGGAGAGTAGAAGTTATGGCACGCACCCCGCTGATTGCTGGTAACTGGAAGATGAACCACGACCACTTGGAGGCGATCCAGAGCGCGCAGAAACTTGCTTTCGCGTTTCCTAAGGACGGCTACGAGTACGTCGATGTTGCCCTGATGGTGCCCTTTACGGATCTGCGTTCAGTGCAGACCCTGGTGGAGGGCGACAAGCTGTCCATCACCTACGGCGCCCAGGATGTGTCCGAGCACGACAACGGTGCCTACACGGGTGAGATCTCTGCAAGCATGCTGGAGAAGCTCGGCTGCACGTGGGTGGTTGTTGGTCACTCGGAGCGTCGTGAGTACCACGACGAATCCAATGAGCTGGTCGCGGCAAAAGCCGCAAAGGCGATTGCTCACGGTATGACGCCCATTGTGTGCGTCGGTGAGCCGCTCGAGGTCCGAGAGGCCGGCGAGCACGTTTCTTACGTTGTGGAGCAGACCCGCGAATCGCTCAAAGGCCTGGACCTGTCCAAGGTTGTGATTGCCTACGAGCCGGTGTGGGCGATTGGCACCGGCAAGGTGGCATCTGCCGCAGACGCACAGGAAGTATGCCACGCCATCCGTGGGCTGGTTCGCGAGCTTTCTGACGACGCCACAGCCGACGCCATCCGCATCCTCTACGGCGGTTCCGTCAAGGCGGACACCGTGGCAGAGATCATTGGTGAGGCCGATGTTGACGGTGGCTTGGTCGGCGGCGCGTCGCTGGATGGTCAGGATTTCGCACGACTGGCAGCTGCTGCAGCACAAGCCGTGTCTGGTTCCTAGACAAGGCTGACAGTGGTGTAGGATCTGCAGAGGTTAAAAGGTTGTCTACCCGAGGAGGGTTTTGCGCATGACGCTCACGCTGGAGATTGTGCTGGTCGTCTCATCCATTTTGATGACGGTCTTCGTACTCCTGCACAAGGGCAAGGGTGGCGGCCTGTCCAGCCTTTTCGGTGGCGGCGTACAGGCTAACCTGTCTGGCTCCACCACGGTGGAGAAAAACCTGGATCGCGTGACCGTGATCCTGGCGCTCATTTGGATCGCGTGCATTATTGGTCTGAACCTGATTCACGCGTTTGCTACGCCGGCACTGCCGTAAAGCAGCTACCGCTGTAAACGAAACTCCCCGCGCACCGTTTTAGGTGGCGGGGAGTTTCGCTTTGCCGGATACATCCAGCGAAGCAAAAACTAGGGCAGTTGGCTTGCGGCGTCGTCGGTTACGTACAGGACGGTTTCCTTCACACCGCGCGCACCGGCACACGGCCAATCAAGCGGGTCCGCGCCAGCTACAAGAGCAGCCGTAGCCTCCGCCTTCTCCGCCCCGGAAACAAGCAGCCACACACGGTCCGCAGCACGCACTGCAGGCAACGTCAACGACGCACGCTCCGCCGGCGGTTTCGGCGAATCGGTCACTGCAACGACAGTTGCGCTCTCCTCACGTACGGCATCGGTGTGCGGAAACAGCGAGTTGATGTGGCCTTCGCCACCCATGCCCAAAAGGTGCAGGTCAAAACCATCCGGAGCGAACGTTGCCACCGTACGTGCGTAAGCGTCAACGGCATCGGTCATGTCACCGCCGTCCAGGCCGTAACCGTGGATATTGTCCTCCGGGATAGCTATATGAGAAAGAAGGGCATCGCGAGCCTGCCCCTCATTGGAATCCGGGTGGCTGACGGGGACGTTTCGCTCATCGCCGAAGAAAACGTGCACGCGAGACCAATCGATTGCAGCGTCGGCGGCGGCAAGCTCAGCCACGCGCTTCAGCAACGCAATGCCGGCGGTGCCGCCGGTGAGCACGATTCGGGCTTCGCCGCCATCCGTTTGCAGGGTTTGGATGAGGGTAGTGAGGTGGGACGACGTGGCGTCGATAAGCAATGAAAGCTCTGGGAACTTATGAATCTGCATGGGTTTTCACTCCTTGTAACGCGCGGCCATACGTG
The DNA here is from genome assembly GCF_001806875.1 of Corynebacterium sp. HMSC29G08. Taxonomy (GTDB): domain Bacteria; phylum Actinomycetota; class Actinomycetes; order Mycobacteriales; family Mycobacteriaceae; genus Corynebacterium. The sequence continues at coordinate 157,594 of NZ_KV786211.1, forward strand.
GCGTCCGGACCCAGGTGTCGAAGCTCCTCGGCGAGGCACTCGGCGTCCGTACGCGCTGACATGGCCGCAAACATCGTGGGGTGGTTGGGGACGGAAACCGCGACCGTGTTGCCATCGATAGTCTCTACGGTGATGTCGCCCTCGCTAGCTCGCAAGGTCAACTTTGCAATGGGGACAGCATCCGTATTCGTGGGCGCAGTGGAGCGCGACACCGGTACTTTAAGCGCTGAAGCCAGCCAGCCAGCGGCAACATCCACACTTGGATCATCGGCCACTCCAGAGATCTCCACTGAAGAAATCTCCCGCTCAACGCAACGATCCATAGCTGAAGCCACCACAGCGCGCCAGGCAGTGATGCGCGACCACATCATGTCACTATCACCCGGGGTATATCCTTCAGCCGCAGCCGTTGCCGCGCTGTACGTAGTGATGCGCCGCTGGGCCAACGTTCCAATCTGGTCCTTGGCAGGAAAGTCTGGCGAAAAAGTTGGCCACCAAGCAACGATCGGGGTATCTGGCAGCAGTAGGGGGGTTACTACGGCGTCAAGGTGCTCGGTGAGCTCGCCATTGAGCTCCATCACAATGATCTCGGAAGCCCCAGCATCCGCACCGATAAGAAGCAGCGCGTCTATGGAGGGCTGCGCCTTCGGGTTGCCAACTAGGCACACCAGCACGCGCGCGGGGTTTTTGCGCGTGGCGTTGCGGACGGTCTCCAAGATGACGTCGACGTTGTCGTTACCATGGGCAGCAACCAGCAACGTCAGCACGCGGCCGTTAGCCACAGAAGCCTTCTCGCGAGCCTCAGCCAACGTGGCGGCGATCTGGCTTGTGGTCGTTTCCGGGAGGTTCAGAATCATTTAGGGTCGCCTCCACTCACGGCCGTCTTGCTCTAACATGCGGTGCGCGGACTGTGGCCCCCACGTGCCCGCAGCGTACTCGTCTGGTTTCCCAGCCTGAGCCCAGTACTCCAACACTGGGTCGAGGATTTCCCAGCTGCGCTCAACCTCGTCGTTGGTGGGGAAGAGGCTGGACTCATCCAACAGGGCATCAAGGATCAGACGCTCGTAGGCCTCCGGTGACTGCTCGGTGAATGCTTCGTCGTAGGAGAAGTCCATGTTGACGTCGCGGACCTCGAATGAGGAACCCGGCACCTTTGATCCGAAGCGCATAAGCACGCCCTCATCCGGCTGCACGCGGATGATTACGGCGTTATTGGTCAGCAGGTTGGTCTGGCCCTCAGTGAATGGCTGGTACGGCGGGCGTTTAAACACCAACGCAATTTCAGTCACGCGCCGACCCAAGCGTTTGCCGGTGCGTAGGTAAAACGGCACACCCGCCCAGCGTCGAGAGTTGATTTGCAGAGTGCAGGCCGCAAACGTTTCCGTGGTGGATTCAGGGTCGAATCCTTCCTCCTCACGCAGGCCCACTGCGTACTCCGAGCCTTGCCAGCCAGCGGTGTACTGGCCGCGTGCGGTCGTCTGGTCGAACGGCTCGACGGCGGTGGTTGCGCGCAGCACCTTGAGCTTTTCTGCTTTAAGACGCCTCGGTGAAAACGACGTCGGCTCCTCCATAGCCACCAACGCCAACAACTGGATAAGGTGATTTTGGATCACGTCGCGGGCGGCCCCAATACCGTCGTAGTAGCCCGCGCGGCCGCCAAGGCCGATGTCCTCGGCCATCGTGATTTGGACGTGGTCGATGTAGTGGGAGTTCCACACCGGCTCAAACATCTCGTTGGAAAAGCGCAACGCCAAAATATTCTGGACGGTCTCTTTGCCCAGGTAGTGGTCAATGCGGAATACCGAGTTCTCCGGGAAGATGGAATTGACCACCGCGTTCAGCTCCACCGCCGAGGCCTTATCGTGCCCGAACGGTTTTTCAATAATCACGCGACGCCAACGGTTGCCGCCCTGCGCGGTCCGCTGGTCAGCCATACCACTGCGGTCCAACTGATGGATGACGTTTGCGAAGTGCTCAGGCGGCACTGAGAGGTAAAACGCCCAATTGCCGCCGGTGCCGCGCACCTCATCCATCTGCTCCAGCAATGTGGCGAGGGTGTCAAAAGCTGCATCATCATCAAACGCGCCGCTGACAAACTGCAAGCCCTCAGCAAGGCGGGACCACACGTTTTCGTTGAACTCGGTTCGCGCCGATGCCGTTACGGCATCACGCACATAGTCTGCGAAATCCTGCTTGGACCATTGCCTACGGCCGAAGCCAATCAATGTAAAGCCAGCCGGCAGGAGGCCACGGCTGGCCAAGTCATAGATTGCGGGCAGAAGCTTCTTACGAGCCAAGTCACCGGTCACACCGAAAATGACCATGCCGGATGGACCAGCGATACGTGGCAGGCGCGTGTCATCCAGGGCCCGCAGCGGGTTTGCCGACGGGCCCGGGTGGGGACGTGTCACTTGAGGGTTGCCTCCATTGAATCCAACAGCTCCTGCCACGCGTCGACGAACTTCTCCACGCCCTCGCGCTCCAGCACATCCACCACGTCGGCTACGTCAATGCCAACTGCTTCGAGCTGGTCAAACACTTGTTGGGCTTCAGAGGCGGTGCCGGTGAGGGTGTCGCCGTGGACGTTATTGGCCTGCAGCACAGCGTCGATAGTCGCCTCAGGCATCGTGTTCACCGTGTTCGGTCCGGCAAGCTCAACCACGTACATGTCTGGCGGGTAATCCGGGTTCTTCACACCCGTCGACGCCCACAGTGGGCGCTGCTTATTCGCACCTGCCGGAAGCTCGGACATATCCGTGAACTCATCAAGGAAGACCTGGTAGGCCAAACGAGCATTTGCCACACCAGCCTTGCCACGAAGCGCCAGCGCCTCCTGAGAGCCGATTGCTTCTAGACGGTTGTCTACCTCCGTGTCCATGCGAGAAACGAAGAAAGACGCAACCGAATAGATAGCAGCGACATCGTGGCCATTGTCCGCAGCCTGGCGGATACCAGCCTTGTAGGCGGCAATGACTTCACGGTAACGCTCCACAGAAAAGATCAGTGTGACGTTGACCGAAATACCAGCCGCAAGCGAGGCAGTGATTGCTGGCAGCGACTCATCGGTCGCCGGAATCTTGATCATCACATTCGGACGACCTACCTGTTTCCACAGCTCAGCCGCCTGGGCAACAGTCTGCGCCTCATCTGCAGCAAAGCGAGGATCCACCTCGATGGACACCCGGCCGTCTTCGCCGTTGGTTGCTTCATAGGTGGGTAAGAACAGATCACAGGCGTCTTGGACGTCCTTGATGCTCATGGCGTACACGGCAGCGTCGACAAGCGAACCAGCCCTACGCAACTCATCAAGTTGCTCATCGTAGGCATTGCCCGTGGACATGGCCTTGGCAAAAATCGCCGGGTTGGTGGTCACACCCACGATGGACTTAGACGCCCTGATTTCCTCCAAGTTCCCAGTCGAAATTCGCTCACGGGAGAGGTCATCAAGCCAGGTAGAAGTACCAAGCTTAGCCAGATCATCAATGGCAGTCATGCTATTCCTTTCTGCAGGTTGCAGGGTGGATTACTTGCCGTCGCCGCGAGTGGGCTCAGCCTCGGTGTCTCCAACACGCTGCGAGGTAGGCACCGAACGGCCATGAGCCACGCAATCTAAGGTCTCACGAGCAACGCGGACAACGTTGTCGGTGGTGAAACCGAAACGCTCAAACAGTTCCGCACCCGGTGCAGATGCGCCAAAGTGCTCCAAGGACACGGCACGTCCGTACTCGCCGAGGAAGCGGAACCACGGCATAGAAAGGCCAGCCTCGACGGAGACGCGTGCCTTAACCTCAGCCGGCAGGATTTCATCAATGTAGGCATCATCCTGCTCGATGAACCAATCCATGCACGGCACGGACACGACGCGGGTGGCAGTGCCTTCAGCTTCAAAGACCTTGGCGGCTTCAACTGCGTACTGGACCTCAGAGCCGGTGGCCATGATGATCAGGTCCGGGGTCTCCTTGGAAGCCTCAACCAACACATAGGCACCGCGGGCAACGCCATCAAAAGCCTTCTCGCGGGTGCCTTCCAACACCGGCAGGTTCTGGCGAGACAGGGCAAGTGCCTTCGGCTGCTCCTTCGCCTCAAGCACAGCCTTCCACGCGGCAGACGTCTCATTGGCATCCGCGGGGCGAACTACCGCAAGATCCGGGATGGCGCGCAGCGCGGTCAAGACCTCGACCGGCTGGTGCGTCGGGCCGTCCTCACCCAAGCCAATGGAATCGTGCGTAAACACGTAGTAACCGTCAATGCCGGACAGAGCAGCGACGCGGATAGCGGGGTAGAGGTACTCCGAGAAGATCAAGAAGGTACCGCCATAGGCACGCGTCGGGCCGTGGAGGGCGATGCCGTTGAGCACAGCACCCATCGCGTGCTCACGGATACCGAAGTGCAAGTTCCGACCGTACGGCTCAGCGGTGAACATCTCGGTAGAGATAGTCTCCGGGCCAAATGACGGTGCGCCCTTGATCAGCGTGTTGTTGGAACCAGCGAGATCGGCAGAACCACCCCATAGCTCCGGCAGGGCCTTTGCCGCGACCTGGATAGCAGCCTCGGAAGCCTTGCGGGTTGCTACGCCCTTTGCATCCGGCTCATAGGTTGGGAAGGCGAAATCACCCTCGCCCCAGCCCTCCGGCAGCTCGCGTGCAAACAGACGGTCGAAGAGTGCCTTGGCCTCAGAGTTAGACTTCGCCCACGCCTCAAACTTCTCGTTCCACGCCGCACGCTTCGCTGCAGCACGCTCACGCAGCTTGCGGGTGTGGGTAATCACTTCCTCCTCTTCCGGGAAGCGCACCTGCGGATCAAAACCCAGTGCTTCTTTCACACGCACGATCTCCTCAGCGCCAAGTGCTGCGCCGTGGATCGCACCGGTGTTCATCAGGGTCGGGGCAGGGAAGCCGATAACGGTCTGAACGCGAATAATCGTCGGTTTGGCAGTTTCAGCCTTCGCCTTGGCAACAGCCGCCTCGATAGCAGCAACGTCTTCACCGGAGGCCACAGTAAGCGTCTGCCAGCCATAGGCTTCGTAGCGCTTCATGACGTCCTCAGTGAACGCGATCTGCGTGTCGTCCTCAATAGAGATACGGTTGTCGTCCCAGAACAGAATCAGGTTGCCCAGACGCTGCGTACCAGCCAGGGAGGATGCCTCGGCGGTAACACCCTCCTGCAAGCAGCCGTCTCCAGCTACGACGTAGATGAAGTGGTCAAACGGCGACTCACCCGCCGGCGCTTCTGGGTCAAAAAGCCCGCGCTCACGACGGGCGGCCATGGCCATACCAACTGCGGAGGCCAACCCCTGACCAAGCGGGCCAGTGGTGATTTCAACGTGGTCGGTGTGGTTGTACTCCGGGTGGCCCGGGGTCTTGGAGCCCCAAGTGCGCAACGCCTTGAGGTCTTCCATCTCAAGGCCGAATCCGCCAAGGTAGAGCTGGACGTACTGCGTCAGCGAGGAGTGGCCGTTGGACAACACAAAACGGTCGCGGCCCACCCAATCCTTATCAGCAGGATCCACATTCATAACGCGCTGGAATAGCGTGTACGCCAGGGGAGCCAGCGACATCGCGGTACCGGGGTGGCCGGAGCCACAGTTTTCCACGGCGTCTGCCGCCAAAATACGGGCGGTATCCACTGCCCGTGTGTCAGTCTCCGTCCAATCTTCCGGGTAATTGCGAACGGTCATAGCCTGAAGTTCTGGGGGCAGCGTTTGCTGAGTCACTGAAAAGTCCTCGCTTGTTGTAGTCAGAGCAGAGTTGGTCTTAAAGAATCCTACCGTGGGGGTGCAAGCGCGGGGCGGAACGCTCGATTCTCCGCATTGCGGCTTTGGGGACTAGTATCAACCAAAGGAATGATGCCGGGGGCAGCGTTCAAAAAGCGTTCAAAGGCGTTCAAAGAGTTTTAAAGGAGCACAGTTGGAGACCATCAAGGCATATTTCGCGTTGACGAAGCCGAGGGTCATCGAGCTACTCCTGGTCGCCGCGATCCCCGCGTTGCTGCAGGCAGATCGCGGCGAGGTACACCTGTGGCTCATTTTGGGAACACTGTTCGGTGGCTGGATGGGCGCTGCAGCAGCCAGCGCCTTCAACATGGTTGCGGACTATGACATTGACCAGCTGATGGGACGCACCCGTGCGCGCCCACTGGTGCGCGCACGCATTACCAAACAAAAGGCACGCATTTTCGCCTGGAGCCTGCTCATTGCATCTGTGCTGTGGCTGGGGCTTTTGTGCAACTCCTGGTTGGCGGCCGGGTTTATCATCTTCACGAACTTTTTCTACATCTTCATTTACACGAAGTGGCTAAAGCGCACGACGTGGCAAAATGTCATCTGGGGCAGCGTGGCCGGCAGTATGCCGGTGATGGTTGGCTGGGCCGTTATCCGTGACAATGTCAACGACGGCACCCCAGACCAGTGGTGGCAGCCTTTTGTGCTGTTTATGATCATCTTCTTCTGGCAGCCGCCGCACACTTGGGCGCTGGCCATGAAATACAAGGACGATTATGCACGCGCAAACGTGCCGATGCTGCCGGTCGTGGCTTCTGCCGAGCAGACCACCAGGCAGATTGTCTTGTACTCCTGGCTGACCGTGATCACGTCGTTCGCGCTCGTCCCCGCGGCGTCCTGGATCTACCTCGCAACTGCGGTTGTCTCGGGTGCTGCGTTCTTGATCGTGGCAACCAAGCTGCACATGGATGTCAAGGGCGGCGCCAAGGTCAAGCCGATGAAGCTGTTCATCCTGTCCAACAACTACCTGGCAGCCCTGTTCCTCGCGCTGTCTATTGACGCAGTGCTTGGGCTGCCCACCCTGCTATAGCTACGTATCCAGCGCTGGACGTAGCTAACGCTGGACGTAGCTAACGCTGGACGTAACTAGCGCTGGACTTCCAAGACCACTGAACCAGTAGTCTTGCGCGCCTGGAGATCCTCGTGTGCCGTACGGGCTTCAGACAACGGGTACGGCGGGTGAATACGGATGTTCAGCGTTCCCTCTTCCACAGCCCTAGCGACAGCTTGGGCGCGCATGCGGAACTCATCATCAGTAGCGGTGTAGTCGTCCAACTTCGGACGAGTGAGAAATAACGAGCCAGCCTGATTGAGCTGCTGGATAGAAAATGGCGGCACATCGCCAGAGGCTGAGCCAAAGGAAGCAACCATGCCGCGGGGGCGGCACACCTCCAACGCGAAATCGAACGTATCCGCGCCGACGCCATCGAAGACAACATCCACGCCTTCGCCGCCATTGGCTTCCTTAATCTGAGCCGCTAAATCATCGCCGTAGCGAAAGACCTGCGTGGCCCCGGCTTCAGCCGCCAACGCTTCCTTTTCGGCGGAGGAGACCACTGAGAACACGCGGGCCCCCTTGGCCGCTGCCATTTGCGTGAGCATCAGCCCCACACCACCGGCGCCAGCAGTGACAACCAAAGACGTCTCATTGGTAACTGGATAGACGGATTCCACCAAGTAGTGCGACGTCATGCCCTGCAACAGCATTGATGCGGCAACAGGCTCGCTGACGCCCTCAGGCACGGCAACCACGCGGCCGCGGTCTACAACCACCTGTTCGGCGTAGGAACCAGGGCCCCGGTTCCACGCGACAACGGTTCCCTCGGCGATTTCGCCCAAGGGGTCGTGCACCACACGACCACAGCCCTCAGAGCCGGGGATGTACGGCACCTCTTGAGGGTAGGTGCCGGAGCGGAAATAGGTGTCGATGTAGTTGATGCCGGCATACGTGACGTCGATAAGCAACTGCCCCTTCGACGGATTCGGAGCCTCTACATCGGTGTACTCGAGGACTTCAGGGCCGCCGTGGCGGCTAACCAAAATAGCTTTCATGTCACACAAGGGTAGGCAAACGGCGCCGCCCATGTGCGTAAAGGAATGCGGAAAATGCCACGACTGCGGAACTCATCGCAATATGCGCAGGAATAGTCCAGCGCGGAACACCCAACTGGAACTGGATAACACCGATAGCCCACTGCACCAGAATCAGCAGGATGAGCACGATCGCCGTGTTATATGCATCCTTCGGGCCCTTATTCCTACGCAGCAGGAAGAAGGCCACCAGCGTGAAGATCAAGTAGATGTACATACACGCGGCGTGAACGTACGCCAGCATCGCGGTGTCAAGCTGCAGACGGCCCTCCATACCCACGCCGGAGTCGCCCGAGTGCGGGCCAGAGCCCGTGACCATCGTGCCGGTAACCAAGACAAAGCACAGTGCGATAGCAGCGGCCAGTGCCATCCAGCGAATTGGCTCGGGGTAGCGCTGCGTCGGGGTAGCGGAGTCCGTCTCAGCGATGCGCATGTACAAAATCGCTGCGATCCATACAAGCACCATGGACGGCAGGAAGTGGATGGCCACAGCCCACCACTTCAAATCCAAATGCACGGAAATGCCGCCGATGACAGCTTGGAGTACTACGCCGATGAAGGACGCCCACGCGAGGTTCTTAATCGTCTTGGAACGCTTCGCGTTGACTACTGCAATGAGTACTGCCACTGCAGCGGCGGCAACCACAAACGCCAGCAAACGGTTACCAAACTCGATGGCCTGGTGGATCCAGGGCGCAGCACCTTCCACTGGGACAAGTGAGCCTTCGTGGCACAGTGGCCACGTATCACAGCCCAAGCCGGAGCCGGTGACGCGTACCAAAGACCCTGTGACGGTAATGCCGCCCTGGCAAATCAGCAGAATCAAAGCAAGGATGCGCTGAAAGCGAACCGTTGGATTCTGCCATACGGCTAACAGCGGGGAGCGGTTATTGTGTTCGGCGACTGGCGCGGTCACAGGGGGTCCTTTCAAACTTTCGGACGATAGTTTCGTCGTTGGTTGAAAGTGTATCGGACCTTAGCCGTCGAAACGGAACCAGCGCGCTGCAGCTGTAACACCAATGGCCGCCCACACTGCAAGGGAGATCCACGCCAGGGTGTTGAATCCACCTTGCAACGCCTGCGTAAGCGCGCTGGCAAGCGCAACCGTGGGCACGGCGTTCCACCAGCCTGCGTGGGCAAGATCACCGGAATAGGCCACCCAGCCGAGAACGCCCATTAACACGATCCAGAACAGGTTGGCCAGCGCAAGCACCATTTCAGACGACAGTGTGCCGCCCATGAGCAAGCCGAGTGAGGTAAATACCGCAACGCCGACTAACAGCGTGGCAAGGCCCAAAACCGCACCAGCGATGCCGACGCGCCAACCAAGGAAAGCGGCAATCGTGCCCAAGATCACTAACTGTAGCCCCACCATGGACAGCACGCCGATGATCTTGCCAGCGATGATCACCCACGGCGGCACGCCAGAAGCCCCGGCGCGCTTCAACGCCCCGTATCTGCGGTCAAATGCCAGCGAAATGGCTTGGCCTGTAAAACCGGCGGAGGTTGCGGCGACGGCAAAGACCATGGGGACGAGCTTGTCAAAGCCCGTGTCGCCAAAAATGGGCACAACTGCCGCGGCGATGAGCAGGCCGGCAGGCACTATGACGTTGAGTAGCAGTTGCTCCCCGTGGCGCAGCATGAGCTTGGACTCGATGAGCCCCTGAGCTGCGGCCATCTTGCCAAAGCTGGCGCGTTGTGGCTGTGGTGTGAAGATGCCGTCTTCCAAGGTGGTGTGGTGGGCCATGGTTAGCTCCTCAGCTCTCGTCCGGTGATGTCCAAGAAGACGTCTTCTAGTGTGCGGTGGGCAACCCGCAGGTTGCGGATGAGTACCTTCTGGTTTGCCGCTTCAGCAGCGACGGCGGCAATGACATCCGGGCAAGCCTCGCCCAGAATGCGGTAGTGCATTTGGCGGCTTTGCTCAGCTTGCAGGTTAAAACCTTGCAACGACGCGTTCAATGCGGCCAAGTCCAGGTTCTCCGATGTGGCAAAGGTGACGACGGGGAAGTCCTGGTGGTTGGTCAGTGCGGCCGGGGTGCCTTGGGCGACGACCTGGCCGCGGTCCACGATCACGACGTAATCAGCAAGGCTTTCAGCCTCATCCATCAGGTGGGTGGTGAGGATGACCGTGGTGCCGTCGCGACGCAGCGCGTCAATAATGTCCCACACCGCCATCCGGGATTGTGCGTCCATGCCTGCAGTCGGCTCGTCCAGAAACACCAGCTCCGGCCTGCCGATAATGGCAAGGGCGAGTGAGAGGCGCTGCTGCTGCCCGCCAGAAAGCCGCCGGTAGGTGGTCTTCGCAGCTCCCTGCAGGCCAAGAAGTTCAAGCAGCCAGTCGGGGTCGTGTGGGTTGACGTTGTAGGAGGCTGCGAGGTTGAGCATTTCGCGCACCGTTGTTCCGGAGTAGGAGCCGCCTCCTTGGAGCATGATGCCGATGCGCTCGCGCACTGCCTGCGGTTGCGTCGCCGGGTTAAGCCCCAGCACGCTGATGGTGCCGGATGTTGGCTTTGAAAAACCCTCGCACATGTCCAGGGTGGTGGACTTGCCTGCCCCGTTTGGTCCTAAGAGTGCGAGGACTTCACCGCGTGTGGCGGTGAAACTTAGGTTATTCACCGCGGTTTTTTCACCGAACCGTTTAACTACGGAATCGACTACGAGCGCTTCTGCCATGATTGGCTATCCTAACTAGCCGCATCAGAAATACTCCAATAACGCACAGTGTTGCGGTTAGCAGGTAAATCGCGGCAACTTCGGTTGGTTCGAGTGCCTGGCCTCGCGGCAGTGCCAGGAAGCAGAACAGCACTGATGGTGCGATGAGCTTTTTGCTTCTCGACGCCACGTGCAACCCCCATCCCGCCAACACCACTATCGCCCACAACGGATACCAGGGCTGCACAACGGGAAAGAGTGCAACCATGCCGAGGTTGGCCAAACCAAGGCCGCCTAATGGGTGGATGCGTGCGTGGTAGGTGGCGAAAAGCGCGGCACCCATGACCGCGCCTGCCAGCACAAGGCCTATGGCTTGTACAGCATGTTGATGCCCTAGTGCGCGGCCGATAAGTGAGGTTATAGACAACCAACTGTTTGTCTGCGCCGATGCAGTTTGGGCGGCGATCCAGCCGAAGCCGGTGCCAGTCATCGCGGAGGTGCCAAACGCAGTACCGGCAAAGACTGAGGCTTCCACAGCTGCAGCGACGAGGATGGGCGCTGGAATGCTGCGGCGTTTGAGCCGGCGAGCCATCACCATGCCGGCAAAGCCAAGAGCGGGCAGACCTGCCGACTTTACTAATCCTCCAGCTGAGATGAGTGCCGCGCCGCCAAGGGCACTGGGAGGTGAGGAGTGGCGCAGCGCGATTTTCAGGCCGACAAGCACAAATGCAAGCATGAGCGCGTCATTATGTGCACCGCCCACAAAATGGATCAGCGCCAAGGGGTTCAACACACCCAACAGCAGCGCGCGTGGGGATTTCAGCGACCACGCGATAGCTAGGGTTGCGCCGAAGGCTACCGCTCGATGTAGGGCAATTCCCGCGATCATGTGCTCCTGACTGAGCGTTGCTATCACCCCGGAAATGCCGGTAGCAACCGGCCCATAGGGGCTTGGTGTTGTTGCCCACAAACTGTCTACGGCCTGCGCTAACGGGTCGTGTGTGCCAAGGAGGGCTAGTGGGCCCGCAGCGTATGGGTCTAGACCGCGAGCAACCGCAGCACCTTGCGCAAGGTAGGAGTAGACGTCGCGGGAGAACAGTGGCGCTGCGACAAGCAGGGGAGCGGCCCACCAGAAATACGTCACCATGAGGCTGCGGCGAGAGTGCCCTTTCTGGCCCAGCAGCATCAACCACGCCAAGCAGAGAAGGACTACGCCGAAAAGGGTAATGGCGGAGGTGGGGATCAACGTGGCGTCGATAAGCAGAGGCTCTGGCAATGCGCCAGAGGACCAACTGGAAACCGCAACAAGCCCACTGCTAATGGTGCCCAACCAGCGAGGGTGGGCGGATTGCAGCAGCGAGCGAGACACGACGGCGATTGTAGGATGCCCTTAGGGACGGAATGAATTAAGACACACTAGTGTTGTGGAAAGTGCCCAGACAGTACATGCGAAGGAAGGTGGAACGATGGTGGACCGCAGCCGCAGCGTTGGCGGCGACACACGTCGGGAAGTCATGACGCAATTGCTTGGGCGCGGGCCTGTCAGTGCCTCTGAACTTGGAGAGGTTCTTGGTCTCTCAGCCGCCGGAGTGCGTAGGCACCTCGACGCGCTGGTAGAAGAGGGACTGGCGCAAATCTGCGAACCAAACGCCGTAGCCGGTGCCGAAGTTGGGCGAGGCCGCCCAGCGAAGCACTACCGGCTTACGCAGCTGGGGCGCAGCCAGTTTGGCAATAGCTACGACGTGCTGGCGCTCGACGCGCTTGACGCGCTCGAGCAGCTCGGCGGGGAGGAAGCGGTGCGTGCGTTTGCAAGACGCCGCGCTGAAACCATCCTCGGCGGCGTCGATGCCAACGGTGACGTGGAAGATGTGGTGGACCAAGTAGTCGCGGCTTTTGAGGCACACGGCTACACGGCAACCGCGAGCCGCGCAGCCGGAGGCGTGCAGATCTGCCAGCACCACTGCCCAGTACAGTCGGTCGCTGCGGCCCACCCTGAGCTGTGCGAGGCTGAGCATGAAGCGATCTCTGAGCTGGTGGGCAGCCATGTGCAACCACTAGCTCTGATTGCGGACGGCAACGGGCTTTGCACCACAAACATCCCGCTGAACACGGGGAACTACCACACAAATAATGAAAGCTAAGGAGCGGAAACGATGACGAAAGCGACTCCCGCACCCGGCCTTGAAACGCCGATGAATGATGATGAGATCATTCAGTCCATCGGTGCTTACAACTACGGCTGGCATGACTCTGACGTCGCTGGCGCCTCAGCGCGTCGCGGCCTGAATGGAGAGGTTGTGCGTGACATCTCCGGCATTAAGGAAGAGCCGGAGTGGATGCTCGACCAGCGTCTGAAGGCACTCGAGATCTTTGAAAAGAAGCCGATGCCGACTTGGGGCGCTGACTTGTCCGGCATTGACTTTGACAACATCAAGTACTACGTCCGCTCGACGGAGAAGCAGGCGACCAGCTGGGAAGACCTGCCTGAGGATATTAAGAACACCTACGACAAGCTGGGCATTCCGGAGGCGGAGAAGCAGCGCCTGGTTGCAGGTGTTGCCGCGCAGTATGAGTCTGAGGTGGTCTACCACCAGATCCGTGAGGATCTGGAGGAAAAGGGCGTCATTTTCGTCGATACCGACACCGCGCTTCGTGAGCACGAAGAGCTGTTCAAGGAGTACTTTGGCTCCGTTATTCCCGCTGGTGACAACAAGTTCTCCGCCCTGAACACCGCAGTTTGGTCCGGTGGCTCCTTTATTTATGTGCCGCCAGGCGTGCATGTAGACATTCCGCTGCAGGCGTACTTCCGTATCAACACGGAGAACATGGGCCAGTTCGAGCGCACCCTGATCATTGTGGATGAAGATGCGTACGTGCACTACGTCGAGGGTTGCACGGCCCCGATCTACAAGTCTGACTCCCTGCACTCTGCCGTGGTGGAGATTATTGTGAAAAAGGGCGGGCGCTGCCGTTACACCACCATTCAGAACTGGTCGAACAACGTGTACAACCTGGTAACCAAGCGTGCACGCGCCGAGGAAGGCGCGACCATGGAGTGGGTCGACGGCAACATTGGCTCCAAGGTCACCATGAAGTACCCGGCCGTGTGGATGACCGGTGAGCACGCCCGCGGCGAGGTGCTGTCTGTGGCGTTTGCTGGTGAAGGCCAGTTCCAGGACACTGGCGCGAAGATGGTGCACCTGGCGCCGCACACGTCCTCTTCGGTGGTGTCCAAGTCCGTGGCGCGTGGTGGCGGCCGTTCCGCATACCGCGGCCTGATTCAGGTCAACGCGAACGCGCACCACTCTGCGTCCAACGTTGAATGTGACGCCCTTTTGGTTGATGACATTTCGCGTTCGGACACCTACCCGTACAACGACATTCGTAATGACCGTGTGACGCTCGGCCACGAGGCGAAGGTGTCGCAGGTGAGTGAAGAGCAACTGTTCTACCTCATGTCCCGCGGTATTGCGGAGGAGGAGGCAATGGCGATGATCGTGCGCGGCTTTGTTGAGCCGATTGCGAAGGAGCTGCCGATGGAATACGCGCTTGAGCTCAACCGCCTGATTGAACTGCAGATGGAAGGATCGGTAGGCTAAGTTGACTTCGACCAAAACCGTTATTGACCCTGTTGGTAACGCAACGACGCACAACAACAAGGGTGATTTGTTCCAGTCCTTCAACGTGGAGGATTTCCCAGTTCCGGGTGGACGCGATGAGGTGTGGCGTTTCATTTCGCTGCGCAGGATCCGCGGTCTGCACGACGGTACGTTCCCCACGCAGGTTTCGGAGCAGCTGCGTATCGACGCTCCGTCGAACGTAACCATCGAAAAGCTGGCAAACGACGATGGGCGTCTGCGTGTTGCTGGCGGACCGGTAGACCGTGTTGCCGCACAGGCGTGGAGCGCAGCCGAGCACGGAACGCTGATTTCCGTACCGGCGGATGCGGTGCTGGATGCGCCGATTGAGATCACCATCACCGGCGCAGGCGTTGACGCGACGACGTTCAGTACCATTCTGGTGCAAACCGGCCGCCACTCCCAGGCGACCGTGATTGTGCGCTACGAAGGTTCCGGCACGCACGCAGATAATGTGAACTGGCACATCGGTGAGGGCTCACATGTCAACGCGATTGTGGATACGGAGTGGCAGCTGGATGCTGTCCACATTGGTCAGCAGTCCATCATGGTTGAGCGCGACGCTGTGCTGCGCCACATCGTTGCCGCGTTCGGCGGCGAGGTTGTACGCCTCACCCCACGCGTGACCTTTGAGGCCCCGGGCGCGGATGTGGAGCTGACGGGCGTCTACTTCGCTGATGCTGGCCAGTACATTGAAAACCGCATGCTGGTGGACCACTCGGTGCCAAACTGCCGCTCTAATGTGCTGTACAAGGGCGCACTGCAGGGCAATAAAGAATCCGGCCTGCCGGAGGCACGCACCTGCTGGGTTGGCGATGTCCTGATTCGTGCAGAAGCCAAAGGCACTGACACCTACGAAACCAACCGCAACCTGGTGCTGACCGATGGGGCTCGTGCCGATGCGATCCCGAACCTGGAGATTGAAACCGGCCAGATTGCGGGTGCAGGCCACGCCGCTACCGTTGGTCGTTTTGACGAGGAGCAGATCTTCTACCTGCGCTCCCGCGGTATCCCGGAGCAGGAAGCAACGCGCCTGATCATCCGCGGCTTCTTCAACGAGGTCCTGAACCAGATTCCGGTGGAATCCGTGCGTGATGAATTGATTGCACGTGTCGCCGGCGAGCTCGAGCTGAACAACAACTAAAGGAAACGTTTATATGTCCACTCTGGAAATCAAGAACCTGCACGCCAACGTCCTTCCCACCGAGGAAGGCCAGGAACCCACTCCGATTCTGAAAGGCGTAAACCTGACCATCAAGGGCGGCGAAACGCACGCCATCATGGGTCCAAATGGCTCCGGCAAGTCCACACTTGCGTACACCATTGCTGGCCACCCGCGCTATGAGGTCACCGAGGGCGAGGTGCTTTTGGACGGCGAGAACATCCTGGACATGGATGTTGACGAACGCGCACGCGCTGGCCTGTTCTTGGCCATGCAGTACCCGGTGGAGGTGCCGGGCGTGTCCTCTTCGAACTTCATGCGCTCCGCTGTGACCGCTGTGCGCGGTGAGGCTCCGAAGCTGCGCGAGTGGGTTGGTGAGCTCAACGCTGCCCGTGACGCGCTGCACATGGATGCGTCGTTCTCCGAACGCTCCGTGAATGAGGGTTTCTCCGGTGGCGAGAAGAAGCGCCACGAGGTTATGCAGCTGACGATGTTGAAGCCGAAGTTCGCTGTTATGGACGAGACCGACTCCGGTCTGGACGTTGACGCGCTGCGTATCGTCTCCGAAGGGATCAACCGTTACCAGGAGGAGACCAACGGTGGCGTACTCATGATTACGCACTACAAGCGCATCCTGAACTACGTGCAGCCGGACTTCGTGCATGTGTTTGCAAACGGCAAGATTGTTACCACCGGTGGTGCTGAGCTTGCCGACCAGCTTGAGGCTGAAGGCTACGAGAAATTCATCTAATGGCTTTAGACGTTCACGCAATCAGGAAGGAATTCCCCATCCTGGGTCGCACCGTCCGCGGCGGCAAGCCCTTGGTCTACCTGGATTCCGGGGCGACCTCCCAGCGGCCGTTGCGAGTGTGGGAGGCGGAGCGCGACTTTGTGCTGGGCTACAACGCGCCAGTGCACCGCGGCTCCTATCAGCTTGCGGAGGAAGCCACTGACGCCTATGAGTCCGCCCGCGCGAAGATTGCGGCGTTTGTGGGTGCAGACAACGATGAGATCGCGTTTACCAAAAACGCCACCGAGGCGCTGAACCTTGTCGCATACGTGTTGGGTGATAGCCGCGCGGGCGACTTGGCAGTTGGTGAGGGCGACACGATCGTGGTCACGGAATTGGAGCACCACGCGAACCTCGTGCCGTGGCAGGAGCTCGCGCGTCGCACTGGTGCGACGTTGAAGTGGTACTCTATGACTGCCGACGGGCGCATCGACCTCGACTCGCTCGAACTCGATGAATCTGTCAAGGTTGTTGCTTTTACGCACCAGTCCAATGTGACCGGTGCGCAAGCAGATGTGGAGGAAATGGTGCGCCGTGCCAAGGCGGCCGGTGCGCTGACCGTGTTGGATGCCTGCCAATCGGTGCCACACATGCCCGTAAACTTCCGGGCGTTGGACGTTGACTTCGCGGCGTTTTCCGGCCACAAGATGTGCGGTCCGAGCGGTGTTGGCGCGGTTTACTCGAAGCACTTGCAGGACCTGCCGCCGTTTTTGACCGGCGGTTCCATGATCGAGGTTGTGCGTATGGAGGAATCCACCTACGCTCCCGCCCCGCAGCGTTTCGAGGCCGGAACGCAGATGACCTCCCAAGTTGTCGGGCTCGGCGCCGCAGTCGACTTCCTCACTGAAATCGGGATGGGGGAGATCCAGGCCCACGAGCGCGAACTCACCGCATATGCTCTTGAGCAGATGCAGCGTATCGACGGCTTATCTATCGCAGGCCCCTTAACCACCGATCAGCGCGGCGGATCGATTGCGTTTACCGTCGACGGTGTTCACCCTCATGACCTCGGCCAGGTGCTGGACTCCGAGGGTGTGGCAATCCGCACTGGTCACCACTGCGCGTGGCCGGCCCACCGGGGGCTGAATCTGCAGTCCACATCGAGGGCGAGTTTCTACCTCTACAACACGTTGGAAGAGGTTGATGCGTTGGTGGCGTCGATAAGCAAAGCGAAGGAGTTCTTTCGATGAACCTTGAATCGATGTACCAGGAAGTCATCCTGGATCACTACAAAAACCCGCAGCATGCGGGCCTGCGCGAGCCGTACGAGGCCGAGGTGCACCACGTTAACCCGTCGTGCGGTGATGAGTTAACCCTGCGCATCCACCTTTCCGACGACGGCGAGACCGTCGAAGACGTCTCCTACCACGCCGAAGGCTGCTCAATTTCCCAGGCATCTACGTCTGTGATGGCCGAGGAGATCGTGGGCAAGCCGATTGGTGAGGCCTTTAAGAAACTGCAGGCCTTCGAGGAGATGATCACCTCCCGCGGCACCGTCGAAGGCGACGCCGAAATGATTGGTGACGGCGTGGCTTTTTCCGGCGTGGCTAAGTTCCCTGCCCGCGTGAAGTGCGCCTTGCTGGGGTGGAAGGCATTCGAGGCGGCAAGCGCCGAGGCTTTAAGCAAGACCGGTAAAACCGTAGAGACGAAGGAGGACTAGCCGATGGCTGAAGAAACACAGCGCCCAGCGCAAACCGAAGAGCAGCTCAAGCTTGTCGGCGAAGTGGAGGAGTACCTGCACGACGTCATCGACCCAGAGCTTGGCATCAACGTTGTCGACCTCGGTTTGGTCTATGACGTGTGGGTTGAAGAGCGTGACGGCGCTGACGTCGCCGTGGTTAATATGACACTGACTTCGCCGGCATGTCCGCTGACCGATGTGATTGAGGAGCAGGCGCGCGCGGCGGTTGTGAACAACACCGGCGCCGAAGACCTGGAGATCAACTGGGTGTGGATGCCGCCGTGGGGCCCGCAGTTCATCACAGAAGAAGGCCGTGAGCAGCTGCGAGCCCTCGGATTCGCGGTGTAACACGCTAATTGGCAGGAGTTTTTCGGCAGCTTGACCAGGCTTGTAAGGTAACAAGCCGTGATTGTCACTAATGATCTCGAGGTCCGCGTCGGGGCTCGCACGTTGTTGACCGCACCTGGTCAACACCTGCGCGTCCAGCCGGGCGACCGCATCGGACTGGTGGGCCGCAACGGTGCAGGCAAAACCACCACCATGCGCATCTTGGCGGGGGAGACCGAGCCCTACGGCGGAACGGTAACCCGCTCGGGTGAGATCGGTTACCTCCCGCAGGATTCAAAAGAAGGTGACATCGAGCAGACTGCGCGTGAACGTGTGCTCTCCGCCCGCGGCCTGGACGCAATCCAACGCTCCATGGCGAAACAGCAGGCCATCATGGAAGTCACCGAGGGCGCTGAGCGCGACAAGGCGATTGCCAAATACTCACGTTTAGAGGAGCGCTATCAGGCGCTCGGGGGATACGAAGCGAATGCGGAGGCTGCCCAGATCTGCGACAACCTCGGCCTGCCTGGTCGCGTGCTGGACCAGCAGCTGAAGACTCTTTCCGGCGGTCAGCGCCGTCGCGTGGAGCTTGCCCAAATCTTGTTTGCCTCCCGCTCCGGTTCAGGCAAGTCCGCTACCACATTGCTTCTAGACGAGCCGACGAACCACCTCGACGCCGACTCCATCACTTGGCTGCGTAGCTTCTTGTCCAAGCACGAAGGTGGGTTGATCATGATCTCCCACGACGTTGAGCTGCTGGACGACGTATGTAATAAAGTCTGGTTCCTCGATGCGGTTCGTGCCGAGGCAGACGTGTACAACATGGGTTTCAGTACCTACCAAAAAGCGCGCGCTGAGGACGAGGCGCGCCGTCGCCGCGAGCGTGCCAACGCAGAGAAGAAGGCCTCCGCGCTTCAGAAGCAGGCCGCCAAACTCGGAGCGAAAGCCACCAAAGCCGCCGCTGCAAAGCAGATGCTGGCGCGTGCAGACCGCATGATGAGCGAGCTTGATGAGATCCGCGTGGCGGACAAGTTCGCGTCCATCAAATTCCCCGAGCCAGCGCCGTGCGGCAAGACGCCGCTGTACGGCAAGGGTCTGACCAAGATGTACGGCTCGCTTGAAGTGTTCGCCGGTGTTGATCTGGCCATTGATAAAGGTTCCCGAGTCGTTGTCTTAGGCACCAACGGTGCAGGTAAAACGACGCTGCTCAAGCTACTGGCTGGTGTTGAGCGCACCGACGGCGAGGGCGGCCTCGTGTCGGGACACGGCCTGAAGATTGGGTACTTTGCGCAGGAACACGACACAATTGACAGCGACAAGAGCGTCTGGGAGAACACCATCGAGGCCTGCCCAGATGCTGGTCAGCAGGACCTGCGCGGCTTGCTCGGCGCCTTCATGTTCTCTGGCGACAAGCTCGAGCAGCCGGCCGGCACGCTCTCTGGTGGTGAGAAGACGCGCCTTGCGCTCGCCACGCTTGTTTCCTCCCGAGCGAACGTGCTGCTGCTTGATGAGCCCACAAACAACCTCGACCCACAATCACGCGAGCAGGTGCTAGACGCGCTGAAAACGTATACCGGTGCCGTCGTTCTGGTTACGCACGACCCGGGTGCCGTGCGTGCCTTGGAGCCGGAGCGCGTGATCATCATGCCGGAGGGTGACGAGGACCTGTGGAGTGACGAATATATGGAAATCGTGGAACTGGCATGAAACTCCCTGTGAATTAGTGCAAAGGCATGTCTTCGTATGCTCGTCGTGTTGGCACGCTGGCGGGCGAGTGCACGATTCAGCAGGGTCTTTCTTTCCGACAAGGCCGGCAAACGCATGCAGAAAGCCATCTCAGCCGGCACAATCGAAAAATCGCCCAACTACGACCCGAAGACGGACGCGAACGATGGGGCGATTATCCGCTGGAAAGACGGCGTGACCATCAACTCCAACACCTTGGACCGCGACGGCATCGTCCCGATCAGCCAGCTGCACAAGAGCCAACAAGAGCCAAGAAGTGTGCTTCCACGGCCACACCACCCACGGTACGAGTAGCAGTGCGGACTGCGACGAGATCATTGCCACCCTGGGCAACAAGATCATTGTTGAAACGCCACGGGGTACGCGAAAAGGAGACTCTGGTGGCCCGGTACCTTCCAGGCGGCGGGCTGGTCGGAGTCTTGTCCACCAGCTACCTCGGTGCCCGCGTTCACCTGCTTGAACACGAAATCGCTCCGGGAAGCTCACTTATTGAAGGCCTGTTGGATACCGGATCCAGCGACGCCGAAGGCGCTGCCATTGGGCTTATTGTGATCAGCGCGCTGCTGGGTGGTCTAGCGATCGGCGGCATGATCAACAACGCTTTCTTCTAGTCCCTTGGCGCTAGACCGCGACGTAGAATCAACAGATTCAACAGACGTACAATCAACACATGACTGTTAACAAAATTCTCACCACGCTGCGTGAGTCTTGGGACGACCTTTCCACCGACCAGAAGACGATTGTCGGTGTCCTTGCCGCAATTGACACTGCCGCCAAGGCATGGGCGTTGCGCGACCTTGTGCGCACCGATGCCCGCCATATCCGCGGCCCGAAGTGGCTGTGGACGCCGATTATTGGCGCAGTGAACACGTTGGGCTGGGTTGGCTACTTCGTCATTGGGAAGAAGCGCTAGGAACCGCGGCAGTGTCTCCGCGATAGAACCGGATCTGCCTGATGGTTTGAGGGGCGGGTCGGTGCCACGGGTATCGGTCGGGGTAGGCCAAGACGTCCTCAGTTAGGCAGATAAGTGTGTCCGTCCCAGCGGGCCCACCGAGAGTGAGCACTCCATCAGCGATCTCGATTGTTGAAGAGTGAGAGGATCTGTCTACCACGCTGCGAATGGAAGTCGTTGGCAATTCCGCAAATGACGTTCGCCCACGCCGGAAAACAACGATGTTGTCATCAAAATAGCTAGGGCGAATCCGCTCTGCGGCGATGAGCCCCCAAACATAGACAACGGCCCACAGCGACAGCAGCAGCGCAACGATACGAATGGTCCCTGCAGGCAGTACTAGGTGGACAACGACTGCCTCGATCACGAGTACTGCTGAGATCATTGCCAGCATTTGCAATCGTCCCGGTTGATGGGGCAGCGCGGTGGCGCCTGCGGGGACGAGAGTCTTTCGGCGAGCCCAGCGCATGAGATCTCGGTAAAGCCCGAGTTCATACCTGGCCAGCTTGAAGCCGGGGTGTTTGTGAAGAAGGTGCACGAACCTACGCAGAGGGATCACCTGCCAAGGCTCGAAGAGCTACCCCTTGGGCTTCCGTTGTCGGCACATCGGACAGCGCAAGTGGTACGTCACCTGGGGTGAGAGTCGGGAAGATGTCTCGCATCAGGCCGGCGTGCGCCAGCGCTTGTAGCGTTCGGATCACGTCGTCAACGGCAGGGGCTGTTGGCTGCATTTCACCGAGGTTTTGCCACAACACCGCTGACTTTCGCGCTGCAGTGAGACAGCTGGGATCTTGAAGATTCTTTCGAAGCTGCTCCCACGTTTCCGGCGTGGCAACGCCGGTCAGCGCCATGAGATCCCACGAGTCCAACTCTGTTTCTAATAGCGATGGATCGTCATAGAGGGATCCGAGGGAAGTGCGGATGTCCTCTGGCATTCCATAGGGTGACGTCAACAGAGCGAGAAGGCGACGTTTTTGGCGCTGAAGAAGTGTGATGCGCTCGTCGAGAAGCCTAAGTGATCGCTCAATGGCATTCGGGGTTTGGACAGCTGAAACTGGCACTCCAGCGTCAACGAGTGCTCTGACCCGAACGACCGCCGCGAGGTCGGAAATTGAATAGTTGCGGTAGTTTCCGCTCGTGCGAGCTGGCTCGGGGACTGCGCCACTCGTATGAAGGTGACGCACAGCCCGAACGGAGCAGCCGGCGACTGCGGCGACTTCTGAAATCTTCACACAACCATTCTGGACCCTGACACTGTGTCAGGGTCAAGAAGTTTGGGAACAAACTAGTTCCTGAACCCGTGTACGGGGGCGGGGATGAAGCCGCCGCGGCGAATGAACGCGTCGTTGCCAACCTGGGAGACCGGGATGACCGGCGCGTAGCCGAGTAGGCCACCGAAGTTCACTTCGTCGCCAGGCTTGGTGCCTGGTACGGGGATGAGGCGTGCTGCGGTGGTCTTATGGTTCATGACACCGATGGCAGCTTCGTCGGCGATCATGCCGGAGATCAGCTCCGCAGACGTGTCGCCAGGAATGGCGATCATGTCAAAGCCTACTGAACAAATTGAGGTCATGGCCTCCAGCTTGTCCATGGTGATGCTGCCGGCACGCACTGCGTCGATCATTCCCTTATCCTCAGAGACCGGGATGAAGGAGCCGCTCAAGCCGCCGACGCGTGAGCAGGCCATCATGCCGCCTTTCTTGACAGCGTCGTTAAGCAGTGCGAGTGCTGCTGTCGTCCCGTGGGTACCTACCTGGTCCAAGCCCATGTGTTCAAGGATGTGGGCTACAGAGTCGCCCATCTCTGCAGTCGGCGCCAACGACAGGTCCACGATGCCAAACGGCACCCCGAGACGTTCTGCGGCCATATTGCCCACGAGCTGACCTGCGCGGGTGATTTTGAAGGCGGCTTTCTTGACTTCCTCGGCGACGTCGTTAAGCGTGGCCCCCTCAAGCGAGCCCAACGCGTTGTTAACCACTCCAGGGCCGGACACACCGACGGACACGACGGTGTCGGGCTCCTCGATGCCGTGGAAGGCGCCGGCCATGAACGGGTTATCACCAACGGCGTTGGCAAATACGACCAACTTCGCACACGCGATGGATGACTCGGTGGCTGTCAGCTCCGCGGCGCGCTTGATCACGTGACCCATCTCCGCCACGGCATCCATGTTGATGCCGGCGCGCGACGTTGCCACGTTTACAGACGAGCAGATCTTGCTGGTTTCCGCCAGCGCGTCAGGGATCGACGCGATCAGACGAGCGTCGCCAGAGGTAGCACCCTTTTCAACTAGGGCGGAGTAGCCCCCGATGAAGTCGATGGCCAGCTCATCTGCTGCACGGTCCAAGGCTTTAGCCACCAGCACCGGGTCGCCCTCAACACCCGCAACAACCAACGCGATGGGGGAGATGGACACGCGTTTGTTCACAATCGGGATACCTAGCTCGCGCTCAATGCCTTCGCAGACTGGGACCAAGTTGCGGGCGCGGGTGACCACCCGGTCGTACACGGCCTCTGCGGTGGCCTCCATGGTGGCGCGCGTGCAGCCGATGAGAGAGATGCCCATGGTGACCGTGCGGATGTCCAGGCGGTAGTCCTCGATCATGTGGATGACGTCGAGGATGTGTTTGGACTTGAAGTCAAAGTCGATTGCTGCAGCCATGCTAGATCTCATTCATTGCAGTGAAGAGGGCTTCGGACTGCAGGCGAACCACCACGCCGAGGCGCTCGCCAACCTCGGCGAGATCGGACTGCAGGTCGCCCACGTTGGCGCCTTTTGGCACTTCAACACGCATGATCATGGTGAAGAAGTTGTCCATGAGTGTCTGGGAGACGTCGATGATATTCAGGTTGCGGTCGGCTGCGGCGTTTGCCACGCCGGCGATGATGCCGACGCGGTCCTCGCCCGTGGTCGTGATAATTGCATGCATGGGCAAAGATAGTACCCACTGCGATACGGTGGGCGTATGCATGACGCACGTTCTTACGTTTTGGTCCTTGGCGCCGGCGGCAAAGTATCTGCTTACACGGTGCCTTTGCTTATCGACGCCTCCCACCACGTCTCCGCCCTCGCCCACAACCCCAAACACGCCGAGCGCCTTGCCGAAACAGGTGCAACCGTTATCATCCAGGACCTAACCAAACTGGATAGGGAGGGCTGGGCACGTCTGCTCACGCCATTTGACGTAGTGGTTTGGTCCGCCGGTGCTGGCGGCGGCGATCCGGAGCGAACCTATGCAGTGGATCGTGACGCGGCGATGGTGATGATCGACGCACTTGAAGAGCTCGGCGAATTCGCGCCGCTATTGATCAACGTCTCCTACGCCGGCGCCCAAGACGGCAAGGCAAAAGACGACGGGTCCTCTTGGTCCGCCTACGTGGAGGCGAAAAAGGCGGTGGACCTGCGACTGCTCTCCAGCGAGATCGACCAGGTCATTCTGGGGCCAACCTTGCTCACCGATGAACCAGTGACCGGCATCAAGGTCCTTAACAGCCTGCCGCAGCAAGGGTCAAAGACGTCCCGTGAGCTGGTTGCTCAGGTGATTGCAGAGATCATTAACCGGGGCGAGTCCTTTGATCAGAACCCGTTTGAGTTTGAAGACGGCACCCAGAAGCTGCAGGACTTGTAGCTAACGCTTGGTTGTTAAACGCTTGGTTGTTAGGAGCGCACGTATTGCGCAAACGTGCGCATCAGTCCGTTTGCCGCGGACACGTCATGGTGCGGCAGATCTGCGACGATGCGTGCGTAGTCTTCAGGCGCGAAGTAGCCGTAGTCGTGGTAGAAGTCCATGCGCGTGCGCATGGCGTCTGCGTTCATCTCCGCGTGGAACTGCGTGGCCCATACGTGGTCGCCGTAACGAACCATCTGCGTCATCCCGCCCGGGCCGGTAGCCAACACGGTCAACTCGGCAGGCACCTCTTCAGGTGCCTCGGTGTGGCCGGTGAGTGCAGCGAAAGTCTGCGGAGCGGCGCCCAGCAGGACGTCTGTGCGCCCAGCTTCGGTGAGCTCTACGAGGGTTGGTCCGGAATCCTCAGCGTGTGAATGTCCGATTGTCCCGCCGACGTGATCAACAAGCCAGGACAGGCCGAAGCAAACGAAAAACACAGGCACGCCAGAGTCCAGTACTTGTGTGAGCACCTCACCTACGTGGCGTTGGTAGTCGTCGTAGGTTTCATTGCTCACGTTTAGCGAACTGCCGCCCACGATCACGCCATCAATGCCGTCAAGCGGGCCAAGCTCGGTGGCAGGGGAGTCAATCACTCGGTGAACAAGTTCGACTTCTTCTAATCCCGTAGATGCCAGCGCATCGTGGTACTCGGCACGAGCTACATCAGGGCCAAGCTCGCCGTTGCGGAGGGAAAGAAAAAGCAGTGTAGACATGCGCGTCATTCTATACCGCTTGGTCTACTTTGAGACAATTAGCCGCGAATCGACTGCTCCACCACATCCAACATGGCATCTAGGCGCTCCGGCGATTCGCCCGCAGCCAGCCTCGTAAGAACTCCTTCGAGCACTGTCTCGAGGTAGGTGTGGAGGACGTTCACGTTGACGTCGTCACGCAAATGCTCATTCGAGCGCAAACGCTCAAGCACTGCCTGATCCAGCACATCTTGGTGTTCACGCCAACGTGCTTCAAAGACTGGGTCGGTACGGAGCTTACGAATGATCTCGCTTCGGGTGGCAAACCAACCGTGCTCAGCAGGGTTACGCAGAATCTCGCGCATTACCTCGACAAGACCGTTCTGGGAAACCACCTCGGCCTGACGCTGCGCGTCCGCACTCACGATGGCAAGAAACAGCGTTTCCTTGTCACCAAAATGGTGGAAAATCGCACCACGTGTTTTTCCCGTGGCTTCTTCCAAG
This sequence comes from Corynebacterium sp. HMSC29G08, assembly GCF_001806875.1. Taxonomy (GTDB): domain Bacteria; phylum Actinomycetota; class Actinomycetes; order Mycobacteriales; family Mycobacteriaceae; genus Corynebacterium. The sequence continues at coordinate 183,276 of NZ_KV786211.1, forward strand.
CGAGCGACGGTAGCCCCCTCAAAGCCATACCTGGCGAAACAGTCGCGGGAGGCGTCAATGATCTCTTGCTGGCGGCGCGCCAGCTCATCTTCGCTAATAATTGGCATGGCTTTTACGGGGGCTTTCTTGCTTATAGACGTCCACGTGAAAAGGCCACCCGCACACGTGCGCAGGCGGCCTTTTCATTCCTTTAGCTACAAGCTACGTGCGTAGCTAGTGGCCTTAGCTCTTCACCATCTGGCGCAGCACGTACTGCAGGATGCCACCGTGGCGGTAGTACTCCGCCTCACCCGGGGTATCCACGCGTACAACTGCGTCGAACTCAACGGTCTCGCCGCCGTCCTTCGTCGCGGTGACGTGAACGGTAGCCGGGATCTCATCGCCCTCGTTGAAGGCGGTGATGCCGCTGATGGCGAAGGTCTCGGTGCCGTCCAGACCCAGGGAAGCGTGGGACTCGCCCTCCGGGAACTGCAGCGGCAGAACACCCATGCCGATCAGGTTGGAGCGGTGGATACGCTCGAAGGACTCTGCGATCACGGCGCGAACACCAAGCAGGTTGGTGCCCTTTGCAGCCCAGTCACGGGACGAGCCGGTGCCGTACTCCTTGCCGGCGAGAACAACCAGCGGGATGTTCTTCTCGGCGTAGTTCATCGCAGCGTTGTAGATGAAGTCCTGCGGAGCGCCTTCCTTGGTGAAGTCGCGGGTGTATCCACCCTGCTCGTCCACCAGCTCGTTGCGCAGACGGATGTTGGCGAAGGTACCGCGCACCATGACCTCGTGGTTACCACGGCGGGAACCAAAGGAGTTGTAGTCGTGGCGTGCAACTCCGTGTGCATCCAGGTAGTCCGCGGCCGGGGTGCCCGGCTTGATGGAGGAAGCGGGGGAGATGTGGTCCGTGGTCACGGAATCGCCCAGCTTCGCCAGAACGCGTGCACCAGCGATGTCGGTGACTGCCTCCGGCTCCTCCGGCATACCGTTGAAGTACGGTGCCTTGCGGATGTAGGTGGAGTCCTCGTTCCAGTCGAAGGTCTTGCCGGTCGGAATGTCCAGACCCTGCCACTGCTCGTCGCCCTTGAAGACGTCGGCGTAGTCAGCCTCGTACATCTCGCGGGAGATGGTGGAAGCGATGGTGGACTCGATCTCCTCGGTGGACGGCCAAACGTCCTTCAGGAAGACGTCGTTGCCGTTGGCATCCTGACCCAGCGGCTGGGTCTCGAAGTCGAAGTCCATCGTGCCGGCGATCGCGTATGCGATGACCAGCAGCGGAGACGCGAGGTAGTTCATCTTCACGTCCGGGGAAATGCGGCCTTCGAAGTTACGGTTACCGGACAGCACTGCGGTTGCGGTCAGGTCGTACTCGTTGATTGCCTCGGAGATCTCGTTCGGCAGCGGGCCGGAGTTACCGATGCAGGATGCACAGCCGAAGCCAGCCAAGTAGAAGCCGACAGCCTCGAGGTCCTTCCACAGGTCTGCGCGCTCGTAGTAGCCGTCAACAACCTGGGAGCCCGGAGCCATGATGGTCTTGACCCACGGCTTCGCCTTCAGTCCCTTCTCTGCAGCCTTGCGAGCCAACAGGGCAGCGCCGACCATCACCGACGGGTTGGAGGTGTTGGTGCAGGAGGTAATAGCAGCAATTGCTACGGCACCGTGGTCAAGCGTGAACTCGCCACCTTGCGGGGACTCGATGACAACCGGCTTGGATGCGCGGCCCTCAGCGCCAGCAGCGGCAGACTCGCCGTTGCCCGGCCAGGACTGGTTGTATTCCACGGAGTCAACCTTCGGTGCGCGAACCGGCTCGAAGGTCTCGTTGCCCGCGGTGTTGTACTCCGGCAGCTGTTTGCGGAAGGTCTCCTTGGCGTCTGCCAAAAGGATGCGGTCCTGCGGGCGCTTCGGGCCAGCGATGGACGGCACAACGGTGGACAGGTCGAGCTCGAGGTACTCGGAGTACTCAGCTTCAGCAGCGTCCTGCTCCAGCCACATGCCCTGAGCCTTGGCGTATGCCTCGACGCGGTCGATGTCCTCCTGGGAACGGCCGGTGAGGTGGAGGTAGTTGATGGTCTCCTCGTCGATCGGGAAGATCGCACAGGTGGAGCCGAACTCTGGGGACATGTTGCCGATGGTGGCGCGGTTTGCCAGCGGAATCTGCTTGACGCCGTTGCCGTAGAACTCGACGAACTTCTGAACTACGCCGTGCTCACGCAGCATCTCGGTGATAGTGAGCACTACGTCGGTTGCGGTTACGCCGGCCGGGATCTCGCCAGTGAGCTTGAAGCCAACCACGCGCGGGATCAGCATGGACACCGGCTGGCCGAGCATTGCAGCCTCGGCCTCGATGCCGCCGACGCCCCAGCCCAGGATGCCCAGGCCGTTTTCCATGGTGGTGTGGGAGTCCGTACCAATGCAGGTGTCCGGGTACGCCACGCCCTCGTTGTCAAAGACAACGCGGGACAGGTACTCGATGTTTACCTGGTGAACAATGCCGGTTCCCGGCGGGACAACGCGGAAGTTGGAGAAGTTCTCAGCACCCCAGCGCAGGAACTGGTAGCGCTCCTCGTTGCGCTGGTATTCGATCTCTACGTTCTTAGCCTCAGCAGCCTCGGAACCGAATGCCTCGATGATCACAGAGTGGTCGATGACCATTTCAGCCGGGTTCAGCGGGTTAACCTGGTCTGGGTTGCCGCCGAGGGAGGAGACAGCCTCGCGCATGGTGGCAAGGTCAACAACACACGGCACACCGGTGAAGTCCTGCATCAGTACACGTGCAGGGGTGAACTGGATCTCAATGGACGGCTCTGCCGACGGATCCCAGTTCGCGATTGCCTTGATGTGGTCTTCGGTGACGTTCTTGCCGTCCTCGGTGCGCAGCAGGTTCTCACCCAGAACCTTGAGGGAGTAGGGAAGCTTCTCCATGCCTTCTACGGCGTCGAGTGCGAAGTAGTCATACGACTTCCCGCCGACCTCGAGCGTCTTCTTGGCGTTGAAGGAGTTCTTGCTTTCAGCCACAGTGAGCTCCGTTTCTCGTTGATTTGTGGGGTACATGACCCGTGGCGGTCAACCATTAATCATATGCCAGGCGCCACAGTTCTACTGCCATATTAACAGTACGAGCGTTATGTTTTGGTTTTTGGCGTAGGTTATTTACCTATGCGCAGCGCTGACATCGATGTTTCCTCCCTTATTTACCAGCTCCGCGAGGACAATATTGCCCTCGAAGTGGCTAACGAGGGGCTTGAAAAGGATATTGCGGAGGCGTTGCCTGAGAATCACGGGGTCGTTGTTTTGGAGCACACGCCGCCGCATATCCCTAACGTGCGGGACCTGGCGCAAGATCTGGCAAATGAAACGGGTATTGACACCGTCATTGTCCGCACCCCTGACGTTGCCATTGCGGTAAGTAGCTCATTGACTCGTGCCCAGGTAGAGCAGGGGGAGCGGGCGATGGTTGCGCAGCCCGACTATGGGGACGGGCTCAGGGCTTTCTTGTCGACGTCCACGCAAACCCAACCCGCGTGGCTTCCCATCGTCCTTGCCATCGCTTTTGTCGCTGCTGTCGTGGTTGTCGCCTCCTGGCGTGCCGCAAAACGTTCCATCGGGCAGGATGTGTGACAAACTTCACACTATTTCTCGGCGTGTCTAAACGGCCAGCTAGCTGCGTTGGCTAGTCACGTCAAAAGCCTTGACTGCTGTTGCGGTTGGTAAAGAATGTGAAACAAGTTGATCTCGTGACGTATGGTTCTGCTGTCGGCTCGTGAGCCGAAGGTTGTCATACCGTTACCCAATAGCAACATGACGGTGGCACGCTCTAGTCAAGCTGCCATCGCTGACCGATACGGGCATGTGGGGAAGCACGCTACGTAATCGCCACGTTGTTAGGGGGCCGGTTTCGTCCGCCTTCGGCCTGCGTGCCCGCATCAGTAGTCAACTTTGGAATGACCGCGCGTCAAGGCTTAACGCTTGTCAAGACTGGGCCTAGTCAGCCCGTGTGCTCTGGCGTGCGGTGTGAGGAGCACCTTCGTGGGCAACCCATTTTTGAAGGCGAGCGCCGCAGTGGCAGTCACCGCTGCATTGACATTCGCCAGTGCAGCGCACCCCGTGCGCGCAACCGAATCCACCGCGGAGCTTGTCGCCGCTGTTGCGCGCGCCCAAGCAAACGTGGATGTACTCACCCTTGGCCTCGGTGACCTCCAGGAGAGCGTCAACCGTGCACTGGTCGACCTGCGCGATGCTCAGGCACGTGCCGAACAGGCTCGCCGCGGTGTGCAAAACGCGGATGAGCGCCTCAAAGCTTCCGAGGAAGCAGTGGCAAAAGCGCGCGAAGAACTAAGCAACATCACCCGCTCGCAGTACCGCGGCGCAGGGCAGTCCAGCGTGCTCAATACTTTGAGTTCTGGCAGCGGACAACGCGAAGTTCTCGAGCGCTCGCAGTTTTTGAAGCAGCGCTCCAAGGAGAAGCAAGAGGCGCTCGAGGCCGTTGAGCGCGCTCGCATCGAGGCCGCCAACGAAGCGTCCGTGGCACGTGAGGCTGTCAAGCTGGCGGAAGCGGCAGCGGGTGATGCCGCTGACGCTGAGTTCAACGCCCGACAGCTGCTTGAAGATAACGCACAGGCCCTCAACGAGCGCAACGCTGCACTCGCCGAAGCCCAGGCTGCGCTTGATGCGGCTGAGGGGCAATTGGGTGAGGTGCGTCCGGAGGCCGTCGAAAAGCAGGAAGCTCCGATTTACGAGGCGCCTGAGGTTGACCAGGAAATCGTAGACGAAGTCACCGAGCGCGTAGCCGAGATCGCCCCAGAGGCGCCAGCACCGGAGCCCGAGGTCATCGCACAGGCTGTTGCTGCTGCCCAGATTGCTTCGCCTGACAACGCGGTCGAGGAAGCCTCTAACATCGCAGCATCTGCGGCGCTGGTCGGCTCGACACAGACTCCTCACGCAACCTTCGCAGACCCGTACGCGGGTGATACTGCCATGAGCTCCTCTTCTGAGCTTTTGGACATCATCTCCGCCTTCGCCGGCGGCCTGCAAACCGGCTTAGGCGTTTCCGATACTGCGGGTCAAAACGTCTCGGACTCCCTCTCCAAGCTCTTGCCTGCCGTGGAAACAGCCGAATCCATCACCGAAGAAATCCAGCAGGCGGTTGCTCCAGCCAATTCCGGGTCCGTGGAAACCGCGATCGCTCGTGCCATGTCCGTCGTGGGCACGCCGTATGTGTGGGGCGGCGGCGACGCTAACGGCCCGACCACCGGCGTCAATGGCGGCAGCGTCAAAGGCTTCGACTGCTCCGGCCTCGTGCTCTATGCCTTCGCTGGCGCCGGTGTCTCCTTGCCGCACTACACCGGTTACCAGTACCAGCGCGGCACCCAGATCGATCCCAGTCAAGCACAACGAGGCGACCTGCTGTTCTGGGGCCCTGGCGGCTCTCAGCACGTGGCCATCTACCTTGGCGACGGCACCATGATCGAAGCCCCCCAATCGGGCCAAACCGTATCCGTAGTGCCAGTGCGTTGGGCGAACATGTCCCCGAAGGCTGTGCGACTGCTTTAATGCCTACGGGTACGCTGAGTACCCATGGCCTTTCATGACTACGATGCAATCCTCGTATTGTCCTTCGGGGGTCCCGAGGGAGAAGACGAGGTTATTCCATTTTTGGAGAACGTAACGCGCGGCCGTGGCATCCCGCGTGAGCGTCTGGCGAAGGTCGGTGAGCACTACTTTCACTTCGGTGGTGTTAGCCCCATCAACGCCCAAAACCGTGAGCTCATCGCAAATATTGAGACGCAACTTGCAGCCCGCGGCATAGACTTGCCAGTTTATTTTGGGAACCGCAACTGGTACCCGTTTGCAACTGAAACTGCGGAGCAGATGCTTGCCGACGGCCACCGCAACATCCTCGTCTTCGCCACCAGTGCCTGGGGCGGCTACTCCGCGTGCCGCCAATACGACGAAGACATCCAGCGTCTTCGCGAGGTTACCCCGGAGATTAATTACACCAAGCTGTGGCAGTTCTACGGGCACCCTATATTTGTGCAGCTGATCGCCGACAAACTGCGAGCCGCCGTTGCACGCGCCCCTGAAGGTGCGACTGTCCTGTTTACCGCGCACAGCGTGCCGACCGCCGCTGATGCGGCCGCCGGTGGTGCCGAAGACCCACACCTGTATTCGCGCCAAGTCGCTGAGGCTGCGCGGCTCGTGGCCGCACAGGCAGGCGTGAGTGACTACGAGGTGGTGTGGCAATCTCGTTCCGGCAACCCCGCCACCCCGTGGCTAGAGCCCGACGTGGTGGATCGCACTCGCCAACTGCATGCCGAAGGCGTGATGCAGCACCTGATCTGCGTGCCAATCGGGTTTATTACTGACCACATGGAGGTGGTCTGGGACCTCGACACGGAACTGAAGCAGGCGTGTGACGAAATTGGCGTCGGCTTCGAGCGCGTCGGAACCGTTGGTTTGGAGACGCAGTTCGCGTCGATGATTGTGGACTTAATCGAGGCAGTCGCAACCGACGTCAAGCCGGAAACCTTGTCTGCTGTGGACACGTTGGGCTGCACGGTCAATGGCGAGCCCTGCAAGGTGGACTGTTGCGCGCCGGTGCGATCCCCACACGCTGGTCCCGCCCAGGTCAGGACTGTGTAGGTCAGCACCACGCACGACGATAATCAATAACCGCATCCGCAACCCCCGCCATGCGGGCGCTGCGCACGTGGCGCCACAAAGCGAAGAGTTGCGGGTCAAATGAATGGTCGCCCAGTCGGTCGGTCACCGTCTCAATAGTTGCCGCCACCCGGTCTGCACGCGCGAACAGTTTCGCTGCGCGCGGCGTGACCCCGGCGGGAAGTCCTGGGGTGTCGTAGAAATCCGCAAGCGTTCCCACCGTTAATCGCGGATTCGGGAGGTCCTGCCTCGTGCCGCCCGCAGCCTCAATTAGCACCGCGGCCTCATCGGTAGCTCGCGACAACAACTGGTCAGCCTCCCCAGGAGACATCCACTCAGGCTCCGGCAACGCGTCATCCTCCACAAACCACCGCCACTGCACCTGACCTGGCAGATACTCCGGTACTAAAATGTGCTGCGCGTCTAAACCTCGCAACACAATCGCACCGGCCTGCGTGAGCGCAACCATGGCTGGCGAGCCCGCCCGAAGACGCGCCGCCTGGCCGGGGCCCCACAGCACGAGGCGTACGACGGGGTCGGGGGAGGTGAGGTTGGAGTGCGTGCGGACGTCGGCAAGCAACTGCCCAACAGGCGCCCCACCGAAACTGTGCCGACCACCCAAATCGCGCAGCGCATCAAGCGTTTCATCCGTCGACTCAACGCCATACAACCACGCCCCCAACCAGACAGCAGTGTTTTGTAGCGGAGAATAGACTTGAGCGCGCGTGTGCATTCCGGTCAGTCTAGCCAGGCCGATACAATACGGACACACTATGGGAGACAGTCGCTACAGCGGAGATATTTTCAGCGGACATTCGCGCACAAGGCGCCCGACCTACCCGTCAGTGCCAGCCGAGCCAGGAATCATTGTGGAAATCGTGGGCAACGATTTCGTCGGCGCCGTCGTTGGATTTGAACGCACCTATGACGGCGACTTCATCCGGCTGGAAGACCGCTACGGTACCCAGCGCCTCTTCAAAATGCTGCCAGGCGCCTTCATGGTCGAAGGCCAGCGCGTAACCCTGACGAGGTACGTGCCCAAGCGTGACAATGGCCCGGCGCGCTCCAACTCCGGCTCACGCAAAGTGGCAAACGTCCAAGCAAAAGTGGCCCAGCCGAGCCGCATCTGGGTAGAAGGTATTCACGACGCCGCGATCGTTGAGAAGGTGTGGGGCCACGACCTACGCGTCGAAGGTGTTGTGGTGGAATACCTCGAAGGCTTGGACAACCTGCCGGAGAGACTCGCCGAGTTCCAGCCGGGGCCGGGCCGGCGTATCGGCGTACTGGCAGACCACCTGATCGAAGGCACCAAAGAATCGCGCCTGGTCGAGGACGTCGGGCCGCACGTGCTTGTTACCGGCCACCCCTACATTGACATCTGGGCAGCCGTGAAACCCGCAAGCGTAGGAATCGCCGCCTGGCCTGAGGTGCCCTACGGCGAAGACTGGAAAACCGGTACCTGCCAGCGCCTCGGCTGGTCCGACACGAAGGAAGGCTGGCACCGCGTGTACTCCTCAGTCAATACCTTCCGCGACCTGGACTACACCTTGATCGGAGCCGTCGAGCGGCTCGTGGATTTTGTGACCAATCCTGAGCTAAGCAAAACAGATATGTAGCATGGCCGCCATGGGTCCATTGATATGGTTCGCGGCAGCCGTGGTGCTTGCCATCCTTGAAGTTTTTGTTGGCGAAATGACCCTGCTCATGATCGCCGCCGGCGCGCTGACAACAGCGGGTTTCTCACTGATCGGCATCCCGCCTGCTGCTGAAGTTGCCATCTTTGCTGCATCCTCCGCCGCCTTTTGGTTGTTCCTGCGCCCGTACTTGCGGCGTCGTTTGGAATCGCCGAAGGCATACGACGAATCACCTCGCGCACTCGTCGGCTCACGTGCCGAGGTGGTTAAAGACATCACCCCAGTGGGGGGACAGGTGCGTTTCGACGGCAGCATCTGGTCCGCCCGCGCCCTCGACCCAGGGGAGACCTATACGGTGGGTGACGTAGTAACTGTCTCTGCAATTGATGGCCCAGTCGCGGTCGTCTGGAAGGACTAGAGCATGCCAGGTCTGTTTCTATTTGGCGTCATCCTCATCCTTGTGGTGTCGCTGCTTTTTGCATCCGTAAAGCTGATCCCGCAGGGCGAAGCCGCTGTAGTTGAGCGTTTAGGCCGCTACACACGCACCGTCTCTGGTGGATTGACGCTTCTGGTGCCCTACATTGACCGAATCCGTGCGCGTGTTGATACGCGTGAGCGCGTGGTCTCGTTCCCACCGCAGGCGGTGATCACGCAGGATAACCTGACCGTGGCAATTGACACGGTGGTGACATTCCAGATCAATGATCCCGCTAAGGCGATTTATGGCGTTGACAACTACCTGGTTGGCGTAGAGCAGATTTCTGTGGCTACGCTGCGCGACGTTGTTGGTGGTATGACGCTGGAGGAGACGCTGACGTCTCGCGAGACTATCAACCGCCGCCTGCGCGGTGAGCTGGATGCGGCAACCGCCAAGTGGGGTTTGCGCATCAGCCGTGTGGAGCTGAAGGCGATTGATCCGCCACCGTCCATCCAGCAGTCCATGGAGATGCAGATGAAGGCGGACCGCGAAAAGCGTGCCATGATCCTGACTGCTGAAGGTAAGCGTGAGTCCGACATCAAGACCGCTGAGGGGGAGAAGCAGGCACGCATCCTGTCTGCGGAGGGCGAGAAGCACGCCGCCATCCTGAACGCGGAGGCCGAGCGCCAGGCCATGATCCTGCGAGCCGAGGGTGAGCGTGCCGCGAAGTACCTTGAGGCTCAAGGTGAGGCACGTGCGATTCAGAAGGTTAACGCCGCTATTAAATCTTCCGGCGTGACCCCTGAGCTGCTGGCATACCAGTATCTGGAGAACCTGCCGAAGATTGCGAACAACGAGGCGGCGACCATGTGGATGATCCCGTCCCAGTTTGGCAACTCGCTGGAACAGTTTGCTAAGGCCTTTGCCAACAAGGACGACGACGGCGTGTTCCGCTACGAGGCGCAGCGCGTTGACCAAGACACCAAGGACCTGGCATCCGAGGGGGATACGGATCAGTGGTTTGACACTTCGACTGACCCGGAGCTGGCTCGTGCACTGGCGGAGGCGCGTGCGGTTGCGAACAAGCACGTCGACGAGCCGGATCCGACGCAGCACCGTGCGCCGGAGACACCTATCGTAAACCCGCTGGAAATCGAGCGACCTAGCGACCTTCCTCAGCCCGAGTAATCAGGTTCAGCGCTAGACGCCATCCCGCCTGTTCCGCTTGCCACCCTGCGGCCTGGAGACGCTGACTCATCGCCTGTTTGGAGATGCCCAGCTCCTGGGCCGCTCCGTTTTGGTTCATGCCGCGGCGCACTAGGGCAGTGGCCTCCCGGCCCTCAAGGGTGCGTTTCTGTAGAACATGGCCTACAAGCGCGAACGCTGCAGCGATGTCTTCGGCGGCGGTACCCGGGTTGCGGGTATCTACGCCAACTTTCACCTGTGCTGGGCGCGTGCCCACGGCCTCCGTTGCGGCATGCACACCACGCCCGTGTGAGGTAATGCCTAGGCCAATGGCCCAGTCACCGTCCGAAAGCAGGGCCATCACCAAGTTCAGCGCATGCTCAGGCGTATCAACGTCCGCGCGAATATCCTCAACGCCCACCACCTCAAATTCCGCTACCCCCGGCAGCGACGACAGCGCTTCGGCTGAGCGCGCGACGTATTCGCCGCGTCGCCGCTCGCGGCCCCGATACCTTGCATGTACGCCAATCACGCCAGCAATCCTAGCGTGAAAGTATTAGCGGTCTACCTTGGGGGCTTGACGGATGGGTTGGGGGAGGTTGGCGTCGAGAAGCAAACCGAAAAGCCCTACGACGGTAAGTGCCACGGTTGCGACGATGACGGTGGGGCTGGCGTGGCCGCTGAGGGTGTCGCCAAGCAGGACCGTGACAATCGTGCCGGGCAGGGAGCCTGCAAACGTGGCTGCCGCAAACGGCACAACGGGAACGCGGGTCAGCGCGCACGCGTAGTTCATGATGCTGAACGGGACAAATGCGACCATGCGCAGGCTTGCCACCGCCAGCCAGCCGCGGGACTCTAGGCGGGCGTTGATGCGCTCCACCGAAGGGTGAGTCAGCCGAGGTGCGACAAAATCACGAAGCGTATACCGCACAACCAGCAGCGTGATGACCGCGGCAACCGTTGTCGCGCTAATGGCGATCACAATGCCCAACACGGGACCAAACAAGAGGCCAGACGACACCGTCAAAATCGTGCGCGGAATCGGAAACAGCGTGATGCCAACGTAAAGCAGCCAAAAGACCACCGGGAACCAAACACCGGTGGTCTCCGCCCATGAGCGGAGGGTGGAGGGCGTCGGGACGTCGAAAAGCCACCAGCCCAATGCAAACACGATCAGTGCCGCAATGAGGAGTAGCTGGCGATGCTTCACACAACCTCCCATACGAAAAACACCCCGCAACATGCGCAGGGTGATAATTGTGCCCGGAGGGGGACTTGAACCCCCACGTCCGTTAATAGGACACTAGCACCTCAAGCTAGCGCGTCTGCCATTCCGCCACCCGGGCTTTGGGTGTTTCGACCTTTTTCGGCCAGGCACTCGCATAACTATAGGTCCGCTCTACGCCCCGGCCAAATCGCCAGCACAACGGGCTATATCTGCTAAATTTGCCCGTGTGTTACCACCGCCTAAAAGAATGATGACGTACCGCTGGCTCGTCCCTCCGCAGCCACCGGCGAACGACACTCAACATCTCACGCCTAGCTCGTGGACCGCAGGCCGTCGCGTGGTTAGCGACATGTTGTTTGCCTACCCGGGCGTATTGACGTTGCATGTTTTGAGTTATCTCATCGGCTCCGGCATCGGGGCGTTTGTTCCCGTCGTGGTGGGCAAGATTGTGGACGGCCTTCTCGGTGATGCTGCCTTTGACGCTTGGTGGCTGTTTGGGGTGCTTATCGCGATCTTCTTTGTGCAATTTCTTGGCGAGGCCACCGGCGACGGCGTTTCCGCAGCGTCCGTGGGTCGCGTGCGTCACTTGGCGCAGCAAAACTTGACGTTGGGTGTGATGCGCAACGGGACGGGCTCGATGAGTCCCGGCACGGTGCTCAACACCATCGACGCTGACTCCAGCACGATTGCGACCTACCGCGAGTCACTTTCGTTTCCGCTCATGGCGCTTGGGTACTCCACGGGTGCAGTGGTGGCGATGTGGAACGTTTCGCCGTGGATTTCATTGGCCGTGCCGGTGTCCATTGTGGATATTGCGCTGTTTTCGGCATGGACGTCACGTCCGATTACTCGGATTTCGCTAAAACGACGCGCTGCGGAGGCAGACGTTGCGGGTCTTGCTACCGACGTTGCGCAGGGGATTCGTGCTGTGAAGGGGCTTGGCGCTGCTACCGCAGTTACGGGCCGATTTAGCACCTCCACGCAGCGGGCCCGCGGACTGAATCTGCGCTTTTTGGTTGTGGATGCGTGGTTAAGCTTTGCGCGTCAGGCTGTCGCGTGGGTGTGCAATGCGTTAATCATTGTCTTTGCTGTCCGACTGACGTTGCGAGGCGAGATCACTCCAGGCCAGATGGCTTCCGTGGCGCTTTTGCTGCCGCCAGCGTTGAATATGGCGGGCTTCGCGTTCGGCGACTTGGCTGGCGGATGGGGTCGCGCAGTAGCCAGCGGCCAGCGCGTATCTGAGCTGTATAACGCGAGTGAAACGTCGACTGTGCTCGATGCGGGTGTTGCGGTCGAGGTGCCGGGCCCTGGACTGTGGGTGCTACCGCCTGATCAGGAATCGTATGACGTGGCCACGCAGTGGGCCAACCGCGAAGGCGTGTTGTTCCCGCCGCACACCGTCAACATCTTCGAGGGAACGATTGAAGACAACGTGAATCCGCGCGGAGAGTACTCGGACACGGCGGTGAAGGAGGCGCTTGCGGCGGCGCACTGCCAGGACATTTTGCGTCGCCTCGGCGGGATCGGGGCGGCCGGCGAATTGCCAACCGCACCGCTTGGCGAGGCTGGTTTGAACCTCTCCGGTGGCCAACGCCAACGCGTCGCTCTCGCCCGCGCCCTAGCGGCCAACCCGGATGTGCTGATTCTCGACGACCCGACGACGGGTCTGGATTCCGTCACCCAAGCCAACGTGGTCGATGCGGTCAAAGCTTTGCGCGCAGGCGCAACAACTGTCGTGATAACTGGCAACGCCACGTGGGCTGCGGCAGGTCAAACGTGGGAGGTACAGTAAATGCAGCGTGAATATGAGCGCACTGATGCGGTTGCTCCGGCAACTGTTACAAAGACCTTCGCTTACCTGTCGCAGCTTCCGAATGCGTTGAGTCGGCGCTGGTGGGTGTTGTTGTTGAGCATCCAGCTGTTGATTGTTTCTGCCTATGCGATGCAGGCGAATCTTTTTGGCCGAAGTGTTGATCCTCTGACTGGCACGCCTGTGCCGTTCCTTGGCACTGGTAATCGCGCGTTTGTGGTGACGATAGCGCTTGCCATGGCATGCATGTTGGTCGACGTGGCGTTGCGGATGTTGAGCTTCTACATCGTTGGCTCAAAGGTTGCGCGGGCATCGGTGGACCTGAGGCGTCGCTGTTTGGATGCGGTGCTACGTGCGCCGGTGCCGCGGGTGATGGAGCTGGGGACCGGCAACGTGATTACCCGCATGACCAAAGACATTGACGAGGTTGTTCGGATCATCACGGCTATCGGTTCGCGCGTATTGACCACGGTGTTTGTGTTCCCAATCTCGTGCGTTGGGCTTTTGCTTATCGACGTCCGCTTTGCCCTCATCCTCATCATCCTCATCATTTGTGCTTACCCGTTTGCCCGCGAAATCATTCGGAGCATCCCGGCTGCCTCGAATGCGGTGAGTGTCGCTGAGGCGAAAAGGAACGCAGCGTTGCTTGATACGGTCCGCGGGCTGCCTACGCTGCGTGCGTTTGGATTGCAGAACTGGGCGCTTGGGCGAATGCGTCGGGCATCGTGGGCAGCGGTTGAGGCGACGATGGATCGCGTGCCCTGGTTTATCCGACTTATGGGGTTGGGCCAGTTTGTGTTCGCCGCGTGGCTGCTTATAACGCTTGGGGTGAGCGCATGGTTGGTTGCTGGTGGTTCAATTAGTCCTGGTCAGGCAAGTGCCGCGGTGTTCTTGGTAGTGCGCGCAGAGGCGGTGGTGTTCAATGCCCTGTTTTTCGTCGGAGAGCTGCAAAGCGCGGCTACGTCTGTCGGACGTGCGGTGAGTTTGGCTACGTTGGCAGACGGTCGTGAGGCAGCGGCGCTGCCTGAAGATCTGCACTCGGTGGTTGATGTTGAAGTGGATAACGTCTCGTTTGCCTACCCGGGCGGCGCGAACGTGTTGGACAGCCTCAGTGTCACGTTGGCTGCGGGTACAACGACGGCGCTGGTCGGTACTTCTGGTGCGGGCAAGTCGACACTGGCTGCGCTGATTGCGGGTCTTGTGGAGCCGACCGCGGGCCGCATCCGCGTGGGCGACGTGGATACAACCCAGGTCAGCGACTTGTGGACGGCCAAGAACGTGACACTCATGACCCAAGACGTACACATTTTCGCGGGTACGCTGCGCGAGGATCTAGCAATGGCCGATGAGACCGCGTCAGACGCAGACCTGTTGGATGCTCTCAAGCGCGCTGGTTTGGATCCCGAAAGCACCCAGTTTGCGCGTGTGTTCCCGCAGGGGCTGAACACCCTGGTTGGTGCCGGTGCCGAGGATCTGCCGCCGGAAACGGCTCAGCAGGTGGCGTTGGCGCGCGTTGCACTTGCGAAGCCGAAGGTGCTGATCTTGGATGAAGCCACCGCAGAGGCAGGAAGTGATGACACTAACGCCTTGGAAGCTGCCGCCGCGGCGATTACCAAGGGAACTACGGCACTGGTTGTGGCGCACCGCTTGGATCAAGCTGCGGCTGCGGACCGCATTTTGGTTATGGACGAAGGCCGGATTATTGAGGACGGCACCCACGCTGAGCTCTTGAACCTAGATGGGAGATATGCGCAACTGTTTGCAGCGTGGAGTGGCGAAGGTCACTAAGTCTCGGGTAGTAATGGGGCCATGACTGCTTCATATGTTTCTGATCGTTTTCCTGGCCCTGACCCGTATGCACCGCTGAAGGACGTGCCGTCATTTGACATCTCGTCCAACGACATTGTGGATGGCGAGCGCCTCCCAGACCACCTTGCCGGCGATAACGCCACCAGCCCACACCTTGCCTGGGCAAACGCGCCTGAGGGCACGAAGACGTTTGCTGTGACCTGCTTTGACCCGGATGCGCCCACTGCTTCTGGTTTTTGGCACTGGTCTGCCTTCAACATTCCTGCTGACGTCACGGAGCTTCCCGCCGGCGCGGGTGCTGAGGACGGCATGGGTGTCGGTGCGGTAGTGCTTGCTGGCGATGCTGGAGTAAAGGGCTACTTCGGTGCAAAACCACCCGCCGGTCATGGTCCACACCGTTACCTGTTTGTGGTGCACGCTGTGGATACGGAGTTTGACGCTGACAGCATTGCAAACCCGACGCAGCTTGGTTTTAACCTTTACTTCCACACGCTTGGCCGTGCCTTAACGTGGGGTTGGTACGAGAACAAGTAACCTCAGCGCAATGGTTCCAATTCAGTTGCGTGCCGGCGGCGCCTTTATGGCGCTGGCGGTTGTCTTGTTTATTTTCGCGTTTCTCGCGTTCATGCGCGGGGACCAAACGTATGCGCTCACGTTGCGTTTTGTCTTGACGTGTGTGGCGTCGTTGATTTTTGGTGCGTTTGCAACCACTAACACCGCCACAGGCGGCTCGCGGAAGCAGCTTGTTGCGTTGGGAGTGGCTGTAGCGGTGATCGCCGTGGGCATGGCCGTGCCGAACCAGGCGCTGACTATTGTGCCCACCACCTCACTTGCATTGTGGGGCGGCGGAGCACTGGTGTGTGCGTTTATTTTGCGTCGTTTTTCCAGGTAAGCCCGCTACCCACGGCTTGGCTGATGTTGCTCAGGCCGTGGAGCTTCAGCTGCTTATCGACGTCCACGTGCACCCCACGCACCCACCCCAGCCCTCCATAGATGAACGGGGTGTACCCCTGCAACAGGCTTGCACCTGCGGTGATGCGCTTCCACGCCTCCTTAGCGTCCATGATGCCGCCGGAGCTGACGAGAACAAGCTTGTCACCGACACGTGCATGCAGGCGTTTGAGGACCTCGTAGGAGCGTTCGGTCAGCGGCGCACCGGAAATGCCGCCGGCGCCCATCGCTGCCACCTCGTCGGCGGGGGTTTTCAGTCCATCGCGGGAGATTGTGGTGTTGGTGGCCACGATCCCTGCAAGACCAAGCTCGACGGCTAGGTCTGCAACGGCGTCGATGTCCTCGTCTGAAAGATCGGGGGCAATCTTCACCAACACTGGGGTTTCGGTGGAGTCTTTGACAGCGCCCAGGATCGGACGTAGTTCTTCCACTGCCTGGAGATCACGCAAACCCGGGGTGTTGGGGGAAGAGACGTTGACCACCACGAAGTCCGCAAGTGGCCCGAGCAGCGTCGCGCCTGCGCGGTAATCGACTACAGCGTTAGCGGCAGTCTTGTTTTTGCCGATGTTGATGCCGACGACATCCTTTGATTTGCGCTTACGCAGGCGGCGGGCAACGTCGAGCGCGCCGTCATTGTTAAAGCCCATACGGTTCAAGATGGCTTTGTCCGCAGGTAGGCGAAACAGGCGCGGGGTGTCGTTGCCCGGTTGCGGTTGCGGGGTGACTGTGCCAACTTCTGCGTAGCCGAAGCCGATCGCGCCCCAGGCGTCCAACGCGGTGGCGTTTTTATCAAAGCCCGCAGACAGCCCCAGCGGCGCAGGGAATCGAACCCCGAAAAGCTCCTGCTCAAGACGCGGGCTGTGTACGCGCACAACCTTTTCCATCCCGCGATTGACCGGTGTAAGCGTGTTGAGCACCCCGAGTGCACCGGAGATGATGCCGTGGATGCGTTCCGGGGGGAGGCGGAACATGAGTTTCAGCGCGGTGTCGTAAAGCGTCATCATGATTCCTTTACAGTGTGTTCTTCACAATTTGGATGCCGTCGCCGGTGGCGGAGCCGATGATCAACGCAGCGTCGTCAAGTGAAATGATGCTCTGCGGATCCGCAACTGTCGACACCTGCGCCTTTTGCACCGGGACACCACCTGACAGATCGTAACCGGTGGCAGTGTTCTCAGCAGTAGACGTGATCCAAGCGAGCTTGTTCGCCGCATCCCACGTCACATCCCACGCGCCTACTGCCACCGGCGCCTTCTGGTGCAGGCGGATGATGTCCATGGTGTTGTAGACAAACAGCTGGGAACCGGTCGCGTCGGCGGCGAGCACCACACCATCGGCGCCGTCGATCTTGCCCACGCCAAGGCCTACGCGCAGCGTGCCGCCTTGGCGGCCATCAGCCCAGTCGACGTCTTGAACCGTGGTATCGAAGCGGTTGATGCGCACCACAGCATCGTCCTGATCAGGCAATTCCATAGCGATCAGCTGGTCGGTTTCGCGCGCAACGGAGATCGTGTCCACTTTCTTACCGTCGCGGTACACCCATACCTTGCGTTGCGCATCACTTGCAGTGATCACTTCGCCACTGGAGGTGACCACTGCGGCGGTTGCCGGATCTTCAACGCTCAACGTCGTCTCGCCATCGGCGTTGAACAACCGCACCTCGTCGCCACATGCCAGGGCGAACGTGCCAGCGTTGGCGCTGACCTCGCCGCAGGAGGCGTCGGTGGGGTAGGCCACGGCAGCGTCGTTACGCAGCTGCTCAACTGTGCCTACATAGACCGCATCATCGGTACGAACCGCAACCAGATCCCCAGTAGTATCCAGATCGCGGACCGGAGCAAACGCGATTACCTCACCATCAGGATCTGTCGCAGGCGGCGATGCAACAGGGGAGGCACTACCCATGTTCTGCGCCAAATCATCAGCAACCTCAGTCGGGGACGTACAAGCGGCAAGTGAAAGCGCAACAGTCAGCACAGCCGCCGACGCCACGCGTGTGGACAAGGGTTTCATAGCATCCCAGAGTAGTGTTGCAACGCGTGAACGAAACCATGAGCTGGCTCCAAGTAGTCGTTTTATCCATCGTGCAGGGACTCACCGAGTTCCTCCCGGTGTCATCATCGGGGCATTTGCGCATTGTTTCCGAACTGTTCTGGGGGCAAGACGCCGGTGCAAGTTTCACCGCCGTCATCCAGCTCGGCACCGAAGCTGCTGTGCTGGTGTTCTTTGCCAAGGACATTTGGCGCATCCTCAGCGCCTGGTTTGCTGGATTGTTTGACCCTCAGAAGCGGGGGCTGGATTACCGCATGGGCTGGATGGTCATCGTTGGCACCATCCCAGTCGGCGTTGCCGGGCTGCTACTTAAAGATTTGATCCGAGAAAACTTCCGCAATTTGTGGATCACCGCCACAGTGCTCATCCTGTTTTCGCTGGTGTTCATCGTGGCGGAACGCGTAGGCACGAAAAAGCGTGGCTTCGAAGAGCTCACCATGCGCGACGCCATCGTTATGGGATTGTGGCAGTGCCTCGCACTCATCCCGGGCGTGTCGCGCTCGGGCGGTACCATCTCCGGCGGCTTGATGCTGAACCTCGATCGCGAGGTGGCAACGCGCTTTTCCTTCCTATTAGCCATCCCGGCCGTGCTGGCATCGGGGCTTTTCTCGCTTCCCGATGCATTCGCTCCCCAAGCCGGCCAAGCCGCCACCGGCATGCAGCTGCTCGTTGGCACCGGCATCGGGTTTGTCCTGGGCTATGTCTCTATTGCGTGGCTTTTGAAGTTTGTCTCCCACCACTCGTTCGCCTGGTTTGCCGCCTACCGGATCCCACTAGGCCTTATAGTGATGATCTTCCTTGCAACTGGGGTGATGCAGGCCGGGTAGGGTGGCCCGTATGCAATCTTGGCCCGAACCCTCTGTATCCACCGTCCCTGGGACCGCAGTCCCGCTGTCGCTCTACGACACCGCTGACCAACGCGTTAAACCCGTGGACACAAGTGGTGAAGAAGTAGGTATGTACGTCTGCGGCATCACACCCTATGATTCAACGCACCTCGGGCACGCCGCGACCTATCTCACCTTTGACCTGGTGTACCGCCAGCTTCTGGCGAACGGCCACCAGGTGCACTACGTCCAAAACATCACCGACGTAGACGACCCGCTTTTCGAGCGCGCGGATCGCGACGGAGTGGACTGGCGCGAGCTTGGCACCAGCCAGATCGATCTGTTCCGCAGCGACATGGAGACGCTGTCTGTCATCCCTCCCCGCGACTACATCGGTGCGATGGAGGCGGTTGATGAAATCATCGTGATGATCCAACGCCTGTTGGATGCAGGTGCCGCATACAAGCTGGATCACGGCGATATCTACGCTCCTATCGACGCCACCGCACAGTTCGGTTACGAATCCAACCTGGACCGCGCAACCATGCTGGAGTTTTTCGCTGAGCGCGGCGGCGACCCGCAGCGCGAAGGCAAGCGCGACCCGTTGGACGCGTTGCTGTGGCGCGGACACAGGGAAGGTGAGCCTGCCTGGGAATCCCCGTTCGGTCCTGGTCGTCCGGGTTGGCACGTGGAGTGCTCCGCGATTGCCACAAACCGTCTCGGCGCCACGTTTGCCATCCAGGGCGGTGGCAGCGACTTAGCGTTTCCACACCACGAGTTTTCCGCCGCTCATGCCGAAGCGGCCCTCAACACGCAGCGTATGGCTGGCCACTACGTGCACAGCGGCATGATTGCGCTCGACGGGGTGAAGATGAGTAAGTCCTTGGGCAACCTCGTGTTTGTTCATAAGCTCACCGAGGTCGGACACGACCCTTCTGCGATTCGCCTGGCGGTATTCGCTGGTCACTACCGCGACGATCGTGACTTTACGTATGAGGGTCTCGATGCCGCGGGCGCCCGTCTGGCTAGGTGGCGTGAGGCGTTGGCGAATGAGGGTGAGGTGGAAGAGGTGCGCGTGGGCGTCGATAAGCTTAGGGATGCCCTGGCAAACGACCTGGATACGCCAGCTGCCCTGCGGATCATTGATGCTGCGACCGGAGACGCCGACGGCATGCTCGCCGCAGCCATCGACGGGCTGCTCGGTGTGCGGATCTAGGAGCCGTAAGGAAAGATTGCCCCCATGACCACGATTCGTGAGAAGTTTCAAGCAGACGTCGATGAATTCATCGAGGATCTGACTACTTTTGCATCCGGCTCCTATCTGTCAGATGAGGACAAAGACCTTTGGGAAGAGCCCTTCGATCCTGCAGTTCTGCCCGATCTGAAACACATTCTGGAGATGTTTTTGGACGCGCTAGAGCAGTGCGGTGACGACCCGACCGGCGAGATGCTTGTAAAGGTTGTCGCGCCGTTTTACGCAAACCTGGCTGAGTTCAACGCGAAGCATGCCGACGCGGTGCTGGAGCCGGAGGAGAAGGCCGACATCGAGTCGCTCGTGTTGCGCGCTGCCGCCGCGGCTGGTGCGACCGATGAGTCGGTGGGGGAGTTGCCTGAACTTGAGTAGTCTGCCAGCGGCGGTGTTTTGGGACATGGACGGCACCCTCGTGGATACGGAGCCGCTGTGGGGTATCGCTACCTATGAATTGTCCGAGTATATGGGGCGCCGTATACCGCCGGAGGTGCGTGCGGAAACCGTCGGTGGTTCGTTTGAAAACACCGTGGGTATCCTGTCGCGTTACACGGGCTATCAGCTTGACGACGCCCGCGTCAACCGCCTCCGCACCATCATGCACACCCGCATGGCGCAGCTAATGGGCGAAGGTGTCGATCTCAACCCAGGTGTCGGCGACCTGCTTGCAGCGCTGCATGAGCGCGGGGTGCCAATGTACGTAACCACGAACACCCCGCACGTGCTTGCGGACCGGTGCATCGCGGGCATCGGCGGGAAGTACTTCGTAGACATCATCACCGGCGAGGACGTTGCGCAGTCGAAGCCCGCCCCCGACATGTACGTCGAGGCAGCACGTCGTGCTGGTACGGAGCGGGGAAATTGCCTCGTGTTCGAGGACTCATGGACCGGCATGAGCGCCGCAGCCGCCGCAGGTTGTGCGGTGCTAGGCCTTGCAGAAACGGTGCCTGAGGGGGTCTTAAAGTTCGACCCAACGGGGTTTGTTGGTGCAGAAGCGGAGGATATTGCGGACTGGTTCGCACGCGCAGGCGCCATGGTGGGCTAGCATTACCCACCGTGAAACACTTCGACGATCTTTTTGCTGAACTCACCGCCAAAGCCGCCGAGCGTCCCGCTGGCTCCGCCACCGTGGAAGCGCTGGACAAAGGTGCCCATTTCATTGGGAAGAAGATCATCGAGGAAGCTGGCGAGGTATGGATCGCCGCCGAGTATCAATCCGACGCTGAGCTGGCGGAGGAAATGAGCCAGCTCATCTACTGGACGCAGGTGATGATGCTCAAGCGCGGCCTGACTCCAGACGACATTTACAAGTACCTCTAACGCTTTTTAAGGAACACCATGATCCGCATTGCTGTGCCCAACAAAGGGTCACTGTCCGAGCACGCTGTCCAGGTACTGAAAGAAGCTGGCTACAAGGGTCGCGGCATTACCAAAGCTCTGAACGTTGTTGATGAAGCCAATGACGTTGAGTTTTTCTTCTTGCGTCCGAAGGATATCGCGATCTACGTCGCGCAAGGTCACCTTGATTTGGGTATCACGGGCCGGGATTTGGCCGCTGATTCGCGTGCGTCCGTTGAGGAGGTTTTGGACCTCGGGTTTGGTGCGTCAACGTTCCGCTTTGCTGCGCCGCAGGGCGAGTCGTGGACTGTTGAGGCGTTGGAGGGCAAGCGCATTGCAACGTCGTATCCGCACTTGGTTGAGGATTACTTGGCCGAGAAAGCTATTACGCCTAGTTCAGTGATTCGTCTGGACGGTGCGGTGGAAATTTCCATCAAGCTGGGAGTGGCGGATGTGATTGCGGATGTTGTCTCGACGGGGGCGACGCTGCGTCAGCAAGGATTGGCCCCGTTTGGTGAGCCGATCATGACCAGCTGTGCCGTTGTGGTCAAGCGTCAGGGCATGCAGCTTAACGACGCCCACCGTCGCGTCCTCGGCCGCATCACCGGCATCCTGACCGCACACAACTACCTGATGATTGACTACAACGTGGCAAGGGCCGACCTGGAGCAGGCGTTGGCGTTGACACCAGGCATTACCGGACCGACGGTCTCCCCGCTGCACCGGGATGATTGGGTGGCGGTACGCGCAATGGTTGAGAAATCTGCCGCAAACCGGGTGATGGATGAACTTTCTGCACTTGGTGCCCAGGGTGTTCTGGCTACCGAGCTGCAAATCGCACGCCTGTAAGCAGCATTTTGGCGTGGCTATAGTGGGGGTCTATGAGCACTCGCACTGAAGAAGACCTGCTTGGTCGCCTCGACGTTCCCAACGATAAGTTCTACGGTATCCACACGCTGCGCGCTGTGGACAATTTCCAAATCTCTGGCACCACCATGAACCAGTTTCCGGAATTTATCCGGGGCATGGTCGAAGTGAAGAAGGCGACGGCGATTGCGAATCGCCGCCTGCATACGCTGCCAAAGTATAAGTCTGAGGCGATTGTTGCTGCTTGCGACAAGATCCTCAATGAGGGCTACTGCATGGATCAGTTCCCCTCTGACGTGTTCCAAGGTGGCGCGGGCACGTCGGTGAACATGAACACCAACGAGGTTGTGGCCAACGTTGCCCTCGAGCTGTTGGGGGAGCCGAAGGGCGCTTATGACGTGATTAACCCTAACGATGACGTCAATATGTCGCAGTCCACCAACGACGCGTATCCGACGGGCTTCCGCCTCGGCGTGTTTTACGCAGTGCAGGGACTGATGGCGCAGCTTGATGAGCTGCAGAAGGCATTGCGCGCAAAGGGCGACGAATTCGCGGACATCATCAAGATGGGTCGCACCCAGCTTCAGGACGCTGTGCCGATGACTCTTGGCCAAGAGTTCACCGCGTTCGGCGCCAACCTCGCAGAGGAGCAGCGCACCATCAACAGTGCTGCAGATTCGCTTTTGGAAGTGAACCTTGGCGCCACCGCGATCGGCACTGGAATTAACACTCCGACGGGATACCGCGACCAGGTGGTCTCCGCGCTGCGTGAGGTGACTGGGCTAGACATTCAGGCATCCCCGGATCTCATCGAGGCCACCTCTGACACCGGCGGCTATGTCATGATGCACTCCGCGCTCAAGCGTGCTGCGATGAAGTTGTCGAAGATCTGCAACGATCTGCGTCTCCTGTCGTCTGGTCCACGTGCCGGGTTGAATGAGATCAATTTGCCAGAACGTCAGGCGGGCTCTTCGATTATGCCGGCAAAAGTCAACCCTGTTATCCCGGAGGTAGTCAATCAGGTCTGCTTCAAGGTGTTTGGCAACGACGTGACCGTTTCCATGGCGGCTGAAGCCGGCCAGCTTCAGCTCAACGTGATGGAGCCGGTGATCGCGCAGTCCTTGTTTGAGTCGATCAACCTGCTATCCAACGCGGCCAAGACGCTGCGCGAGAAGTGCGTCGTGGGCATTACCGCTAACAAGGAGGTCTGTGAGGCCTACGTGACGCGTTCCATTGGCATCATCACCTATCTGAATCCGGTGATCGGCCACCACATGGGCGACGTCATCGGCCGCGAGGCCGCAGCAAGCGGCAAGAGCGTTTACGATCTGGTGCTGGAGCACGAACTAATGACTGAGGATGCACTGAAGAAGGTGCTGAGCAAGGAAAACCTCATGCATCCGGAATACCGCGGCAAGCTCTACATTGACGAAGATTAGAGCCTGCAGCTGCTGTATTCTTGGGGTTCATGAGGACCGATGTTGAAATTGCTCAAGCTCACACTCTAGACCCCATCACGGACATCGCTGATCGCGCAGGTGTATCGGCCGACGCCCTAGTGCCGTACGGCCGCTATATGGCGAAGGTCGACATCACCCAGGTGCCGGAAAACAATCCTGGCAAGCTAGTGCTGGTTACCGGCGTTTCACCAACGCCAGCTGGCGAGGGTAAGTCCACAACCTTGATTGGCCTTACGGATGCGCTGGCGCGATTGGGGAAGAACGCAATCGTGGCGCTGCGTGAACCGTCGCTCGGGCCCGTGATGGGTATTAAGGGCGGAGCTGCTGGTGGAGGCTACTCCCAGGTAGTGCCGATGGAAAATATCAACCTGCACTTCACGGGTGACTTCCACGCCATCACGTCGGCCAATAATACGCTCGCAGCGCTAGTAGATAACCACATTCAGCAAGGCAACGAACTAGGCATTGACCCGCGCAGGATCACTTGGCAGCGCTGCTTGGATGTCAACGATCGTTCGCTGCGCAACGTGGTCACGGGTCTTGGTGGGCCGGGCAATGGCGTGCCGACAGAAACAGGATTCACCATCACCGCAGCCTCCGAAATCATGGCGATCCTTGGCCTGGCGACTGATCTGGACGACCTGAAGCGTCGCCTTGGCAACATCACCATCGGCCTGACGTACGACAAGAAGCCGGTTACCGCGAGCCAGCTCAACGCCGAAGGCGCCATGGCCGCGTTGCTGAAGGACGCCATCAACCCCAACCTGGTGCAAACACTCGGCGGCACCCCAGCGTTTATCCACGGCGGCCCGTTCGCCAACATTGCACACGGCTGCAACACGCTCATCGCCACCCGTACCGCACAGGCGTACGCAGATATCGTGCTCACCGAAGCAGGCTTCGGCTCCGACCTTGGCGCTGAGAAATTCTTCGACATCAAGGCACGCGCTGGAGAGTTGGATGTCGCCGGTGCCGTGATCGTGGTGACGATTAGGTCGATGAAGTACAACGGGGGCGTCGATAAGCAAAAGCTCTCCGAGGAAAACCTCGACGCTATCGCCGCCGGCATTGTCAACCTCGAGCGTCACGTAGAAAACCTGCGCAAGTTCGGCGTCACCCCAGTAGTTGCCCTTAATGACTTTGTCACCGACACCGATGCCGAGCGCGACTACGTCCGTAACTGGGCACGTGAGAAGGGTATCGCACTAGAAATTGCCAAGGTGTGGGAAAAGGGCGGCGAAGGTGCTGAGGACCTAGCTCGTACCCTGCTGGACAACCTCACCGAAAACCAGTCAACCACGCTGTACGACCCAGCCGACGGCATTGAAAACGCCATCGAAACCATCGCACGCGAGGTATACCGCGCCGAGGAGGTCCAATACTCCCAGGCAGCGCTGAAAGACCTGCAGACGCTTAAGGAAAACGGCTGGGACACCCTACCGGTGTGCATTTCCAAAACGCAGTACTCGTTCTCCGACGACCCCTCGCAACTTGGCGCACCAACCGGCCACACTCTGCACGTACGCAACCTGTTGCCGCGTACTGGCGCAGGGTTCATCGTTGCCCTGACTGGAGACGTAATGACCATGCCAGGCCTTCCCAAGGTGCCTGCCGCCAACAACATCAATGTTGACGGCGACGGCATCATCTCCGGCCTGTTCTAGGGGTGCTTTAGGTCTTCGCGGTGCCGAAGAGCTGCCGCATCGCCCCAAACGGGTGATACCGATTCGGCACCGGGTAACCGTTAGGTGACACCCACGTCGGGGTCCCGTTGATATTTTCGATGCGACCCCGTTTCTTGCGCGACGGATCATCATCATTAACTCGGTTGTGATAGCGGCAAAGCGGCGCCAAGTTACTCAAATTTGTCTCACCGCCTGATTGCCAGGAGGTGATGTGGTGCAATTCGCATGCCTCTGAACCATGGCGACAATCCGGCACCGGACATACTGGCATGACAAGACGCGCTAAATCCCGCTGTTTTTGGTTTGCCAGGCGCTTCGTCCGGTATAGGTTCACAGGTCCTTCCTGAGGGTGGAAGAGTCCGACCTCAAGGTCCTTGCCGTGCTGCGCAGCAAGATATTCGGCGCCGGTGATGGTGGTCCCATCACTAAGGCCAAGGATTGTGTCATCGCCTTGACCAGCAAGAATCTTCACGTGCTCATTGAGCGGCACCAAGATCATTGGGCGCCGAACAGCGCGCCCGACGCCACCGCCGCGCAACACGGCCAGTAAACGTTTCACCATTTGCGGCATCGCCGGCTTGTTCGGGTCGAGGCCCGAAGTGCATTCGTGCTCCAAATCCGCAAGCTCGTGCTCATCAGCGGTGAACGTGACGGTTCGCAACTTGTCACGGGACTTTGAAAACGTCACCTGTGGCGTCGCTTTGCGCTGCGCTTGAGGGATCACGGCCTTTGCGCGATCTGCCAGCGCTCGGTAGGTGCCGCGTGCACTGAGCAGCTGGATGCGGAGCTTGTCTCGCGCGCGCTTGTCTTTGATCGTGCGTAGCCGTCGCTCAAGCATGGCCAGTTGGTCTAAATTCAGCTTTGAACGCTGGGCTTTGTCTCGTGCTTTTTCTTGCTGTCGTCGTTGCTGAGTGGGGCCGAAATAGATTTCCTGGAGCTTCGCCCATTCATTAACTTTGGCCTTGTCGTAGCCCGCTGCGATCGCTTGGTCGCGGTCAAACCACTCAAGGATGTCTATGGTTGGTGCGTGTAAAAACTGTTCAAATGGGTTCATGGCCAGCAAAGTAGATGGCGGTCAACCCTTGGTCAATAGGTTTTTCGTCCCCTGTGGATAACCATAGGTAAGCGGTAGAAGTTATCCACAGAATCAGGCCCTTATTGAAAACTCAGTGCTTGTTATTGAAAAACTTGGGGCCATCCGGGATAAGGTGGCGGCGTTCCTCCGTACTCTGGGCACAGTGACTGAAACGAGCACCAACCACAAAGTTTGGACGTTTTTGGCTTAAACGTGCCGTTCTTTCCATCGGCGACGATATTGGCCCACAGGTCGCCGAGGTCGCGCTCGAAATATTCCAGCTCCTCGCGCGAAGGCTGGATCACGATAGAGTCCATGACTTTCAAATACATCAGCTTCAGCTGCGCTGGAATAACGTTGAAGAGACGCCAGTACACCAGCGCATAGAAACGCATCTGGAACAGCGCGCTGTCTGCGAACCGTGGCGGCGGCATCTTGCCAGTCTTATAGTCCACTACCCGCACTTCGCCTGATTTTGCGATATCGACTCGGTCAATGAATCCACGCACCGGCACGCCGTTTGGCAGGACGGACTCGACACGCATCTCTTGCGCATGTGGATCGAATTGCTGCGGTCCTTCCATGTGGAAGTAGCCTTTAAGGAGAGCGCGGGCGTCGATAAACAGCTGCATTTCGTCCTCAACCGGCTCGGCGCAAGCGGGTTCGAGTTCCTGAAGCCGTGCCCACGCAGGTCGCAGCCCTTTCACCGCAGCCGGATAAGTCCGCTGGTCTCGCGGCCAGGTGAACATTTCTTCCAACACCGCATGCACGAGAGATCCTCGCACCTGGTGGATGGTTTTTGGCTCAGGAATTTTGTCGATGGCCTTAAGCCGGTACATCAGAGGGCATTGCTGGTAGTCGCCTGCGCGCGACGGGGATAATGCGAGCGTCATCGTTGCCCACCATAGCGCAGCGCTAGGGTGGAACCATGCGTAGCCTTGCAGAATTCATCACGGCCAGCCCGAGTGCGTTCCACGCAGCCGACGTTGTTCGCAGCGCATTTATTGATGCTGGTTTTGCCGAAGATTCAGATACCACCCCAGGTGGGCACGTCATCGTTCAAGATGGTTCGGTGATCGCCTGGTGGGTGCCGGAGCGTGCTAACTCGCGTTTTCGCATTGTTGGGTCGCACACGGATTCGCCGGGTCTGTGGTTGAAGCCGAATCCGGAGTTTGCTGGTGAGGGTTTTCGTCAGCTGGCGGTTGAGGTGTACGGCGGGCCGGTGTTGCAGTCGTGGTTTGACCGAGAGCTGGCGTTCGCAGGGCGCATAGTTCTTGACGACGCCACGTCGCACCTCACCACCACCCCTCCCATCGCCCGCGTTCCTAACTTGGCGATTCACCTCTACCGCAGTGATGCTCCTGAGATAGACCGCCAGACCCACATGCAGCCAGTGTTGTGCGTGGATACTCCCATGGTGGACATTTTGGGTCAAGCCGCAGGCGTTGACCCGAAGCGTATTGTTTCGCACGATCTCATCGCCGTTGATACGCAAGCTCCGGCAGTGATGGGGGATCTTCTGGCGGCAGGACGCTTGGACAACTTGTCCAGCGTGCACGCCTCTGCGCGTGCGTTCCTAGCTGCAGTGACTAATGCGTCGACAGACGGAGACGTGCTGGTGTTCGCGTCGTTCAATCATGAGGAGATCGGATCGGCCACCGCGGTCGGCGCTGGCGGGCCGCTGCTGGAGCGAGTGCTAGCCAAGCTTGCGGGGGAAATGGGTGACCCGCTGGATGTCTACGCGGCATCGTCCGTGATTTCGGCTGACGCAGCACATGCCGTGCATCCGAACTATCCGCAAAAGCACGATCCGACGCACCGCCCGCTGATGAATCGCGGCCCTGTACTCAAAATCAACGCGAACCAGCGCTACGCGTCGAATGCGGTGACGGAGGCCCTCTGGCACCGAGCATGTGCTGCGGCTGAGGTCCCTGTCCAGACGTTTGTCGGACACAATGCTGTGCCGTGCGGGTCGACGATTGGGCCGATTTCCTCCACACGCCTTGGAATCCCTACGGTAGATGTCGGCGTGCCGCTACTTTCGATGCACTCAGCACGGGAACTGGTTGGTTTGCAAGACCAAGCCTGGTTCGAGGCGGCGCTAACGGCGTACTACAAAGGGGCATAAATGTATTCGGGCAAATTCCAACCGGGCGATAAGGTCCAGCTCACGGACGCGAAGCGTCGTCACTTCACCATTGAACTTGTTCCCGACGGCCAGTTCCACTCCCATAAGGGCATTGTGGAACACAACGACATCATCGGCGCTGATGAAGGCAGCGTAGTCCAGTCAACCCTTGGCGCAGATTACCTGTGCTTCCGTCACCTGCTGGTCGACCACGTACTGTCGATGCCTCGTGGTGCTGCGGTGATTTACCCCAAGGATGCTGCGCAGATTCTAGTTGAGGGCGACATCTTCATGGGCGCTCGCGTGCTGGAGGCTGGGGCTGGCTCGGGTGCGTTGACCATGTCGCTGCTTCGCGCGGTTGGTCCGGAGGGGCGCGTGTTTTCCTATGAGATCCGCGATGACCATTTGGAGTTTGCCCGCAACAACGTTGCCGAGTATTTCGGCTCTGAGCCGCAGTGGTGGACCCCGCGCTTGGGGGATTTCGGCGAGGTGACCGTTGATGATCTCGGCGGGCCGGTGGATCGTCTGATCCTGGACATGGTGGAGCCGTGGCACTTCATTGACACTGTGAAGGACTTGCTGATTCCGGGTGGTGTGTTCATGACGTATGTGGCTACGGTGCCGCAGCTGATGAACATCATGGAGACTATCCGTGAGGCGAAGTGTTTTACAGAGCCGCGCGCGTGGGAAACCCTGCTGCGCGAGTGGAAGGTGGAAGGGTTGGCAACGCGTCCGGAGCACCGCATGAACGCACACACTGCGTTCTTGGTGTGGACGCGCCGATTGGCAGATGGAGTGGCTCCGCCGAGGCCGCAGCGTCGGGCGCGTAGGTAATCTCGTTATGCTCGAGGCATGATCACTGACGATGCTTTCGGGCCGGAACTACGCCAACTGAAGCGTGAGAACAAGGATATCTCTGAGCGCAACACCAAGCTTGCGGAGTTACTGAAGTCGAGTCGCGACAAACTCAATAGCCTCTACGCCCAAGTGGAGGCGCTGGGGGAGCCTGCGTCGACCTACGGCATTTACCTTGAGCCGGCGCCGCAGGATCATGAGGCTGAGATCTATACCTCGGGTCGGCAGATGCGGGTCAAGATTGCACCGACGGTTGCGCCGGATTCGTTGAAGCCGGGCAAGCTGGTCAGGCTTGGCGACGGAACCGTCATCGTCGAAGCCTGCTCCTACGACACCACTGGGCAGTTAACCACCCTCATTGAGAAGATTGGTGGCACGCGTGCAGTTGTGGCCGATCAGCAAGGTACTGAGCACTTAGTGCGTCTGACTGAGCCTTTGCAGTCACAGGCCCGCGCTGGTGACACCGTCCTGGTGGACTTAAGGTCTGGGTTTGCATTTGAACGCGTCCCGAAGACCGAGGTTAACCAGCTTTCCCTTGAGGAAGTGCCGGACGTGACTTACGCGGACATTGGTGGTCTGTCATCGCAGATCGAGACAATCAAGGACTCTGTTGAGCTGCCGTTTGCGTATCCGGAGTTGTACCAGCAGTATCACCTATCGCCCCCGAAAGGGTTGTTGCTGTACGGGCCTCCGGGTTGCGGTAAAACGTTGATTGCAAAGGCTGTGGCTAATTCGTTGTCGCAGCGTATTGGCGACGGCGGGCAAGCTCACTTCATTAACGTCAAGGGCCCAGAGTTGTTGAACAAGTTCGTGGGTGAGACGGAGCGTCGTATTCGACTCATTTTTGAGCGTGCTCGTGAGCTGGCGTCCGATGGTCGCCCAGTGATCGTGTTTTTCGACGAGATGGAGTCGATTTTCCGCACCCGTGGCTCCGGAGTGAGCTCCGACATGGAGACCACGGTGGTGCCGCAGTTGCTTACGGAGATTGACGGCGTTGAAGATATTGCAAACGTCATTGTCATCGGCGCGACCAACCGCGAAGAACTCATTGACCCAGCGATTTTGCGTCCTGGTCGCCTGGACATCAAAATCAGGGTGTCCCGCCCGAACCGAGATGAGGCTGCGGATATCTTCGCCCGATACATTACGAGCGACATCCCGCTTGCATCCTCACCCGGCGACCTTATCAATGCTGCGGTGGAGGCGATGTACGCTCCTCGTCCGTTTGTACGCCTCACGCTTGCCGACGCCACCACAGAAACCCTCCACTACCACGACTTTGTCTCCGGCGCGATGATCGCCAATGTGGTTGACCGTGCCAAGAAGCTAGCGATCAAGGACCACATTTCAAACTCCAGCGATGCTGGCGGCGCTAGTACTGAGGACGTTAAGCACAAAGGCACTGATCACGTTGGTGTGAGCGCAGAGCACTTGCGGCTCGCGGTTCGTGCGGAACAAGATGAAAGCGAGGACCTCCCGAACACAGCGAACCCAGATGAGTGGGCTCGAATCACTGGGCGTCACGGTCAGCGCGTTGTTTCCGCTGAGGTGGTTTCGGGCTCGGCGTAACCGGCTATGTCAACGATGGCATCGACTGCTCGGTTGAAGTCCTGGTCTGACAGGTGCGCGAAACTCATTGTCAGCGCAGTGTCTACGTGGCCAGCTTCGAACCCGACACGAGCCAGCACGCTTGCAAAGTGGTTACGGTGCGCGCGGGTGGGGAAGTGGGTGATGAGGTCGGCGCCGGTGCCGTCGGAAAGCTGAGCAAGTGAGGCGACCTGGGCAAGGGCGGGTAACACACGGCTTTCCAAGATCACGCGTCGCTTCGCGAGCCTGGCGTGGGTCGCTTTGGTGTTACGACGGACGTACCCACCGCGAAGTAGCGACGCGATTGCCCGTTGAGTGACCGCACTGACCGGCATTCCCAAAACCTGGCGTGTGCGCCCCAGCGCCTCTGCCTGAGAGTTTGAGGCAACAACATAGCCTGCGGCAAGCTCGCGAGACAGCAAGGTCGAAAATGTGCCGAGTGTGAATACATCCGCGCCGTCGCCAGCAATAGCTGCCAGGGTGGGCTGTGGGGCGGTGCGATAGCGAAGCTCTGAGTTGAAGTCGTCCTCAATAATCGGCGTGGACGTCTCAGACGCCCAACGAAGAAGCTGCGACCGGCGAGCAACCGGCATCGCACCGCCCAGGGGATATAGGTGCGCAGGGGTAACAAGGATCGCATCCAACGTAGCGGGTAAGAGATCAATGCACACCCCCTTACTATCCGTGGGACACAGAACTATTTGATGTCCAGCAGCCTCAATAACCCGCTGTAGGCCGGGATGCCCTGGGTTTTCAACGCCAATACGCAACCGCGCAGAACTGCGGGAAGCAAGCGTGAGCAAAATCAACATCAAACCTTCGCGGGAACCACCAGTGACCACCACGTTCGCTGGATCCACCGCAAGGCTGCGAGCAACGCGGAGATGCTCCACGATCGCCTCACGCAACTCGCTCTGACCAGCCTTATCAATCCGCCCACTCGAACTAGTTGCAGCCTCTCGCCATGCCGCATGCCACGCAGCCGGGCGGATTGAACCAGCTGTCCCGGGCGCAGGCTTCAACGAGATGAGTTCCTGCTTGCGCTTCTTTCGGCGCTCCTCACTCTTCGACTTGCCATCGCCCTGATTGCAGTGTGGCGTATGCGGTGCAAGAACCAGATCCGGGTGCACGCGTGTTGGTGCACCTTGTGAAGAGAGCAGGTAGCCTTCGCTGACCAATTGCTCATAAGCAGAGACGACCGTTCCCCTCGATACGTTCGCCTGCGCTGCCAGCGCCCTGGTTGAAGGCACGGTATCTCCAGGACGAAGAGTCCCTTCAGCCACGGCTGCCCGAACCGCGGCGGCTATTTGGGCCGGTAGGGGTTGGGGGTTGGCGGGGGAGACGTCGATAAGCACAATGCCCTCACTGGTACAAACAATTTACACCTAACTGGCCCTTGGAACTTACCAGTTGCCGCGGCAAGGTGTGTCTATGGCTGATATTTCTGAACTAAACCAACAATTCCTTGGCGGCGTGATCATGGACGTGGTCACCCCTGAACAGGCAAAAATCGCGGAGGACGCTGGCGCGGTCGCCGTCATGGCCCTCGAACGAGTCCCTGCAGACATCCGCGCACAGGGCGGCGTGGCACGCATGAGCGACCCGGACCTGATAGACGGCATCATCTCCTCCGTCAACATCCCAGTCATGGCCAAAGCGCGCATCGGCCACGCTATGGAAGCGCGCATCCTCGAACACCTCGGGGTGGACTACATCGACGAATCTGAAGTTCTAAGCCCCGCCGATTACGTCAACCACATTGACAAGCGCGGCTTCAACGTGCCATTCGTCTGCGGTGCAACCAACCTCGGCGAGGCACTTCGCCGCATCAATGAAGGCGCCGCCATGATCCGTTCCAAAGGTGAGGCTGGCACCGGTGACGTATCCGAGGCGGTTAAGCACATCCGCAAAATCAACGGCGAGATCAACGCGTTGACCGCCATGTGGCATAACAACCGCGACGAACTCTACGTTGCCGCAAAGGAACTGCAAGCACCGTACGATCTCGTTGCCAAGACGGCAGAGCACGGCAAGCTGCCCGTCCCGCTCCTGGTTGCCGGCGGCGTATCCACTCCGGCGGATGCCGCGTTCATGATGGAGCTCGGTGCCGATGGAGTTTTCGTGGGCTCCGGCATTTTCAAGTCCGGCAACCCGGAGGCGCGCGCAAAAGCCGTGGTCAAGGCCACGCGCAACTGGCAGGATATCGCAACGGTCACCGAGGTGTCCCGCGGCTTGGGCGAGGCCATGGTTGGCATCAACGTCAATGACCTGCCAGCGCCGCACCGTCTGGCGGAACGCGGCTGGTAAGAGCGCACTGAAGGGTCAGTGAACCACGTTCACCCCTCACCAGGAACACGCGTAAGCTTTCACCACCAGCTTGGGCCGTGTAATGCCCGACACAATAGGGGTGAATGGTGATTTGACTTACCAAAGGTAGCTTTGGTCAACGGCGCTGTGATTTACAGTCTCGGCAAGTTAACAGCTGCCTCGCCAAGGAGTACGAATGGTCATTTCGTTTCTGGGTGTCCTGCTCTCACTAGTCATCCTGGTTGTCCTCGCATATCGCGGTCACTCAGTAGTAGTCGTTGCCCCCTTTGCCTCACTGATTGCGCTGCTCTTCGCAGGTCAACCCATCATGGGTACCTACACACAGATTTTCATGCCCGCACTTGGGGGCTTCGTAACCAAATATTTCCCGCTGTTTATGTTCGGGGCAATATTTGGCTACCTCATGACGTCCACGGGCCTGGCCAGATACCTCGCGCGCGGCATCACCGCGTTGTTCGGGCCTAAGCGCGCAATGCTATCGACTGTGGTGGCAACTTCACTGCTTGCGTATGGTGGCGTCTCAGCTTGGGTTGTGGCGTTTACCATCGTGCCGATTGCAACCGCCCTGTTTCGGGAGGCGAACGTTCCAAAACGCCTTATGCCAGCGGCGATCGCGTTTGGAACCATCACCTACGCGCTAGCGGGCCTGCCGGGCTCTCCGCAGATCCACAACGCAATTCCTACTAGCTACTTCGGTACAAACGTCTACGCGGCGCCGGTCTTTGGTCTCGTCGCATCGGTGATCATGTTTGTAGCTGGAACAGTGTGGCTGGAGTTCCGCATCAAACAGCTCAATCGTGCTGGCGAAGGCTACGACCCAATAGATAAGGCCGGCAATATCGTTGAGACACCGCCTGGGATCGGAGACAACAACGACGTCAAGGTTGAAATCGGTGGCGAATCTTTCGAAGGTCAATCCGGTGGCCGTATTGGCACGCGAGCTAAGTCTGATGCTGAACCGTCCATCGCCGTTCAGGGCCTGATGGGCCTGCTGCCGATCCTGGTTGTGGTCGCTACTAACTTCGCAATGGTCTACGTTGTCGCAGGCCTACTAGATACGAACTACCTTGCGGAGGATAAGTACGGAAAAACAAATATCGATGCGCTGATGGGAATTTGGTCACCAACCATTGCTTTGGCACTTGCGGTAGTTGTGATCATCGCCATGTTCCCGTCCAGGGTCAAAAAGAGCCTCAGCGAGCTTTCCGACGGAGCGAAAAACGCCATCCTGCCCTGTCTCACTACAGCGTCAGAGGTTGGCTACGGAGCAGTCATCGCCTCCCTTGTGGTGTTTAACATTGTGAAAGAGAACATGCTCAACATCTCGGACAACGCATTGTTGGTTTCCACGGTCTCCACCGCCGTAATTTCCGGTATCACGGGCTCCTCGTCCGGCGGATTGTCCATCACTATGGAGACTCTCGGTACCCAGCTTGCACAAATGGCTGCCGAACAGGGCATATCGATGGAGCTCATGCATCGCATTACTGCAATGGCTTCCGTTTCCTTCGATTCGCTGCCACACAACGGTTCAGTGCTGACCATGCTGATTGTTTGCGGCATGACACACAAACTGTCGTACAAGGACATCGCTGTAGTCACAATCGTCATCCCGCTTACGACCTTGCTCATCATGGTCGGTGCTTGGACACTGTTGGGCGTTTAATCCGCACTCAAATTTCGAGGTAAACCGATGTTGTTTCGGCTTACCTCGTTTTCGCCTTTTTACCCGGGGCAATCGATTACTATTGCTCGCAACAAGGAGGCCGAGAATCATGGTGGAATCCGCCCGAGATCGCATCCTCGTCGAAGCGCGGAGCCTTTTCAGCCAGAACACGTACGCAAACGTTTCATTGAAGGACGTTGCTACCGCAGCTGGCGTATCAGTCGCATTGGTAGTCAAACACTTCGGCAGTAAACCAGGATTGTTTGCTGCAACCGTAGACTTCCAGGATTCGTCCCTGAAGCTCTTCGCCGGGCCGTTTGAAAAGCTAGGGGAGACCTCAATTATTGAGACGCTTTCAGCGCCTGTGCACGCGCCATATTCCATTGCCCGCACCATATCGGTGGCCAGCGGAGAGGATGAAAGCCTGACAGCTATTGGCTCGCGAGTTCGCAGTGATTTGATCGAAGTGTTGGCGGATCGGATACGCACGGAAGCGCCCCACCCGCATCCGGCACCTGAACTGCGTGCGCAGTCCGCGATGGCGTTGCTGGTGGGGCTTTCGTTGATGCGTCGATTAGGTAACGCTGGTGTAGAGGCGCATTCGACGCAATCGTTGGTTGAACATTACGCGCCGATTGTGCAAAAGATTATCGACGGCACGTAACCGCCGGACTAGGCCTTCCTACTTTCAACTGCTTTGATGATGGCGGAGAAGTCTAGCCCTCCGTGGCCTTCATCAACAAAGTCAGTGAATTGCTCAGTAGCGATTCGTCCCAGCACGGTGTCCGTACCGGTGTGATCCGCCGCAGCCATAGCAAGTTTGAGGTCTTTGAGCATGAGTGCGGCTGCAAACCCTGGTTTGAAATCGTTGTTAGCCGGCGAGGTCGGAACGATTTCAGGCACCGGTGCATTGACGGATAATGACCAGGAATTTCCAGTTGCGTTTGACACCACGTCGAAAAATGCTTGCGGCGACAAGCCCAGTCGCTGGCCAAGTACAAGCGCTTCAGCAACCGCGATCTGCTGGATGGCGAGAATCATGTTGTTGCAGGCCTTCACAGCCTGGCCGGTGCTTGTGTCCCCGGTGTGCGTAACAGACTTGCCAATGTAATGAAGAATCGGCTTGACCTCGTTGAATAGATCCTCTGGCCCGCCGACCATCAAGGCAAGTGTGCCAGCCTGTGCGCCAGTTATGCCACCGGAGACGGGTGCGTCCAAGAAGCGAGAGCCCGCCTTAGTAATGAGATCGGAAACCTCCAGTGCTTCTTCGACCGCGATGGTGGATAGGTCGACATAGATCTTCGGCGTCGGGTCAGTCTCCAACAGCGATATGATGACCTTTTTCACCAACCCACCGTTGGGAAGGCTCGTGAAGACGATGTCAGCGCCTTGGGCGGCATCCTCGGCGGACTCAAACACCTCAATGCCTAGCTCTTTCGCACGCGCACGGGCCTCATCGACAACATCGAAGCCGCGGACAATTTCACCATGCTTGGCCAGGTTGGCGGCCATCGGACCACCCATGTTTCCCAAACCGATAAACGCAATTGTACTCATTGTTCTTTTCCTTTTCGTTGAAATGGAGTCGACTAGTTCATCAGCGGCATGGTGAACTGTGGGCCAGCATCTTCAGCCTGAGGCCATGCCTGCGTGACGGTCTTGATTTTGGTGTAGAAGCGGAAGGAGTCTGGTCCGTGCTGGTTCAGGTCGCCAAAGCCGGATGCCTTCCAGCCGCCGAATGTGTGGTAGGCGATAGGCACTGGGATGGGTACGTTGATGCCAACCATGCCGACCTGGACGTTGCGGGCAAACTCGCGGGCTGCGCCACCGTTTTGGGTGAAGATTGCTACGCCGTTTCCGTATTCGTGGTTGGTTGCTAGAGCGGTGGCTTCCTCAAGCGTATTTGTCCGCACCATTGCCAGGACCGGCCCAAAAATCTCGACTTTGTAGAGGTCCATGTCGGTTGTGACGTTATCGAAGAACGTTGGGCCGGCGTAGAAACCTTCGGCGAGGGATTCGCCGTCGAAGGATGTGTCGGCGAAGGTCCACTCGCGGCCGTCGACAAGCAAGCTGGCCCCTGCCTCGACTCCCTCTGTGACGATGCGGTTGACTCGATCCAGCGAATCCTGAGTAACCAGCGGACCGTAGTCGGACTCTGGGTCCAACGAGTGGCCAACCTTGAGCGCGCGCGCCTTCTCGGCAATCGATGCGGCGAGCTTGTCGGCGGTTTCCTGGCCAACTGGGACAACAACCGGCAAAGCCATGCACCGCTCACCGGCGGAGCCGAAGGCAGCGCCGACAATCGCGGAAGCGGTTGCCTCAATGTCTGCATCCGGCAGAACAATCGCGTGGTTCTTTGCACCGCCGAAGCACTGTGCGCGCTTGTTGGTTTCAGCTGCGCGGCTGTAGATGTACTGCGCGATTGGGGTAGAACCGACGAATCCAACGGCCTGGATGATCTCGGAATCTAAGATGGCGTCTACTGCTTCCTTGCCACCGTGGATTACCTGCAGAACTCCCTGCGGCCCGCCGGCTTCAACAAAGAGCTCAGCTAGGCGAACCGGTACCGATGGGTCGCGCTCGGATGGCTTGAGCACCATCGCGTTGCCTGCCGCCAGAGCCGGGCCGGCCTTCCAAAGCGGAATCATTGCCGGGAAGTTGAAAGGGGTGATACCTGCAACAACGCCGAGTGGCTGGCGCATAGAGTAGGTGTCAATACCCGTGCCGACCTGCGTGGAGTATTCACCTTTGAGAAGGTGCGGGGCGCCGAGTGCAAACTCCACCACGTCGAGGCCGCGTTGGATGTCGCCCTTTGCATCGGGGAAGGTCTTACCGTGCTCGAGCGCGAGGGTGCGCGCCAACTCATCCATGTTTTCGGTGATGAGTTGCAGCCAGCGGTTGAGGACACGGATGCGCTTCTGCGGGTTGGTGTTGCCCCATGCGGGTTGTGCCTTGGCAGCTTCGGCGATTGCGTGGTTCACGTCGTCCTTGTTTGCCAGAACGACCTGTGCCTGGACTTTGCCGGTGGATGGGCAGAATACGTCCTGGGTTTGGCCGGATGTCCCTTCGAATAACGTGCCATTGACGTAGTGGTGGATGGTACGCATGTATGCCTCCCTGCAAATCGGTATGTACGGTATGGGTGCTGATCGTACAGTGACGCGGCCCACCTGGTAGGTCTTCGTGTTATCCAGGACATCATTTACCCCCATGAAACCCCTTAAGGCCGACATCTTTCGTTAGCACGAACTGGAATAACTCGAGCAGACGAGCATTATGCGCACGGGGTGAACGTCGTACACTTCTGGCTCGAATCCCGCGTTCATGGCGGGCAAAACGAATACGGTGAGGGCATGTTGCACCTCCAGCCACAACATTGGGAAGCCGACGTCATATTGAACGACGGGTCCATCGCCACCATTCGCGCGATTGATAATGCTGACAAAGAGGCGATCTACCAGTTCTACGATCGCGTCTCTGATAAGTCGAAGTTCTTGCGCTTCTTTGGCACTCACCCGACGCTGTCCGATAGTGACATGCAGCGTTGGTTAGATATTGAAGGGTACGATCGCGTCACCTTGGTGTTGGAGGAGCGCGGCGACATTGTTGCGGTCGCGGGGTACGCGATTGTGCAGCAGTTTCTTCCGGCTCGGGTGGGTGACGTTTCGTTTTTGGTGCAAGATTCGCATCAGGGGAAAGGCGTTGGCCCGATCATGCTGGAGCATTTGGCGCAGATCGGCCGGGAGGGCAACGTCAGCCGTTTTTTCGCTGAAATGTTGATGCAGAACCGCACCATGACGCAGGTGTTTATTTCCGCCGGATATCAGGTTAAGCCTGAGTTGGAGGACGGCATGATCACGGTGGATTTTGAGATCTCACCGAACAAGGATTCACGTGAGGTAATGCAGCGTCGTGAAACGCGAGCTGAGGCCAATTCTTTACGGCGCCTTCTCACCCCTCAGCGTGTCGCAATAGTCGGGGTGCATGAGCGGGTTGCGTCTCACGTCAAGGAATTTGCAGGTGAGGTGCTGGCATTCGATGATGTTGCCGCTCTCAGTGCTGCCGAGGATCCTGTTGATTTGGTTGTGGCAGTGCACGATCCACATGAGCTCAATAGTTTGATGCAGTGTGCGGCAAGCGTGGGTGCGCATGGAGTGGTGTTAACTACGCCGAGTGACTATCCACCGCTTAACGGCAACGAAACGCGTGATGTGGTGATGGCGGCTCGTGATGTGGGGTTGCGTGTATTGGGGCCTACGTCACTCGGATTAATCAATACTGATCCAGCAGTTCGGTTGAACACTACGCCCGTACCGGTGCCGCGCGTGGGGTCAGTTGGACTGTTCACGCAGTCTTCGGGTGTGGCCATGGTGATGCTGTCGCATGCGGTTTCGCGAGGAACCGGTTTGAGTGTTTTCTTGGCGTCGGGTTCGTTTGCGGATGTGACGGGCAATGACGTCATGCAGTATTGGTCTGATGATGAGCGGACAAATATTTGTATGTTGTCGCTGGATTCCGGCGGTAATCCTCGTAAGTTTTTCCGGATTGTGCGGCGGCTGGCGCTTGAAAAGTACGTGATCGTTTTCTTGCCGTCGAGGGCGTTGCGTTCGGCGATTCCAGGTAATGAGACTGGTTTGGAACCGGCATCGTCGGAGACGATTGATGCGGTGATTCGCCAGTCAGGTGCGATGGTTGTGAATCGTCGTGACGCCATGTTCGATATCGCGCAGATTCTGGCTCGCCAGCCTCTTCCTCGTGGGCGGCGTGTGGCGGTAGTGTCGAATTCTTCGGGGCTTGCGTCGCAGATGGCTGCATCGGCACAGCGCTTTGGTTTGCGCCCGGTGGTGAAGCGGCCGGCAGGTAGCGGGGTGCAGGGGATGATTGCGCAAGTTGAGCTTTTGCTTGACGACGCCAACGTAGACATCATCGTCTGCGCCGCCGTCGAAATCGACGAGCCTGCCGCGGAGGAAAGCTACACCCGCCTTTCCGCGCTCGCTGCTGAAGGTAAGCCCCGGACATTAATTGCATCGTTCATTGGCATCGGATTGCCGAATTATGGGGTTGGTTTGGGCGAGGAACAGCAGGGCCAGCTGCCGGTATTTGATAATTATGCGGACGCTATGGAAGCGCTGGGCGTGATTTTGGACAACCAGCGTCGCCGGGCGGCTATCCGTCCAAGTCCTGAAGATCTGATGGGTAGTGGTGATGAGGATGTGGCGCGTCGGGTCGTCGATAAGCTTCTGGCCCAAAATCCGGAAGGGCGATGGGCAAGCGATGCTGAAACCGCGGAGATCTTGGCTGCATATGGCATTGACCTTGTGCCTTGGACGGATACTCCAACCTTTGCCGATGCCCTACAAGCTTCGGAGAAATACGGTTGGGATGTGGTGCTAAAAGCCACCAGCCCGCTGGTGCGGGGTCGTTCTGAGCTGCCTACCGTGATCCGGCAGATCAACACTCAAGACGAGCTCGCCCACGCTTGGAAGACCTTGGAGAAGCTGGCCGAGGAGCTCCACCTGGGCACGGATGCTGCGGTGTTGCAACCTGCAGTACAGCGACAAGTTGCGTCGGGCGCCTCGCTGAAAGTGCGGGCCGTAGAAGACCCGGTCCTGGGTCCGCTGCTCGGTGTCGGTGTTTCCGGAATTTCCTCGGAGCTGCTCAAGGATGTCGCGTGGCGCATCCCACCACTTCGGCGTCATGATGTGGTAGACATGCTCAGCGAGCTGAAAGCCGCGCCTCTATTGACAGGGCAAAGCGGGATCAAGCCAATTGATATCCGCGGCTTGGAATCGGTACTTCTGCAGCTTTCTAAGCTTAAAGATGATATTGCCGCGGTTGTAGAGGTGGAGTTGATCCCTGTCATCGTGGGTATTGATGCTGTGCATGTGGTTGGCGCCCGATTACGTGTGGCGCCACTTGGACAAGAGCGTGAACCGCTGGCTAGGGCACTGCAATGAGCCAACCTATGAGCACAAAGCCGCTGCTAATCAACGCCGAAGAGATGCGCCGCTATTCTCTCGGGCCGGGACACCCGATGGGACCCGACCGGGTGAAACTAGCGCTCAATGTGGCCGAGCATTTCGACATGCTCGATCTTTTCGACATTTACAGCCCCCAACCTTTAAGTACCGCCTTGTTGCAACTGGTTCACACGCGGGAATATATCGACGCGACTCGGGCAGAAGTTGCTGCGAAACGATTCGGGCTTGGCACCGATGACAACCCGATCAGTCACGGGCTTTCCACCGTTGCTTCCTGCATTGCCGCGGGCACTGTTGAAGCCGCGCGCGCTGTGTGGCAGGGCGAGACTAAACGAGCGGTGAATTTGGCAGGCGGTCTGCACCACGCCGCGGTGGATCGCATGGAGGGTTTTTGTATGTATAACGATGCTGCGATTGCCATTCGCTGGTTGCTGGATCAGGGAGCAACGCGCATTGCATATGTTGATCTGGATGCACATCACGGCGATGGTGTCGAGCAGATTTTCTGGGACGACCCGAGAGTGATCACGATTTCGGTGCATGAGTCAGGCATTTATCTCTATCCCCACACCGGATATGCACACGAGATTGGGGGTCAGGGGGCCGAGGGTACTGCCGTAAACCTGGCCCTGAGTAAGAACGCTGGTGATAGCGAGTGGCTGCAGGGGATTCACTCACTGGTCCCCGCACTATTGAAGCAATTTCGGCCGCAGATGTTGATTACGCAGCACGGCGCGGACCCTCACCGCGCAGACCCGCTAGCTGACCTTGAGGTGAGTATTGACGCCATGTCTCACGCCTATCGATCTTTAGGCGTGTGGGCTGACCAATATGCGGGAGGTAGATGGGTCGCACTGGGTGGGGGAGGCTATACGCTCGATTCGGTTGCGCGTGCTTGGACGTTGCTTCTGGCTGCTGTGGCAGGGGTTTCGCTCGAGGGATCAGCTTCGATGCCCAGTGGCTGGAACGGGAGCCTCACACTTGGCGACGCCGGTGTTACCACCCCGTTTTCCGAATACGATCCCAAGCGTGTACTCACCTCCCGGCCCAGCACGTCACTGATTCAGACAAGCCGTGCGGTGTTCCCGTATTGGGGAATCCAGCCTTATGGCTGATCTGGTGGAACAGTACTAGACGAATGCCGACTGGCCTGTTACCGCGCGCCCGACGATCAACGCGTTGATCTCGTAGGTGCCTTCGTAGGTGTAGAGAACCTCGGCATCTGCCATCATCTTGGACAGGTGATGCTGGGTCAGCAGGCCGTTACCGCCGCCAATCGCACGGGCCGCGGCGGCGGATTCGCGCGCCAGCCTGGTGTTTGTGGCTTTGGCCATGGCTGCCATGGGCATCTCCAGTTTGCCTGCCTCTTGCATATGCGCAATTTGAGCCATCATCGCCAGCGACGCCGACGCGTTGCCCAGAATCCGCGTTAGCGGCTCTTGGATCAGCTGGAATTTGGCCAGTGGCTTGCCAAACTGTTCGCGGGTGAGTGCGTATTCACGGGCCGCGTCAAAAATCCCGAGCTGGAGGCCAGCTGCCTGCCACGCAACCCATGCGCGCGAAGAGCACAGGAAATCGTTGACGTTGCTGAATGACTGAGCCCCTGGGATGGCGTTTTCGTGCGGAATGAGCACGTTGTCGTAGGTGATGTCTGCGTTTTGCATGATACGCAGGCCCATTTTGCGTGAGATCTTTTCGGTTGTTACGCCGTCGCGGTCTAGCTCCACAATGAAGGCTTTCACCTCTTGATCTTCAACGTCACGGGCGAAAGTGATTGCAAAGTCGGCGATAGTTCCAGCGCCGATCCAGCGCTTTTGGCCGTTGATCACCCACCCGTCCTCAGTACGCTGCGCAGTGGTTGCCAACCCTCCTGCGATGTCTGAGCCGTGGTCGGGCTCTGTCAGCGCGAATGCGCCGAGCTTTTCAAACTTGCGAAGGCCCGGCAGCCACTTTTCGCGTTGTTGATCGGACCCGAGTGTGTGGATGACGCCAACGTTGAGTTCGTTGTGAATGCCTACGAGTGCGGAAAGCGACACGTCCACACGCGTGACCTCGGCATACACAAGACCGCGGAACAGTCGGGAGGTATCAGACAGTTCAATTTCTCCAAGGCCCTGTGCAGCCAGCTTTGGCAGCAACTCGAAGGGAAGTTCCTCGCGATCCCAGTATTGACCGACAACGGGACGGATTTCGGTTTGGAGGAACTCATGGACCTCTTGCAACTTCTTGCGTTCGTCGTTATTTAGCTGGTCAGCGACGCCGAGGATGTCTGCGTGCGGAAACTTCACGCCTTCAAGGTGAGCAATTTGGGGGGAGATGGTGGGGAGAATCGGGGGCATTTTTTCAAACCTTCCTGCGGATGGGCTCGCGCCGTGTACGATTTAGTGACAAATCGTACAGGAGTGAAAATTCCGCGTCTCGAAATTCGATTTCTCTAAATTCTCTAAACCTGAAAGGAGGACGGCTATGACCGAAGCACTCACCCCGCGTAAGCAAGCGCTGCATGACGCGATACTGGCCGACTTTCTCAAAGAAGGGTTTCGCGATTTCACTATTGACGCTGCGACGAAGCGCTACCACTGCTCAAAATCCACCTTGTACACGTTCGGCAAAACCCGAGATGAAATCGTAAGAAGGATTCTGATCAGCTTCTTCAAAGAGATCGCGCAAACCACCGCTCGCGCTGGGCGTCCTATTAGCAACCATGCTGAATCACTGTTCGCCTACTTTGACGCAATCCGTACGTCGTTGGAGCCAGCGAGTACAGAGTTCATGCACGATTTGGCCACCGAGCCGGTTGCACAGCGGGTCTATGACCTGAACACGGCGGCGGCAATTGATGAGATCATGCGTCGTATTGAATCAGGCATTCAAGCCGGCGGATTCAACGCAATTCACCCAGCATTTGCCGCACGAATGATCCAGCGTTCAATGCAGGACATTCAACAGGGGGTGTACTCCGACGTGATCCCTACACCGGAGGCATACCGGGAGCTCGGGCGAATAGTGTTGCGCGGCCTCGACCCGCCCGACCCGGCATCAGCACAACAGGACCGCGTACTTCATGCCAATCCCAACAACACCGAAGAGAATCGAGGAAGCCATGACTAGCGTGACCCAGCAATTCCGTGAAGCTCGCGACAAGCTCCAGTCGCTGCAGTTTGACTATGAGACGGCCTACGAGACCTT
Organism: Corynebacterium sp. HMSC29G08; assembly: GCF_001806875.1. Classification (GTDB taxonomy): domain Bacteria; phylum Actinomycetota; class Actinomycetes; order Mycobacteriales; family Mycobacteriaceae; genus Corynebacterium. The sequence goes on from NZ_KV786211.1 coordinate 227,243, forward strand.
TAAATGGCCCCGATTCGACGAGTTCAACTTCGCCCTCGATTGGGTTGACCAGATTGGATCAGATCCTGCGTCAAAAGACCGTGAAGCCCTCGTGATCACGGAAATCGACGGCACCGAAACGCGCCGTACCTACGAGGACCTGGCACGACGTTCCTCGCAGCTAGCCAACTGGCTGTTGGAGAGCGGCGCGAAGCGTGGTGACCGCGTCATGATCCTCCTTGGCAATCAGGTTGAGCTTTGGGAGTCCATGCTGGCCTGTATCAAGGCCGGATTGGTTATCAACCCGGCTACGGTCATGCTTGGCGCCGCGGATCTGGAGGACCGTACGGCACGTGCGGAGATCTCCTGGGTGATTACAAATGCGGAGGACGCCGCAAAGTTCGATGATGTTGCTGGCACCTTCACAATCATCCAGTGCGGTGATGAGCCCGACGCACAACAGGCGCACCCGACCTTGTGTTACACCGACTCCTTCAACGCATCGGAGGTATTTGAGCCGTCACAGCCCACGAAAGCAGATGAGACGCTGCTTCTCTACTTCACATCGGGAACTACCTCTCGAGCGAAGCTGGTGGAGCACACCCACACGTCGTATCCGGTTGGCCACCTGTCAACCATGTACTGGATTGGGTTGCAGAAAGAGGATGTCCATCTCAACGTTGCCGCACCCGGTTGGGCGAAGCACACGTGGTCGAACTTCTTCGCGCCGCTGATCGCAGAGGCAACGATCTATGTCTACAACTACACACGCTTTGATGCTGCAGCGTTGATGGAGAAGATGGACGCAGAGGGCGTCACCAGCTTCTGCTGCCCGCCGACTGTGTGGCGCATGCTTGTGCAGGCTGATCTTTCGCGTTTGAAAAATCCGCCAAAGAAAATTGCGGCTGCCGGTGAACCGTTGAACCCAGAGTTAATCAATACCATTGAGAAGCACTGGAAGGTTCCGGTCCGTGACGGTTTCGGCCAGACCGAATCGGCCGTACAGATCGGTAACGCTCCGGGGCAGAAGATTAAGCCCGGTTCAATGGGGCGCCCGTTGCCAGGTTTCGAGATCGCCCTCATCGACCCGGCTACAGACGAAATCGGGGACCAGGGCGAGATCTGCGTCAAGCTGGATCCTCGTCCGGTCGGCTTGACCGTTGGTTACTACAACGAACCAGAGAAGAACGCGGAGACTTTCCGCGACGGCTACTACCACACGGGTGACACCGCAGAGCGAGACGCAGACGGCTACATCACCTACATCGGCCGCGCTGATGACGTGTTCAAAGCTTCCGACTACCGCCTGTCGCCGTTTGAGCTCGAGTCTGTGGTCATTGAGCACCCTGCGGTTGCTGAAGTTGCGGTTGTGCCTTCGCCGGACCCAATTCGTTTGGCCGTGCCGAAGGCCTATGTTGCGCTGGCTGCTAACTGGGAGCCGACTGCGGAAACCGCGGAGTCCATCTTGAAGCACTGCCGCGACGGTTTAGCTCCGTACAAGCGTATTCGTCGTCTGGAGTTCTATGAACTGCCGAAGACTGTCTCAGGCAAGATTCGCCGTGTGGACTTGCGCAAACGTGAGGTAGACATCCACGAAGCTGACGGTGGTCAGACGAAGGCATCCACCGAGTTTGCCGATACTGATTTCCCGAGTCTGAAGGGCTGATATAACCCGATAAACCAGTGGGCTAATGAAAAGAGGTGGGAGGAAAAGGTCCTCCCACCTCTTTTCATGCTTATTTACCGGTGCTGGAAGTTGGCCTTGCGCTTCTCAGTGAATGCCTGCATGCCTTCTTTCTGGTCTTCGGAAGCGAAGATGGAGTGGAACGTGCGGCGCTCATACATGAGGCCTTGAGAAAGGCTGAGCTCGTCTACAGCGTTGATCTGTTCCTTGATCATCGTTGTAGCAACGAGCGACTTTTGGGCGATTTCTTCCGCCAGTTCCTTTGCAGCTTGAACCAGTTCTTGAGCTGGGACAACGCGCGAGACCAGGCCAGAGCGTTCGGCCTCTTCAGCGCCCATCTGACGGCCGGTCAAGCACATCTCCATAGCTTTGGACTTGCCAATCGCGCGGGTGAGTCGTTGTGATCCGCCCATGCCTGGGGTGACGCCAAGGTTTACCTCAGGCTGCCCGAACTTGGCTGTATCACCAGCGATGATGATGTCGCACATCATGGCCAGTTCGCAGCCTCCGCCGAGCGCATACCCATTGACTGCTGCGATGATGGGGGTGCGTGCGCGGGTCAGTATGTCCCATCCGGCGAAGAAGTCCTGGGTGTACATTTCGGTGGCGCTCTTGGTGCTCATCTCTTTGATGTCTGCACCAGCGGCAAACGCCTTTTCGGATCCGGTAATGATGATGGCGCCAATGGCTTCGTCATTGTCGTACTCGGTGACTGCCTTGGTGACTTCGGTCATGGTCGCGGAGTTGAGTGCATTAAGCGCTTGTGGGCGGTTGAGCGTAATAACACCTACGCGGCCAGTGGTTTCTACAAGGATGTTTTCGTATGTCATGGTGCTGCTTCCTTTCTAGTCGTCTCCTGTATTCGTAGACGTTTAGTTGAATTCTGGGGGTACTGCGCCTGGCACGCTGTCGAATGCGGTGAGGTCGCTGACTACGTTGGCGGGGACGTCGGCAAGCGTGGCATAAGTCCAAGACGGGTTGCGGTCTTTTTCCACAATCTGGGCGCGAATGCCTTCGACAAATTCTGGGTGACGCTGCATGTTAAGACTGAACCAGTACTCCTGGGTCAGTGCTTCAGCTAGCGTCATGTCAGCACCGCGGTTCAAGGTGGTCTCAGCGACCTTGATGCCAAGAGGGGAGTTGCGGCGCATAGCCTTGGCGGCTTTATGTGACCAGTGGTCATCTTCGTTTCGCTCAGCTAGTTCGCTGAGCCGCTCCAGGGTTTCTTCTGGAGTTGTTGCAGCGTATACCGCTGTCATTTCGTCCCGGTCATCGCCAAATCCGGGGCCAAGTGGCTGCGCGAAGCGTTCAATCACGCCTACGTCGCCAGTGCTGGACAGTTCAGACACAAGTAGTTCTAGCTGATCCTGGGGTACGTAGTGGTCTGCAAGCCCAACATCAATGGTTTCCGCTGCGCCGACGTGGAGACCTGTATAGGCAAGGTGGCGTCCGAGGCGATCCGGGCTGCGTGAGAGCAGGTAGGTGCCGCCGGCGTCTGGGGAGTAACCGATGCCGGTTTCCGGCATGCCTACCCGTGAGTCATCAGTAACGATTCGGTGGGCGCTTAGCGCTGAAAGGCCGACACCGCCGCCGAGGACAATGCCGTTCATGATTGCCACGTACGGCTTGGGGTAGGTGTGGATGTAGTAGTCGAGTTCGTACTCAACTTTCCAAAACGTTTGGCCCATAGTGCCGCCGACTTTGGCGTCTTGGTAGAGCGATGCAATGTCTCCGCCGGCGCACAGTCCGCGCTCGCCGGCGCCGCGCAAGATTACTAGGGCGACGTCTGGGTCGCTCTCCCAGCCTCGCAGGATGCGGGTGATTTCCTCGAACATTTCGAGGGTAAGGGCGTTGATTGCTTTTGGCCGGTTGAGGGTAATGATGCCGGCGCGGCCTCGCTTTTCGTGCAGTATGTGATCTGCCATGCACAGTCTCCTTTCGGGTGTACGACTTTAACTCGTATCGTACACTTACTTGGGTTTGGCAACGCGGTTTTTACGCAGTTACCCACCCAATACACACGTTGAGTGTGACGCAGCGTACAGTAACCTCATCCCACACGGCGGGATCAAGTTTTCACCCATTGGACAGGAGGGGCTATGGCCACACCGATTGAACCGGAATTCTCATCGCAGAAAGACCGATCCGCTGCGTTTGCAATTGCTGCTTTCCCCGTATTCATCCTGATCGGCTCGGCCATCGCGTTCGTATTCCCTGCGCCGTTTTTGCCGTTGACGCAGTACATCACGTACTTCCTCATGATCATCATGTTTGGCATGGGTCTCACCTTGACCATCCCAGACTTCAAGGAGATCGCTCGCCGGCCGGTCCCGGTGATTATCGGCGTGATCGCGCAGTTTGTGATCATGCCGCTGGGAGCAGTAGCGGTAGCGAAGCTACTGGGCCTTAACCCGATGTTGGCGGTTGGTCTGCTCATGCTGGGGTCGGTGCCGGGCGGTACGTCTTCCAATGTGATTGCCTATCTGTCTAAGGGCGATGTGGCGCTGTCGGTAGCTATGACCAGTGTTTCTACGTTGGTCGCTCCCATCATGACGCCGATCCTGATGCTGCTTCTCGCCGGGGCAGAAGTGGAAGTTAACGCTGGCGCGATGGCTGCTTCGCTGGCCAAGACGGTGCTGATCCCTGTGCTTGGTGGCCTGCTGCTTCGTTACCTGTTGGATGCATGGATGGAAAAGATCTCGCCTGTGCTTCCGTGGATTTCCATTCTGGGTATCGGCGGCGTGGTCTTCCCAACGGTGGCGAAGAACCGCGAGGCGCTCATTGAGGTTGGTTTGCTCCTGTTGCTTGCGGTGTTGCTCCACAACGTCCTTGGCTACGTGCTTGGTTACTACGCGGCGAAGTTCACTGCTCAGCCGGAAAGCTACCGTCGTACGGTGGCCATTGAGGTTGGTACCCAGTCCGCTGGTTTGTCCTCCGGTATGGCGGGCCAGTTCTTCGCCCCGGAGGCGGCGTTGCCGGGCGCTGTTGCCGCGGTACTGCACAACATTACGGGTGCTATATATGCCTCCCTTGTCCGAAAGCATCCCACGGAGAAGGAATTGGTAGCTACCATCTAGCGCATGACACGCTTCATGGGTACTGAGACGGAGTACGGCATTATGTGTCCGCAGGATCCGTCGTTAAGCCAGCTGCTCACTTCTACACATGCTGTGGTGGCGTATGCGGCCCTGCATACGTCTGCCCGGTCGCGGTGGGACTATGAGGAAGAGGCGCCACTGAAGGATACTCGCGGGTTTGACCTGCGGCGCTACCGTAGCGTTCCGCAAGTTGATCCGAATGCAATGGGAGTGGCCAATGTTGTCACTGCTAACGGTGCGCGTTTTTACGTGGATCATGGGCATCCCGAGTACAGTTCGCCGGAGACGTCCAACGCGTTTGACGCCATGATTCAGGACACTGCTGGCGATATTTACCTCAACCAGGCTGCGGCTACGATTCGTCAGTTGTGGGACCAGCAGGTCAGCGTGTTGGATAAGCATGATCCCTGCCCGCCGTTGAAGTTTTACAAGAACAACGTTGACGGCAAGGGGCAGTCGTACGGGAGTCACGAAAACTACCTCTATTCGCGACAGACCGACTTTTCAACGCTCACTCAGGCGCTGATTCCGTTTTTTGTCGCACGCCAGGTCATTATTGGCGCTGGTCGCGTCGGTATTGGTCAAGCTTCGGAGCGTGATGGCTTCCAGATTTCGCAGCGTGCGGATTACTTTGAGCAGGAGATTTCCCTGGAAACAACGCTCAATCGCGGCATTATGAATACCCGCGATGAGCCGCACGCAAACGCAACGAAGTTCCGTCGCCTCCACGTCATTGTTGGTGATGCGAATATGAGCCAGTACTCCAACTTCCTCAAGATCGGTATGACCAAACTGGTTATTGACGCGATTGAGAATGACGTTGATTTCACGGATCTGCGCCTTGCAGACCCAGTTGCTGAGATGCACAACGTCTCGCACGACCCGACGCTGAAGCATGGGCTGTTGCTTGCCGACGGCCAGCGCATCGCCGCAACCGCTCTCCTCAGGAAGTACATGGAAAGGTGCGAGGCGCACGATGGCGTGGATAAGCAAGTGCTCGAGCTGTGGGACGAAATCCTTACTGATTTGGAGCGCGACCCGCTGTCCACCGCGGACCGGTTGGATTGGACGGCGAAGTGGGCCCTGCTGAAGAGCTACACGGACCGAGGGGTGAGCTGGTCCGATCCAAAGTTGAAGATGATTGACATCCAGTATTCGGACATTGATCCCGAAAAGTCGCTGTACCACGCTCTTGTGCGCAAGGGACGGATGCGCACCATGGTCAGCGATGACGTGATTGCGCAAGCGGCGGCCAACCCACCGGAGGACTCGCGCGCGTACTTCCGTGGCCACGTCACGCAGCGTTTCGGCGAGGACATCGTGGCGGCGAGCTGGCAGTCCATTATTTTCAACCTGGACGGTGAGGTGATCCGTTTGCCAATGGACAAGCTTGACCGTTTCACTAAGGCCGATATTGGTGATGTGTTGGATCGCATAACCAACGTTCGGGAACTTCTTCAGGCGATAGGGTAGAGGCATGACACAGCAGCAAGTTTTTGGAAAACCTGGTGGGGACGACACTCCGGAGGAGCCGTTCGAGGCAGGACAAGCGCAGATCAGCACCACTGGCACTGAGGATCTGTTGGATGAGATTGATGCGCTGCTAGATAACAACGCGGAGGAGTTTGTGCGCTCGTTCGTGCAAAAGGGTGGGCAGTAGAGTGACAAACGGCCTCTATCCGCGTCGCATTATGGGCGTGGAAACGGAGTTTGGTGTCGTCGCATACAAGGATGGAAAGGCGGTGCTGACGCCGGAGGAGGCCGCACGCTACCTGTTTCGTCCTGTTGTGGCGAAGCATCGTAGCTCCAACATTTTCACTAGCAATGCGTCGCGGTTGTACCTGGATGTGGGGTCGCATCCGGAGTATGCGACTGCTGAGTGTGATTCTGTAACCCAGCTGCTGAATTACGACAAGGCTGGCGAGGCTGCGTTTGCCAAGCTCGCCCGGCAGGCTGACCAGGCGATGGCCGCCGATCGTATTGACGCTAACATTTACCTGTTCAAAAACAACGTCGATTCCGCAGGCAACTCTTATGGTGCGCACGAGAATTACCTGATCAGCCGTGACCTCGTTCTGAAGTCTTTTGGCAAGCAGCTGTTGCCGTTTTTGATTACACGCCAGCTGATTTGTGGCGCGGGCATGGTGAAGAAGGGCCGTTTCGTCATTTCGCAGCGCGCCGATCAGGTGTGGGAGGGTGTTTCCTCGGCCACGACTCGTACGCGTCCGATTATTAATACGCGTGATGAGCCGCACGGGGATTCGCGGCGTTTCCGCCGCATGCACGTCATTGTCGGCGATTCCAATATGTCTGAGCCTTCGTTTGCGTTGAAGGTCGGGTCCCTGTTGCTGGTGATTGAGATGTTGGAGGCGGGCTTTGACCTGCCGGATGTGGAGTTGGACAATCCGATCGGCCACATTCGCGACATTGCACTTGACCCGACTGGAAGCACAGAGCTTTTGCTTCGCGACGGCGGCGTGACCACCGCCCTTGCAGTCCAGCAAGGAACGCTTGATGCTGCTCGACGCTGGCTGGAACACCGCCCGGACGAGGGCACTCCGAACGAAGAGATGGCACGCATCGTGGACTTGTGGCAGCGCACCCTTGATGCAATTGCCTCGCAGGATTTCTCAAGGGTGGACACTGAAATCGATTGGGTGATCAAACGCAAGCTCCTGACCCAGGTTAAGGACAAACTTGGCTGCGACTGGGATCACCCGCGCCTGGCGCAGATCGACTTGACGTATCACGACATTGATCGTGACCGTGGTTTGTTCTACCTGCTTGAGCGCAAGGGCTTGGCAAAGCGTTGGACCACTGATGACGCGATTGCCAAGGCGCTGCAAGCACCACCCGCGACGACCCGTGCGGTGCTTCGCGGAAAGTTTCTAGCCGCAGTGCGCGAGGCGGATGTGGACCATAACGTTGACTGGGTACATCTGAAGATCAACCGCCCGGAGCCAGTCACCCTTGAGTTGTTGGATCCCTTTGCCACGGAAAACGACGAGGTTGACGCCCTGATTGCCCGTATCGCCCAAACAGCCGACGTCACCGAAGCAGCGCAGGGTGGAGCCAACCGTGAGTGAGGTCGATGCTGGCCGCAGGCAAGTCAATCTCACGTTTGCGCTGCTGGGCGCTGAAAGTCCGCGTGATGTGGAGTGGGTTGGCCGAAACGTGGATGGCTACCAGGGCAGGACGCCGAGTGCGTTAGCGATCGCGGTGTCGCGTGATGTCAAAGAGCTTCGCAGCATGTGGGTGCCTGTGCGCTACGTTGACGGCCAGCTGTGGCTGGATAAGGACCAGTACGAGCTGGAGCCGGTGGAGTTGACGGAGGCTGAGGCATCGGTAATTGGCCTGGCGGCTGATTTAGCCCAAGGCGCCAACTTGGGGGCATTTGCTCGTTCAGGGTGGACGAAGCTCGCGGCCTCGGGCGCGACACGTTCGTTCGATGATTCAGTGTTGGCCTCGTTTTCCAACGACATCACCCGCCTAGACCCAGACACGCTGCGCCACTTGCTCACAGGCGTGCGAACCTCCAAGCGCTTGAGATTTGATTTCGTCGCTTCACCAGGCCAGGAGGTGCAAACGCGCACGGTGGACCCGTGGGGGATTGTGCCGCTGAACAACCGCGCCTACTTAGTGGGTTGGGACCGGGATCGCGATGCTGAGCGAGTGTTTCGTGTCCGAAAGATCTCCAACGTGCGTGGAGTCAACGCCACTGACTTCAAGAGGCAGGTGGGAAGTTTGCAAGAGATCGTCGAAAAGCAACTGCAACATGCGCTGACGGATGCAACCGTGACAGTAACCGGCGACGCAGGTGATGAGTTGGCTAGCCGCGGTGAGCGTGACGGCGACACGATCAGACTCAAAGGCGTGGACCGCGATTGGTTGGTGCGCACGGTGGCTTCCTTGGCTGGCAGTGTGACCGCAATAGAACCGATAGAGGTGCGCGACGACGTTGTAGCTTTGTTGCGGCAGGTGGGAGGAAGTAAATGACGTCCATGAATCCAGTCCAGCAGCGTCGTGAGCGCGTAGTACGCCAGTTGAATTTGCTTGCGTATGTGGGCAAACACCCGGACTCCACCGTGATGGAGATGGCGCGTGATTTGGGCTCGGACCCTGGTGAGATCCGAGATGATCTCAACGCGCTGCTGCTTTCAGGCGTGGGCATGCACGGCGGACAGATGATTGATCTGAATCATGATTGGTTTTCGGTCAACGTGATTGATAGCCAGGGCTTGGACAAGCCGCTGCGGTTGACTCCGACTGAGGCGAACGCGTTGTTGCTCTTGCTGGAGTCCTTGGAAACCATGCCGGGGATTGTGGACGCTGACGCGGTAAAATCTGCCGCCGCCAAGATTCGGGCAGTGGCACACGGCGCTGGGGTTGATGATGCGCAGATGGACTCCGAGGTCGCGCCAGCTGCGACGATCCGCCAGGCGATTGCGGAAGAAAAACAGCTTGAGTTGTCCTATTACTCGGCAACATCCAACGCAACGTCAACGCGCATGGTTTCGCCAATTGACACATTCCACAAGGACGGGCAAACCTACCTGCGTGCCTGGGATCAAGGTGAGCTACGCATGTTTCGCTTTGATCGCGTCAGGAGCATTGTGCTTAGCGACGCCCCGTCGACCCCACCAAACGCCCCAACCCCAGCCCTGGATCCTACTGATCCTTTCAGCATGGGCCGTGCCAAGCGCGCGCAGCTTTTGATCCGCCGCGACGCCACGTGGCTGGCAGACGATTGGGATATCGATATCAATCTTTCCGACGATGACCCAGAGTGGGTTCCCGCGCAGATGCGCTACGGTAACGGCGATTGGCTCGTTCGCTTCTGCTTGGGGCAGGCTGGCAGGGTGCGTTTGCAGGCGCCAGAGGAACTCGCCGGGGAAGTTGTTCGCCGCGCGGAGCGTGCGATGAGCGTGTTACGATAACGCACATGCCTAATCTCGGTGCTCCGGAAATTCTGATTATTCTTGCCATCGTGCTGCTGCTGTTTGGCGCAAATAAGTTGCCTGACCTGGCTCGTTCGATGGGTCGCTCGGCGCGTATTTTTAAGTCTGAGGTCAAGGAAATGCGTCGTGAAGACGCGGAGGGGCAGCCAGAGCAGCCTGCGTCCACCGCACCGCAGGGTGAGCTGACCGCAGGGCCAGCCGCTGCGGCCAACACCGCCAACCCGGTAAACTCGGAGACCGCCAGCGCATCCCAGGGCGATGACTTCTGGGATCGTCCTGAAAACCAGCCGACGCAGCGCTAGTTCAGATGGCGTCTCAGGCGTCCTCGACGCCGCGGGCGGCAAAGGCTCGCAGGCGGAAGCGCAAGCGTAACCCCCAGGGGGAAATGACGCTGGTGGAGCACCTGACGGAGCTTCGTCGGCGCGTTATTGTTTCCTTGGTTGCCATTGTGGTGGGCACAATCATAGGGTTTATTTGGTACCAGAGTGCACCCGGTGGCCTGATGCCGTTGGGCGAGATTATTCGCCGCCCATACTGCAATCTGCCGCAGGACTTGCGTGCTGATTTCACTCATGACGGCTCGTGCCGTCTGTTGGCTACCAGCCCGTTCGAGATGTTCATGCTTCGCTTGAAGGTGGGTGCGTTGGCGGGGTTGGTGTTGGCGTCGCCAATCTGGCTGTTGCAGATCTGGAACTTCATTACCCCCGGGTTGCACCGCAATGAGCGGCGCTACACGTTTAGCTTTGTCACCCTTGCGGTAACGCTGTTTGTCGCCGGTGCTGTGCTGGCCTACTTCGTGCTTGACCAAGGCCTATACGTACTCATGACCATGGGCGGGGAAGTCCAAGTTGGCGGTCTTACGGGCCAGAGCTACTACAACTTTTTGCTTGGGCTTACCGTGGTGTTTGGCGTGAGCTTTGAGCTGCCACTCATTGTGGTGATGCTCAACCTTGCGGGCATGCTGCGCTACGACATGGTTAAGGAAAAGCGGCGCATCATCATCGTCGGCCTGTTTATTTTCGCGGCGTTTATGACGCCGGGCCAAGACCCGTTCTCCATGGTTGCGCTTGGTACCTCGATGTCGGTGCTTGTAGAGATCGCGTTTCAGTTCTGCCGCATCCACGACAAGAGGACACATCGCGCACGCCCCGAGTGGATGGGTTTGGATGACGAGGAAGCTTCAGGGCCGATCGCCGCACCAACCCCGGTCAGCGGCGCAGAGTCCATAGCGGCCGCGTCGATCGAGTCGCCGCAGCCTGTGGCGCCGAGCAGAACAACACCGAAGGACCCGTTTACCGACGTTCTCTAGCCCCGCGCCCGAACACGTACGCTAGTAGCTATGTCTGGGACGTTTTTGGGTGAATTTGTGGCGTCGAAAAGCTTCAAGCTCGACCCCTTCCAACTTGATGCTTGCCGCGAAGTAGAGGCGGACCGTGGTGTGCTGGTGTGCGCGCCGACGGGCTCCGGCAAAACTGTGGTGGGCGAGTTTGCCGTGGCACTGGCGCTAAGCCGCGGCACCAAGTGCTTCTACACCACGCCGATTAAGGCGTTGAGCAACCAGAAATACCACGACCTGGTCGCAGAACATGGCGAAGACGCCGTTGGTCTTCTGACTGGGGACGTCTCCATCAACGGCTCTGCCGAGGTGGTTGTGATGACCACTGAGGTGCTTCGCAACATGATTTACGCAGAATCTCCCCAGTTGCACAGACTGAGCCACGTGGTGATGGATGAGATCCATTACCTGGCGGATCTGGACCGCGGCGCGGTGTGGGAGGAGATCATCTTGAACTTGGATGATTCAGTGAGTCTGATCGGCTTGTCCGCAACCGTGTCGAATTCGGAGGAGTTCGGCGAATGGCTCAGCACGGTGCGGGGCGACACTGCAGTGATTGTCTCTGAGCACCGGCCTGTGCCGCTGAGCCAGTACATGATGGTTGGCCGCAAGGTGTTTCCATTGTTTGAGCCGGAGTCAGATCAGGTTAGCCGGGAGCTGGAGCGCGCCATTGCGCGCATTGAGGCGGGGGCGGGGGACCAGGGGCGTTCCGACTACGAGCAGGGCAGGGGCTTTCGCTCGCGTGCCGACGGCCGCCGTTCCGGCCGCGAACGCTCCCAGGACCGGGTGCGCCCAGTTGGCCGTCCGGAGATGGTCCAGGCGTTGCAGGGGCGCGACATGTTGCCGGCGATTGTCTTCATCTTCTCGCGCGCAGGTTGCGACGGCGCCTTATTCCAGTGCTTACGCTCCCGCAAGGAGTTGACTACCCCGGAGGAGCAGGAGCAGATCCGGGCGATTATCGACGCCGGGGTTGCCGACATCCCCGAAGAAGACCTCGAAGTCTTGAACTATCGACAAGTGCGCACCGCTTGGACCCGTGGATTTGCGGCACACCACGCTGGCATGTTGCCGGCGTTTAAGCACGTTGTGGAGCAACTGTTTGTGCGCGGCCTGGTCAAGGTGGTCTTTGCCACCGAGACGCTTGCGCTGGGAATTAACATGCCTGCGCGCACCGTGGTGTTGGAAAAGATGGTGAAGTTCAACGGCGAGGCGCACGTGGACTTAACCCCTGGTCAGTACACGCAGCTGACGGGGCGTGCGGGCCGCCGCGGGATTGACCCCATCGGTAACGCAGTGGTGCAGTGGGCGCCGGCGATGGATCCTCGTGAGGTTGCGGGCCTTGCGTCCACCCGAACCTATCCGCTGATTTCGCCGTTTACGCCGGGCTATAACATGGCGATCAACATGCTGGGCATGAACGGCTACGAGGACTCCATTCGCCTTATTGAGCAGTCGTTTGCCCAGTTCCAGACTGACCGTTCGGTGGTGGGGGAGGTGCGCGAGATCGAGCGCCTCGAGGCGAAGGTGCGAAAGCTGCGGGCGCAGTTGGATCGCGACGTTGCAACGCTTGCCGGTGCCGAAACCGTGGATGCCGCCGACCAGCTGGTGGAGTACCTAACACTGCGGCGTGAGCTCAGCGACGCTGAGAAGGAGGCTCGCCGCACTTCCCTGCATGACCGCGAAGTAGAAACCCGCAAGATCCTTGGCCGCCTGCAGGTAGGCGAAGTGGTTGCGATTCCGGGCAAGAAGATGCCGGAGCTTGCCGCGGTGGTGCAGCCAGCGGGCAGGCAGGATGACCCACGTCCGTGGGTGACTACCCAGCGTGGCTGGTCGGGGCGGATTAGCACGGATATGTTCCGCAACCCGCCGATTGTGGTGGGCCGTATCAAGGTGCCTCGCCATATGCAGCAGCAGCCGCGCAAGCACACGCGCAAGGTGGTTGATCTGCTCAGGCGCAGCAATTTCCATGCCCCGAAGCGGATGAAAGATCAGGCGCGGGTGCGTCCCTCGAAGAAGGTCACCGCGTTGCGAGAGGCAATTCGGCAACACCCCGCGCACCATTGGCCGGCACCGCAGCGCGAATTGCTGGCTCGCGTTGGTGAGCAGTTGGTTCGCGAGGAACGCAAGCTTGCCCGCGTCCAGCGTCAGGTGGATCGTTCCACGGATACGCTTGGCCGCACCTTTGAGCGGATTATCGGCCTGCTTACGGAGCTGGATTATGTGGAGCTGCGCGACGGAGAGCCACACGTAACGCAGGAGGGCGAGCGCCTAGCCAGGATTCACAACGTGTCCGATTTGCTGGTGGCGCAGTGTTTGAAGCGTGGTATTTGGGATGAGTTGGATCCGGCGGAGTTGGCTGGTGTTGCCTCAATGATGGTCTTTGAGAACCGTAAGACAACCGGTGGGTATCCGGAGGCCGCCACAGATGCGATGGCGGATGCGATGAATGAGACGATGCGGGTTTACAACGAGTTGTCTGCGGATGAGCAGCGCCACCGCTTGCCGTTGACGCGCTTGCCGGAGGCTGGTTTTGCCTTATCGGTGCATCAGTGGACTGCTGGTGCCCCGTTAGGCTACGCCATGGCAGCTGCGGCGGAGTCGGGCGCGGAGTTGTCCGCGGGCGACTTTGTGCGCTGGTGCCGCCAGGTGATCGATGTGCTGGAGCAGATTCACAACACGGGCTATAGCGATACGATCCGCAAGAACGCCAATCGGGCTATCGATGCTATGCGACGCGGCGTGGTCGCTATCGGCGCTTAAGAGCTTCAAGCTTGTCGACGACGCGTGGTCTCACTAACGCCGCCGTCGCCAAGCGAAGGTTTATGCCAAACGGGTCTAGGATGAGGGACTGGACGGCGAAAATGCTGCCGTTAGCGACGATGGGGCCGCCGGAGTCGCCTTTGATCGCGCCGCTGAGCACGAGACCCGCGGGTCTGACGCGGGTGTAGCCTGCGCGCGAAACCGCTATGGGAAGCGGCGTGAGGTATCTGCCGGCGCGCACGTTTGGTGTGCGTGCGCCGCCGCCAAAGCCGAAGGTAACCGTTTGAGTCAACGGCGCCGGTGCTCGCCCAATCGTGGGAAATGCTGCTACCTCAACCGGTTGCCTAAGGGTGAGAAGCGCAATGTCAGTGCCGGGGAAGAGATAGAGCTCCTCGATTCGCCGTCGCTCACTGCTTATCAAACACGTGACGCTGCGAAGTTTGGCCAGCAGCGGAATGAAGAAATGTCCGCAGGTCAACACCACGTCTGGTGCGACGAGTGTGCCGGTGCAGTAACTGTTGGCACTGTGGAGCCGGACGAGATGGGCGGGGGAAACGGACACGCGACCATGCTAGCGCCCTACGATTGTGGCCATGACTTTGTTTGCTGAGGAGTTCTACGTAAAACGCCGTCGAACGCTCCAGGAAGAGATAGCGAAATCCGACGCCAATGCCCTCGTTATCGGCGTTGGTGCGGAGTTGAACGCCTTGACTGGGCATGAGTTTTTCTCGCATGAACGCTTGACGGCGCTGGTGCTTACGGCTGATTCCCAGGTGATTATCGCCCCGGCAACCGATGCAGCCTCCTTGCCAACGCTTGCGGGCGTGACCGTGAAATCGTGGCGCGACGGCGAAAACCCATATACCGCCATAGCTGAGATTGCAGGTGGCCTCACAGAGCTTGGCCGTACGCTGACCGCGGATCACGTGTTTGGTCTTCAGGCTGTGCTGGATGAAACCCGGCTGATGTCGCAGCGCTTCGCAGACATGTTCATGGTCAAGGATCCGGCAGAGATCGCGGAGCTGGCCAAGGCTGGCGCCGCCATCGACCGGGTGCACGAGCAGGTTCCCGCGCTTCTTGTCGCCGGGCGGACAGAGGCCGAGGTTGCCGCCGAGCTCGCGCAGCTTATCCGCCGGGAGCATGCCGAGGTTGACTTTGTCATTGTCGGCTCTGGACCCAACGGTGCAAATCCGCACCACGATTTCTCTGACCGTGTCTTGCAACCAGGCGATCCGGTGGTGGTGGACATCGGTGGCACACTTGACACCGGCTACCATTCCGACAGCACACGGACTTACGTGGTGCCGGGCGCTGTAGCCTCACCGGAGTTTCAGTGCGCCTACCAGGTGGTGCTCGAAGCGCAGCAGGCAGCTGTCAACGCCGCACGCCCGGGGATGACTGCTGGTGAACTAGATGCGGTCGCCCGCGACATCATTACAGCAGCCGACTTTGGAGACGAATTCTCCCACCGCCTCGGCCACGGCATTGGCCTGGAGATCCACGAGCAACCCTTCATCATCGCCGGCTCGGACCTAGTCCTTGAGGAAGGTATGGTCTTTTCCATCGAGCCCGGCGTGTACGTCAACGGTCAGTTCGGAGTCCGCATCGAAGATATTGTCACGCTGACTGATACAGGCGCACGCCCACTGAACAACGCCTCAAAGGAACTCGAATGCTAAGTCAGGGCACGATTTTGCTCCTCGGCGCAACCAGCGATATTGGCGGTGAGATTGCACGGCGCATGTGTAGAGGCCGCGATGTGGTGTGTGCGCTAAGGGATGTGGCGGTTGGCGTGGGCGTCAAAAAGCAACTGCTCGATGCTGGTGCCAGCAGCGTACGCATGGTGGAGTTTGAGGCAACTGATCTGGATTCGCACCGTGCGCTTGTTGAATCGGTGGACAACCTCACCACCGCCGTCGTGGCGTTTGGCATCCTGGGCAACCAGGCACTGGCTGAGCACGACGAACAGGAAGCCGTACGCATTGCCACCGTGGATTACCTCGCCCAGGTCAGCATGCTCACCGTACTGGCAGACGTGATGAAGCACGGCGAAATCTTCGCCTTTTCCTCCATCGCTGGCTGGCGCGTTCGGCGCGCAAACTACGTCTACGGTTCCACGAAGGCGGGGCTGGATGCGTTCTGCCAAGGCCTGGCGGATCGCTTGCATGGCAGTAAGCTGCACCTGATCACCGCGCGGCCGGGGTTTGTCATCGGCAAAATGACTCACGGGATGAAACCCGCGATCATGTCCGTGACCCCGGATGTAGTGGCCGAGGCGGTTGTGGCCGCCGCAAACCGCGGTCGCAGCCAAACGGTGTGGATTCCAGGCCGGCTGGCGTTGCTGGCCTTCATTATGTGCCTTGTGCCTCGCCCCATCTGGCGCCATATGCCAAGGTAAAAGGCTTGTTTACACCGATCACACGCACAGCGCTGGGGCTGGTGGGAAGCGTGTTTAGGCCTCCGCCACGCACTAACCCGCAATTCACTAGAGCAACCTGGCTTGCTGGCGTGAGCCCGGGAGCGCTCTTGACCGCGGAGGCGATCAGACCGGTGGGACTTGGCGGTCGGATGAATCCGGCCGATGCTTGGCGCATTAGCTACGCAACCAGTGACCGCGAAAGCCGCGTCCTAAGCGCTACTGGGGCAGTGTTTCGCTCACATTCGACGTGGCGGGGTGACGGTGAGGCGCCCACAGTGGCGTTTGCGCCGTCGACACAAGGGGTGGCGCCGCGTTGTGACCCTTCGTACACCTGCACCGTTGGTTTCGGCACCCGGCGCAAACCGTTCGATGCGATCGCGGCCTACGAGCAGCCGGCGATCAATCTGCTGTTGGCGTGTGGTGTCAACGTCGTGGTCACGGACTACCCACGTGATCCTGAAGACAACGTTCAACTGTACTGCGACCACATCACGTCGGCGCGTGCGTTGGCCGACGCGGTGCGGGCCGCATCCGAGCTTGGGGTAGATACCACCAACCTTGGCCTGTGGGGGTTTTCCCAGGGTGGAGGCGCGGTAGGTGCCTGGTTAGAGGAGCCGGAGTACACCCCTGGGCTGCAGCCGCTTGGCGCTGTGGTGGGTGCGCCACCGGCGGATCTGATTGCCATGCTGGACCATGTTGATGGGGCAATGTCATCGGTAGTCATTTTGTATGCGCTTGCAGCCCTGATGGCTGCTGACGAGGGCATTGCTGCCGAAATTACTCCGTTCTTGAGCGCGGAGGGGGTGCGCGCGGTCATGCTCGGCGCGCAGGTGTGTGCGGCAGGCGCGGTGTTACACAGGCCGTGGACGCGGACCAGCAAGTGGACGACCACTGGCCAATCCATGGCAGAACTTTTGGCGGAGTTGCCGTTGACTTCTGCTCACCTTGAAGCATCCCGGCTTGGCTTACGCCGCCCGCCGCGTATCCCGATCCGCTTGTGGGCTTCGCTTTTCGACGACCTCGTGCCCCACCCAACCGTCACCGCCCTTGGCACTGCCTGGGGTGTGGATGTGCATACGCGACGAATGCCGCGCATCCTGGGGCGTACCGGCATGAACCACTTCGGGCCATATTTTGCGTGGCTCAGCCGGGATGTGCGTTGGCTGCTTGCACAGCTTGGCGGGTAGCCTATGGCACATGCCGCTGCTTATGTTTGCGTATTTTGCCGTTGAAATGCTGGCGTTTTGGGGAGTTGCCAAGACAATCGGGGTGGGTTGGGCGCTTCTTTTAGTTCTAGCGTTGATGGCGTTGGGGGCGTTCGCCGCCAGCTTGTCGCTTCGCGCTGCCTTGGCGCGCGCAGCTCAAGGGCGCTCATCCGTTGGCCGCTTGGCAGGCGATAGCGCGCTGCTGTTGGCGGGGTGGGCGCTGTGTGTCGTGCCGGGGTTCATGTCCTCGGTTGTGGGGTTGCTGTTAATTTTGCCGCCTACGCGTGCGCTGATCCGCGGCGTGCTTTCGGCCCGTGTTCGACGCGACATTGAACAAGTGGGCATGCGTGTTTATGAGTCGGCTCCGATGTCTCGCTATCGCACCAGCTACGGCACGTTCACCCCGGAAAAGGACACCTCCCACGAGGTTATCGACGCCGAGGAGCTGGAAAAGTGGTACCGGATGGGGGACGACTAGGTGCTGGCGTTGTACCGCGCCACATTGGCGGCCCTTGCCGGCTGGCTGGTGTATTTGTCCTATGAACCGCATGGCTACTGGTGGTGCGCCATTGTCGGCATTGCGCTGTTGTTCTTGGCGCTTTCACCGTGGTCGCCGAAGGTAACCGGCAAGATTGGGCTGGCCGGTGCTGCGCAGCAGCGCCCGAGTGCTGCTTTTGGTGCGCTGCTCGGGTTCACGCACGGGCTTGTGTGTTACCTCTACCTGTTGCCGTGGATCGGTGAGTTTGTCGGGGCGATGCCGTATATTGCGCTGAGCATCACGATGGCGCTCTACGCTATTTTGACCGGCATCTTTGGAGTGCGCGTGGCGCGCACCCGTTACGGCTTTTTCGCATTTGCGCTTGTTTATGTGGCGGTGGAGTTCATCCGTTCTTCTGTCCCTTTTGGTGGCTTTGCCTGGGTTCGCCTTGCTTGGGGGCAGATCAACGGCCCGCTAGCGCCGCTTGCAGCGTGGGGTGGACCCGCGCTGGTTACCTGCGCCACAGTGATTGTTGGCGCTAGCCTGTGCGCGCTGATGCTTCGTTCGGGACGTGCTCGTGTGTTTGCGGCGGCGGGCGTCATTGCACCTCTGCTGCTCGGCTTGGCGGGCTGGTTGGGGGTTAACTCCCCGGCAAAAACCATCGATGAGGTCACGGTTGCCGCAGTGCAAGGCAACGTGCCAAGGCTCGGTCTGGATTTCAACGCGCAGCGTCGCGCGGTGTTGGCCAACCACGTCAACGAAACGCTGAAGCTTGCTGGCACGCATGTTGACTTTGTTGTCTGGCCGGAGAATTCATCCGATGTGAATCCGTTTACAGACGCTGAGGCAGCCGAGCTCATTGACTCCGCTGTGCAGGCTGTGCGGGCACCGATCATGGTTGGCACGCTGACTCGCGACGAGGTTGGGGCGCGCAACACTCAAGTCGTCTTCGATCCGGTTACAGGTCCTGGAGACATGCACCACAAGCGTTTCCTCCAGCCGTTTGGGGAATACATGCCGATGCGGGATTTCTTCCGCAATTTCTCTGATTTGGTGGACCTAGCGGGCGACTTCAAGCCCGGTGACGGACCAGGTGTGGTACGAATCGCTACCACCATCTTAGGTGTGGCCACCTGTTACGAGGTAGCGGAGGACCCGGCGTACCGGATGGCGGTGAAAAACGGCGCACAGATCTTGGCAACGCCGACGAACAACGCCACCTTCGGTTTCACCGACATGACCTACCAGCAACTGGCGATGAGCCGGATGCGGGCCATTGAGTTAGACCGTGCGGTCGTTGTCGCCGCCACCTCGGGTGTGTCTGCCATTGTGCACCCGGATGGTGCTGTCTCCCAGCAGACGGAGATTTTTGAGGCTAACCACCTTGTAGAAGCACTGCCGCTTCGCACTGGCCTGACTCTGGCTGCGCGCTTTGGTGCGGTGTTGGAGTGGCTGCTTGTGTTGGCGGGTACTGCGACGGCGCTACTGACGCGTCGCGAGTATGCTGCAAATGTTAAATAACTTGAACAATGCTTAAGTCTAAAGGAGCTTCCGACGTGTCGAATTCGACTCTGGTAATCATCCCCACCTACAACGAGGTGGAAAACCTCCCGTTGATTACCCGCAGAGTCATTGAGGCTGCCCCCGATGTTGACGTCCTGGTTGTGGACGACAACTCGCCCGACGGTACCGGAAAGCTTGCAGACGAGCTGGCGGCAGCCCACGACATCATCCACGTGCTCCACCGCACCACCAAAGATGGCCTGATGGCTGCCTACCGCGCCGGGTTCCGCTGGGCGCTCGAGCGCGACTACCAAATCATTTGCCAGATGGATGCAGATGGCTCCCACGCCCCGGAGGAGCTTGCACGGCTGCTGGAGGCAATCGAAGACGGAGCGGACCTGGCTATCGGTTCTCGCTACGTGGACGGCGGCGAGGTCACCAACTGGCCACAGCAGCGTTATCTGCTGTCAAAGTTGGGCAACCGCTACATCTCCGCGGCGCTGGGGGAGGATGTCAACGACCTGACGGCAGGCTACCGCGCGTTTCGACGCGAGGTGCTCGAGCAGCTAGATCTCAACGAGCTTTCGCCGAAGGGCTTCATCTTCCAGGCGGAGATTGTGCACAAGGCGGGCCAGGCAGGCTTCGATGTCCGTGAAGTGCCGATTACGTTTGAGGACCGCACGCTAGGGGAGTCCAAGCTGAATGCAAGCTTCGCGGCAACCTCCTTGGCTGAGGTGACCAAGTGGGGGCTTGCGGAGAAAGCCACCTCTGTAGCCAACCTGCTTAAAGAGGTTGGGGCGCTTGCTCAGCATGAGTTTGAACACTCCGCCCTGAGCCGTACGGGTGAGCGCTTGGGCTCCGCAGCTGAGAAGACTGCCGACACGGTCTGGGAGATGTACAAGCTAGCGAAGCACGAGCTGCAGATGTCGCCGCTGGCTAAGGCACCAAAAAACGCCGCCAACCTTGTCGGTGACGGCGTTGCGGCGGTTGGTGAGTTCACCAACCTGGCTAAGCACGAGTTGAAGCGCGTAACTACTGGCCGTTAGCGGCCTGTTGCTCCTTGGCAATGCGCGCTGCGTTACGACGACGCTTGCGCAGCTGCTCCAAACGCTCCTCTAGAAGCACATCTAGCTCCTCGATGCTGCGGCGCTCCCGCAGCATGTCCCAGTGGGTGCGTGGCGGCTTGGCTGGCTTCGCTTCGACGCCTTCACCCTCCATCAGGATGCCGATCTGGCCGTTTTTGCACATCCACTCTTCGGGAATCTCGGCATCGTCCGCGAAAGGCACCTCGTAGACCTCTCCGCTGGGGGTCTTGTATTTGGCCATTTGACGCGGCGCGAGGTCGTGGTCGCGGTCCGTTTCGTAGCTCACAGCGCCCATTCGGCTGCCGCGCAACACGCGATCTGCCATGCTCTCACAGTCCCTTCATTTTGCTGCAACGATTATTGCGATCGATTAAGTATAACGAGGAAGCTTCAAGGATTGTTCCCAGCTGTACTAGAATATTTGCACGTGGCAGCCCAGACCAATTTTCCCGACAGGGCCGCACCTGCTTGTCAGTGGTGCGGTAAAGAGCTGGCGCCGCAGGAGGGGAGAGGCAGGAAAAGGAAATACTGCAGCCCCAGTTGCAAGCAGCGTGCGTATGAGCAACGGCATAATATTGCTGGTACCGCGGTTGCTGAAGGCTCCGTTGTGTTGCGCCCAGAGCGCGTAGGAGAGCTCCGTGATGAGCTGTATGCGCTCAAGTGTGCGGCGGAGGATGTTGCAACGGCAGCGGCGGAAGGTGCTGAGGCAGACGATATTCGTCACCTCTGTGACGAATTGGTCGAGCTGGCCACACACATTGAAAAGCTGAGGTAGAAGGTGCAGACGAAACAAAAGGTCCTGATCGCGGCAGTATCCATATTTGCCGTATTTGCGCTGCTCATTGCATTTGTTCCGTTGGCAATCAACATGCTTGGCAGTGGTGTAAAAACAGAAGGTATCGATCATTCGGCCCTGAAGCCAAGTTCAACGGAGATTGATGGCGAATGGAGCGTGTCTAACCGCCCAAACGCAAACCGATCGGCAGCTGGCTTCACATTCAATGAGGTGCTGCCTGGTGAACGTAGGGAGACCTCAGGTTCCACGAATGGCATAACGGGTCACGCGACCATTGAGGCCGGAACACTGACCGCAGGCAAGATCACGGTGGACATGACCAACATCACCACGGACAGCGATGTGCGTGATAACAATGTGCGCCGCAAGATTTTCCATACTGATCAGTTCCCGGAGTCCACGTTTGAGCTCACTGAGCCTGTTGACGTCAGCGAGTTGCCCACAGACGGCAACGTTGGCGAAGTCACGCTTACGGGCGATCTGACCATCATGGGCACGACCAACTCAGTAACGCAGACGTTTGAGGTTGCACGCTCTGGCGAGAACTTGATCATCGCGGGTGACATTCCCATCAATCGTCTGGATTACGGCGTGGACACGCCGGAGTTCGTCGCGGCGAAGATAGCCGAGGAAGGCGAAATCAACATCCGTATCAACCTGGCCAAATAGCCAGACTTAACGTCACGTTACGTTAATAGGGGTACATGGCTGCACCGTGCGACCGTGCACCCAATATCGGAATTTGTCCGATAATGTACATTATGTCAAGTAACGCCAGTGCGGTCACGCCCCTAGGGTTAGGCTCCAGCGTTAGCGCCCGCGCCTCCTGCGCCGCACCATGGTCAGCTGCGACAAGCTCAACATCCCCTCCCGCGCTAGCGCCTCGCGCAGCGCCAGCTGCCAGATCCACAGACGCCGGTAAACAACATCGAACCCATCGGCGGCTGCGTCACGCAGGTTGCCCTCAAAGGTTCGCCGTTGCAACGCCAATGATTCGGCCAGGTGCTCAGGTGCCCGCGTCTCCGCAATAATGCGCAGTCCGGTGTTCCGGTCGGTGATTTTGGCGATGTCGTGTGACGTCGAAAAGCTTAAGCCCGGCCAAATGTACGCCCGCAGCGATTCGAGTGCCGACATGGCTGCCGACGGCAGCCTCTCCACACACACCACAGTTTGTATAGACACCACACCGCTTGGAACCAAGGACTGGTCGATCAAGCGCAGGAACTGCCCCTTTGCCTTGTCCGGCAGCGTCTCAAGGTGCTCTACGCTCACAATCGCGTCATACGCGCCGTGGGTCACCTCGCCCGCAGTCTCAACGCGCACAGCGTCCGCGACACCGGCAAATGTGAGGTGTTCGCGCAGTTCAGCGGCCGCTTGCTCAGAATTTGCCACACAGTCCACAGTCACGCCACGACGACTTGCCGCAACCGCCAGCGCAGAACCTGCCGCAGGACGAATCTGCAGGTGGGTGCCTGTTGCCGCATGCACGGCGTCAAGAAGCATCGCTGCACTGCGGGCCTGTGCATCGCTGAGATCCTCACGCCCAGCATCCATCGGTGTGGCGAATTCCGTCACATCGACGAAATGCTTTGCTGGTTCATGTTTGTGGCCCGCGCCGCGCACATACGACTTCTTGAGCTCGCGCTGCGTGGTAGGCACACCAGTCAAAAAATGCCCTTGAAATGGGCTAACACCGTCGCCGGAGAAGTGGCTAATCAGGTCTGCCGGTAGCTCATCAGCCGAACTGCCGGTTGAAACCCGTGGGGTCTTTGGACAGTACTTTGCCGAGATCAGGCCGCGCAGTACGTCAACTAGAGCGTCGGAGCCCATCGTCTCCCACTCTCCTGCCAGATAGCCTTCCGCAAGACCAATCCAGCCACTTGCCGCAATCCGCGTAAACACATCCGCGTGGGTCACTACGAGCGCAGGGGCGTCGCTATCAAGAGCAAGCCCCGCCTGGGACGCGGCCTTAGCAAATGCAGCCTCCGCGCGCCGTGATCGCACCGCGGCGCCACGAAGGCGAGGTGACGTAGCCACTCCAGGCCATGCGGATGCATCCACCCTCGAAAGGTGATCTGCGGCGCTGTTGACTGTCATTACAGCCACCTTAGTGCCGCTAAGTGCCCTCACTGTGCTGCAACCCGGGATGAGGGCGTAGTATTTACCGGGGTATTTTCAGCTTCAATTACAAGGAGTGCTTTAACATGGCAGCAACGCCATATCGCCCTACCGGAAACCGCCACCACGTAGTGATCGTCGGTGCCGGTTTCGGCGGCCTTCAAGCAGCCCGCAAACTTGCTGGCGCTGATGTGGACGTGACGCTTATCAACCGTACTAACCACCACCTGTTTGCTCCGCTGCTTTACCAGGTGGCAACTGGTCTTTTGTCTTCTGGCGAGATCGCGGTATCGCTGCGTCAGCTCACCCGCAACATTGACAACCTGACGGTTATGCGCGGTGAGGTTACAGATATTGATACGGATGCTCAGACGGTTAGCGCTGTAGACGCTGGCGAGGAGCGTGTTTACGCGTACGACTCGCTGATCCTTGCTGCTGGTGCTGGCCAGTCATACTTTGGCAACAACCATTTCGCTGAGTTCGCACCGGGCTTAAAGACCTTGGATGACGCGTTTGAGGTCCGTGCACGCATCATGGATGCTTTCGAGCGTGCCGAGCTGGCTTCAACGCCTGAGGAGCGCGAGGAGCTGCTGACCTTTGTCATCGTGGGTGCTGGCCCGACCGGTGTTGAGTTGGCCGGCCAGATTTCTGAGTTGGCTCACCGCTCCTTCGAGCAGGGTCAGTTCACTTTCCGCCCGGAGATGACCAAGATCGTGCTTATCGACGGTATGCCGCAGGTCCTCCCGCCATTTGGCAAGCGCCTGGGCAAGAAGGCTCAGCGTCAGCTGGAGCGCGAAGGCGTAACCGTGATCCTCAACGCGCTTGTGTCCAATGTGGACGCAGAGTCCGTGACGTACAAGGACACCAAGACCAGTGAGGAGCAGACCGTCAAGGCTGCAACCAAGATTTGGTCCGCTGGTGTTGAGGCTTCCCCGCTGGGTCGCATTGTGGCTGAGCAGACCGGCGTTGAGGTCAACCGTAACGGCACTGTCCAGGTCAACCCGGATTGCTCCGTGGGAGACAAGCGCAATGTATTCATCATCGGCGACATGATGAGCCTGAACAAGCTTCCGGGCGTTGCCCAGGTGGCTATGCAGTCTGGCGAGTATGTAGCCAAGATCATCACCGAGCAGGTTGAGCACGGCGTGGAGCCGGATCAGCGTGATCCCTTCAGCTACTTCGACAAGGGTTCCATGGCGATCATCTCCCGCTTCAACGCTGTGGTGAAGATGGGCAAGGTGGAGTTCACCGGCTTCATCGGTTGGCTGATGTGGCTGTTCGTCCACGTCCAGTTCCTGCAGGGTCTGCGCAACCGCGTGGTCACCTCGTTCACGTGGCTGCTCAATGCGCTGAATTCGCGTCGCTACAACCTGGTCACCACGAATGGCCAGTTGCTGCAGCGCACGGCACGCGAAAACAGCGAGACCAAAAAGTAGCCGAGGCTAGTAGTACTCAGCTCCCCCGCTCTCATCACGAGGGCGGGTTTTCTGTGCCCAACGTCACGATATTCGTATTACCTAATGGGCGTGAGTTTCTTTATACTTGGGGGTGAGCGGCACGCGCGTGGCGTCGTCAAGCGGGAAATGCCCAAGCGCAGCCGCAGGATCACTTCAATAGTCAAGAGAAGGACCGTGCAACTGTGACAGTTTCTACTCAGCCGCAAATCCAACACCAAGCGTGGGAAGGCTTCACCCCGGGCCCGTGGATGGAAACAATTGACGTCCGCGACTTCGTGCAGCGCAATTACACCCCGTACGACGGGGACGCTTCGTTCCTTGAAGGCGCTACCGAAAAGACGCGTCGCCTCTGGGACTACCTGGACAAAACCTACCTCGCTGTTGAGCGTGAACGCCGTGTATATGACGTGGATACGGACACGCCTGCAGACATCGACGCATTTGCTCCGGGCTACATCTCCGACGATGACGATGTCATTGTTGGCCTGCAGACAGACACCCCAACCAAGCGCGCAATGATGCCGAACGGCGGCTGGCGCATGGTTGAGCAGGCAATCAAGGAGGCCGGTAAAGAGGTCAACGAGGATGTGAAGAAGATCTTCACCCACTACCGCAAGACACACAATGACGCGGTGTTTGACATCTACACGCCCCGCATCCGTGCAGCACGTTCCTCGCACATCGTCACAGGTCTGCCGGACGCCTATGGCCGCGGCCGCATTATCGGCGACTACCGTCGCGTGGCTCTATACGGCGTTGATTTCCTCATTGAGGAAAAGCAGCAGGCCAAGGACGCCTCCCTTGCTAACGGGTTCTCCGAGCACTGGGCACGCTACCGCGAGGAGCACGCCGAGCAGATCAAGGCGCTGAAGAAGCTGAAGAAGATGGCGGCGGACTATGGCTTTGACATCTCCGGGCCAGCTCAGAGCGCTAAGGAAGCCGTGCAGTGGACCTACTTTGGCTACTTGGCATCGGTCAAGAGCCAGGACGGTGCCGCTATGTCCATCGGCCGCCTCTCCCCTTTCCTGGACGCCTACTTTGAGCGTGACCTGGCTAATGGAACGCTGACCGAGGTCGAAGCTCAGGAAATCATTGATGCGTTGGTAATCAAGCTGCGCATCGTGCGTTTCCTGCGCACCGAGGACTATGACCAGATTTTCTCCGGCGACCCGTACTGGGCTACCTGGACGGACGCGGGTTTCTCCGAAGACGGCCGCCACCAGGTGACCAAGACCGCGTTCCGTCTGCTGCAGACGCTGCGCAATCTTGGCCCTGCCCCGGAGCCGAACATCACGATCTTCTGGGACCCGCAGCTGCCTGAGGGATACAAGGAATTTTGCGCCGCGATCTCCATTGAGACGTCGTCGCTGCAGTATGAGTCTGACAAGCAGATTCGTGACAAGTGGGGCGATGACGCCGCGATTGCCTGCTGTGTTTCTCCTATGCAGGTAGGCAAGCAGATGCAGTTCTTCGGCGCGCGCGTAAACGCAGCGAAGTCGCTGCTGTACGCCATTAACGGCGGTCGCGATGAAGTCACCGGCAAGCAAATCACCGACGGCGACCACACGCCGATTCTTGGCGACGGCCCACTGGACTTCGACGAGGTCTGGCAGAAGTACGAGGAGATGCTCGATTGGGTTGTCGGCACTTACGTTGAGGCGCTGAACATCATCCACTACTGCCACGACCGCTACGCATACGAATCCATCGAGATGGCACTGCATGACTCTGACATCATCCGCACCATGGGCTGCGGTATTGCAGGCCTGTCCATTGTGGCTGACTCACTCAGCGCGATTAAGTACGCCAAGGTCTACCCGGTTCGTGATGAGACTGGCTTGGTGGTGGACTACATCACCGAGGGTGAGTTCCCGTTCTACGGCAACGACGATGACCGTGCAGACGATATCGCCGCCACCGTGGTGCACACCGTGATGCAGAAGATCAAGGCGATCCCGATGTACCGCGACGCTATTCCGACGCAGTCCGTGCTGACCATTACTTCCAACGTTGTCTACGGCAAGGCCACCGGTTCGTTCCCGTCTGGCCACAAGGCTGGCACCCCGTTCGCGCCGGGCGCAAACCCGGAGAACGGCGCCGATAACCACGGCATGGTTGCTTCCATGCTTTCGGTAGGCAAGCTGGACTACAACGATGCGCTGGACGGTATTTCGCTGACCAACACCATCACGCCTACCGGCTTGGGTCGCAACAAGGAAGAGCAGGTCAAGAACCTGGTTGGTGTCTTGGATGCTGGCTTCATCATGGACAACGCCGACACGACCATCCAACCCGCCTAATCCCCAACTTCACTTAAAAAAGGAGTATTTGTACCAATGTCTACCCCTACTTTTGATGAGCGCCTCGCCTCCATGAAGGCAAACCGTGCTGCAAACAACATGGAGTCTGGCCTGTACCACGCCAACATCAACGTGTTGGACGAGTCCACGCTTGAAGACGCCATGGAGCACCCCGAAAACTACCCGAACCTGACGGTGCGTGTTTCCGGCTATGCCGTGAACTTTGTCAAGCTGACGAAGGAGCAGCAGCGCGACGTCATTTCTCGTACTTTCCACCAGGGTGCGTAAATGGCTTTTGATGGCACCAGCGGCGTTGTCACTCTTCAGCCCGAGCAGGGTGAGCGGGTGCGCGGCGTCGCTGCCGGTTTAGGTGGGTTATCCACCGATGATTTGGAAATCACTCGCCCTGAGTTGCTCGACGCTCGCCGCACCGGCGAGATCGGTCTGATTCACTCTTGGGAGCTGGTGACTGCTGTTGACGGCCCGGGCACCCGCCTGACGCTGTTTCTCTCTGGTTGTCCGCTGCGGTGCAAGTTCTGCCACAATCCGGACACGATGGAGATGAAAGAGGGCACTTTGGAGCATATCGACGCGGTGGTCAAACGCGTCCTACGCTATAAGTCCATCTTCAACGCTTCCGGTGGCGGACTCACCCTGTCAGGTGGTGAGCCACTGTTCCAGATTGCGTTTACCCGCCGTTTGCTCAAGGCGGTGCACGACGCGGGCGTGCACACCACGGTTGATACCTCTGGTTATTTGGGGGCACGACTGACGGACGAGGACTTGGACAACATCGACTTGTTCCTCTTGGACGTGAAATCCGGTGATCCCACCACCTATGAGCACGTCACCGAAAGGCAGTTGCAGCCGACGATTGATTTCGGTGACCGTCTTCACGCAAAGGGCAAAAAAGTATGGGTACGTTTCGTGCTTGTGCCTGGCCTGACGGACGGTGAAGACAACGTACAAAAGGTCGCTGACATCGTCGCACGCTGGAAAGGCACCGTTGAGCGTGTGGAGGTGCTGCCCTTTCACAACATGGGCGCGGATAAGTGGAAGAAGATTGGACTGGACTACCAGTTGGAAGACACGACTCCCCCATCAGCGGAATCCTTGGGGCATGTGCGTTCGGTATTTCGTTCCCGTGGCCTGACAGTTTTCTAACCCGGGGTCTGCGCGTAGTATCACCTATTACGTTGAGAGCGCCTCGGGAGCGCCCTCCCCTTGATCCAATGAAAGGGGGCTTGGAGCCCATGCCGCCACGCATTCCACTTACGCGACCGCGACCAAAAAGACCTGAGCCCCCTTCGACCACCCCCATCCGGGTTCCTATTGAGCGCGCGATGGATTTTTGCCGCGTGTTTGTAGACGGCAAGCGCTTGCCTGGCAGCATTCGCGTCAACCAGGCGATGGAGATTGTGCAGCAGCACGAGAATGCGTTTGTGTGGCTGTCGCTGAAGTCCCCTACAGAAGATCAGATGGAGCGACTTGCAGGCATCTTTGATATTGATGACCTGATTGTGGACGATGTGTTGGACGCCCACCAGCGTCCCAAGATCGAACGCTACGACGAGCAGTTGTTCATGGTTGTGCGCTCCGTGCACTACCGTGACGACGAAGAGGTTGTGGACGCCCGCGAGATCATTTCCACCGGTGAGGTGCAGGTGGTTACGGGCCAGAATTTTGCGGTGAGCATTCGTCACAACGCCCCACTGCCGGATCTGACTGCCCAGTTGGAGGCGGAGGAAGACTTGGTTGTCCTCGGCCCGAGTGCGGTTGCGTGGATTGTGGCGGACTATCTGGTGGACAACTATCTGCGGGTTGCGGAGTATCTCAGCCAGGACGTGGATGAGCTGGAAAACGAAGTGTTCACGCCGAAGCGCCAGATTAATATTGACAAGATCTACAGCTACAAGCGTGAGATCTTGGAGATGCGCCACGCAATTGATCCACTGGCACCTGCACTTCGAAACGGCCTGACCAATAACAAAGACATGGTGCGCAAAGCGCTGCGCTCCTACTTCCGCGACGTGCAGGACAACGCAACAATTGCCTCGGATCACGTTTCGGGCTTTGATGAGCGTCTGTCTTCCCTGCTAAACGCTTCGGTAGCGAAGGTGAGCATGCAGCAAAACGCCGACATGCGCACGATCTCGGCAGTGGTTGGTATGGCCGCTGTGCCGACACTTATTGCTGGTATTTACGGCATGAACTTTGAGAACATGCCCGAGTTAGGTTGGACGTTTGGCTACCCAGCCGCACTGTTAGTAATGCTTAGCGCGATGGCGCTGATGTTCTGGTGGTTCCGGAAGAACCACTGGCTCTAGCCTGAGTAGCTAGCCCTTGATCATCAACTTCAGGTTGGTGATTGCCACCAGCTTGTCGTTGTTGCGCATTTCGATGCGCCACAGGTGCGTGGTGCGGCCAATGTGGACTGGGATGGCTTCGGCCTCGATGCGGCCGGAAGTCACTGGACGAAGAAAGTCCGTGTTGTTGTTCATACCCACGGCTGCTTTTTGGCTGGTGAACATGGCTGCAAGGCTGCCCAGCGTCTCGCCGATGGCTGCATAGACGCCGCCGTTGACAATGCCTGCGGGTTGGAGGTGCTCAGGACCCACCTCGATGTGAGCTTTGATCTCCGATTCGGAGCAGGCGGTGACTTCCATGCCAATGGTCTGGGCGAATCCGGTATTCATCCGGTTTATCTCTGCAATTTCCATGTCGGTCACTATACGGATGGCGTTGGGGTTTATGGGCTAGTCGGAAACGCTCCCGCTTTATCCGGCAACGTAGACTGTGCTGCATGACTAACCCACTTGCTTCGGATGCTTCCCTTGCTCAGATCGGCGTTGTTGGTATGGCCGTGATGGGCTCCAACCTGGCGCGTAACTTCGCTTCGAAAGGCCACACCGTCGCTATCTATAACCGTTCGCCAGAAAAGACGCGCGCGGTGGTTGCGGAGTTTGGCCATGAAGGCAATTTCATTCCGGCTGAGACGATCGAGGAGTTTGTGGCCTCGCTTGAGCGCCCCCGCAAGGCAATCATCATGGTGCAGGCGGGTGCTGCGACAGATGCCGTGATCGCGCAGCTGGTTGAGGCGATGGATGAGGGTGACATCATCATTGACGGCGGTAACGCACTGTTCACGGACACGATTCGCCGGGAGCGAGAGGTTGCAGCCACAGGCCGTCACTTTGTTGGCGCCGGTATTTCTGGCGGTGAAGAGGGTGCGTTGCGTGGGCCGTCGATTATGCCGGGCGGTCCAGCGCAGTCTTGGGAGACTTTGGGCCCGCTGCTGGAGGATATTTCCGCAAAGGTGGATGGCACTCCATGCGTGACCCACATTGGCCCTGATGGCGCTGGCCATTTTGTGAAGATGGTGCATAACGGCATTGAGTACGCGGATATGCAGGTCATCGGTGAGGCGTACCACTTGCTGCGTTACGCGGCGGGTCTTGAGCCTGTGGAGATCGCGGAGATTTTCACGGAGTGGAACAAGGGTGATTTAGATTCCTATTTGATTGAGATCACCGCTGAGGTGCTGCGCCAGGTGGACGCGCGTACTGGCAAGCCGTTTATTGACATCATTGTGGACGCCGCTGGGCAAAAGGGCACCGGCCGCTGGACGGTCAAAGAGGCCCTTGACTTGGGCGTGCCGGTAACCGGTATTGGCGAAGCGGTGTTTGCCCGCGCGTTGTCTTCGGCGCTTGCGCAGCGTGAAGCCGCCCAGAACGCGAACTTGCCTGCGGGTGATGCGGCCACGCTTGAGTCGCTGGGTGTGTCTCGCGAGGAGTTTGTGGAAGATGTACGCCGCGCGCTCTATGCCTCTAAGTTGGTGGCGTACGCCCAGGGCTTCGATGAGATCAACGCGGGCTCCCAGGAGTACAGCTGGAACATCAAGCCGGGTGATCTGGCTCGTATCTGGCGTGGGGGCTGCATCATCCGCGCTCAGTTCCTCAACCGCATCACCGAAGCCTATGAGCGTGACCCGGAGCTTGCCTCCCTGCTGCTTGACCCTTATTTCAAGGGTGAGCTGGAAAAGGGGCTTGTGGATGCTTGGCGACGTATCGTGGTCGCTGCCACCCGCCTCGGCCTACCCGTGCCCGTGTTCGCATCTTCCCTGTCCTACTACGATTCGCTGCGCTCCAAGCGTCTGCCGGCAGCGCTGATTCAGGGCCAGCGCGACTTCTTTGGCGCTCACACCTACCGCCGCGTTGATATGGAAGGTAGCTTCCACACCGCGTGGTCGGGTGACCGAGAAGAGTTGTCCTACTAGAATCTTCGTAATGACTTCTTTCGCCGACCTCGGCCTGCCTCGCGATATTGTTCGTGTCCTGCACAAGCAGGGCATCACAGATGCGTTTCCTATCCAGGAGGCGGCGATCCCGGACGCGCTCGCGGGCAAGGACGTGCTTGGCCGCGGTCCGACTGGTTCTGGCAAAACGTTTACGTTTGGGTTGCCGATGGCGGCGAGGTTGGAAGGCGCGCCGTCGAAAAGCGGGAACCCCCGCGGACTTATCTTGGCACCAACGCGTGAGCTGGCCACCCAGATCCGGGAGCGGCTGGAAGAACCCGCAGGCGCGCTTGGATTGCGGATTATCGAGGTTGTGGGCGGTGTGAACATCAACCACCACATCCGCGCGCTCGCAGCACCGGTAGATATTTTGGTGGCCACCCCTGGCCGCGCCCAAGACCTAGTCAATCAGGGCTATCTGCAGCTGGATCGCGTGGAGATCACCGCGCTTGATGAGGCCGACCAGATGGCAGACATGGGTTTTATCCCACAAGTGCGCAAACTGCTTGACATGACGCCGAAGGGTGGGCAGCGACTGCTGTTTTCCGCCACCTTGGACGCAGACGTTGACAAACTGGTCACGCGGTACATGCACTCCCCTGTCACCCATTCCACCGCCCCAGTCGAGGCCGCTGTGGACACGATGGAACACTATCGGCTGCTGGTTGGCAATCGAGACACGCGTGCGGAGATTGTCACCCAGATCGCGGCGCGTGCAGGCAAAACGATCATGTTCATGCGCACCAAGCACGGCGTGGACCGGCAGGTGAAGAAGCTGCGCCGCGTGGGCATTCACGCCCAAGGGTTGCACGGCGATAAGGGGCAGGGTGCTCGCACCCGTGCCATCGATGGTTTTTCGGACGGCTCGACGCCTGTGCTGGTGGCCACTGATATTGCGGCGCGAGGTATCGATATTGATGATGTCTCGCTGGTCGTCCACATCGACCCGCCCGCTGAGCACAAGGCGTACCTGCACCGCGCTGGGCGCACTGCCCGCGCGGGCACCACGGGCACAGTAGTGACGTTGGTCATGGATGAGCAACGCAAAGAAGTGGCGTCGTTATTGAAGAAGGCGGGTGTATACGCGCCGGAGGTCCAAGTACAGCCCATGAGCCCCGAACTGATTAGAATTACTGGGGCAACAAAGCCAGAAGGGCAACCATTGCCACCGCCAGGTCAGCCTCAGCGTGCTGCAGCTCCCGCGCGGTCTTCAGGCAGAACACAACCAAACCGGCGCCGAAATAACCGGCGCCGAAATAACCAGCGTCGCAACAACCAGCAACGTAGGAGGAAACCCTCACGCTAAAGCGCTCGCGCTAGCACCAGACCATGGACATATTCATATCTATCCTCGCTCTTATCGCGTTTATTCTCTTAACCGCGTCAACTGGCTTGTTCGTGGCAATTGAGTTTGCTATGACGGGCCTTGAGCGCTCCACTATTGAGGCGCACGTGCGTGAAAAGGGTGACGCACGGGCTCGTGCCATTGCACGCAGCCACAGCAATTTGTCTTTCGTTTTGTCCGGTGCGCAGCTGGGCATCACCGTGACTACCCTTGCTTCCGGTTTCTTGGCAGAGCCGGTCTTGGGCAAGTTTTTCACCCCTCTCCTTGAGCTTGTCGGCTTGAGCGAAAGCGCCTCACGCCCTGTTGCCTTGGTGCTTGCGCTTCTGGTGGCCACTGTGCTTTCCATGGTGTTCGGTGAGCTTGTGCCTAAAAACATCGCGATCACCGAACCCCTGCACACCGCCCGTATTGTCGTACCGCCGGTGAATGCGTTTAACGTGGTGTTCAAATGGTTTATCAAGGCCATGAACTCTTCGGCTAACTGGATTGTGCGCAAGGTGGGTATTGAGCCGGCGGATGAGTTAGCGTCGGCGCGCTCGGGCCAGGAGCTTGGCGCGATGGTACGCAACTCTGCCGAGGCAGGCGGTCTAGATGCGGACACAGCTGCGGTTATTGATCGCTCGCTGCGCTTCGGTGAGACCACTGCAGAAGAGGTGATGACACCGCGCTCCACCATCGAAGCACTGGACGCTGAAGACACCGTAGCCGATCTGATTGCGCTAGCCCAGGAGTCGGGCCACTCGCGCTTCCCAGTTCGTCGCGGTGATCTGGACGACACGATCGGCGTGGTCCATATCAAGGACGCGTTCAACGTCCCGCGGGAGGCACGCAGCACCACCAAGCTCGCCTCCATGGCGCGCCCAGTGCCGTTTGTGCCTGGCACGCTCGATGGAGACGCCGTGCTTAACCGCGTGCGTTCCGCCGGCTCCCAGGTGGTGTTGGTAGCCGACGAGTACGGCGGTACCCAAGGGCTTGTGACAATTGAGGACGTGGTTGAGGAGATCCTCGGCGAAGTCTACGACGAATACGACGACCAAGAGTCCGAGCGCGACTTCCAACGCTTCGGCACTTCCTGGGAGGTTGCGGGCCTTGTGCGTCTAGATGAGCTCACACAGAAAACTGGCTACGTCGCCCCGGACGGCCCCTACGAAACGCTTGGCGGCCTGATCATGTCGGCACTTGGCCGCATTCCGGAAGTTGGCGATAAAGTTGTGCTGCCGCAGTTCACGGCGACGAGCTTCCAGGAGGAGTTAGAAACCGTCAGCGACGCTTTCTGGGTGGCGCGCGTGACGGTGATGGATGATCGCCGTGTGGAGCGCGCCATCTTGTCCCCTGTCACACCGAAGCAAGCGGCGGCGCTTCAGGAAGGCGGTGCGCAGTGAACATTCTGACTGCAGTTTTGCTGATTGTCGTCCTTCTGTTGGCAAATGCATTCTTCGTCGCGACGGAGTTTGCACTGGTGTCTTCGCGCCGCGACCGCCTTGAGTCACTCTTGGCTCAAGGCAAGAGGGAAGCTAAGGGCGTGCTTTACGCCACGGAGCACCTGTCGATCTATTTGGCGGGTGCGCAGTTTGGTATCACTGTGGCGTCCCTAATTCTGGGTAAGGTAGCTGAGCCTGCGATTGCCCATTACATCGAAGTGCCGTTTGCAGCTATGACTCTGCCGTCAGAGTTGTTGCACCCGATCAGCTTTGTCATCGCGCTCATTATTATCTCGTTCCTCCATATTTTGTTGGGTGAGATGGTGCCGAAGAACATTGCTATTGCCGGCCCTGAGAGGACCGCGATGCTGCTGGTGCCAACTTTTTCCGTGTGGATGCGTCTGACACGCCCACTGCTGGAGGCGATGAACTGGGTGGCGCGCAAGACGCTTGCCGCGTTTGGCATTGAGCAGCGTGATGAGCTGGAGTCCACGGTGGATCAGGAGCAGCTTGCCACGATGATCCGTGAGTCCAGTGAGGAAGGGCTATTAGATGCGGAGGAGACGCGTCGTTTGGCTAACGCGTTGCGTACAGAGTCGCGCAGCGTCACTGAGGTGATGATTCCGTTGGATGAGGTGCGCACCCTTGCGTACCACCCACGTGGTATTCGCCTTGCGGATATTGAAGAGGCGGTGCGTGAGACCGGCTTTTCGCGTTACCCGGTTGAGCGCGCGCCGGGCGTGCTGGTTGGTTATGTGCATGTGAAGGATATTTTGGATTTCCTTGCGGCTGAGGATGATCGTGTGCTTGTTCCGGTCAACCGGATTCGCCCGTTGAGCATTGTGGATGGCGCGCAGTCTTTGGATGACGCGTTGACAAGCATGCACCGTCGCTCGGCGCATATGGCGCAGGTGCGTGTGGATGGTGAGCTGGTGGGTGTCGCCGCGCTCGAAGACATTATTGAGGAGTATGTGGGCACTGTGACCGACTGGACGCATGAAGACGATTAGCCTCGCACCGGAAGTGTGGCAGGTACGCCAGGCTGCTCACCTGGAGCGTGCGAGGCGGTATACGGTGCCGCATCGCCAGCGTCGTACTCGCGGCGAGAAGCACTCGGTATGGGATTTCCTTTTTGAGTATTATCCGGTTCGGGCCAGCCAGCTTGAGCGGTGGCATCCGGGGTTGGGCTTTCTGCTTATCGACGCCCCATTCAACGCCCCCTTCAACCCCACCGAGTTCCTTGCCAAACGCGGCCGGGACATGCAACGTATCCGGGAGCTGTTGCGGGAAACTGAGCAGCGCACGCCACATTTTGACTGCTTCGGCATGCATGAGTGGGCGATGGTCTATCGGGATACGCCGCGCCATGATTTGCCGTTGCGGCTAGGCCCTGACGGCACTGATGCGGTGGTTGAGGCACACCAGATAAAGTGCAGCCACTTTGATGCGTACCGTTTCTTTACCCCTGCCGCCAAGCCGTTGAACTTGAGGGTGCTGACGCGTGATGGGCAGGCTGCTAACGATCAGGCTGGCTGCGTCCATGTGTCTATGGATCTGTACAAATGGGCGGCGAAGATGGGCCCGGTTGTTCCCGGTGAGCTGTTGCTGGATGCGTTTGAGTTGGCGGTTAAGGCGCGCACGTTGGATATGGAGGCTTCCCCTTATGACTGCCGGGGGCTGGGCTTTGGTGTTGTGCCGGTTGAGACGCCAGAGGGCAAAGCTGAGTACGTAGCGAGGCAGCGGGCGCTTGCTGCGGATGCTGCGCCGATTCGCGCGAAGCTTCTCGCATTGTTAGATGCCCTGTTGGTCGATGTTTCCTCTGAGGTTGCGGACTAGGATTGGCCTCTATGGGTCGGCATTCCAACGGTAAGAACAACTACTCACTTTCTGGCGGGGCGATCGTGGCGCTGTGCGCGGTGTTGGCCCTCACTGGCGGTGTGGCCTGGCCGCTAAGCCAGCGCGGCGATGATAGCGATACATCTGCGCAGGAAAAACCCTGCGTGCTTGGTGAGCTCGCATTGCCAGTCGCCACAAGCAACGAGCAGATCGCTCAGGAGCTTATCGGTGCGTATGCGCAGACGAAGCCTGTAGTGCGTGAGCACTGCATCTTGCCGGTGATTACGGACAAAATTGAGGACGCTGCGGTGTACTTGGCCCCGGCTACTTCCATCACACAGGAGGAGCTAAGCCGCGCGCAGCGCTCTTCGGCTGTCGCGGAGCCTGCTGTTGTGTATGTCGATCAGGTTGGTGTTGCGGGCAAGGGTGAGGTCTCGCTGGATAGTGTCGTCTTCCCTGCCGATACCCCGGAAGCAAATGCGGTGGTGGCCTTCCTGCTTGCCGACGGCCCCGCGCAAGCCGTCCAAGCCCTCACCGACCAAACGGTCACGCCGAGTGGTGAAGCTGGTGGTGCAGCTGGCGCTGAAGCCGGTGGGTTGACGGTGGCGTCGGCAAGTCAGCGCGTCGAAGACTTCCAGGCACTCGACGGTGCTGTGGAGTATGCCGCGATCCCGCTGAACAGCACGGCTGCGGTGGACGAAAATCAGGCACGCGCAGGCCAGGATTTCGCGCGTTTCGCCTCCGAGCGTGCCTCGGATGCTGATGGTTCACAGGTTTCGCAGCCGCTGATCCCAGAGACGGTGTGGGCGGCGGCACTGCCGGATGGTGGCGCCGCGCTCACCAGCGAGGGCCGCAACACCCTGTTTGTCTTGGATACTTCCGACGCGATGGCGCCGTTTATGGGCCAAGCCCAAGAGGCCGTCGGCCAGGCGGCACGTGACGTGCAAGCGGACGGACATGAGGTGGCGCTGTGGAACTATTCTTCACCGCTGAGTCCCGGGGTGACGCAGGGATATCGCCACAACGTGGACATGACGCAGGACGCTGAGTACCTCGCTGATGTTGTGGGCACGTTGGGTACGGGTGGTGTGCCACAAACCCGCGAGGCAATCAATGCCGCGGTGGCGGAGATGGCGCAGCGTGAAAAACCCGTACGCATCGTCTTGATCACCACCGGTACCGCTGACGCTAGCAACGACCCGACTGGTCACGAGGCGTTTGTGAATCAGATCCGCCACACTGCCGGTGAGAAGGTTGAGGTGGTTGGCGTGCACGTCGGCACGCAGGAGCCCGATGCTGCAGTCAAGGAGATCGCTAGCACGTGGATTGAAGCAGAAAACCTCCCGCAGGCAGTGCGGGAGGCAGCGGGAGCGTAAACGAGCTTTTAGGAAGTCTTGCGCTGACGGCGAGCCGCCAGCTCATCAATGCCGACAACGTTGTCCGGCTCAGCGTCCTCAACGACACGCTCGGACGGGAACGCGGAGATCGTGCCGGTGAGATCCTTCATAATCTGCGGAACAGCAATGCCGAACACGCCTTGACCACCGTTGAGCAGGTCGATGATTTCCTCGTTGCTGCGGCACTCGTATACCGTCGCACCGTCAGACACCAAGGTGATTTCGGCGATGTCGTTCACGCCGCGGTCGCGCAGCTTGTCCACCGCAAGACGGATGTTCTGCAGCGAAATACCGGTATCCAGCAGACCCTTAACAATCTTGAGCACCAAGATGTCTTTGAAGGAGTACAGACGCTGCGACCCTGAGCCCTTCGCACCGCGGATAGACGGGCGCACCAGGTTGGTGCGTGCCCAGTAGTCAAGCTGGCGGTAGGTAATGCCCGCGACTTGGCATGCGATTGGCACGCGGTAGCCAACCTCATCGGACGGTCCGATGTCGAAGAGGGACTCCTGGACCGAAGTCTCGGCGAAGTCGGCGGTCTCAACGTCATTCGTGCTCATGTAATTACTCCCATGATGTTTGGCATAAGGCCTCGTGCTAATTAAATGCCAGCCTAGGCTTAACGTCAAGTGTCACATGCGCAACACGCCGCACAAGTCTCAAGAAGAACTTGAGGGTTTGTCCCCCTTGTTACCCCCGTCTCCCCCGTCAAGGCCGAGCTCGCGCATAAACTCCTCAAACTCGCCCTCTATTTCGGCCTGGTCAAGCTCGTCTTCCAAATCCAGGTCGAACAATTCCCTCGCCGTCGCCGGATTCAAATGCATAGACGCATGCTGTAATACTGACTCATCAACAAGAATCTGCGTATCGGACGCTACAGCGAGCAGTAGCGCGTCGGATGTGCGCATGTCGATCGTTGTGCCGTCGCGAAGCGAAAGCTCCGAGATGAACACCCCTTGGTAGTAGCTGGTCACCGCGATAGTGTTAATGCCGGTGGTGGCGCGGGTGATTAGTTCCGTCATGGCGTCATGCACAGTAGGACGGCGGCGCCCCTGCCCTTCGATAGCCGCGGCGAGTGCCGCACCATCTGCAAGAGAGAGCCAAACAGGAACATAACGCTGCTCCTCTTCCCACTCCAACAGTGCGCAGAGAAACTCTTCGGGGCCGATTGCGTAGACCCCGACAAGATTGACGGCAATCACGAGCGCGCCCGCTGCTGACGCAGCTCCGCCTGCACCAAGGACGCACTCAGCGTCGCCATAATCGACGCCATTTGGTGCGCCATCTCCTCAGCCTCCTGCACACCGGAAGCCTTTCCCGACTTCGCAAGTGGCTCTGTAACCTGGTTAATCAGGTCCGCCTGGCGGGAAGCCGCTGTACGCAGGGTCTTTAGGTGGCGCACGTCCAAACTAAAGCCGTCGAGGGCAAGTGCTGCGGTGACAATACGTACGTCGTCTTCTCCAAACAGCCCAGCTGCACTCGGAGCGATGAGGCCTGCGCGGATCAGTTCATCCACAAACTCCTGGGGGGCGGCAGATTTGGTGGCCACGTCGACGTCGCTAAGCAGGTTGGGCCCCGAAGAGCGCAACGACGGTGCCAGCTCAGCCTCAGCAACAGCCGCAACCGGTGCCACAGAACCCGCATCCATCGCTTCAAGCTGCTCACGGATCACCTTCAGGGGCAAGTAGTTGTCGCGCTGGGTGATCAAGATGAAGCGCAAGCGCTCCACATCCTCATCCGTGAAACGGCGGTAGCCGGAGGCCGTGCGCTGTGGAGTGATCAGCCCCTCAGACTCAAGGAAACGTATCTTGGAGACCGTAACGTCCGGAAACTCCACGCGCAGGCGTTCCAGCACTACGCCAATAGACATCGTTTTCGCAGTCTTGGCTCGGTTCTGCGGGGAAGTCTTCCGAATAGCGCTCACTGGATGCTCAATCTTTCCTCGAGGTTGAAGGTTGGTCTGAAAAATTTTCGCCCCTGCGCACCAGAGGCGAAGCGGGTGGCCTTAGCTCTCGCTGACGATGAACACCAGGCGGAACTTACCAATCTGAATCTCATCACCGTTGGACAGAGATTCAGAGTTGCGCGGCTCACGGTTAACGTACGTGCCGTTAAGCGAGCCCACGTCGACTACCTCATAGCCGTCCTCCGTGCGGCGAAACTCGGCGTGGCGGCGCGAGACCGTCACATCATCCAAGAAAATGTCGGCCTCAGGGTGACGGCCTGCAGTGGTGCAATCCTGGTCCAGCAGGAAACGCGCACCCGCATTCGGGCCACGCTTGACCACGAGAAGTGCAGCACCCTCTGGCAGATTGTCAGCACCAGGAGCGGAATCCGGAGCAGGTACTGCCCCGCTTTCCATTTCCTTCAGCAGGTCTGCGCGGAAAACCGAGGTCGTCTCAACCTGGGCCTGCGGGGTTGCAGTGTTCTCGCTCATTGGAGCCTCCAAAAAATCGGAAGTAAGAAAAATAAGTCGCGGTTCATCTTAGCGGAAGATGTTGCCGATGCCGGAGATAACCGAATTTCCAGACCCAGCCAGGGGGTTATCACTCACCATGTAGGTCCACGTAGAGCTTGGTCGCTTCCACCCGGCATCAGCCAGATGCGCCCCGTTCTGGTCAATGGTCACGGTGCCAAATGTCGCCACTGCCTGATCCACAGCACGGTTGGCAAGATCTTTGAATTCGCGCACAGCGATGCGGTGGTACTCATCAATCGGCGTTTCGCGGGCAATGGCGCGCAGATGGATGGATTCACGCACATCGTCCATCAGTGCAAGGTGCTCCGACCATTCGTGATCTAGGTGGAAAAGCATGATGTCGCGGGCCGCTTGCTCCTTAACGTCTGCAGGGAGGTACTCGAGCTCCGCGGCACGCTGGGGGTTGCGCTCAGCAAGCTCTCGCCAGGCTGTATCAGTGTCCAAAAGGACCGCGCGGCGCTCATCCAAGATGTCGCGGTGATCCGCCAGAAGCTTGTTGTATTTCCAGGTCTGGGAGTGGATTTCCAGAAGCTGTCCTTCGGTAACGCGTTGGCAGTGCTCGATGAACTGCTGGATGCGGCCGGATTCGATGCGGCCGTCTTCCGCAGGATGTGCGGTGATCTGCTCGTCGGCGCCGCCGACGTTCACAATGTCATCTTCAAGCGAAACGAAAAACAGGCTCAGCCCCGGATCTCCCTGTCGTCCAGCACGGCCCCGCAGCTGGTTATCCAGACGCGCCGTGCGGTGGCGTGCAGTGCCAATAACCGCCAAGCCACCAAGACGAGCCACCTCATCGTGGTCCTGTTCATCCGCACCACCGAGGCGAATATCAGTACCGCGGCCAGCCATCTGCGTGGACACAGTCACACGCCCCGTGTCGCCGGCCTCAGCGATAATGCGGGCTTCCTCAGCATCGTTTTTCGCGTTCAACACATTGACCGCAATGCCGCGGGCTTCAAGAGCTTTGGCGAGCTCCTCAGACTCCGCCACATCGTGCGTACCAACCAGCACTGGCTGGCCGGTTTCGTGGATGTGCACAATCTCTTCCACGATCGCGGCATTCTTTTCCGCCATGGTGGCGTAGATGCGATCCGCTTCATCGAAACGCGCGAGCTCATTGGCCCGGTCGATCACGGACACGTGCAGCCCGTAGAAGGAACGCAGCTGGTCAGTAGCCTCAACCGCGGTACCTGTCATTCCGCACACCACGGGGTAACGACGCATCAGCGCCTGCAAGGTAATCGAGTCCAGGATGCGGCCGCCCTCGGACACGTCGAGGCCTTCCTTGGATTCCACCGCCGCCTGCAGGCCGTCTGGCCAGCGCTGCAGCTCAGCGACGCGGCCACGCGAGGCGTCCACAAGCGCTACCTTGCCATCAGCAACGATGTAGTGGACGTCGCGGATCAAAAGCGCCTTGGCGTGCAGCGCCAGGTTCACCCGCACCAGGGTGGTGCCAATGTGCTCGTCCGAATACAGCGAGTCAATCCCGAGGAGCTTTTCCACTTTAGCTGCGCCCTCATCGGTCAAAAACACGTTGCGACCATCCGAGTCGATGGTGTAGTCCTTGTCCTCCTCCAGCTGTGACACCGCGGCCGTGATTTGCCCCGTTGCCTGCTTCGTGCCCTCGGAGCCGGCGAGGACGAGCGGCACCAGCGCTTCGTCTACAAGCACGGAGTCCGCCTCATCCACCAACGCCACATCGGCATCAAGCTGCACGGTTTGGCAGCGGTGCGTGATCTGGTTGTCACGCAGGTGATCGAAGCCGATCTCAGTCACAGGCGCGTAAATCACGTCGCTCGCATACGCCGCCACGCGCTCCTCCCGCGTCGAGGATTCCGTTACCGACGCAACCGTCAGTCCGAAAAACTCAACAAGCGGACGCATCCACTCAGCATCACGACCCGCCAGATAATTATTCACGGTGATCACATGGACCCGTTTACCGGTCAGGGCATAGCCGGTCGCTGCCATAGCGCCCACCAGCGTCTTGCCCTCACCGGTAGCCATCTGGATTACATCCCCCTCAAGCAAGCGCAGTACAGCCTGGTTCTGCACCTCAAACGGCGTCATGCCGAGCGTGCGCTGAGAGGCAACCGACAAGCCCGCCAAAAACCGCGCCTTATCAGCAATATCGCCGCCGTTGACGGTGGAGCGCACGGTGGAGGCCAACGCAGCGTCGTCAAGCAAAGAAAGCTCCTCGATCAGACCCTGAGCTGCAGCGACAACCCCCTTGGACTTCTTGTTATTGCGCTCGGAGGTAGACCCCATGGCCTTCCAGAACCAATCAAATGCGCCCATGTGGAAATGCGTCCTTCCTGTAAGTGTTCTGCCCATGGTAAGTCCACCCGACACCAAACCTGCAACGTGCTTTACTGTGTACTCATGCAGTCATTGAACGTCACCGTGCCATCTTCAACCGGTACGCCGCTGGCAGCCACCATCGACCGGCCCGATGCTCCTGCGCAGGCATACGCGATTTTCGCCCACTGCTTCGCAGGTTCACGCCACACTCCCGGAGCGTCACGCATCTCTAAACGCTTGACGGAACACGGCATTGCCACGCTGCGTTTTGATTTCCCGGGCCTCGGCCAGTCCGGCGGCGAGTTCAAAGACACCAGTTTCAGCCAAAACGTCGACGACATTATAGCCGTTGCGCAGTGGATGGAGGAAAACTTCACTGCCCCGCAGCTGATCATGGGCCACTCGCTGGGTGGCGCGGCAACGCTGAAGGCCGCAACGCGCTCCGAGCTGAAGCACATGATCAAAGCCGTGGCCACCGTCGGCGCACCGTTTGACCCAGCGCACTCCGTCTTACACTACGCCGACAAAATCGGGGAAGCTGATGCGAACGGCTCCGTACCTGTCATCCTTGGGGGACGCGAGCTGATCATCTCTCGCGAATTCTTGGAGGACCTCGCAGTAACCAACCCGGAGGCGTACCTGCCCCTGCTACGCAAGCCGCTGTTGCTTGTCCATTCCCCGATCGACGTGACCGTTGGTATTGACAACGCGCAAACTATCTTCCGCCTCACCCGTTACCCCAAGTCACTCATGGCACTGGACAAGGCGGACCATCTGTTGACCCGCCAGGGCACTGCCCAGCGCGCTGCGGACATTATCGGCTCCTGGGCCCAGCAGTACATTGTGCCGGAGTTCACGCCGGAACAAACCGGTGACTCCAACGTGATCTCATATACCGCCCGCGGCACCAAGTACGGCGACGTGGTGCGCACCTCCGGCCGGGCGATCACCACCGACCGCGC
Organism: Corynebacterium sp. HMSC29G08; assembly: GCF_001806875.1. Lineage (GTDB taxonomy): Bacteria > Actinomycetota > Actinomycetes > Mycobacteriales > Mycobacteriaceae > Corynebacterium. The sequence continues at coordinate 270,454 of NZ_KV786211.1, forward strand.
CAAGAACTCCGGCGGCAAGGGCCAGGGAGTGACGTCTACCGGGCTGTACATGTCCGCGCTGGCGGTCAGCTGCTCCCAGGCCATCCGGGAGGCAGCCAAGGGCATGCAGCTTGACGACGTCCGGGTGGAAATCACCCACAACGGCACCGGCGGATTCACCCGCGAAATCACCCTGTACGGCGATCTGACAGATGCACAGGCCGAGACCTTGCGCGCCGCCGGCGCCGCGTCCACCGTGGACGGCTACGTGGCCAAAAACCAGCTGGAAACCGTGGTGCGCAAGGCCACTGTTGCGGAGCGCCGCACCCAAGCGAAAGCGGCCAAGGCGATCAAGTAAGGGACGTTTGAACGCCGCGCCGAGCGCTGGGTGCCGGGCGCTGGGTGTAAGTGCGGGGGCTGGCCGTACCACCTGCTGGTTTCATTCCACGATGACAGTGCTGTAATCTTCTTCGTGTTGCCCTTTTGGCAACATCGGGCTGTGGCGCAGTTTGGTAGCGCACCACACTGGGGGTGTGGGGGTCGCAGGTTCAAATCCTGTCAGTCCGACAAAAACTTCTAAACCCCAGCGTGAGCTGGGGTTTAGTGTTTTCCGGGATCCTCCCATTTAGCGCAGCGAAACGCCAAAGAAGTGCATGATCTGGCGCGTGGCAAAACCGATGGACACCGTCGCTGAGGTGTCTTTGACGGACCCCGGCCACACATGCGGACCGCCTTCGATGCGGTAGTGCATGACGGCGGCGTCGCAACCAGTCCATCGGTGCTCCACGATGGTCGGTGAGACGGCGCTAATGATCGGCTCAGCGTCGCAGCGACTGCGGCGCGCAGCGTCCTCCATCAGCTCCGCACTGGAGCCGTAGACGGTGCTGTGGCGCTCTCCCCCGGCGTAATGAATCACCGCATCACTCGTACCGTGAAAATCTACGTGTTTCATCGGGATTGCGGAGCACCCCGCCGAGACCTTCTCATAGAACGCGCCGGCCACCGTTGCCACTGCAGTAAACGCCTGCGGGCGCTGGCAGCCCACGTAGGCGGCGAACCCACCACCGTTGGAAAGCCCCGCGGCAAATACTCGGGAGCGGTCCACGGCAAACTCACTGATCAGTTGGTCATACACCGCATCCACATACGCCAAATCCTGCTCGCCGGTGGTCACCGCATATGGCGCCGGTGCCCAAGCCTTATCAATGCCTTCCATATACACCACGATCGCATCGGCAGAATCCATCCCGGAGTACTCGCGGATGGTCTCGGCGCTTTCGTTGTACCCATGGAACACGAAAATCACGGGAAGTCTGGAGCGCTCGCGCGCGCCTGGGGGCAGCGACATGATGTAGTTGCGCTCAATACCAGCCGCCGTCACCGAGCGAGTAGCCGCACTTGCAGGACTCCACGGCTGCACCGCATTCAAAGGGTCTGCGGTTTCGTCTTTGGTGAGTGTTGGTGGGGTGTGTGTTGGGTCGTCGTTAAGCAGGGGCGAACATGCACTCATACCCGCCGCGAGTAGGAAGGCCATCGCGGCGGTTGCTAATCTTTTTGCCCTGCGCACGGGTGGAAAGCGTAGCGCAAACCCTGCCACTACCCCTGCTTGGGGATGTCAAAGAAGTCGAGCACCTCATCGGTCACGTCAATCGGCTCATCATGGGTCCACTTGTGCCCCATGCCTGTTACCTCGTGATAGGACACGTTCGTTGAGCCACTGCGCAGCAAAAATGCGTCACGCACGTCACGGATATCCTGCACCACATCACCCGGACCGTCCTTGCAGCCGTTCACATTGGTAGGCCGGTTGTAGCCTTCCAGTGGAACCTGTTGGTCCTTATCGCCGTGAATGATTCGCAGCGGCACGGGCAGGCCGGTGCGCAGTTCCGACTCGGGGTTACGCACCGCAGCTGAGACGATCACCGCCCCAGCAAACGGCTTCGGACGCTGCGCAAGCACCGATGCGACAAAGCCTCCGCCGTTGGAAAATCCAGTGATGTAGATGCGCTGTGGGTCAATGTTGAACTCTTTATCCATCTTCGCCAGAAGGGCATCAACCAGCGCAAAATCCTCCTGCGGCGTGGTCACAGCGTAGGGGGCAGGCGACCAGGCTTGCTTGAACCTGTTGTCGCATACATCTTTTTGGCCTAGGCCGTCCGGGGCGACAACGATGGCGTCCGCATGCCCAAGGCCACTGTGTTCAAGGAAATTCTTCGCGGTGTCAGTTTTGCCGTGGAATGCGAGGATGAGCGGCAGCTCGCGGTCTTTGGCATTCTTCGGTGCGGAGACCCAATAGGTGCGCTTTTCACCACCCGCCTTGATGCGGCGCTCTTTCCGTTCCATGGAATCCGGAACCGGAACTTTGGTTGTGGTTGTGGGTGTAACCGTACTGGCTGCCAGCACCTGCGCGTTGCTTGATCCGCTGATCAGCCCCACCGACAGCGCAAGCGCCGCCGTAATTCGCACCGCCTTATTCATAGCTTCCAAGGCTACACGGCTAGATTTGCCTCCTATGGTTAAACCCAGCTCCAGGCAAGGCCCCGGGTTCAAAAACGACGCCGCCCGAACCTTCACCGCCGGCGCATTTTCCTGCGGTGCGTCGTTGTATCACGATGCCCGGCCGTCTTACCCCACCGAGGTCCGCTCGCTGGTGCGCGGCGGTGGTGAACTTTTAGACATCGGCGCCGGCACAGGCAAGCTGACAGAGCTTTTGCTTGCCGACGCTCACCGCATCACCGCCCTGGAGCCCTCCCCAGACATGGCGCAGGTTTTGGCGAATCACCTGTCCGGTGTTGGCGTGGTCCGCGCAACCGCCGAGACGCTGCCGTTTGCAGATGCTCAGTTTTCCACGATCACGTGCGCACAGACGTGGCACTGGCTCGACGTGGAAGCCGCCAGCCGTGAGGCGGCACGCGTGGCTACACCGGATGCGTGCTTGGTGTTGGTGTGGAACACGCTCGATGTCACCCACCCCTGGGTGCTGCGCTATTCTCGCATCAGCCACTCTGGCGACGTGCACCGCGAAGGGTTCTACCCAACCGTTGGCCAGCAATGGCGGCTTGTAGATGAGCTGCGAACCAAGTGGCTACAGCCAACGACGCCGGAAGAATTGATCTCACTCATGCGCACCCGCTCCTACTGGCTGCGCGCCAACGACACCACCCGCGACAAGGTAGAGACGAACCTGCACTGGTACCTCTACGAGCGTTTAGGGTTTAGTCCCGGCCAGGTGCTGCCGCTGCCCTATCGCACTGATGCGTTCGCTTATGAGCGTCGCTAGCGCTTCCTCTGGTTGCGCTCGCGCACACGCACCGCGATCCGGATTGGGGTGCCGTGGTAGCCGAAGCGCTCACGGAACTTGCGCTCCAGGTAGCGGCGGTAGGAGGCATCCAAAAATCCCGTGGTAAACAGGATGATTGTCGGCGGTCGAGTGGCCGCCATGGTGGAGAACAACAGCTTGGGCAGGCGGTTGTTCTTCATCGGCGGCGGGTTAGCCGCAATCGCCTCGCGCAGCCAGGTATTCAGGTGGGCTGTGGAGATGCGCTTATCCCAGTTCTCCAGGGCCTCCGTCATGGCAGCTTCAAGACGGTGCAAACCACGGCCCGTGTCTGCGGAGATGTTGATCTTGGTCACCCAGCTCAAGTGGCCGATCTGCTCTTCAAACTCACGGTCGAAGTAGTAGCGGCGGTCCTCATCCATGAGGTCCCACTTGTTAAAGCAGATCACCATGGCCTTGCCTGCTTCCAACACCATGGAGATCACGCGCTGGTCCTGCTCGGAAATCTCCTGGGAGGCGTCGATGACCACCACGCACACCTCGGCAGCGTCAATCGTGCCGCGGGTGCGTAGCGAGGCGTAGTACTCATGCCCCTGGGCGTTCTTCACCTTCTTGCGCAAACCCGCGGTGTCGATGAACTTCCACAGGTTCTTATCCATCTGAATGAGCTCATCCACCGGGTCCACCGTGGTGCCAGAAGCGTTGTCCACCACCGAACGGTCCGACTTGCTCAGCTTGTTGAGCAAGCTGGACTTACCCACGTTTGGACGTCCAACAATGGCCACACGGCGCGGACCGTCCGTAATGGAGTTCGCCGCACGCGGCACCTCTGGGAACACGCGCAGGATCTCATCAAGTACGTCTGCACCACCGCGGCCGTGTAGTGCGGATACCGGCCACGGGTCCCCCAGGCCAAGCCCGTAGAATTCCGCGACGTCGCCCCACTGGGATTCCGACTCAAACTTGTTTGCCACCAAAATCACGGGTACTTCGGAGCGCTGCAGGTTACGCGCCATCACCGCATCCGTTTCCGTAATGCCGGTGTGGGAATCCACCACCATGACGATCACGTCTGCGGTTTCCATCGCCGCCTCGGACTGGCGCGCGATTGCGGCGTGAATGCCCTTGGCGTCCGGGTCCCAACCGCCGGTGTCCTGCACCCAGAAGCGGTGCCCGCCCCAGTCAGCGAGGTAGCTCACCCTGTCACGAGTCACACCAGGGTGGTCCTCCACTACGGCTTCCCTGCGCCCAATGAACCTGTTTACCAACGAGGACTTACCCACGTTGGGACGTCCCACAATGGCAACCGTCGGCAGTGCCTCTTCAACCATGTCAGGCCGCGCGATGCCGTAAGCACGCTCGATCTCAGCCCACTCTTCGTCGGTGTACTCAGCGTTGTCATCTCGGCCTTCTAAGCCGGTGTCGCCGTAATCGGCATCGCCGAAGTCGGACTCATCAAAGTCTTCATAGCCCTCGTAGAACTCTGCATCGTCAGCGGTGACGTAGTGCTCCTCCACCTCGTCATAGCCGGAGGCGTCAATGCCAGGCTGGAAGAACTGCGTCTCTGGCATCTGCTCGTGGTCACGCTTGTGATCACTCATCGGGCACTCCTTTCAATCAACTGGATCAGCGTTTCCAGCACTTCATCAAGCGTCATCGCTGAAGTGTCAATGATCTCTGCGTCTTCAGCAGGTTTCAAAGGGCTGGTAGCACGTGACGAGTCCAGTTCGTCGCGGCGCTGCACGTCCGCAAGCACCGTGTCAAAGTCAGCCTCCCTGCCGGCCGCCACATCCTGGTCGTATCGACGCTTCGCGCGCACCTCCGCCGACGCGGTCAAATAGGCCTTCGCTGGGGCGTTTACAAGCACGACCGTGCCTATGTCACGCCCCTCCACAATCGCGCGGTGCGCATCACGAGCGAGCTTGCGCTGCAGCGCCACGAGGTTCTCACGAACCTGCGGGATCGCAGACACCGCCGACACGTTGCGGGTGACCTCTGGACCGCGGATCTCAACGGAGACGTCTTCACCACCAAGCAGAACCTCGGTGGAATCCGGGTCATCCGACACCGTCAGCGGCAAATCAGCGGTTGCGGCAATCACCGCTTCCGTATCCTGCGGGTCCACGCCAGCACGAAGCACAGCCAGCGTGGCCACCCGGTACATAGCACCCGTGTCCACGTATTTCGCGGCAAGGCGCTTCGCCAACGCACGGCACGTGGTGGACTTGCCGGTGCCCGAAGGCCCATCAACGGCCAAAATCAGACCGCCATCAGCAGTGTTCGAAAGCAAAGAAGAATCACCCATAACGCTCCCCTTTTACATCTCCACCGCGTTGTACAGCGAGGTCAACTCAGCAGCGTTGAGCGCACGCATCGAGCCAGGCTTCATATCGCCCAGCTGTACCGTGTGCACTTTCGTACGCACCAGGCGCTGCACTGGGAATCCCGCTGCCTTCAACATGCGGCGCACAATGTGCTTGCGGCCCTCATGCAGCTCAAGGCGAATCAAAGACTGGCCGTTGTGCACATCGACGATTTGGGCGTAGTCGGCCTTTGCGGGGCCGTCGTCAAGCATGATGCCCTCTTTGAGCTCCTTGACTAAGGCGGGCTTTGCCTCACCCAGCACGGTGGCCAAATACGTCTTGGACACCTCGTACTTCGGGTGAGTCATGCGGTTCGCCAGCTCACCGTCGTTGGTAAGCAGCAGCAATCCCTCCGTGTCCGCATCCAGGCGGCCCACGTGGAACAGACGCTGACCAGAGGCGGTGCGCTCCGACAGGTACGAGCCCACAGACGTGCGGTCCAACTCATCCTTCATGGTCGTGTGCACGCCACGCGGCTTGTTAAACGCGAAGTACTCAAGCTTCTCATTGACATTAATACGGGTGCCATCAACCCGGATAACATCACGATCCGGATCCACGCGCATACCCTGCACGGTGACGCGCTTGCCATTGACGTTGACGCGCCCTTGCGCAATCATCACCTCAGCATGCCTGCGTGAGGCAACACCCGCTTGCGCAAGCACCTTCTGCAGGCGCACGCCCGAAGTGTTTTGCTTGCGAGTTTTCGTTTCATCATCATCCCACCAGTTGTCCTCCAACGGGTGAGGTTCCGGACGTTGTACGTGTTGTTTCTTAGCCGGCTTTGCGTAGGAGATATAGAACGTTTCGTTCTTATCCCTCTCCGGTGTGCCGTCTCGGCGAGCGGTTCGAGTCATGCGGCCCACCCTACCAGCGTTTTGCCGTTTTCTACCTACCGCCAGATTGTTGGGCGCCTACCAGGCGTCTTCAATCGCGTCCACATCAGGCAACAGCGGCGCCAACTCCGGCAGCTGGGAAAGCGAATCAATGCCCAAAAGCTCCAAAAACAGCTCTGTGGTGACGTAACGATGAGCCCCCGTAGAATCATCCGGCTCCACCTCCGCCAACAAACCGCGCAAGGTAAGTGTGCGCATCACGCCATCCACATTGACGCCACGCACCCCAGACACCTGGGCGCGAGTTACCGGCTGGCGATACGCCACCACAGCAAGTGTTTCAAGAGCCGCACGACTGAGCTTGGCCTGCGCGCCATCCAGCACGAACGACTCCACCGCATCAGCATTCTCCGCGCGGGTATATAAACGCCAACCCGCCTCAGTGCTGCGCAGATCAATGCCGCTGCCGCGCACGGCCAGTTCCTCCGACCACTGCACAAGCACCTCTTCAACGTCTTCCTCGCTCGCCCCCAATGCACCTGCGATGTCAGCGGCGACAACAGGCGTATCCACCACCAACAGGATCGACTCAATCTGACTACGCAGCTGTGAGACCATCTCCATAATTATCGCCTCGCTCCTTAGGTTCTTTTAGCTCCAGTTTCCCGCGGCAACTACGGCTGGGTCTACCTCAATGCCGGTCCAGGACACATCCAATGGGCCAAGGGCAACTTCCTGCTGTGTTTCCACCGCGCGGGCCTTATACAGCTCTAAAAGCGCGAGAAAACGCCCAACGACCTCCATGGAGCGCGTGCAGTCTCGCGTGAGCGCTGTGAAGGACAACCAGGTCTGCGCCCCCGCAAGCTTCAGCGTGTCCAAAACCTTTCCGGCCTGCTGCGGCACGGACACCGCAACCTCATGCAAGTGATCAGTGCGCACCTCCTCCGGCGGCTTGGGGCGAAACACGCTCGCTGCAAGCTGCGCAAAAGTCTGCGGCGTGTGTCCAAGTTCAACCGGCGGCAGAAGCTCGGCGAAACGCTCCTCCATAGCCACCGCACGGGGATAGCTTCGCTGCGCAGTAGCCTGCCAAGCCCGGAATTGCTCCGCTACTTGTTGGTAAGCGCGGTACTGCAGCAGACGGGCAAAGAGCAAGTCGCGCGACTCTAAAAGCTCCAGGTCTTCAATTTCGTCTGACTCACCCCGCGGCAATAAGCGCGCTGCCTTCAGATCCAACAAGGTGGCGGCGATGACAAGGAACTCAGTGACCTCATCAAGCTCCGCTGTCTGCCCGAGGGTGCGGGTATAGGCAATGAACTCATCCGTCACCTCCGCTAGCGCCACTTCAGTCACGTCCAGCTTCTTCGAGTGAATAAGGTTCAACAACAGGTCAAAGGGTCCCTCGAAGTTGTTCAGGACCAAGGTAAAGCCGGTGATCTCCGGCTGCTCACCAACCTGGTGCTGCGCGCTCGAGCTCACGCTAGTTCCGCTCAGTGCGTTCCATAACCTCGAGCGCCAAGCTCCGGTACTGCTCCGCACCCTGAGAGCTCGGCGCCCACGTGGTAATCGGTTCTCCGGCAACAGAAGTTTCCGGGAAGCGGACAGTGCGGGTAATTACCGTGTCAAAGACACGATCCCCGAATACTTCAACCACACGCTCAATGACCTCTCGCGCATGAGTGGTGCGACGGTCAAACATGGTCACCAAAATGCCGACAATGTCTAGGTCGAAATTAATGCGGTCTCGCACTTTTTCCACCGTGTCAGTCAACAGCGCAAGACCGCGAAGGGAGTAGTACTCGCCTTCCATCGGGATGATCACGCCGTGGGAGGCAGCAAGCGCGTTGACCGTAAGCAGGCCAAGCGAAGGCCCGCAGTCAATGAAAATGTAGTCGTATTCATTACGTACCGGACGCAGCGCACGAGCCAAGGTGTGTTCGCGGCCCACCTCATTGACCAGCTGGATTTCTGCAGCAGAAAGGTCAATATTTGCCGGGACAAGGTCAAGGCCGGAAACTTTCGAGTGCTGGATTGCCGCGTGGATGCTGGCGGTGTTGTCGAAGAGCAGGTCATAAACCGTAATCTGCTCATCTTCGTGCGCAATACCTAAACCAGCGGACAGCGCACCCTGCGGATCCAGGTCTACCAGAAGTACCTTGCGGCCCTGCTCTACCAGTGCTGCACCGAGGTTGATGGTGGACGTGGTTTTACCAACGCCGCCTTTCTGATTGACCATCGAGATGATCTTTGCCGGGCCGTGGCGGTCAAGATCTTTCGGCGCCGCAAACTCGCGGTAGGGTCGTCCGGTCAAGAACGTTGTGCGCTCTTCAGCTTCGAACAACGCGCCGTCTGCCGGTTTCTCCGCCATCGCAGGTCCTTCCTCTATCCCGCCTGTGCACTTGACGCCACCATCTTACAACGATGGCATTTATCGTGGGCGGCCTCTCGGCCACCCACTGTTTACGCGCGCCCAGTCCCGCGGCGCCGCAGAACCGTCAATACCAGCGCAAGCAGCACTAACAGTCCGACGCCACCAACAATTACCGGCACCAGCACGCCACTACCACCAGCGGAGTCATGTTCAGAGCCTTGACTTTGCTTCGCGACGTCCGCATACGGATTCCCACTCGCCCCCTCGTCCTCGCCGCTAACACCTTCCTGCGCCTCTGCTTGTTCAACGTGCGCGTTCGTGGCGGTAATCACGGCAATAAACTCTGCTACCGAGTCATCACGAACCACTTCCATAATGAAGGGGTTGTCCGGGGTCTCGCCTTCGGGATATGTCAACGTGAGCGTCCGGCTAGCAATATCCACATCACGCTTCACACCCTGGATCACCCGGCCACTGACATCCAGATACCGCAGTTTTGCACCCTCCCGGTCCGTGCGGGCGTACTTGGCCAAGTCCGCAGCGCGCGTAAGTGGCACGGTGACCACGAGGGTGTTGCCGTGGATCTCTCCTTCGAAATAGAACTTCTTCGCCGTCGTGGTGTCCACGGGTGCTGCCGCCTCGCGCGGCGGGTGGGTTACCGTGGCTCCGTCCTGCTGCTGTGCGCGCGAGCCAGAGCCAGAACCCGAGCCCGAGCCTGAGTCTGAGCCAGCGTCTGGTTTGGCGCCATCCTGCTCGGAATCCCCGTCCGATCCTGAATCCGGAGCAACGTCTGGGGACTCGCGGCCGCCTACGGCTACCAGAGTGATCGTCGCTGAGTAGCCAAGCGCACTCGCTGGCACGTCCGCGGTTGCACCCGGCGTATTCGGCGCCTGCACGGTTACGGTCGTGCCGCTAGAGCTCACCACCCAACCGTCAGCTGCGTAGTTCACATCGACGGGAATGCCAACATCAACAGTGCTCGATTCACCCGCTGCCACGCTGACCTGAGAGGGCAGCATTTCTTTGATCTGCGCCGGGTCAAGCCCTTCCGGTAGCTGTGCTACTGCAACTGGACTCATGGCAAGTGGAAGGCAAAGCGTTAGCGTTGCCACGCACGCTCCTACTGCAACGTTTCGCATCATCGCGCTAACGTTACCGCCTATGCCCGCGGATGCGCACCTGCCCAGACTTCTCGTAGGTTATCCGCAGTAATATGCGTGTAGATCTGTGTCGTTGTCACAGATGAGTGTCCCAGTAACTCCTGCACTGTTCGCACATCAGCGCCGCCTTCAAGCAGGTGCGTGGCAAACGAGTGCCTCAGCGTGTGCGGGGAAATGTCCTTGTCAATGCCGGCGCGTGACGCTGCGTCTTTAATAATCGTCCACGCACTTTGGCGCGACAAGGCATTGCCCCGGGCATTAAGAAACAGCGCGTGCGACTTACCTGTCGCCAGCATCGGGCGTGCACGCACCAGGTAGGACTCAATCGCCGCCTGCGCATGAGAGCCAAGTGCTACCACGCGCTGCTTATTGCCCTTGCCGGTAACCACCAGCACGCCTTGTGCGTCCACAACATCATCCACGTGCAGTGCTAAAACCTCGCTCACACGCGCGCCGGTGGCATACAGCGTTTCCAATAACGCCTTGTCGCGCAAACCTAAAGCAGTCTCCTGAGAACAGGACTCGATCAGCCGCACAACCTCATCCACACTCAGCGTGTCCGGGAGCCTCTCGGCGGCCTGCGGCGGCGCCACCTCTGCCGCGGCATCACCCGCCAGCAGGCCTTCCGCCACACCAAACTTGTGCAGACCACGAGCAACCACAAGTGCTCTGGCTGCAGAGGAGGCAGCCAGCGGTTTCACCGTCTCACTTCCACGACGCAAATCCGCCACGTAGGCCTCAAGATGGCCCGCAGTGACAACATTCAAGTCAGCAATGCCAGCGTTTTCCAGCCAGGCCACGTAGCGCTTCATGTCGCGGTCATAGTTGCTCACCGTATTTTCAGAAAGACCACGCTCCACCACCAAATGAACGTGCCAGTCTCGAGCAAGCTGTGCAGGGGAAACCACTAGCGCGCAATGTTCTTCATGTCGGGGGTGATGCCTTCGGCGTGGCGTCGATAAGCAAGAGAGCTCGGGCGTAACTCAAAGGCAACCGACGTCTCACGAGGCTGAGAGCGACCCGCAACCACCTCACTAGCCGCCAAAATGCCGACAATCGCAATCGAATTCACTATCTCACCGCACATCACCATCGCGCGAGCATCATCCAACGGCACCCACGCAAACCCCATGTCGGCTTCCTCGTCCTGTGCCTCCGGACGCTCAACCTCACGCAGATCACGTGCCAAAAACACGCGCACGGCTTCCTCCGCAAACCCCGGTGAAGTCACCAGATCAACCAGCAGCGACCACGAATCCGCAGCCAACCCCGCCTCTTCTCGCAGCTCTCGCTGCGCAGTGGCCAACTCGTCTTCCTGGTAGAAGTCCAAAAGACCAGCAGGCAACTCCCACAGGCGACGCTTGACGCTGTGACGATACTGCTCCACCATCGCCACCCTGCCCTGGTCATCTAGCGCAACAACGGCAACTGCACCAAAATGCTCCACAATCTCGCGATGGGCCGTTGTGCCTCCTGGCATGGTCACGAGGTCGCGCCGCAGCGCGATGATCGGCTCTTCATGCAGCAGGTGCGAGTCAACTACCTCATACTCGTGCGGTTGCGACACGGGCTACTCCTCTGCTGCGTCTTCTGCCGGTTCTTCAGCCAGCAAGAGCACCGCCTGAACGCGGCCCGCCTCCGTATCCACATTGCCCTGCGAGCCCACCCCGTCCAACGCCGGCGCAGCGCCCTGGGCGGCAACAACGGTCCGTGCATTTGATGCCAACCCCTGGGCAAAGTCCCCGACTAGTTGCGTGGTGAACCCCTCGCCTTCAAACTCATCGGCGGCGACCACAACAATAACGTCAGCTACACCAACCTCACCGTTGACCTCAATAAACCCGGCCTGGGTCAGGGCTTCGAGTACCAGTGCGCGGTCCTCATCACTTGCCGTAGTCAGCGTCGCCCCCAGCGACTCGCCAGCGTGCGTGCCTGGACCCAAGTTGTCCACGCTCAGCGTCGCGCCTGCGGGCAAAGTATTGGCAATCACGCTGCTCAACTCATCAGCAGCATCACGCTCAAAAAACTTCTCCGTCAGCCGGATGCCACCAGAATTGGCAGCACCCGCGGCGTTAGCCATCCAGCGCACGCCCGCAGCATCCTCCTCAGACGCAGTTGCAGTACGGATCATCGTAACTGCCACGCCGTCCAACACCCCGCTGACAATGGCATCGCCATGCTGCGCAAGCAGTGTGTTCGCCTCATCAACCCGGCCGTTGGCACGAACAAGCTCACCGCTTTCCGCCTCTGACTCTCCCTGTCCAGCCTCTGACGCCGTGACCGATTCACCACCCAATGATCCGTCGATTGCCGGCGCAATCAACAGCGTGCCCAGCGCCACGCCTGCAGCGATCCCCCAACCAATGCCGGCCGCAACGAGGCCCGTGCCACGAGTTGCCTGTCCCATCTTGTCTCCCAGCTCCTACTTAAACCAGCTCTGGATCTCCAGCGCGATGCGGTTCCACGTATCTACCAGGTTCGTTGTAAACGTCTCCGAGCCACCCAGGCCCACGATCAAGACCACGGTGGCAGCAGCCACCAGAAGCCCCAGAATCGCCCATGCCCAAGCGACACCTCCGCCGCCCGTGTTCGTCGCGTAGAGGTGCTCAATCACCGTGGAATCCACAAGTTTGCGGCCTGCCTTCAGACGCGTCAGCAAGGCAGCCGGCTCAGCGGCTGCGGCATCTGTAAAAATGCTGTCCAACTCCACCGGATGCCCAACCGTAACCACTGTCTCGGCGTCATGGAATATCGCCAATAAAATGGCCAGATCCGTCGGCGAATCGGTCGCCGCTGGAAACGTCATCGCCCCGACACCTAGGTCTTGGATGCGCTCAAGACCGGGGGCAAAACCGTCGGTCTCCGCAGGCAGGATCACCTTTGCATCCCCGCGCAGGGCTTCGTTGGAAATCTCTGTCGGGTCGCCCACAATGAATTCCATGTCATAGCCCAGCTTGGTCAACGTGTCTGCGGCGGCACCCACGCCAATAATCACAGGCGTGAACTCGCGGATGAAAAACTTCAGCCCGTCGAGTCGCTCGCGCATATCTTCGGATTGGCTTACCACGAGCACTTTGCGGTCAGCCATGGTGTCGCCGAGTTCGGGCGAGCCCACACCGTCGATAAGCAAAGGCGCCTCGGAGTGGATGAACTGGATGGTGTTGCCAAAATAGGCCTCCATGTTGTCCACTAGCGCCTGCTGCGCATCCGTAAACATGGCGTCCACATCCTCACGGCTGACAGCACTGGCCTGGCCGATGAGCTTCTTGCCCATCATGATCTCACCGGAGGTGCTCACAGAGGCCTTCTTGCCGTCCTTGACTACCCCGCGCAGGGAAGACCCAGCAGCCTCATATAACGGAATCCCAGCGTCCAGCAGCACGTGCGGACCATAATTTGGGATCAAGCCCGTGGTAAAACGCGCAGCGTTGACCACCGCCGCAGGTTTCGCCGCCACCAACAACTCCGCGAAGCGACGCGTCATATCCGGCGCGTCCACAAACGCAATATCGCCTTCGCCGAGGCGGCCAATGCCTTTACCCTGCGACGTACAGTCACGCAGAGTGCCGTTGATGGAGGTAGAGACAGTCATAGCCGCTATTGTGCACGGTGACCTGCCTGTTTTAAGGGAGGCGCGCGGAACTTAAGCCCGCATTTCCGCCACCTCACGCTGCGCGCGCTCAAACAGCTCCTGGGCGTGCGCACGGCCGGTATCGGAATCATCCAGGCCAGCCATCATGCGGGCCAGCTCCTCGATTCGGGACTCTTCGCTTAATTGCGCTACGCCAGAGGCCACCAACGCCTCCCCCACATCCTTCGCCACATGCAGATGCGTATCGGCATACGCCGCCACCTGTGGCAAGTGCGTAACCACGATGACCTGGTTGTGGGTAGCAAGACGAGCCAGCCTGCGGCCGATCTCTACAGCTGCACGCCCACCGACGCCGGCGTCGACCTCATCGAACACCATGGTCGCCCCATGCGAGGTGGCCGCGAGGATCACTTCAAGTGCAAGCATCACACGTGACAGCTCGCCACCGGAGGCGCTTGTTGCCAAGGGTTTGGGCTCCAGTGCCTTATTGGGTGCTAACAAGATTGCCGCCTCGTCGGCACCTGTTGCGGTGTAACCAGCACGAGTGACCTGAACAGTCAGCTGCGCCTTCGGCATGGCAAGGCCGTGGAGCTCTGCGGAAACGGCCTCCCCAAGCGTGGCTGCTGCAGCTTCACGGGCTTTACTTAACGCCCTCGCCCGCGTAGCCAACTGCTTCTCCAGCTTGGATACTTGCTGCTTGAGTTTGTTCACGGCTTCTTCAGACACGTCGATCTTGCTCAGGCGTTTTGCTGCCTTCGCGCGCCACGCCAGTACGCCTTCAACATCAGGTGCGTACTTGCGGGTCAGCCCGCGGATGTCCTGTTGGCGGGTCAGGAGCGTCTCCAGTTGGTCGGCGTCAGCAGGCAATGAGGTCAGGTAGGTGCCGAGTTCCGCCGAGACGTCTGAAAGCACACTGCTCACCTCAAACAAGCGGGTTGCCAGCTCTTTGAGCTGCTCATCGCTTGCTCCATCCAGTGCGCTCGCGGCTTGGCCGACGAGTGTGGACGCCGCCTCATCATCTGCGCCGAATCCGCCAGCCGCCTCCGCGCCATCAATCGCGGCAAGCGCGTTAACCGCCGCCTCACGCAGCGCGTCAACGTCCTGCAAGCGATGAATCGTCGCGGCCAGCTCAGTGTCTTCGCCCGCCACCGGATCAACAGCATCGATCTCATCCAACGCAAACCGCAGGCGATCCGCCTCCTGGGCCAGCTCACGTTTGTGTTGGGTGCGCTCCTCCAACTCGCGTACTACCTTGCGCCATTCGCGGTAGGTCTCGCGGTACGCCTGGGCAAGCGGGGCGATCGCTGGGTCAAAACGATCCAACGCCGCAAGCTGCTCGTCCGGGCTCATCAGTCGCAGCTGGTCATTTTGCCCATGAATAGTCAGCAGGTGGCCAGCCATCTCTGCAAGCGTTGCGGCCGGAACCGTCCTGCCAGCCAGGTGCGCCTTCGAACGACCCGTCGCCTTCACAGATCGCGAGACCACATACTCGCCGTTTTCGTCGGCGCTGCCGCCGGCGTTTTCAACAATCTCCGCGACTCTCTTGGCTACGTCCTCGGGCAGGCCAGCAGTGGAAAAAGCACCCTCTGCCACGGCTTCCTCACTACCGGTGCGAACGCGTGACGCGTCGGCGCGTCCGCCCGTCAATAAGCGAAGGCCCGTCACCACCATGGTTTTGCCCGCACCAGTCTCACCGGTGAGCACCGTCAAGCCCGGCGACAGTTCCGCCGACGCCTCCGGAATCACACCAAGGTTACGGATTGAAATCTCTGCAAGCACTACGCGTACCTCGGCCCCCGCCAGCCGGACACCGGCAACTGGAACTTGCGCACCAGGCGGTCTGTAAAGGGTTTGCGATCCAGCTTCACCCAACGCACCGGGCGCGAACCGCGGATAACCTCCACGCGCGAACCGGCAGGCATGTCAATGCGCCTAAACCCATCCATCACTGCAATAGCCGCACTCGAATTAGATTCAGTCTCAATGGCTACTGTGGAGCGTGGCGAGACCACCAGCGGCTTCGCAAACAAGGCGTGCGCATTATTCGGCACCACCAAAATCGCATCCAGCGCCGGCCACATAACTGGGCCACCGGCGGAAAACGCATACGCAGTCGAACCGGTTGGTGTAGAGACCAACACACCGTCACACCCAAATGCACTCACCGGGCGAAAATCAATCTCCAATACCGCATCCAGCACGCGAGTACGGTCAATGTTTTCCACACTCAACTCATTGAGAGCCCAACCGCGGCCGATCTCTTCGCCCTCAGCACTTCGCACCTGAACGTCAATGGTCATGCGGTCTTCCACGGTGTAGTTACGCTCAACCACTTGAGCAATAGCGGTCTCAAGGCTTTCGGCTTCTCCTTCTGCCAGAAACCCAACGTGGCCTAGATTGATGCCCAGCACCGGCAAGTTCTGGTCACGAGCCACGCCGGCTGCGCGCAGAAACGTCCCGTCTCCACCCAGCACCAGCACAAGCTCACACCCAGCGGCAGCCTCCGGACCTGGCTTGACTCGCACAAGCTGGTTGAGCACCGGGTCCTTATCCACCGGCTGCTCAGCGCCCGGCTCGCCCTGGTCCAGCAGCCGCACGCGAATGCCAGCATCTTGCAGTAAGTGCGCCGCACGTGCTGCGGAAGAAATGTTGTCAGGCCGATAGAAATGCGGCACAAGCAGGATTTCGCGCTGCGTTGTCACGTCTGTCAATTCTGCGGTCCTTCCTTCACTGCGGTGGCCACCATTTCGGCCACTGCCTCCGGTGCAAGTGCGGTCTTCCCCGCATCCTTCACCAACCACAGGAAGTATTCTACGTTGCCACTCGGGCCCGGCAGCGGCGATGCCGTAACACCCCTCAAGCTCAGGCCCAACGACTGTGCAAACTGCGCCACATCCGTTGTTACCTCTGCTCGCAGCTCGTTGGAGCGCACGACTCCGCCACTGCCAAGACGGTCTTTGCCAACTTCAAACTGAGGTTTGACCATGGGCAGAAGGTCCGCACCGTCCGCCATGCATTCCACAATCACAGGTAAAACCAGCTTCAGAGAGATAAACGACAGATCCCCCACCATCAGATCGGCCGGCCCGTCCATCATCTCGGCAGTGAGGTGACGAATGTTTGTCCGGTCCAGCACTTTGACCCGCGGATCATTCTGCAGCCGCCAGATCAGCTGCCCATAGCCCACGTCCACCGCGACCACCTCGCGTGCGCCGTTTGCCAGCAGCACATCGGTAAACCCGCCTGTCGATGCACCAGCATCGAGAGCTTTTTGCTTATCGACGCTCAACCCCATCTCCCCAAACGCCCCCAACGCACCCAGTAGCTTATGGGCGCCACGTGACGCCCACTCATCATCCGGGTCAACACTGACCTTGATGGACGCTTCAGGCTCCACGATGGTCGCTGGCTTCTTGGCGACGAATCCGTTGACCTCCACGCGGCCATCCTTAATCCAGCCTTGGGCTTGCTCGCGTGAGCGGGCGATCTTTCGTCGGACAAGCTCCGCGTCCAAACGCCGGCGTGAAGGTGCCATGATTCGTTCCTGTTCTAGCTGTTTTGCAGCGCGTTATGCAGCAGCTGATGGGCGTGTGTGAGGCGCTCTACCTCATCTTCAAGCGTCTCGGATGGCTGCGCGAGCACTTCATCGAAGGCCTGGCGGAGGTGCTCAGGATCTTCCGGGGTCATGCTTACCACCAGTTAGCGGTAGCGGCTTCTGCAGCATCCGAGTTCGGGCGCACAAGCTCCGGTGGGGTGTCCATCATCCACGCCACTTCCAGCACGGTTCGCAGCGCCTGAATACTGGTTGCGCCTTCGTTGCCATGGCTCAAGATGATGTCGCGCCCGTCAACACGTGCGCCAAAGCCACCTTGCGCCGAGGGCTTCAGCTGGGCTGCGTCTTGTGTCAGCGCACGCATGTCTTCTGCAATGAATGTAGGGCGTAGTTTCTTTGGCGCCTCAATCAGCGCCAAAGGTCCAGAAACTCCCGTGAGCACGTGCAGCGCGGGGATGCCCGCGGCGACAGCACCAGCGATGTCGGTGTCCAATCGATCCCCAACCGCCAGCGGACGTGTGGCACCAACGGCGCTGGCTGCTTGGAGGAACATTCCCGGCTCGGGCTTGCCGGCGGCACGCGGTGTCACGCCGGTTGCAGAAGTCACAGCCGCAACCATGGATCCGTTGCCAACCATCAAGCCGCGCTGCATCGGTAGCGTCGTGTCTAAGTTGGAAGCCAGATACACAGCGCCACGCGCGATTGATAGCGCGGCTTCCGAAAGCTGGTGCCACCCGGTTTCCGGGTTGTGCCCGTGCAGAACAACCTTAGGGTGTTCATCTGCAGAATCAACGAGCTGGTAGCCGGCATTGGCCACCAGCTCACGAAACGATGGCGCACCCAAGACCAGGACGGGATCACCTTGGCTGAGGTGTTCTTCCGCCAACCCGAGCGCCGCTTGTGCGGAGGTCAACACGTCATTATCTTGCGCCTGAAGCCCGATTGCACGCAGCATCTGCGCGACTTCAGCGGCACTCCTGGACGCATTGTTGGTGATGTAGACCGTCGGCACCCCAGCAGCGTTAATCGCATCGACAGCGTACTCAATGGCGTCCCCGCCCTCCCAAACCGTTCCGTCTAGGTCAAGCAGCAGTGCGTCATACGTATCTTGCAGAACCATCGGTTTATCTTCTACCCCAGTTCCTCTAAGCGCTCATCCGCATCCGTCAAAGCTTCAACGTCAAGGTCCGCTGCGTGTTTGAACCACGTTTTGGCTTCGTCTTTTCGACCAACCGACAACAACGCATCCGCATACGCATACGACAGTCGCATCTGGCTAAAACCCTGGGAGTCCAAGGATGGATTCATCCGCTCCAGCGTGATCAGCGCAGACTCATGCTGTCCGAGGTCGTGGCGTGCACCCGCCAGCACAATAGCCAACTCAATACGGCCTTCTTCATCCAGTTCGTTGACCTCTGGGGTACGTCCCAGTTCAAGAGCCTTTTCTGGGCGACCAAGACCGCGCTCCGCGTCTGCCATCACTGCGAGAAGCCCCGGGCCACCACTCATGCGGCGCGCAGCACGAAGCTCCGAGAGCGCTTCCTTCCACTCGCCGGCATGGTAAGCAACCACACCGTTGGTCTCACGCACCACACTCACTCGACCAGCGCGGTTCTTAGCCGCACGTGCATGCTGCAGCGCCAACTGTGGGTCATCTGCTAGCAGGTCGGATGCCATAATCATGTGCTTGGCTACACGATCGGCGTTGTCTTTCGACAACACCTTCAGGTCCTGCAACACGGATGGATCCAAGACGGTTACGTCAATATCATCAATCAGATCGGGTTCAGACAGACGCAACGCCATGCGGTCTTCCCGGTAACCCTGCCTACGCGGGTTGGAACGGTCGTGCCTTACGCGATCATCACGACGCTCTCCGCGACCGCCCCCACGGTTGTTACGTCCACGGTCCTCTCGACCGCCCCCACGGTTAGGCCGACCGTGGTCTCCCCGACCGTGGTCTCCCCGGCCGCCCTCGTCGCCACCGTCCCGGTAACGGCCGCGGGACCGATTGCCTCGATCGTCTCCAGACCTGCTGCCCTCCGAACGACGACCGCTTCCACCTCCATAGCCCCCACGCCCACGATTTTCATGTGAGCCGCGGTTTTCCCGCCTAGAGGTGTTCCCATTGTCGGACATACAAAGACCTTTCCGTTTACGTTCCAACCAGTATATGGACCGACCCGGCATTACCGCCAAATACCACGTGTTATTCGACCACAGCTGGGTGAGATACCGTGAACTGCCGTGGACTGGCGTGGCCTGCCAAAGTCCTGTGAAATGCCGTGAAATGCCAGAGCGCCGTGAACGGCCAGCTTGCCAAGTGATCAGAGCCGGCATCAGATTTGCTGCTCCTAGCTCACAATGCAAAAACGGTACTGTGTCTACACATTCCACCTGGGGATATGTAGG
>NZ_KV786212.1 GCF_001806875.1 Corynebacterium sp. HMSC29G08
TTTGGGTCGGGGCTTTGTGGTTTTTAGAACGCGAATGGCCTGAAGCGCGCCAAGGGAGGCAGCCGGCACTAGAGCGTCACGTTGGCCAGCACCGCGCCGGTGGGTTGCGCCGCGCCGGCGGCGGCTTCCTCGGTTACCAGGACTGAAGCAGTTCCACCGGGCAGCGGCATCCACACGTCGTCGTGGGGTTCTTGGCCGATGACTCCAGCCGATTCCACGGCGCCGTCAGCCATGACTGCCCACACTTGTGCTCCCATGCCGTCGTTGAGAGCTGGCTGGCCGTTGACCATGGCGCCGCCCTTGCCCATGTCAGAGCTGATCACGATGTCGAGGCTCGCGCCCATCGCGTCGGCCTGACCTTGACGTGCGTCGTCGGCGCCCATGATTGCGTGCATTTCGTCGACGCCTTGGGCTGTCACGGATTCGCGTGACTCGTCGACAGTGAACTGGGTGACCGCGAACCCGCCACCGGCGATGAGCACAACGGCGGCTGCTGCGGCGGTTGTGAGACGTCGCCAGGAGCGGTTCTTCCGCGCGGTGTCGAAGTCTGTGACCTGGTCGGTAGCGTCGATACGCTCCATGATTGAGCCTTTGAGCTCCGGTGGTGGGGTGACCGGCGTGGCTGCGGAATTGAAGAGGTCCTCGATATCTTTATCCATCACAGGCCTCCTTTCAACGACACGGCCTTGCGAAGCTTTTGCAACCCGTCGCGTACCCGGGTTTTGGCTGTTCCGAGAGCGACACCGGTGGCATCGGCGATTTCTTGGTGGGTGAGTTCCCCGAAATACGCGAGCATGAGCGCACTTCGATGGGGCTCTCCGATTGAATCAATGAGTTCTTGTAGCTCCTCAGACTCTAGTCGCTGTTGAGCTTCGTCCTCAGCGGCAGCGACCCACGTGGTCAGTTGACTGTTGAAATCGTCGGTGTCGCGGGCTTGGGAGCTACGCCAGCTCCGCAGCCGATCGATGGCTCGCGATTTGGCTAGCCGCAGTACCCATGACTTGGCGCTGCCGCGGTGTGGGTCGAAGGTGTGGGCGCTTAGCCATACCTCCACGAAGACTTCTTGGGTGACCTCTTCCGCTTGGGCCCGGTCGCGCAAGATGTGGGTGGTGAGACCTAGAACCTGTGGGGCCAGAACGTCGTAAAGCTCGGCGAAAGCGACTTTGTCGCCCGCGCGCACGCTTTCTAAGAGGTGGTCAAGATCCACAGGTTCTAACTCTAATACCTGGGTTATGTGCTACTTGGATTCTTCCGTCATTTTCTCTTCGCTCATCTTGTCCTCCATCATCGCCGCAGAAGACGGGGTCATGGAGCCGTCCATCTTGTCCTCCATCTTCTCCCCGGAGTCGTTGCATGCAACGAGGCCGACGGCGGCGATGACGATGGCGCTGGTACTGGCGATTGCGCGGTTGATAGACATAGTGTCTCCTTCACTTTTTCGGTTCGCAGGCGCAGTGTTTCTGGCCCGTCACTGAGTACTACGGAGCCGGGGGCTGATGCGGATTGGACCAATCCGATGCGGGCGCTCACTCCGTAGTGCTGGGTGTAGGAAAGGTAACCGGAAAGTAGAGGAAACTCATGATCAGCGTGATTCTTGTTGGATTCATCGGGGGTGTGATCACGGCATTGTCGCCGTGCATTTTGCCAGTGTTGCCGGTGGTGCTGGGGGTCAGCGTCGGGCGTAAACCGTCGCACGTGGTGACAGGTTTGGTCGTGAGCTTCGCCGCGATCGCGCTGCTGGGTACGATTTTGCTTAGTGCGCTGCATTTGCCACAGTCGGTATTGCGCTGGGCGGGAGTGGTGTTGCTGGCATGGGTGGGGCTGGGAATGATTTTCCCGCCGGTGGGGGAGGTCTTGCAGAAGCCCTTTGACGCGCTTCCGCACCCTACGGCATTGCAGGAGAAAACGCGGGGCAAGGGAGGTTTTCTCATCGGTCTGGCCCTTGGCGCGGTGTACGTTCCGTGCGCGGGCCCGGTGCTTGCAGCGGTGACGGTGGCGGGCTCGACTGGGCAGATCGGCTGGAACACGGTGGTGCTCACTGTCGCGTTCGCGATTGGGTCCGCGCTGCCGCTGTTCGTGTTCGCCCTGGCGGGCAACAAGATCGGTGACAAGGTAGACGCGGTGCGGCGCCACCGTAAGGCCATCGGCGTGCTCATCCTGGTCTTCACTGTGGCGTTGGCTCTTGACGCACCGGCGGGGATCCAGCGTGCGCTGCCGAATTGGACGTTGTCGCTGTCGAGCCGTTTTGAGAATTCGGACTTGGCCAATGACGCGCTTAGCAAGGTCGGCCCAACTGGGAGCGGTTCACTGCAGTCGTGCCGCCGCGCCGACCCCGCGCAGCTGCAGGATTGTGGCCCGGCACCGGAATTCGCGGGGCTGACGAACTGGATTAACGCCGACCAGCCGCCGAGCCCGCAGGACGGTGGTGTCATGCTCGTTGATTTCTGGGCGTACGCCTGCATCAACTGTCAGCGTGCGGGGGAGCACATCACCAAGCTTTATAACACTTATCGCGATTCCGGCCTCACCGTCGTCGGCGTCCATTCCCCTGAGTACGCTTTCGAGCACGAACTGGGCAATGTCCGAAACGCCGTAGAAAAGGAAGGTATCCACTACCCGGTGGCGCAGGACAATGACTTCGCTACGTGGAGGAATTTCAACAACCGCTACTGGCCAGCCCGCTACCTGGTGGACAGGCACGGCAACGTCCGGCAGATCGTGGAAGGGGAGGGAAGCTACGCCGAGACAGAAACGCTCGTGCGCGAATTGCTTATCGACGCCAACCCCGACGTCGACCTCCCCGAACCGGTCGAAGGCGGCGAAGCAGCAAGCGGTACAAAGGGCCGCAACCCGGAAACGTATCTCGGCACTGCGCGCGCCGAGTACACCAAGCAGACCGGTTACACCGACGGCGAGCACGACTTCGGGGAACATGCCACCCCGGAGCGCGGCATGTTCACTCTGAACGGGACGTGGATTCTCGAGGAGGAATCAGTGCAGACCACCAGTGGAGGACACCTGGACATCAACGTCTTCGCCAAGTGGGTCCAGCTCGTGGTTTCGGGTGAAGGAGAGATCGAGGTCGAGTATCCGGACGGTGCGACAAAGTCGTTCCCGGTCACAGATGGAACCCTCGACCTTGCGAAAAGCGACACGCTCACCGAGGGGGTGCTGCGCATCCGGCCCACGGCAGGCGTGAAACTGTATTCGTTGACCTTCGGCTAGGCAGAGACAACCTGGTCCAGCGCCTCGGCGAACTGCGCGACGGTGCCGTCGACGTAGCCCTCGGAGATGGAGGTCCACTTGGTGCCGGCTGCAACGCAGTCGAGGACCATCAGGCCGCCAACCTCGTGAACGGCGCTGGCCAGCTGGGAAATAAAGTCGGCGGGCAACTCGAGGCCCACAGCGGTTTCCACGTGCGCCGCGAAGACGATGGAGGGGTGCTCAGCACGCACCTTCGGTTTCGAGCCATTACCAGAGCGCTTATCCGGAGAAGCCTTCTGCTCCCACTCCAGCGGGATAGTGATCGTCCCCTGAGTACGGGGACTCCCCGGATTTACAGGCTGATTCACCGAGAAGATTGTTAACAACGCCTGCGGATTCTTACGCCCATCCTTGGTCTTCGTCCACTCGCCACTCAATGGTGTGCTGGTTTTGCGCGATCTCGGTTTCAGCAATGTCCATCAAACGCACGAGACGGGACTTGACCCACATGCGAGGTGAGGCTAACCTAACGTAAGAATGACTGTCATCGTCTGTGAGGACAACACAGTGTCGCTTGTGACTGACGAACCCACCACAGCGACCAACGAGTCGGCGAGTCGGCCGAGAGGGGCGACGCGAACGCGGGGAACCCCGTTTGGCACATCCTCCGGTCGGTGTCCGTCCCCATCGCCGTCGCCCTGTTGCTGCAGGTTCTCGGCAGCTTGGCCAGTGCCATTGCGCTGCTGGCGTTGGTCCGGATCGTCGATGGACTCTCCCGCGGCACGGACGCGGTGTGGCCAGCGGTCTGGTGGTTCATCGGTGGACTCGGTGGCGCACTCATCCTGGGGGCGCTGGCGCTGCTCATCACCCATATCGAAACGCCGCATGACAACCCGACCACGGGGCCACTGCCGACAGCGGCCCACTGCGACACCAAAGAAAAGGAGAAACGATGACGGATCAAGCTGAACGAGGTGCGGCGATCGTCGTCCGCGACCTCACGAAGAGCTACCCGATTGCGGGCAAAGCCGGCACCGCGCCCGAAGGCGGGGCAGGTGCCCCGCCGGACGGCGGGCGTAAGGGAAAGCGCGGTGCCCGGATGCGCAAGCATGTGCTCGACGGCGTGAGTTTCACCGTGCCCACCGGGGCGATCGTGTCGTTCCTCGGCCACAACGGTGCAGGCAAGACCACCCTCATCCGAATCCTGTCGACGCTCATCACCGCCGACTCCGGCGAGGTGAGCATCTTCTCGCGCGACGTGAAAGAGGACCCGGCGGGCGTGCGCGCTGACATTGCCACCACCGGCCAATTCGCGGCGATCGACGAGAACCTCACCGGCCGGGAGAACCTGGAGTTCTTCGGGCGGCTGCGCGGACTCGACCGCGCCGCCGCGGCCGCCCGCGCGACGGAACTGCTCGCGCAATTCTCGCTCGCAGACAGTGCCTCGACGCTGGCGTCGGCCTATTCGGGTGGCATGCGGCGCCGCCTCGACATCGCCGCGTCGCTGTGCGTGGTGCCCAGGCTGCTGTTCCTCGACGAACCCACGACGGGGCTGGACCCGGTCAGCCGCGAAGAGCTGTGGGGCTTCATCCGGCAACTGCGGGACGACGGAATGACTCTGGTGCTGACCACCCAGTACCTGGAAGAGGCGGAGGCGCTGGCAGACCACGTCCATCTGCTCAAGGATCGCCGCATCGTCGCCAGCGGAACGCCGGAGGAATTGCGCCGCGCCTTCGGGTCGCACGTGCTCCGCGTGTCCTTCGCCACTGCCGCCGAGGCGGAGGCGTTCGCCCGCTGCCTCGGGGGAACGTGCCTGGACGGCGCCCGCGTCGCGGGGAAGTCGGTGTCCCTCGACGTCGACCCCGGACCGCGGGTCCTCGAGGCGGTGGCGCAGGCGATGGAGGCCTCGGAAGCGTTGCCGGATTCGCTGAGCGTGTCGCCGCCCACCCTCAACGAGGTGTTCATATCGATGAACGCAGGGGGTGCGGCGCGATGAGTGCGACGTCGGTCGCGGCGTTTCTCCGTCGGGATCTGCTGCTGTTGCGACGCAACACCGCGTCGCTGATCTCCATGTTCGTGGTTCCGCCCCTCTTCCTGCTGTGCCTGTACGCGGTGTTCGGGTACTCGGCGGAGCAATCCGGCTTCGGGTACCTGCGTTTCGTGCTCGGCGGCTGCCTGTTCCAGGCGGCGATGTTCACCGCCGCGGCGTCGGCGATGGCGGTGGGACAGGACGTCGAATCCGGGCTCGTTGACCGCGTGCGCGTGTTGCCCGGGGCCACAGGCGGCTATGTCGCCGGCAGGCTCGTCACCGATGTGCTGCGGATGTCCGCGTCGATCGCGGCGCTGCTGGTCGTCGCGTGGGCCTGCGGCCTCGACATGGCTCTCGGTGACGTCGCGTGGACTGTCCTGTGGTCGCTGCTCGCCGCGGCGGTCCTGTCCCTGGTCACGGACGGGGTGATCCTGATGGTGCCCGCCCCGGTGTCGACGGCCTCATCGATCCAGGCGCTGGAAATGCTGCTGCTCATGTTCTCCACCGCGTTCATTCCGGCGACCGCTTTGGACGGCTCCCTTCGCGACGTCGTGCGCCACATGCCTTTTTCGCCGGTGATCGAGGTGATTAGGGCGGCGTCCCCGGACGCCTTCCCGGATCGCGCCGGGGAAGAGGCCGCCCTGTGGCTCGGTGCCGCGGCGGTCGCCGGAATCGTCCTGTTCATCCGCCGGTTCACCTCGAGGAGCGAATCATGATTGGCGCCATCTTCGTGCATCTGCGGCGCATCGCCCACATTTGGCTGCGGCGCCCCGACTTCTGGTTCATGACGTTGATTGCTCCGCTCGTGTACCTGTTCATCGTCAACCGCATGTTCGGTGGCCTGGTCAGGCAGCTCACCGGAGAGTTCGAACTCCGGAACGCGGTCATCCTGGTCGTGACGGCGTGGGCGTTCATCCTGGCCATCACGGGATCATCCACCGTGTTCGTTGAACGCAGCAATGGCTTCCACGAGCGGTTGATCACCATGCCGGCGCCGTACGCGGCCGTGCCGGCCGCACGGATCATTGCCGAGTTCATCCGGATCATGGCGATGACGGCCGTCGTCGCGGCGGTGGCCGCCTTGCTTTCCGACGGCCCACCGGAGGTGTCCTGGTGGTGGAGGATCGCGGTGACCGGCGCGATGGTTGCCGCGGCGGCCGCATGCACCGGCACGTACATCGCGTTCTCCATCACCAGCCCCCAGGGTTCCGTGGCCCTCATCCCGTTAATCATCGTTGCGATGTTCGTCAACACGGTGCTCATGCCCGCCGACCACTTCCGTCCCCTCCTGCGCGGAATCGCCGGGCACACCCCCGTATCCGCGGCCGGCGAGGCCGTCAACGGCACCGGGGCTGCGGGTCTGGTGGTCTGCGCGGCCTGGTTCTTAGGCATCGCCGTGCTCGCGGCGTGGGGCATCGCCGTGAAAACGAGGCCGGGGGAGTCTGCATGACGGCCCGCGAATCCGAGCATCTAACCCGAAACCGCCGCGTGGACGCGGCCCACACACCCGGAGACAGAACCAGATGAAGTCGATCGCCCAGATCGTCCAGAACAACCGCAGGCTCCTCGCGGTCTACGAGGACAAGGTCCAGCCGAGGTTCCTAAGCCGCTATGCGCGCGAACCGATGGACGCCGCCGCCGTGTACCGGAAGCTCCGTGCGCTGGATCCTGGGCCGGATGCGCCGGCCCGGGTCCTCGACCTCGGTTGCGGAACCGGGTGGCTCGCCCGCACGCTCGCCGCTGAGTCTCGCTATCGCAGGGCGAACATCGTCGGCTACGACCTGTCGCCCAATGCGATCCGCATCGCCCGCGAACGCGCCGCCGCCGACGGGCTTGGGGCCCGGACGGAATTCCACGTTGCCGACGTCCTCGCGCCGCTCGGCAGGGTCGCCGGGCTGCTCGCCGATGGAGGCATCGCTTACGTGCAGACGTTCGCCGAGGATCCCGACGTGAACGAGCGGGTCGACATGGCCGTCATTGCGAAGATGGGCCACCGGGTGTTCCGGGGCAGCGAGCTCGAGGACCTCGCCGAAGCCAACGGGCTGAAGCTGGACGGAGCCTCACGCGCCGGCATGGTGTACTTCTGCACTCTCACGAAGAAAAGTGCGATCGGGGAGGCGGGCAAGTGAGCGCCGTGGATGGGACCGTAGGCCCGTGGTCGCTGCTCGCCCCGATTCGGACCCGGATGCGTGCGGTGGTCGCGTTATCCGTCCTGTCGTCGGTGGCTACCGTCGCTTCGCTGGTCGGCATCATCGACATCGCGATGACGTACCCGGAGGCTCCGGAGCATCGGACGTGGTTGGCCGTGGCTGTCATCGTCGTCGCCGCAACGGTGCGCATGGCCGCGGACGGCGCCGCCGGCATGCTCTCGCACCGGGCGGATAATGACCTGCAGCTCCACCTCCGGCGCCGGCTGGTCGCCCAAATCCGGAAGTTGCCGCTGGGCTGGTTGGACGCCCGGCGCTCGTCGGGAATCATCGAGTCGGTTGAGAAGGACGTCGCGGCTGTCCACCAGCTCATGGGCCACACCGTCGGTGAGACCGTGGTGGCGGTGCTGGTTCCCCTGCTTTCCCTCATCGCGCTCGTCGTGGTGGATTGGCGGATCGCGGTGGTGGCGGTCGTCCCGGTGCTGGTCACCTTCGCCTTGATGGGCGTGATGATTTCGCGCGGAGCTGGTCTTCAGCGCGACTACGAGCGAGCTTCCGAAGGAGTGACGGCCGCGGTCATTGAGTTGGTGCGCGGTATCCCGGTGATGAAGTCCTTCGGACGCGCTAACCAGGGCGCGGGTCGCTACGATGCCGCGGCGTTGTCGTTCGTCCGCGCGTGGTCCGCCTGGTCTCGGCAGTCGAACATTTATCTCGGGCTTATCGACGTGGTGACGTCCCCGACCACAGTTCTCGCAGTGGTGTGCGGGGCCGGCCTCGCTCTGAGGGACGCCGCGGGCGGCATACCGGAGGGTCTCGTCGCCGGGCTGGTTCTCAGCCTTGGACTCTCCGCGGCGATCGTGCGGGTGGCCATGAACTCCGAACCCATCATCGCGGGGATCGCCGCCCTGAAGTCCATCGCGGAGGTGCTGAGCACGCCGCCGATCGCCGAGCCCGCCGATCCGGTGCCCGCGCGCGGAGGCGCGCTCGAGGTCCGGAACCTGGTCTTCTCCTACGGCGATGGGCCGCGGATCCTCGACGGGATGTCCGCGACGTTCGAACCAGGGACCCTCACTGCGCTGGTGGGGTCCTCCGGTTCCGGAAAGTCCACCGTCGCCCGGCTGTTGGCGCGTTTCCATGACCCCGTTGAAGGCTCGGTGCGGCTGGGCGGCGTCGATCTTCGTGACATCGCCGTGCGCGACGTGCACCGCTCGGTGTCGGTGGTGTTCCAAGATCCGCAGTTGTTCACGCTGCCGTTGCGGGAGAACATCCGGCTGGCCAGGAGAGACGCCACCGACGACGAAATCATGGCGGCCGCGAAGCTCGCGAACCTCGATGCGGTCATCGCGGCGCTGCCGAAGCGCCTGGATTCGGTGGTCAACGTCGATGTGACCTTTTCCGGTGGTGAGGCGCAGCGCGTAGCCATCGCGAGGTCGATCGTCACGGACGCGCCGGTGCTCATCTTCGACGAGGCAACCGCTTACGCGGATCCGGCTTCCGAGGCCCTCATCCAGTCCGCAATCGAGCGTTTGGCCCGTTCGCGGACGGTGATTGTGATCGCGCACAGGTTGAGCACGATCCGCAACGCCGACCGCATCCTCGTTCTCGATGGGGGAGCGGTCGCGGAGGCGGGTACTCACGACGAGTTGCTCGCGAGCGGTGGCCGCTACCGGGATTTGTGGCGCGCGTTCACGCTCGACGACGAAACATCCGCCCCGCGGGGTACTGAATCAGACGATGAAAAGGCGGGGAACCGATGATTCGAGACTTGTGGTCGATGACGGATCGGCGCTCGAGAATGACGCTGGTGTGGCTCATTGCGTTGGCCACGCTTGCCGCGCTGGCCCAGGGAGCGGCGTTCGTCGCGCTGCTGCCGCTGCTGTCGGCTCTGGCCGAGGGAGATGATGCGACGGCGTGGCGTTTCACCGGCGTCATCGCCGGCCTCGCGGCCGCCCATGCGGTGCTGTCCCTCGCCGCGGGGACAGTCGGCAGGGCGAATTCCGCAGCGGTGCTGTCGTCCCTGCTGCGTTCCCTGGGCGAACGCGTGCTGACGTTGCCACTCGGGTACGTCACCAAGTCCACGGCCGGCCGCTTTTCGGAGATGGCGTCGTCGGGTATCGCGTTCGCGGCGTCCGTGCCGCACGTGATCCTGCGGCCCGTCATCGCCGCGGTGGTTACGCCGACCGTCATCGCCTTCGGAATTCTGGCGGTGGATTGGCGCGTCGGTTTGGTTCTTGTCGCGTCGGCGCCGGTGCTCTTCTTCGCCTACCGGGCCATTGGCCGGGTCGGCGGGGAGTCGGACGAAGCGCATGCTGAGGCCGTCGCTGCCGTCTCCGGCAGGCTGATCGAGTTCACCCGCGGCCAGCAGGCGATTCGCGCCGCGGGCGATGGTTCGGCGGCGGACGCGATGGTGGATGAGGCTATCCAGGCCCAGCACGATGCGTTCGCGAAGGCGACGTCGACGCAGGGGGCGGCCATCGGACGGTTGGGTTCGGTCGTCCATGCGGTGTTCACGGCGGCGGTGATCGTCGCCGTGGCAGTCGCCGCGACGGGCGGGATGGCGCCGGCGCATTTGGCGCCGATGCTCATCGTGCTCGTCCAGTTCACCGGACCGATCACCACGGCGGGAGCGTTGTCCGGCGGTTTCGGTGCGGGCCGCAACACGTTGGCTGCGTTGCGTGACCTGCGGGCAATCCCCGCTCTTCCCGAACCTGCCGCACCGGAGCTGCCCGACGGGCATGACGTGGAGTTCCGCGGCGTGAGCTTCGGGTACGGAGATAAGAAGGTTCTCGACGACGTCAGCTTCCGTGCACCTCAGGGAGCGCTGGTTGCCGTAGTGGGACCGTCGGGGGCGGGCAAGACGACGGTCATGCGGCTGCTGTCGCGTTTTCACGATCCGGACTCGGGGGAGATCCTCATCGGCGGGGTGCCCTTGCCTCGGATCGGCACCGACGGCGTGAACTCGCTGGTGACCCCGGTGTTCCAGGAGACGTTTCTTTTCGACGCGTCCGTGCGGGACAACGTGGTCTTCGCCGACCCCGGATTCGGTTCCAGGCCCGGTGACGGGGACCGCTTGCGCGAGGCCGCCCGGCGTTCCGGGGTGGACCGCATCGTGGAGCTGCTGCCTTCCGGGTGGGATACCCCGGTGGGGGAGGAGGGGACGCTGCTGTCGGGAGGTGAGCGGCAGCGCCTCGCCATCGCCCGGGCGCTTCTGAAGGATTCCCCGGTGGTGCTTCTCGACGAGCCGACGTCCTCGCTGGATGCGGCCACTGAGCGGGCGATCGTCGGCACGATTGAGACGTTGCGCGGCGATCACACTGTGATCGTCGTCGCCCATCGCCTGCACACCATCCGCGATGCCGACCTCATCGTCGTGCTTTCGGAGGACGGGACGGTCGCAGAACGGGGCACGCACGATGAATTGCTGGCGAAGGGCGGCCACTATGCCGAGTCGTGGACCACCACGACGACGGCATCGGAGAAGCGCGGATAGCTAGTTCATCTAGCACCAGATTGGCTTAGTTCCCAGGAGCCAAAGCGCACCGCGCAGACACCCCAGTGGAGGAGCAAGAGCACGAGGAACACTAAGGAAAGTGCGTGCCAGTCTTCGTCCCAAGCGCCCAAGCACATGGTGCCTACGGGGAAAGTAGAACCCCACCAGCCAGGCCCGTAGGGTGCCCATTGGAGGACAGCCTCGTAGAAGCAGTACATGGCATAAAGGAAGCACGGTACGCCGAGGGTGAACATGATGAGACCGTACAGGTGGGCGTCGAAAAGCAATGTCGATG
>NZ_KV786213.1 GCF_001806875.1 Corynebacterium sp. HMSC29G08
TCGCGTTCTAAAAACCACAAAGCCCCGACCCAAAGTGGATGAGACGAGGTGGCAGGCCTAGCGTTAGTTCTATGACGTTGCCAAAGTTCGGTCCCGCTTGGGCCGGCGCTTTAATGGGAACCTCGATTGCGTCGAGTTTGACTGGGTTACATGGATTTCATGTAGCCCAGCTCGTGTTTGCGCTCATCGCGGCGGGACTCCTTGTTGTGTTCACGGTCGGCGTGCGCAATGAGCCGCCGCGGCGCCAGAACATGGCGGCGTGGGGCATGTATTCGATGGGGCTGCTCGCGTGCGGCTCGGCGTGGACGGCACTCACGGGCAACGATGCGTTCCAGCTGGTCAGCTGGTGGGTCGGTGCGCCACTGGCCATCATCGTGTGCTTGTGGCAACTCTGGGGTTTGTGGAAGCAGTCCGCGCACTACACCGAGCCTGCGTTCCCGTGGGGCTTGGCGCTCGTGTCCCCGATGGTCGCTGCGACATCCGGCGGGCAGCTGGCCACCCATCACGGCGAGTTTTATCACTACGCAGGTGAGCTGTGCTTCTTCCTCACGTTGTTCACCGCGATCCCGCTTTTCCTCTACTGCTACTGGTCC
>NZ_KV786214.1 GCF_001806875.1 Corynebacterium sp. HMSC29G08
AGGTCATTGATGAAGTGACCGTTAAGATCACGGAGCCTTCGAAGACCATTGCGGATCAGACCGATCCGGACTGGAAGGACAAGGAAACCAACCCGGGCGAGCCGGTTAATGTCCCGAACGAGGGCGACCAGCTGCCGCAGGGCTCGAAGGTTGAGGTTTCGGGTGGCAAGAACGGCTGGAACATCAAGGTTGATGGCGACGGTTCGACGATCGTGGTAACCCCGCCAGCATCCGCCAAGCCTGGTGACAAGATCACGGTTCCGGTGAAGGTGACCTACCCTGACAACTCGGTAGATACCGATGACTTCACGGTGACCGTTAAGGACCCGAACGCCGGTGTGAAGAACCCGGATTGGAACGACGGTAAGACCGAGCCGACCAAGCCGGTTGACCTGCCGAACGTTGGCGGTCCGGTCAAGGACGGCACCACGGTTGAGACCGAGGGGCCGGGTACGGCAAAGCTGAACCCGAATGATTCCATCACGGTGACCCCGGGTGACGATGCGAAGCCGGGCGACACCATTAAGGTGACTGTCAAGGACAAGGACGGCAAGGTCATTGACACCGTCAAGGTGACTATCACCAAGCCGGGCAGCAGCACCCCGGGTGCCTCCAGCCTCACCGAGGATGAGCGCAACCGTTGTATCGCAGTGTCTGTAGGCTTCGGTCTGCCGCTGGCAGCACTGGTCCCGCTGGGCCTGGCTATGCGGATGAACATCCCTGGCCTGTCCCCGGTTGTTGATCAGCTCTCCATCCAGATCCAGAGGGTGAACAATGACCTGCAGAACAGCCTCGGCGTGTTCAACCCAGAGGCAGCGCGTGCAGCGCAGCAGCTGGACGCTAACCTGCGAGCATTCGGCCTTGACCTGGTCAGCCTCGGCGCAGGCCTGGCAGCCGTAGTTGCTGGTATCGCTGCAATCGCAGCAGTGGCCTCCGCTTGTACGCCAGGTGATGGCTCCTCCGTGGGGACCATCGAAGGCCAGGTAGGGTCCACCCCGGCTGGTTCTGCGAAGCAGAGCTCCGAGCGTGGTTCCTCGGTAAAGGTTACGGAAGAGTAAATCCCCGCAACCTTGGCAACCAACTGAATGCAGACCCTGAAGTCTCCTAGTTGGGAGGCTTGAGGGGACGCGCAGATAGAAGAAAGGTATCTGCCCGCGAAAGCGGGTGGGTGCCTTTTTGTCTTGTGCCCGCTGTTTCACCTGTGGATAGTGTGAAAGCAATACGTTGCGCCAAGGTTTACGAAAAGTTTGTGGGGGCACCCATGGTGGCGCCTACGACTCCATATACCCCCGTATGGGGTGTGGTTGAAATGGAAACCTGGCTTTCCAGTTGTCAATCAGATGGTGAAATCTACCTGATATTCGGTCAAGGTACCTTCATGTCGCTATTACTGCACTATTAGTGCAGGGCGATAAGTGCTGGAAATTTCTAGATCCTAGGGAGGTCTACGAAAAGTTGATATTTGTACAACTAGGTTTTATTCAGAATTCTGGAGCACAGCCTTTTCCCAGCTAAAGCGTTACCGTCTTCAAGTCTTTAGGGTTGTGGGCAGGTGAACCCAAGGCCGCCTTGATGGAACCCCCCTGGTTTTTGGGATGGCTTGGGCTCCCGGTCACCGCGCAGATTGTGCGGCCCGAAATGATTACATAATGATTACATCCGGAAGGAAGCTCATGACCAATAAAGGTTTGATGCGCAATCGCGGCGTTTCTATTGCTGCTGCGGCTGTAAGCGCAGCCTTGGTTGCACCCCTGGTAGTACCGGTGGGCAACCCCACATTGACCCAGGCGTTTGCGCAAGAGAATGACAACCAGGCACCGGCAGATGCTGAGAACCCTGGCGCGGATAGCGCCCAGGAGGACCTGCCGACTGAGGACCCGAACGGCAACCCGATCATTTGGGCGGATGCCATTACGAATGGGTATGTCACCTCTGTGTCGAATATGCAGCTGAAGGACCAGGTGTTTTCTGGTCGTAGCTTTGAGGTGACGGAGTACGGCCTCATCTCGGGTACCGGTCTGCCTGCAACCCCAACTGGCACCACGATCTACATGCAGTGGATCGATACTGACGGTGCAGTTTCTCCCTACTATGCAGCGAAGATTCACGATGCATTCCGCGGTTCGCAGGGCGGCGAGGGTACCTACGCGTTTGATATGCGTGAGCCGTGGATTGATGCCAATGGGCAGGAGCGTCTGTGGTCCGCTGAGCGCGGCAAGAAGTACCGCCTGTGGATCCCTGCCTATGAGCGAGATGGTGTCAAGTACACCCCGATTCGCCAGGTCGACTCGCTCATGCCGGGTGCTTTCCAGGACAACCGCAAGGAAGGCAACGGTTCCGTTCACCACCTGAGCAAGAACAAGCAGCGCACACGGATGATCATGGGGCAGGAGCCTCAGGTTGAGTTGATGACCACCGACCGTGACACGTGGGTCGAGTCCACGTTGCCTGTGGATAACAAGGACAAGGATACTGTCCACGGCCGTGTCTGGAAGGAAGCCGGCACCGGTCTTGACCGGACAAATATTAATACCGGTCCGAACATGTCTAAAGGTGACATTCCTTTTGAGGGTGCTACTGTCCTCTTCTCTAAGCTGACCCCCGAGGGTAAGCAGGCCTATGACGAGGCTGTCAACTCTATTGAAGACCAAAGCGCACGTACCGCGGCTGCGGTGGAGTTCTTGAAGAACAACCGTGATGCTATTGCGTACACCCACACAGCCAAGACCGACAAAGACGGCTACTATGCAATGAAGTTGCCGGAAGGCGCTATCCAGGACGGTCGGGCCTGGAAGGTCGATGACATCTGGATGGGTGTGCTCGATGAGGACGGCAACCCGCTGACTGGCTACAGTCCGTGGATGGTTCCGCAGTTCCACCATCCGTTGGTTTTTGACACCATGTTGCCGGGTGTCTTGATCCCTAACGCTGCATTTAAACGGCTTGGACCGATTAACTTCGCAACCCTTACTGCGTACGACGCAGGGCTTAACATCACCAACTACAACACCACGGATAAGCCGGCCGCTGTTGGGGATGTGGCTGAGCTCGAACTGACCGGTAACACCCTGTTGCCGTTGGACAACTGGATCGAGTGGCGCGACAAGGACGGCAACGTTGTTGCAGGTGGCTTTGATGAGTGCCGCATCGAAGGCGTTGAAGTTGCAAAGGTCACCCTGAAGGATGAGTGCAAGACCTTCAAGGTGCCGGAAACTGCACAGCCGGGTGATGTGTACACCGCCTTCCTGCTCAATGGTGTACCGGGTGAAGATTCGTTTGGCAACGCGCTGTACAACGAGATTGCGGCTGATTCCTTCGTCGTAGCTGCAAAGCAGAATGCTGAGTTCCAGCCGGAGTACGAGAAGACTGATGCTCCACAGGGCCAGGAGACCACGGTTCCGGCGCCGAAGAACACCCAGCCGGGTGAAGACGGCAAGGTGCCGGCGTTGCCTGAGGGCACGAAATTCTCCGCACCTGAGGACGTGACGGAGAAGATTCAGGG
>NZ_KV786215.1:0-641 GCF_001806875.1 Corynebacterium sp. HMSC29G08
CCTCAACGGGACAGGCACCAAGACTGAACCCGGTGCTGTTGAACTGCGTGCCAACAAGGAAAAAGCCGATGAAATCGGGTGGAAGCAGGGCGATAAGATAAAGGGGCGATTCCACCAAATATATGCAGATAATGCTGCTGATCTAAAGAGGTTAATAGGCATCCTGAATGGAACGGCCTAGGAAGGATTAAGAAGAATGGCACAGGGCAATCGTTTAGTTGCTGGGCTTGACCCGTGGTTTGAGCAGCGCGGGTATACACGTTCGGGGAGGAAAACTGAGTGGAAGAAGAGCCTGCCTGGGGGGGTTGAATTACGTAGTGAAGCTACGTTGATTTTGTATGGCGAACCTGAACCAGAGTCGTCGCTTGTGCAGTTTGTGCGGTTGCCGAAGTTTGCGAAGTTAGACAGGGCGGCTATCGCGAATAGTTCTTTTCGGGGGGATCCTGGTGGTAGCGCGGGTCTTGTTCTTCGCCCGCGGGTGCGTCTTAAGCGCCAGCCTCGTGAGATTGATGGGGTGGGCCCGAAATGGGAAGAATTTCTTGCGCAGTTCGGTCCTGTCATTGAGGCCAATGAGGCGCAACTGCGTGAGCACGCTGAGGATCTACGCCCTGTGGTGGATGGTCCATATTTTGATCTTGCGT
>NZ_KV786215.1:661-1209 GCF_001806875.1 Corynebacterium sp. HMSC29G08
TTGATGATTGTGATTATGAAGCCGTGCTTAACCCACAAAATCTTGCTGTCGAGCCCGGCAAGCTGACCGCAAAGGAGGAATACCAACAAGCCTGCCGCGTTTTTGCTGAGTATATGGAGGCAGAGGAAGCGAAACGTCGTTAAACAACCGCCACTACTGGTGACGACTGTTTTCAAAGATGATGGAAGGGGGACGCGGCGTATGCGGAGTGCACCGTTAGTCGCCGGGCTTGACCCGTGGTTTGAACAGCGCGGGTATAAACGCGCGGGAAGAAAAACGATGTGGAAGAAGACGCTGCCTGGGGGGGATTGAACTTCGCAGTGACGCCGATCTGTCTTTCTATGGGGATACAGATCCAGAATCGTCGCTTGTGCAGTTTGTACGGTTGCCGCGATTTGCCAAGCTCGAAAAGGCGGCGGTTGCCAACAGTTCTTTTCGAGGTGATCCTGGTAGTGGTGCAGGTCTTGTTCTTCATCCTCGGATTCTCACCGGTGATGAACCACGTGAGATTGAGGGTGTGGGCCCGAAATGGGAAGAACTGCTTGCGC
>NZ_KV786216.1 GCF_001806875.1 Corynebacterium sp. HMSC29G08
GCGGCCGATTGGGAGGAGATCAGCGTTGGGAGCCGACCGTCGCGGTCGAATATGATCTTGCTCAGGTCTTCTTGCCCGCGCTGGTTGATGCTCATGGTCAAAAAATCGTCGATGATAAGGACATCGACATTGATCAGTTTCCGCATCTTATCGAGGTAGTTTTGATCAGTCGGTGAGAAGACCGCCAACATGTCTACGAGTTGGTCTAGCCGGTAGTAGGCCACGGAGTATCCGGCTTGACATGCGGCGACGCCGATGGCGCAGACTATGTATGTTTTCCCTGTTCCGGTCGGTGCGAGGATGTGAATGTTGGTCGGGTTTTCCCGCCAGTTGGTCGCCGCGATTCGTTTCAGTTGGCGCATGTTGATGCCGCGTTGTTCTGCCCGGGTGACTTCAGCAAGGCTCGCATCCGGGTATCGGAATTGTGCCTGGGTGATGGCTTTGGCGATGTTGCGTTGTTGCCGTTGTGTGTAGGCCTCTTCGACTGCTGCGAGGAAGATGTCCTCTGGTAGCGCATCTGTATAGGCTTCGTCGTTGACAATCTCGTAGAAGACATCAGCGAAGGTCGATACGCGAAGCTTTCGCATTTTTGCCCGTACTGTTTCGTCATTGATGTTGCTCATGGTTCACGCTCCTTCTAGTTTTCGTAGTGGTCAGCAGGCCGAATAAAGACGGCATCAGCTGCGTCGCTGGTAAGCGGGG
>NZ_KV786217.1 GCF_001806875.1 Corynebacterium sp. HMSC29G08
CATAACCGGCATACACCCCAACAACCTTCCACAATATCCACCCACACCACGTGGGCACGTACACTACAAAACCAAAAACCACCCCCTACGCAGGGCGTTTAGCCCTCCCCACTGCCGGATAACTGATTAGCCATATTCTGCAACGCGTTAGCCGTTTCACTATCAAACGTGTCCACAACATCGGCGATCTTCCCGGAGGCCTCCGCAAGGGTTGCAACGTTATCCAGCAACGTTTTGCGTGACTGTTTCCACTCGGCGTAAAAATTTGCCACCTCAGCAGAAATTTGAGACCCATGCACCAAATCAACGCCCTCAACACCTGCAGCGGCAGGCTCCACAGTAGAAACCAGCTGCTCGACCGAACGCAAACTCGACGCAATCGCCTCAAGATCAGCCACCGGCACCCGCCAATAATCACTCGTCACCGCAGACCACCTCCATACAGTGCACACCAAGCCACAACAGCAACTCCAAAGAACAGGGATACAACAAACTAAACGGAAGATTAACCAGCCATAAGTACCAACGCAAGAGACGCTAACAACAGCGGGGGTAACGGCAACAGGCACTCGGATCACAACGCGCACCACAAAGCTGATGTCTTTATGATGCACTCCTGCTACAAGTCCGCAGGCCACAGCGACGAGAAGGGTGACAATGGGGGTCTCATCGCTGATCTCATCGCCTACCAATCTAGGGGCCGAATCAGGCAACACCAGCTGTTACTCCTGGCTGGCGTACTTAAAGCCGATTCCCAGCGGCAGGCCGACGTTATCAATCAGGTGCACGCCGTCTACGTCGATGGCGGCGAGCAGGCGAACGTCGCCGGTTTCAGGGGCGGGGCGGAAACCAAGATCACGAAGCTCCAGGTAAACGGGCTCCACACCAGCGGCTTCGAAGATGCCGCGGGCGGTCTCCAGCACAACGCCCGCGCCGTGTTCCGCCGCATGGGCCCCGGCGGTCAGGGCTGCGGAAAGCGCAAGTGCGGCTTCGCGGTGGGCGTGGTCAAGCAGAAGCGAGTTACGCACACTGATGGCAAGACCGTCCGGGTGGCGGACAGTGGGCAGAGAGTGCAAGAGCACCTCCATGCGCAGGGCTGATACGGCGCGCTGCACGGCAACAAGAAGTTCGAAGTCCTTCTCCCCCATCACCAGATCAGTCGCGTGGCTCAGGTTCACCGCCGCCAGCACCGCGGCAACCTCGCGCGCCATTTCATCGGCGGACTCCAGGTGATCAAGGCCGGTGGCAACAGCAACTTCGGTAGCCAGGGGGCCGTGGAAGACCACATCCACTTCCTCACGGGCAAACACCTCGGGCACTTCCGCCCCGCGGAACATCACAAACGTGTACGCACCCAACAGGGACTTCGCCGCGCGGATCAACTCCACGTGCGCGCCGGTGACATCTCTGTTAATCACCACAAGCGCGATTTTCTTGCCAACCTTGCGAAACGCGCGCCCATACTGCGCCAGATGCGCCTCATCGGTTACTACTACGGCTTGGCCTGGTTCAAACGCCATTTATATTGTTCCCTCGTATTTCGCATACGCCCACAGCTCCGCGTCGGTGGCTTGGGCCTGCTCAGCGTATCTACGCTCCACGTCCACGTACAATCTACGCACCCCTGGGTCTGTGATCGCGTCGGCGATGCGGTTCAGCTCTGCAGGGGGCAAGTCTTCGAGTGGGCTGCGTGGGGCGTCGAAAAACTGGTCCTCCAAAGCGGCTATATCGGGGGAGGCGGTGGTGATGAGCGCGTGGGCGTCGATACGCAAAATGTGCTCCAAAGCCCGCAGGCGTTGCGCCGCAACAAGGGCGGGGCGCGCCGTGTCCGCGATCGGGATGTTCATGCCGCCGAGCTCCGCAACCAGCAGGCCAAGGATGGTTTCACCCAGCTCATCGGCCGCGGAAGTCACCCACACCTCCCCGAACAGGTTGTGCGCGCACATCACAATTGCCTGGGCCGTCTCAACATCATCCAACAGCTGCGCCCCAGCCTCCAGCGCGGTGTGCACAAACATCTGCTGCGGCCGCGCATGAGCTTCAAGCTTATCGACGCCCCACCGCACCCCCTCCACCCCAGCATCCAAAAGCACAAGGTCAACGTGCACAATGGCGCCCGGATCATCCTCCGCATCGATTGAGACGATGGTGTGCCCGGCACGCTCCAACGCGTGCGTTAATGGGGTGTGGCCGAAAATGGAACCGACCACGAGACGAGGCGGCACGGGCTAACTGTCCTGCTCTGGCGTGCTCTGGTCGCTCGTTGCGCGGCGGGCCAGAAGCTCGGCGACGGAGATGGCGTTGGAGTGCTCGTCACGACGCCTACGCCCACCCCTTCGCGGCGCTTCCTCCTGCGGAGCTGGCTGTGGCTCCGGAACTGGCTGTGGTTCTGGTGCTGGCTGTGGTTCTGGTGCTGGCTGTGGCTCTGGAGCTGGCTGTGGTTCCACAACCTCCTGCGTGGCTTCCTGCTCGCGGGTGCGCTCGCTGAGAAGCGTGGAAAGCGGGTTCGGGTGCTCGTAGGTCG
Source organism: Corynebacterium sp. HMSC29G08 (assembly GCF_001806875.1). Taxonomy (GTDB): domain Bacteria; phylum Actinomycetota; class Actinomycetes; order Mycobacteriales; family Mycobacteriaceae; genus Corynebacterium. The sequence continues at coordinate 2,525 of NZ_KV786217.1, forward strand.
GCTGCTGGCCAATGCGACCAGAGATCGCCGCAGCCGAAGGCGCGCCAGCCGGACGGGTGCGCTGCGGGCGAGCCACTTGCTCATGGGCATCCTCATGGACTTCTTCGCGGAGTTCTTCGCGGGGTTCTTCCGGCACGTTCACCTTGGCAATGCGGGTGGTCTCATCGCTCGACGGGCCCGGACGCGACGGCGCAGGCGCAGCTGGAGCAACAGGCTCAGCAGGGGCAACAGGCTCAGCAGGCTCAGCAGGCTCAGCTGGAGCAACAGGCTCAGCCGGAGCAACAGGCTCAGCCGGTTCAGCTGGCTCAGCTGGCTCAGCAGGGGCAGCCTGCTTTGGCTCCTCGATCTCCTGGATGCGGCGTGCAGAGGCGCGCACCGCTGCCGGCTCGTACTCGAAGACCTGGCCACGCATCTCCTCCAGCTGGGAGCGCAGCGCCTTGATCTCTTCCTGGAGTTCGCGCAGCACGGCCAGGTCGGAAGCCTGCAGGTGCGCCTCGGAGGAACCGGATACGGTTGCAGACCTCTCTGCGCTTGTGTATCCCGCTGCTTGTTCTTCAAGCTGGCTGCGGGCCTGGGCAAGTTCGGCTTCGCGGGTAGCGGCAGTGGCCAGGGCGGCGTCACGGTCACGCCGCGTCCGGTCAATCACCATGATGCCCGCGACTGCCGCCCACAGAGCAAAGATCAGCGCGACCTTCAGCGCATTGGCGGAGTTGGTAAACAACATGACCACGGTGCCGATGACGGCAAGCACAAACGGGATAACAACCCACATGTTTCCGGAGCTGCTTCGGGCAGGGCTTTCTACGCTGCTTTCTGTGTTGCGCTCGTCGCTGTGGTCAGTCATGTCGTTTACCTTAGCTGGCTTGCTCTCCCTGTGAAGGTGGCGACACCTCACAAGCCCGTTCCAGCACGACACCAGCCACCGCAAGCGCAAGCCCACCCAAGGCGCCTGAAAGTAACGACGGAAAGTCCTGCGCCGCCGCACTCAGCAGGGAAAGCTTCGGCACCACGTACACCAGCGCGCCGACGTACGCCCCGCCGAAGACTGCCCCGGTCCATGAACTCGCCTTGCCCAGCAGCATCAGGTTGGCCACCATCATCGGATTGATCTGGCTGCGATCCAGGCCCACTTTGCCGTCTTCACGGCGTTTCTTCACCACCCACGCAAACAACCCACAGGCCAGCGCCACAATCCACAAGCTCATGGGCACAACCAGACTCAAGGACTCAAGCAGGCCATAGAAGCGGCGCACCAGAATCAGCGCGGCCGCCGCGGTAAATAGGGCTGCACCGAACAGGCCCGCGATCGAGGTCCGCTTCATAGTTTGCGCACCCCTTGCTCTTCCAAGCCTTGGAGCAGTGTGCGTATCGACGTCCCATTCGACGCCCCATTCAGCACCGCCCCCGGATCGATCTCCAGCCAGGGTTCGAGAACGAAGCGTCGTAAATGAGCGCGCGGGTGCGGGACGGTAAGCACCGGATCGTCGGAGGTGTAGCCCTCGATCCAGACGATGTCCACATCCAAGGTGCGAGGCCCCCAGCGTTCCTCGCGCACGCGATCGGCGTCGCGTTCCAGACGTTGGCAGCGCTGCAGAAGCTCAAGCGGGGTTTGGTCCACCTCCACCAGCAGGCTCTGGTTCAAAAAGTCCGGCTGGTCAGTGTTACCCCAGGGTGCTGTGGCGTAGAGGGAGCTGACGGCAACAGTCTCGCCTGCAAACTCATCAACCACGGAGCGCAGGTGCGCACGCGCATCACCCATGTTTGATCCGGCGGAGAGCACTGCACGCATGGCGATCACATCCGTTTCCGGGAGCGGCGGGCCACCACGGCGACGTCTTCAAACACCGCCGGGATCGGCGCGTGCGGTTTATGCAGAGTGACCTCGATGGCGTGCAGCACGTCGTAGCTACGCATGGCGGTCTCTGCAATTTCAACCACTACGGTCTCGATCAACTGGCGCGGGGTGCCGGTGGCAATTGCCAAGGCGGTGTCGGCGAGTTCGGCGTAGTTGACGGTTTTTGTCAGGTCGTCCCCACGCGCGGCCTCGTTGAACTCCAACCAGCAGGTGATGTCCAGAGAGAACGCCTGTCCAAACTCCGTTTCGTGCTCAAGTACGCCGTGGTTGGCGTGGAATTTCAGGCCTTTCAGCTCAATCCGATCAGCCATAAGCCGGACCTTCCTGCTTGCCACTGTGCTTGGCGCTGTGCTTGACACCCTGCTTGGCACCCTGCTGCCACGCTGCGGCAACATCCACCGCGTCGCGCGACACCGCCACCTCATGCACGCGCACACACCACGCACCCAGATGCGCGGACAGCGCGGTCACGGCGGCGGTGGCCGGGTCGGCGTCCACGGGTCCGTGCTGCAGGCCGCGTTCAGCACGGATCGCGGTGAGGAAGCGCTTCCGCGACGCCCCCACCAACACCGGGTAGTCACCAGCGATGAACTCCGGCAGCGCATTCAGCAGCGCCCAATTGTCCTCGGCGGTCTTGGCAAAGCCCAGGCCCGGATCCACTGTGATCTGCGTCGGGTCCACACCCGCGGCGATCGCGTTGTCGGTGACCTGCTTGAGCACCTCGTGCACGTCACGCACAACATCCCCGCCGTGGTCTGCGGCACCCGAGGCGCTTTCAAAGCGGGCCGCACGCCAGTGCATCAAACACACCGGCAGGCCGGTGTCCGCCATTACCCGGTACATATCCGGATCTGCCAGGCCACCGGAGACGTCATTGATCAGGTGCGTGCCGGCCTCCGCGGCAGCTAACGCGGTGGCGGCGCGCATAGTGTCTACGGAGGTTTTGATCCCTTCTTGGCTGAGCAGCGTGATCACCTCGCGCACGCGCTGGGCCTCAACCTCGGCGGGCACGCGCACGGCGCCGGGTCGGGTGGATTCGGCGCCGACGTCGATAATGTCAGCTCCCTGCGCCACCAACTCCCGCGCGTGTGCAAGCGCGGCCTCGGGTGCAAGGAAACGCCCGCCGTCTGAGAAGGAATCCTCCGTGACGTTAACAATGCCCATCACGGTTGTGCGGCCAGGTGCGGTGATATCTGCAAGAGTAACGCGAGGGTGAACAGTCACAAGCTAGCTCCTGATCAGGCTCAGGACCTCTGCGCGCGAGGCCGCGTTGTTTTGGAACCCGCCACGCACCGCACTGGTGGTGGTCACCGCGCCAGGTTTACGAATGCCGCGCATAGCCATGCACAGGTGCTCACACTCAATGACCACAATCACCGCAGAGGCGTCGAGTTTCTCTACCAACGCATCCGCAATCTGCGCGGTCAGGCGCTCCTGCACCTGCGGACGCTTCGCGTACAGATCCGCAAGCCGCGCAAGCTTGGACAGACCCGTCACCTTGCCGTCCTTGCCCGGAATGTATCCGATGTGCGCCTTGCCGTAGAACGGCACTAGGTGGTGCTCACAGGTGGAGTAAATCGGGATGTCACGCACCAGCACCAGCTCGCGGTGGTTTTCCGAAAACGTCTTTTCCAGCTGCTCCGTCGGATTCTGGTGCAGGCCGGCAAAGACCTCCTCGTAGGCCCGCGCCACACGCGCCGGGGTTTCTACAAGTCCTTCGCGGTCCGGGTCCTCGCCCACCGCAATCAGCAGTTCACGCACCGCAGCTTCGGCGCGCTTACGATCAAACGTCCTCATGCTACTTCTCCTCCGGGTGGTCTGGCTGTTCGTGTTCGGGCAGGCGGAAGCCAATTTCCTCCGTTGGGGCCTCTTGCTTATCGACGCCCCCACGCCCCCCATCCCGCCGCAGCCCCGAAGCCTCCGGACCCTGCTGTTGGCCCGGACCCTGCTGTTG
>NZ_KV786218.1 GCF_001806875.1 Corynebacterium sp. HMSC29G08
TGCCGCGGCTTCGGCGGTGTACTTGAGCCCCACTGAATTGTCGGCGCGGAACCACTCGACCAGTGAGCTATTACGCACTCTTTCAAGGGTGGCTGCTTCTAAGCCAACCTCCTGGCTGTCTTCGCGATCCTACATCCTTTTCCACTTAGTACACCCTTAGGGGCCTTAACCGGCGATCTGGGCTGTTTCCCTCTCGACTATGAAGCTTATCCCCCACAGTCTCACTGCTATACACCACTTCACCGGCATTCGGAGTTTGGCTGACATTGCTAAGATGATAGTCCCGCTCAACCAACCAGTAGCTCTACCTCCAGCAAGCTTGTATAACGCTGCACCTAAATGCATTTCGGGGAGAACCAGCTATCACGGAGTTTGATTGGCCTTTCACCCCTACCCACAACTCATCCCCTCAGTTTTCAACCTAAGTGGGTTCGCGCCTCCACAACCTCTTACAGCTGCTTCACACTGGCCATGGGTAGATCACCCCGCTTCGGGTCCAGGACATGCCACTTACCACCCATTTCGGATTCGCTTTCGCTACGACTACCCCACACAAATGGGTTAACCTCGCGACATGCCGCTGACTCGCAGGCTCATTCTTCAAAAGGCACGCCATCACACACACGAGGTGCTCTGACGGATTGTAAGCGCACGGTTTCAGGAACTCTTTCACTCCCCTCCCGGGGTACTTTTCACCATTCCCTCACGGTACTAAAATTCACTATCGGTCACACTGAGTATTTAGGCTTACCGGGTGGTCCCGGCAGATTCACAGCAGATTTCACGAGCCCGCTGCTACTCGGGGAACACATACACCCAACATGATCATGCCTTCACGTACAGGACTCATCACCTTCTCCGGTACACCATCCCAGGCGCTTCCGCTGACACAACCACATCAAGCAAGTCACTGACAGATAACTTCCGATGCACCCCACAACCCCACATGCGCAACCCCTGCCAGGTATCACACACACATGGTTTAGCCTCATCCGCCTTCGCTCGCCACTACTAACGGAATCACAATTGTTTTCTCCTCCTGCGGGTACTGAGATGTTTCACTTCCCCGCGTATACCCCCATACAGGCTATAGATTCACCTGCAGGTAACACCACATAACTAGTGCTGGGTTTCCCCATTCGGACATCCTCGGATCAACGCTTAGTTGGCAACTCCCCGAGGCTTAACGCAGCCTCACACGTCCTTCATCGGCTCAGCATGCCAAGGCATCCACCGTACGCCCTTCACTACAAACAAAAACGCACATACTAAGAACAAACAAAAAACAGAAAAAACAGAAAAACAAACACACACCCAAACACCAACCAAAAAAGGCCAGCATCTACGTGCATGGTGCTCGCGTCCACTCTCCAGTTCTCACACACCACACCCACACACCAACACACCACCCACACAAGGCGATATACCAGCATCAGGCACAACAAGGAACACACACATAAACGTGTTGCCCCAGACACCCAACAGCATGCCAACACATAAACAACGTTTGCGAAACCATCATTGCGCACACCACACATTGCCCTCCACACCACCTAACGGTGCGGGGTGTGCATCCACCCGGATTCTTTAATAAACAAAAAAGCGGCAGTCACACACACGGCGACATCAACCACTACCAACCCACAACTGTGGGCTATACATAAAAGCTCCTTAGAAAGGAGGTGATCCAGCCGCACCTTCCGGTACGGCTACCTTGTTACGACTTCGTCCCAATCGCCGATCCCACCTTCGACAGCTCCCTTTGACAGGCCACTGGCTTCGGGTGTTACCAACTTTCATGACGTGACGGGCGGTGTGTACAAGGCCCGGGAACGTATTCACCGCAGCGTTGCTGATCTGCGATTACTAGCGACTCCGACTTCATGGGGTCGAGTTGCAGACCCCAATCCGAACTACGACCGGCTTTCAGCGATTCGCATCCCCTCACGAGGTAGCTGCGCGTTGTACCGACCATTGTAGCATGTGTGAAGCCCTGGACATAAGGGGCATGATGATTTGACGTCATCCCCACCTTCCTCCGAGTTAACCCCGGCAGTTTCTCATAAGTCCCCACCATCACGTGCTGGCAACATAAGACAAGGGTTGCGCTCGTTGCGGGACTTAACCCAACATCTCACGACACGAGCTGACGACAACCATGCACCACCTGTACACCAGCCACAAAGGGAAAGACTATCTCTAGCCCGATCCGGTGTATGTCAAGCCCAGGTAAGGTTCTTCGCGTTGCATCGAATTAATCCACATGCTCCGCCGCTTGTGCGGGCCCCCGTCAATTCCTTTGAGTTTTAGCCTTGCGGCCGTACTCCCCAGGCGGGGCGCTTAATGCGTTAGCTACGGCACGAACCCCGTGGAAGGGACTCACACCTAGCGCCCACCGTTTACGGCATGGACTACCAGGGTATCTAATCCTGTTCGCTCCCCATGCTTTCGCTCCTCAGCGTCAGTTACTGCCCAGAGACCTGCCTTCGCCATCGGTGTTCCTCCTGATATCTGCGCATTTCACCGCTACACCAGGAATTCCAGTCTCCCCTACAGCACTCAAGTTATGCCCGTATCGCCTGCAGTCCCACAGTTAAGCCGTGGACTTCCACAAACGACGCGACAAACCACCTACGAGCTCTTTACGCCCAGTAATTCCGGACAACGCTCGCACCCTACGTATTACCGCGGCTGCTGGCACGTAGTTAGCCGGTGCTTCTTCTCCAAATACCGTCAAAATTCGTCTTTGGCGAAAGGAGTTTACAAC
>NZ_KV786219.1:0-8992 GCF_001806875.1 Corynebacterium sp. HMSC29G08
CGGACTCACGGTACCAACTACCCCGAATCGACAGCCTTCAAGTACTTCGTAGAGGGCGATGGCTAGGGTTAGCCGCCGTCGCTAGCTGTGCTTGGCTGTTAATGTCATGTCGACCAACTGCAGGAAGCGTATAACGTAGTCTTTGACAAAGCCTGCGGTGCCTTCATTGAGATGGCCGGAGTCTTCGAAGAGGGTGGGGGATTGGCCAAGGAATACCTCGGGCTGACCAGGAAGCGGCATATCGAAGTAGGACAGGGCGAGCCGGAGGTTCTTCTGTGAACTGTAGCCGCCCATGCGGCCTACAGAGTGACTGATGATACCTGCGGGAAGGTTCTTCCAAGCCACATCCGAGTTGGGCTTGGAACCGATGTCCACTGCATTCTTGAGACAGGCAGGGATAGTACGGTTATTTTCCGGGGTAACAAAGAGGACGCCGCTCGAGTTCTTGATGGTGTCGCGGAAAGTGGTGTACTCAGCTGGAATGGGCTTGTCCGTGACCGAGGGGTCATCGTAGTCGAAGTCATAGAGCGGCAAGTCACGGATTTCAACGATGTCTGCCTGGTAGTTTTCAGGGATCATTGTGAGCACTTCGTGTGCAATCTTGCGCGCAAATGAGCCGCGGCGCAGGCTGCCGACGATAACACTAATGCGTGGGGTGGTCATAGGAAGTCCTTTCTTCTTAGTTGGGCGTAGGTACGTGCGATCAAGGGAGAAAAGGCTTGCAGCCAAAGGCAGGCGGTGGCCCGGCGGCGTGGGCGGCAGTAAGAAAGTTATCCACTTTGTCTTCTTCATGGCGGAAGTACAGTTCGATGAGTCCTAACAGTCCCCCGAGGACGGCCTCCCGTGCGGCGGACGTATCCAAAAGCCGCATGGCTGCTGGTTGGTTTCCTTCGCGGATGGCTTCAAACAGCGCGATGGTCTCAAGCCAGCTTCCTTGGTCTGGTCGTGGAAACGGTTTAGAAATCCCAGTCATCATCACTCGTTTCTTCAGCGGTGCCAATGACATAGGAGGAACCGGAGCCGGAGAAGAAGTCATGGTTTTCATCTGCTCCAGGTGCTAGGGCAGCGAGGATTTCCGGGTTCACTTCCGTTTCTTCAGGTGGGAAGTAGTCCGGGTAGCCCAAATTCATGAGCGCCTTATTGGCGTTATAGCGAACGAATACAGCTACATCATCCATGAGCCCCAACGGCTCATATAGCTCGCCGGAATAATCCAGCTCTAGGGCATAAAGCTCTTCGAGCAAGGAAATAGTGAAATCATGCATCTCCTGTTGCCGTTGTGGAGCAGACGTTTCCAGTCCGCGCTGGTACTTGTAGCCTGAGTAGTAACCGTGCACTGCCTTGTCACGCAGAATGAGGCGAATCATGTCTGCCGTATTTGTCAGGGTGGCGTGGACGGAAAAATGCAGGGGAAGATAGAAACCCGCGTAGAGAAGCAGCGAGGAAAGCAGCGTCGATGACACTTTGCGCTTGAGTGGATCGGGTCCAAAATAATGAGTGAGCACTTTTTTGGCGCGTGCCTGGAGAAGGTCATTATTCACCGCCCAGCGGTATGCCTCATCAATTTCTTTCGTACTGCTCAAAGTAGAAAACACTGAAGAGTAAGAACGGGCATGGACTGATTGCATGAAGGCGATGTTGGTATACACGGCCTCCTCGTGCTCGGTGCGGGCATCTTGGATCTGACAGATTTCGCCCACAGTGGCCTGGACGGTGTCCAGGGTGGTGAGTCCCGTGAACACCCGCATGGTGAGGGTGCGTTCCTCCGGTGTCATCCTCTGCCACGCCGGGAGATCGTTTGAAAGTGGAACCTTTTCTGGCAACCAAAAGTTGGCGGTGAGGCGGTTCCACACTTCAAGATCCTTCTCATCGCTCACCCGATTCCAATTGATGGCGCGGATGCGGGCTGAAGGGTCATGCCGGTAACTTGGCGGCGTAACTGAGATGCTGGTTAGCTCAGCAGTGTTTGATGTTGAAGACATAGCTTCTTTCTTTCTTGATGGATGGTTGTGAATGAAGGAAGGACCGTGTTCCTACAGAGCACAGGAAACGCAGCCTTCGACCTCGGTTCCCTGGAGTGCAGGTTGGCGTAAACGGATGTAGTACAAGGTCTTGATTCCGGCTTTCCAGGCATAGATTTGTGCCTTGTTGATGTCCCGCGTAGTGGTGTCAGCGGTGAAGAACAAAGTCAGGGAAAGCCCTTGGTCCACGTGTTGGGTGGCCATAGCGTAGGTGTCGATGATTTTTTTGTACCCCACGGTGTAGGAGTCATCGAAATACTCCAAGTTGTCGTTGGTCATTTCCGGTGCGGGGTAGTACACGCGCCCCAAGCGGCCTTCCTTGCGTATTTCAATCTTGGAGGCAATCGGGTGTATGGACGCGGTGGAATCATTGATGTAGGAAATTGATCCAGTGGGTGGAACTGCCTGCAAGTAGGCGTTGTAGATGCCGTCTTGCATCACTTGGTTCTTGAGCCGTAGCCAATCCTCGCGTTGAGGAATCTGCACGCCAGCCTCATGGAATAGCTGTTTTACGTGGTCAGTGGCCGGCGCCCAGTCTTGGTCGATGTACTTGTCGAAGTAGACGCCAGTGGCATAGGTGGATTCTTCAAAGCCAGTGAATCGTTGACCTTTCTCAACCGCTAGCGCATGGGATGCACGGAGCGCATGATAGGTCACGGTCAGGAAATAGATATTTGTAAAGTCCAGTGCTTCGGCGCAGCCATAAGGAATACGCTTGGAAGCCAGGAAACCGTGGAGATTCATTTGGCCCAACCCGATGGCATGCATGGATGCATTACCGTGAGCGATGGAAGGAACAGCTTCGATATTTGTTAGGTCTGAGACCTTCGTGAGAGCGCGCACCGCGGTTTCAACAGTTTCCCCAAAGTCCGGTGATTCAAAAGCTTTAGCGATGTTGAGCGACCCTAGATTGCAGGAAATGTCCTGGCCAACGGTGGTGTAGTTACCTGAGGCGCCGTAGGTGGATGGCGTGTTGACCTGGAGGATCTCACTACACAGATTGGACATATTGATATGTCCTTTGAGGGGATTAGCGCGGTTGACCGTATCCTCAAAGAGTATGTAGGGGTATCCAGATTCAAACTGAAGCTCAGCCAGCGTGGTGAAAAACTCGCGGGCCTTGATAGTCGTATGAGAAATTCGCGGATTGGAAACCAGCTCGTCGTAATACTCGGTGATAGACATGTCAGACATGGCTACGCCGTACTCGCGAGCGATGTCATACGGGCTAAAAAGATGCATATCCTTGTTCTCTTTGGCCAGCTGGAAGGTTATATCTGGAATAACAACTCCCAGCGAAAGAGTCTTAATGCGGACTTTCTCATCGGCATTTTCCCGCTTGGTATCCAGGAAACGAAGAATATCTGGATGGTGCGCATGTAGGTAGACGGCTCCAGCGCCCTGTCGAGCGCCCAATTGGTTGGCATAGCTGAAGCTATCTTCCAGAATTTTCATGACTGGGACTACGCCGGAAGCTTGGTTCTCAATCTTTTTGATTGGGGCTCCGGATTCGCGCAGATTGCTCAGTAACAAGGCCACACCACCGCCGCGTTTTGAAAGCTGCAGTGCAGAGTTCACGCTGCGGCCAATGCTTTCCAAATTGTCTTCGATGCGAAGGAGGAAGCAGGAGACCATTTCGCCACGCTGGGCTTTTCCTGCGTTGAGAAAAGTAGGGGTGGCGGGCTGGAAGCGTCCGGTCATGATGTCATCCACCAGCTTCTCCGCAAGCTCTTCATCGCCCTGTGCAAGGTACAAAGCTGTGGTGGCGACGCGTTCTTCGTAGCCTTCCAGAAATCGCGAGCCATCAAAGGTTTTCAGTGCGTATGAAGTAAAGAACTTAAATGCGCCGAGGAAAGTGCGGAACTGATGCTTGGCTTGGTGGGCTCTGTCGTACATAGTGCACAGAAAATCGTCATCATAAAGCTCAAGGAATTCCCGCTCGTAGTATTCGTTATCAACCAACCACTCCAAGCGCTGCTTGGTGGATTCAAACTGATGCATGCGGGGAGTGACATGGTGCGCTAAAAAGTCTTGTGTTGCCTCAATGTCCTTGTCGAACTGGATTCTTCCCGAATCGTCGAATAGGTTCAGCTGCGCGTTGAGTGCATGGTAGCTCTTACGCTTACCGACACCGCCGGCATCGTCTGCTGAAGCGGTGCGGGGCGTAGGGCCAATGGGCTGTGTGGGGGTGGCCTTAAGTGGCGGCATTGTGGTTTCCAATCTGTGTGTTGCGGATGTGGTCTTCATTTTGTGGGAAATCAATGGGGTGTAATTGTTAGTTGCTTTGCTGCTCCCAAAACTTGTGAAGGCCCTGCTTTACAGCGGCAACGTCCTTCTGCGTGCCGAGTAGCTCGAAGTGATACAGCTCTGGAACGTGGCACTTAGCGGAAATGATGCGGCCGGCGACGCAGTAAGCGCTTCCGAAGTTGGTATTGCCTGAGGTAATCACGCCCCGGATAAAGGAACGGTTGATTGGGTCATTGAGGAAGTCGATGACCTGTTTGGGGACTGCGCGTTTGAGCGAGCCACCGCCGTAGGTTGGAACGATGAGTACGTACGGGTGTGAAACCTGGATCATTCCGGTTTTCTTGGGCCGCAGTGGAATGCGCACTGCGGGTCTATCTAGGCGTTCGACGAATCTTTTTGTGTTTTCAGAAACGCTAGAAAAGTACACCAAATCTGGTGAGTCTGACATGACAATCCTGCTCATCCTGGCCTTAGCCATAAGTGGGATAGGTGATGATCGAAAAGATTAACTACGTATTACCGTAGTTGCAAACTACGCCGCACCGTAGTTTTTAAAAGGGCAGGTAGGGACAGGATTAATGAGAAAGGGAAAGACTACAGGCTGTGGTGTGCTACAAACACTGCGTCCGTAGCTGGGCGCCCAAGTACTACCCACTGAGTACTGTCGGCTACCTGTACTTCGAGCGATTCTGAAAAGGGCGTTCCTTCGCGCGTGGTAAGAACAGCCCCAATGACGATGCCTTGCTCTTTGAGGAAGGCCAGCAGTTGTGGGTCGGAATCAGAAATGCGTTCCACGGTCACCTGCGGTTGTGCGCCGCTGTCGGTGAGACGGTGCGCACTGGGGATAGTGACCTGTCCATCAACCGTAGGGATAGGGTCGCCGTGTGGATCCCTAGTGGGGTAATTGAGGAACTTATCCACGCGCTCTATGAGCATGTCAGACACCGCGTGTTCAAGATTTTCGGCTTCATCATGGACCTCGTCCCACGTATAATCCAATGCTTGAACCAAAAAAGACTCAAGCAATCGGTGGCGGCGCACCATGACCAATGCGTACTGCCTGCCAAGTTCGGTTAACTCCACAGAGCCATAGGGCGTGTGTGACACGAGCCCTTGCTTCGACATTTTGCGCACTGCATCGGAGACCGAGGAGAGCTTGAGTCCCAGCTGTTTCGCTATAAGTGTGGCGGTAACGGGCTCGGATGACCATTCCTTTAGCCCCCAGATAGCTTTCAAATAGTTCTGGGTACTGGTGGACAGCTCAGAAACAGACATGAGTAAATGTTAACCCAGCTTCCGTATGCGCCTTAGGCGCTGTGCCCCAACGCTCATAGCGAACAGAGGCCAAGTTTGAGAGGAATGCCGGTAAGGTGGGGCCAGTTAAAGCATTCTTCACTTGAAGGAGAACCACTAATGTCTGAGAAGATTTCAATGAACTTGAAGTGCGCCAGCGTAGTGCGTAATGGAATGGCTAGTACACAGTGCAGTAAAACAGCGCATGTAATGGCTCATGTAATGCACTGTGTAGAGACAGAGCGTCTGGAGCAGGAGTATCAGCGCTCCCGTACTGGACGGCGACGGCGTTATGCGTGGTCTGTGCTGAAAAAATAACCCCGCAGGTTTCCCTGCGGGGTGTTGTTGCAACTAGAACGGCACTTCTTCAGAGTCATTAGCAGCAGCGTTATCTGCGCTGTTCTCGCGGCGTGCTGCTCGTGCCTCAGACTCCTTCTTGGAGTCGATCAGCTGCACAGTGTCGATACGCGCTACCAGCGGATAGTGCTTGTTGCCGTCCTTATCGGTGTAGTTGTCAGTCTTCAGCGAGTAGCTCACTGCAACGCGATCACCAGCGCCGATGCATCCGAAGACGCCGAGGTTCTTGGCGTCAGCCACGTAGCCAGTGAGTTCGACAATCTCTGATTCCACCTTGCCTGTGGACTTGTTCTTGAACGTATTACGTGCGTAGACGTTGAGCTTCACCGTCGCACCGCCGTTTGCGTGCTCAAAGATCTTCGGCTCGCGTGCTGCGTTGCCAACGATGGTGCCATTGTTAAACGGGTTGGACATTGTGATTTCTCCTTATATGAGTGAGTGTGTGATTGTCTTTCAATTGTGTGTTTGAGCAGCGGCTTTGCTGCTGCTGTAAGTGCTGTTACAGCACTGCCCAGGGCAGATGTGCCCCTGCTGCTTCCAGGTCGCGTAGCTCTTGTGCGGCACCCGGATCGACGTCTTCGCCATCCATGCCGTCAGACATGAGGTAGAGCAGCTCTAGGTCTTCGTGGGTGTAGTGGTACATGGCGTGCCTCCGTGTCGTGGATTGATTCTCAATCCGTTCTTTGAGACAGCTCTGCTGTCTAGAGACCTCTCCCCTGCTCGGTGGAGATTTCCTTCTTCCCTGGTCACGGCGTGGGTAGAAAAGAAAAACCCCGCTACAGCAACTGCTGCAACGGGGTGTGAAGTACTAGTTTTCGAACAACTGCACGCGAGCCTGAGCACCGCCCTCGTGAACCACTTCTGCGAGACGACTGCCCTCGCCAATGTCGATTAACTTCGCCACCAGCGACGGGAACGTCTCTTTGCTGCTGATCTCGGTGGCCCTGTGTGCGGCAATGCCAGCCAGACCCGTCTGGCCGGTTGCCTGGGCCAGCACGGCGACAGTGGCCGTAAGCTGTGCCCTCATCCCAGGCCAGTGAGCCGGTACAGCGCGCATCACCTGCTCAGCGAACTTGAGCCCATCGCTTTGGATTTCGGCGAAGTTGATCACACTCCATCTGCAACGGGCAGTGTGGATAATCCGCTACCGGTAGTCGGTCAGCGTGCCGGTTACCTGCTGAACTGTATTGATACGTGTTTCGATGAGTTAGGCCTTGCTGCGGCCACCGGTAATGATCTGGTGTTTCGTGATCTTGTACGTGCCAGGATCATTCACCCCGGTTCAAAGCTCGATTCCATCGAGACTCTTGCCGAGGTCGGAGTCACCAGCGCAAGCTACCGCACTATCCAAAGGCGCCTTGCATGCTTTGCTACCGAATCGTTTGGGGAGATCTGGGTAGCCAAAATCTCCAGCTGGCCCCTCTGCACTTTTCCAGTCGTCCAGGATCGTCCCAGAAACAGCATGAGCCCCTAGCCCAGGGGCCCAATAGATTTCTCCTCTTTGAAAGATGCTGAAACGTCCCATTCCATCTGTGACCCCGGCCTCATCAGCTATCGGAAATCCTAAATACCCTGAAGGTCCCCCCAATTCGAGCCATTTATCGAGGATGACTCCGTTGATACTGGCAATCTGAAAGCCTTCCAAGATTGGGGTGCGGTAGACGCGCCCACCCTGGAATTGCTGAACCCAGCCGCTGATCTCACCGTCAATGGTGGTGGATCCTTCCACCGGAACTTCACCACCGAGAGGGTAGCCAAGCCAGCCGGCTTCCCAGCCGTGACGCTGCCACAGGGCCATTGTCATCGGTGAGACCGCATGCGCTCCGGTATCGGGGTGCTGGTAGATGACGCCGCCGACGAACCGCTGACGGTGGCCCTGGCCGTCGGGGTTGATCGACTGGTGTTCGATGGGCAGCAGAAGCCAACTGTTTTCTCCGCCCAGAGCCTCGTAGCGATCCAGGATCTCCCCGCAAACCTTGAATGGGATCAACCAGAACGACTTGCACCGCTCCGCCGTTGTCATGAATGTCCGTGCTTGCGGCTGGGACTGCTCTGTGGCGATCGCGACCTCGGAGCGGTCGGCTTCTGTCTTGTCGTAACCCTCGGGGATGCCGACCTTGTCCGACCACATCTGACCGGGGATGATCTCATCTTGTGGTGGGCCGGAAGCCTCTGCCTGCTGGATCTTGTCCTGGATCTCAGCGATTTCAGCCTCCGTGAGACCGCCGACACCATCAACGACTGGGGGATTAAACGACTGGGGGATTATTCGCATCGTATTGGAACTCTGAGACATAGGTGTCACGGTCCTCCGGGGCAATAATCCGTTCCGATTGTGCGGTAGCCACCGGGGATAGCAAGCCCACAGCGATTAGTGTCGATGCGAGCGCACCGACCAGTTTTCTTCGAAACACCTACAGCACTCCTTGCGAAAGCATTATTATTATCTTTCTGACTATAACCTGCTAGAAAGCTTAAAGTGACATGTATGTTTCGATTAGGAAATGCATCACCCCCAGACGGCTGACACGTTGTGGACTCTATCAGGCCACTTCACCCAACTCATTCCCCATACCCTCTGATGGCGACAACATAGGCCCCCATGCGCCATCGCCGACCATCTGTGGTTTCGTCACCTAAGACGGCCCCGTGCAAGTCGGAGTGTCCCCACTAGGGGCCAGCGTCTAACCGTCATCGGTCAAAATCGGGTCGAGCAGTGCTCCAGCTACCACCAGAGCATTGTCTACGCCATGAAGCTCGGCACGGGGTTGCTGCAGAGTACTGATGAACTTCTCGTAGCCGACCAGCCGCTCCTCACCAGGTAGAACCATGCGAGAGGGCAGGGTTATCACCCGGATGTGTTGTTGGTTCTGCAGCGCAGTGCGTAGTTTCTCAGTGTCTCTCCCAGTGTCATTGGCAGCACCGCAGCCGGTGTGAACTCTGGTACGGGGGCGAACAACAGCGGTGGTGGTGTCGGTGGGGGGCATGGGCGCATTCGGTGGTACCGGCAATCGTGGAAACCGCAACGGGCATGGTGGTCCTGCATCAGGAAACAACACAGGCCACAGTGGTGG
>NZ_KV786219.1:9012-40474 GCF_001806875.1 Corynebacterium sp. HMSC29G08
TGCATCAGGAAACAACACAGGCCACAGTGGTGGTTATGGCATGGGTACAGGTGGCGCACCACTTCACGGTGCCGGCACAGGTGCAGCAGCCGCGGGTCAACACACGCAGGCACGCTCCACAGGGATGACCGCAGCACCAATGGCTATGGGCATCGGTAGTGGTCAAGGACAGCAACGTAAAGCCACCAAATTCAAGGCAGTGACAAGTGCAGTCGAACGCGAAGGCAACATCCAAGTCCTACTCGGTCAAAGCAAACCAGTGCTACCAGACGTCATCGACCACAGAGTCCGCGAATAACCCACAACCCACAACCAGCTGGATCCAGCCTGCGGGCACGTGATGCCCATACCCGCAGCCATCCATCTCCCCCCGCCACAGTTCCCGGCTCGGAGCCGGGTTCTCCGCCGCGCGGAAAACAACGCCCGGAATTCCCGCCTTTGCCTCACAGCCAATCTGTGCCACTCCAGGTTTAAGCCAAGACTGGAGCAGCAACACTGTTCAGCAACACCCCGCACCAAGCGCGCATCAGTCGAAAGATTCGATGCGCGCTTCTAATTCACTGCGCGCCACCCGCATGGTCAGCTCGGAAGAATAACCGCGGCGCGCGAGCATCCCAACGACACGCCGCAAGGCTTTGTCATACTCCGCCCTACCAGCCGGCGGCTGTTTGACCTCTCGCACCTTCTTCTGCGCCAAAGCGCGTGCCTGACGTTCCTCGTCCTCGGCACTGATCTGTTCTAATGCTTCTGCACGCACATGCGCCGCGACCCCCTTTTCACGCAGCTCCAAATCAAGGGCCCGGGAAGACTTTCCCCGCGTTGCCGCGCGCTGGCGCACCCACTCGGAGGCAAACCGTGCGTCGTCTAAAAGCAAGTTCTGCTCAAGCGAATCCAGTACCTCATCAACAAGCTCAGGCGCAAACTCCAGCTTGAGCAAACGTTCACGCAGCTCATGGCGTGAACGCTGCCGCTGATCCAGCAGTCCGAGGGCACGCTTGCGAATCGGCGCAAGCGCGTCTTCTTTGCAAGAGTCAAAGAGCTGCCCGCCCTCAAAGTGCTCAAGGGCCTGCTGCAGTTTCGCTACCTTGCTGGCAACATCGCGCTCCTGGCTATGCGTCATCGTCCTCATCGTCGAAGTCAACGTTTGGCACCATGTCAATCGCGTCGTCCGTCAGCGCGTCATCCTCGTCCGTTTTACCCGCGTACTTGCCAACGCCCAAAGCCTTGAAAATCTTGTCCTCAATCTCATCGGCCAAGTCAGGGTTGTCCTTGAGGAACTGGCGGACCTTCTCCTTACCCTGGCCCAGCTGCTCACCTTCGTAGGTAAACCAAGAGCCGGACTTCTTCACAATGCCGTTGTCCACGCCCATGTCAATGATGGAGCTTTCGCGCGAAATGCCCTCGCCGTACATGATGTCGAACTCCGCGATCTTAAACGGCGGGGACACCTTGTTCTTGACCACCTTGAGCTTGGTGCGGTTACCAATGGAATCCTGGCCGTCCTTCAGCGTCTGGATTCGGCGCACGTCACAGCGCACGGATGCGTAGAACTTCAGTGCCTTACCGCCCGTTGTGGTCTCCGGGGAGCCAAACATCACGCCAATCTTTTCACGCAGCTGGTTGATAAAGATGGCGGTAGTGCCGGAGTTGTACAGCGCACCGGTCATCTTGCGCAGTGCCTGAGACATCAGGCGGGCCTGCAGACCAACGTGGCTATCCCCCATCTCGCCTTCAATTTCCGCCTTCGGCGTAAGCGCTGCCACGGAGTCAATCACAATGATGTCAATGGCGCCGGAGCGCACCAGCATGTCTGCAATTTCCAGAGCCTGTTCACCGGTATCTGGCTGGGAAACCAGCAGGTTATCCGTATCTACGCCCAGTTTCGCCGCGTAGTCCGGATCAAGTGCGTGCTCCGCGTCAATAAACGCAGCGATACCGCCAGCCTTTTGTGCCTGGGCGATGGCGTGCAATGCCACCGTCGTTTTACCCGAAGACTCCGGCCCGTAGATCTCTACAACACGCCCCCGGGGCCAGCCACCAATGCCAAGAGCAACGTCGATTGCAGTGTTGCCGGAGGAGATGGACTGAATTGGCGGGCGCTTGTCCTCGCCCAGGCGCATGATCGCACCCTTGCCAAAGTCCTTCTCAATCATTGCCATTGCCGCATCAAGTGCGTTTTGGCGGTCATTGCCCGCAGCAGCGGTCTTCTTCTTTGCAGCCATGTTTTTCTCCTTAGGATTTTTATTGCTTATAGGTATTAGACGTTGGCTACCAGTGGTTCGGTTCCCTCGCAGCCGAAATTCATCCTAATTTCCTTAAGCACACACGAAACACCTTACACGCAAGGGTGTTCGATTAAAGGTAGGTGCGCGAAATATTATTTCCCGGGCCGGTCTACTCCCAAACGCCGTTCTGCGGGCACGTCAAAGGCATTGCACAGCCCCTCCCACACCTCACGAGGATCGACACCACTTTCGATGAGCTCGCCTGCCGTCAAGTTACTAGAGGCAAGCACTTGGGAGTGGATAATCCATTCCGCACGCTCCGGGCCAAACTCATCACGTACAAGCTGGTGGAATTCCGTCAATCGCATACGGCCAACCTACCTAAGTACCCCTGATTACCACGCATTGAACAGTGTTCAGGTAGATTTTTCGCATGACCTACTCTCAATCTCCCCAGGCAAATACAGCCTCAACGTCCCGCAGCTCTAACGCAACTGCAACTGATATCGCCTACATCGCCGTCTTCGCTGCCATCATCATGGTGCTTGGTTTTGTTGCCATCCCCGCCGGAGTATTCGGTGTGCCGATCGTCCTGCAAAACGCCGCTGTGATCCTGGCGGCCCTCGTCTTGGGCAGCCGCCGCGGGTTCCTCACCACGTTGCTTTTCTTGGCAGTGGGCCTTGCCTTCCCGGTACTTGCGGGTGGGCGCACCACTATCGCCGCACTTGGCGGTCCCACCGTGGGCTACCTCGTTGGATATCTCATTGCAGCGCTTGTCGCTGGAGCAATCGCCTACCGTGCGCCGTTTTCCGCAAACCGCGCTGTAACCACCGGCATGCTCATCGTCGCGGGCTACCTCGGCCTGTTTTTGCAGTACCTCTTTGGCGTGTTCGGCATGATGATTCGCCTGGATCTTTCCTTCGGTGCCGCGTGGGCCGCCCAGATACCGTTCCTGTTGCCGGACGCCATCAAGGTGGCCGTTATGATCGCAATCGCCCTTGCAGTTCACGCTGCGTTTCCTGACCTTCGCGGCAAGCGCTAATGCCCACCATCGAGTTCCGCGGCGCAGCAGTTACCTACGACGGTAAACAGATCCTCGCGCCGCTTAGCTTCACCCTTACTGAGCAGCGCATTGGCATCATCGGCTCCAACGGCTCTGGCAAATCCACCGCTGTGCGCCTGATTAACGGCTTGATCGACCCAACTGAAGGTGACGTGCTTGTAAACGGTATGTCTACCACGAAGGATGCAAAGACGATCCGCAAACAGGTCGGCTTCGTATTCTCCGATGCGGAGAACCAGATTGTGATGCCGCGTGTAGCCGATGATGTCGCGTTTTCGTTGCGCCGTTTCAAGCTGCCCCGCGCCGAGCTCCAGTTACGCGTTGGTGCTGTTCTTGAGCGATTCGGACTGGCTAACCACGCCGAGCACTCCCCTCACACGCTTTCCGGCGGTGAGAAGCAAATACTTGCACTCGCATCAGTCCTGGTCACTGAGCCGGAAACCATTATTTGCGACGAGCCAACCACGCTTCTAGATCTTCGCAATCGGCGCCGCATCATCCGTGAGCTCATGGCGCTTAAACAGCAGCTCATTGTCGTGACACATGATCTGGACATGCTGCGGGACTTCGACCGCGTGCTGGTGCTGAATGATTCGCAGCTCCTTTTCGACGGCACCCCGAACGCCGCCATCGATTTCTACATCGACCTGATGGAAACAAAGCCGTGATTAGAGAACTCCCTTTAGGCGTCTATATCCCCGGCACTACGTGGCTGCACCGCGCGAATCCTGCGTGGAAGTTTGTGGCGCTGGTGGTATTCATCATCGTTGCAACGTTTGTGCCAAATTCCCCATGGCAATCCATGATTGCCCTGGCGTTGGTGTTGGCGCTTTACATCTGGGCGCGGATCCCCATGAAGATAGCGTGGCGCCAGTTGGTACCACTGCTGCCAGTCTTGATTCTCCTAGGCGTATTTTTGGTGTGGCAGAACGGACTCGATGCAGCACTGACCAGCATGGTCTCTCTGCTAGCCACCATCGCGGCGGCGAACCTGCTTACCCTGACAACCACTGTCGAAGCACTGCTTGACTCCCTTGATAAGGCATTGCGGCCGCTTGCCCGCTTCGGTGTGCCAGTAGATCTGATCAGCTTGACTATTGCACTGACGATCCGTTTAATCCCCCTGATGCTTCAAACGGCCAACGAGGTGCTTGACGCGCGCAAAGCGCGTGGCGCTGGCTTCTCAGTGGCCGCTTTTGGTACCCCCCTGGTTATCCGCGCCGTGCGACGCGCCCGCATGATTGCGGAAGCACTTGTCGCCCGCGGCGCGGTTGATTAACCCGCAAGCCTAAACGCTACTCGCCGCGCAGTTCGCGCATACGCTGCGCCACTGCGTCATCAGAAACCTCGGCGCCTGCGTTGTTGCCCTGCTCAATCGCAGGCTTCGCGCCAGAAGTCAGCTCACCGGCCATCTCAGCACGGATCTGCTCCAGGCGGCCGTGACCAGCCATCTGGATACCGACCTGCTCTACCTCAGCCATACGGCCCTGGATAGAGTTCTGGGCCAACTCTGCTTGGCCAAGAGCGTTGGCGTAGCGGCGCTCAATCTTGTCACGCACCTGATCCAGGTTCGGGCCCGACGCAGTAATAGCGTTCATGGACTGCATGGTCTCAGAGACCTTCTCCTGCATCTTGGCCTGCTCAAGCTGGCTCAGAAGCTTCGTACGCTCGTTCACCTGCTGCTGCAGCTGAGCAGCGTTGCGCTCAACTGCCTGCTTCGCGGAAGATGCCTGCTGCAGTGCCTGGTCATGCAGCTGCTTGGTGTCTTCAACACCCTGCTCCGCAGTCACCAGTTGTGCAGCAAACGCCTCAGCAGCGTTTTCGTATTCCTGCGCCTTCTGTGCGTTACCGTCAGCGCGAGCCTTGTCAGCCAGCTGCAGTGCCTGGCGAGTGTTGGCCTGCAGCTTCTCCACATCCTCCAGTCGGCGGTTAAGCTGCATCTCCAGCTGACGCTGGTTGCCAATCACAGCAGCTGCCTGCTGGCTCAGCGCTTGGTGCTGGCGCTGAGCCTCATTAATTGCCTGCTCAATCTGGACCTTCGGGTCAGCGTTCTCCTCGATCTTGCTGTCGAAAAGCGCCATCAGGTAGTTCCAGAACTTCTTGAACGGATTCGCCATTGGTTAGATAAACCTTTCGTGGAAAATGATGTTTCTGCGTAACAACTGTAGACGCGATGCCGACTCCCCGCTTACGCAAGACCTCTAAACAATCTATGCCCCACCCCAGTGGGGCGCTCTCTAGCGGTGCTAGGCCTCTGCCGCAGCCGGAGTCGTGGTGCGCAATTCCTCCGTCAAAGAGGGCAGGGAGAGATTTGCCACAGCTTCGAGCAGGACCTCAGACACCGTGGTGTCAAGCGCCTGGCAGATGGAGGCGAGCACCTCCGAGGACACTTCCTTACGGCCCCGCTCCAGCTCAGAGAGGTAGCCCGGAGAAACCAAAGCCTGGGTCGCTAGCTCACGAAGTGACACGCCCTTGTCCGCGCGAAATGCGCGCAGCGACATCCCCAGTGCCTCACGCAGCAGAGGTTCCTTCACCGGCGCGGTTCGGATTAGCGGCGCGGTGGTTAACGGTTGGTCTAAAAGCAGAGTCGTTGTTGCCATCATGATTCCTAACGGATCAACCCCGTAGTTTGTTCCCCAAGTGCATGCAAGACCCCGATCAGTGCAGCATCCACGGCTGAATTCCTGATGTCATTGCGGGTTCCGGCAATCACACGCTGCGGCTCAGGCGCATCCGGAACTAATGCATATCGGGTCTGGTTCGCCGGCAACAAATCCGCAGCCAAGCTAGATGCAGTCCAGTTCGGCCCAGCAAGGCCAATCCAGACCTCGCCCACCGGGTGACCATCTTGGAGGTCAGGGCCTGCCACGCCAGTTAGAGCCACTGCCCAGTCACTGCCGCAGGCTTGCCGGCAGCCACGAGCCATTTCACGTGCAACTGCAGCGGAGACCACTCCTTCGCGCTGCACAACGTCAGCTTCTACCCCAGCGAGTGCAACCTTCAGATCCGTGGCGTAAGTGATCAAACCGCCGCGCAGCACGTCCGATGCTCCAGGGATGGCTGCAACACGAGCGCTGGCCAAACCTGCGGTCAGCGACTCACAAAAGGAAATGGTTTGGGAGTGTTTTCGCAGGGCGTCTACAACCAAAGGCTCAAGCATTAGCTTTCTCCGCGTCAATCAGATACTGGACACCGGTGACCACTGTCACGGCTGCGGCAATGATCATCACTACGAGTGTAGGAATATCCATCCACGCCGGCAGCGGGCAAAGGTAAAGCGCAATACCCACGGTCTGCAGGACGGTCTTGAGCTTGCCGCCTTTCGACGCCGGGACGACGCGACCACACCGCAGCATCCACATGCGCCAGAACGTAATACCCAACTCGCGCGCCACAATCAGCACGGTGATCCACACCGGCAAGGTGGATGCGATATTGAGCGTGACCATGGCGGTGATCATCAGCGCTTTGTCTGCAATCGGGTCAGCGATTTTGCCGAAATCCGTAACCAGACCACGGGCGCGGGCAATATCGCCATCCAGTTTGTCTGTAATCATCAGTGCAACAAAGAGACCGAAGGCCCACCACCAGCGCTGATCGAGAACCAACCAGGCGAATACTGGGATAAACAGGATGCGCAGACTGGTCAATATGTTTGGCAGATTCCAATTGGACTGCTTGGCCATAGCGTTACTCACGCCATCCACCCTAGACTGCCATTCATGAGATATTTCGCTTGCACCTATACCTATGCCTCTGACGCTGAGCTTGTAGACGCCACGCGGCCAAAACACCGCGAGTTCATCGCAGGTCTCCTTAAGGCTGGAAAGATCGTCGGCTCCGGGCCATACCTCGAGGGTGGACAGGCCCTGATCATCATTCAGCTGCCAGATACCGCTGGAATTGCAGAGGCAGAAGCGTTGATGAATCAGGACCCGTATGTAGCTGCCAATGCGCTTGCGAACCGGGATATCCGCGAATGGAACCCCGTTGCAAATATCTTCACCTAACTCTTCTTGCCGCCGCGGGCGACATGCAAGTGATCGGTTTCGCGTGAACCGGTCGCTGTGTGGTCGCCCTTTCCGGAGGTCGCCGGATCATCAATCCACTCGATATGGTGGCCGAACTTGTCCACTTTGCGACGGTTACCGTGGTCATCAAAGTCAACGTGGTACTTCTTGTCGTCCGGTTGACGGCGCCCAGCCTTGAGATCTGCACGGTCCTTGATTACGGACGCAATTGCAGTCACTACGAGTACTCCGACAATCACGCCGAGGGAGGTGACCGTCCCGATTTCCGGCACGCCCAAGCCCTCTCCGCCGTTGATGAAGGACAGATTGTTCTCATGCATGGCGTGCAGCAGCAGCTTCACACCGATGAAGCCGAGCACGACTGCCAGGCCGTATGGCAGGTAGACGAGTTTGTCCAGCAGACCGTTCAGCAGGAAGTAGAGCTGACGCAGACCAAGCAGCGCAAACGCGTTGGCAGTGAACACCAGGAACGCTTCCTGGGTGATGCCGTAGATGGCCGGGATGGAATCGAAGGCGAACATCACGTCGATAAAGCCAATGGACAGCAGCGCGACGAACAGCGGGGTTACAGCCCGCTTGCCAACCTGTGTGCGTGATACCAGTCGGTCACCGTGGTACGAGCTGGTCACCGGGATGACCTTGCGCAAGGTCTTGACCACGAGCATGTCGTTCGGGTCCGGATCCTCTTGGTCCGTGGCTTCGTCGTAGACAAGCTTGATCGCGGTATAGATGAGGAAGGCGGCGAAGAGGTAGAACACGTCCGACCATGCCTCGATAATCACGGCACCAAGCAAAATGAACAGCAGTCGGAAGATCAGCGCCATCACAATGCCGATCAGCAGCACCTTCTGCTGGTACGCGCGCGGGATCTTAAATGCACCCATGATCAGCGCAAACACAAACAGGTTATCTACGGAAAGCGAAAGCTCCGTGATGTAACCCGTGAAGAACTGGATGCTGTGTTCCGCGTCCCACAGCCACCACACAATCCCGCCGAAAAGGCAGGCCATGAGCATGTAGAACGCGGCCCAGCCGCCGGATTCTTTCATGGACGGCTCGTGCGGGGTGCGCACGTGGGAAACAAAGTCGAAGATGAAGAAGCCAAGGATCACGGCGGATGTGATCAGCCAGATAGACAAAGGCACATGCATATGTGCGTCAACCTCCGGTCCATAGTACGAATAACTGACCGGAGGTCTCCCCCACCTGCACGAGCGGCGGGCTGCTCGGACCGGGGTTTGAAGTTGAAGAACTTCAAGCACCGTGTTGACGATCCAGAGCACTTGCGGGGTACTCCCCTCCAACGAGGGGCAATGCTACATCAGGTTCACCCGCATGACCTAGAACGCCCCGCCGGTTGGGTTATATGTGGCGGTTACAGTGTGTGTATCGGAGTCGCCGGGGCCGGAGCCGGGGCCAGTGTCGGTGGTGGCGGCGTCGGTGGCGTCGTCAAGCAAAAGCTCCTCCTTCGGCGCTTCGGCAGGATCGGCGCCCTTGATCATCCAGATGATCGTCTCAAGCTCCTCGGGTTTGACCAGCACTTCGCGGGCCTTCGAGCCCTCGGACGGGCCGACAACGCCACGGGATTCCATGAGATCCATCAGGCGACCTGCTTTGGCAAAGCCGATCCGCAGCTTGCGCTGCAACATGGAGGTAGACCCCAGCTGGGAAGTAACCACAAGCTCCACCGCTTCGAGCAGGTCATCGAGGTCTTTACCAATGTCATCATCAATGACCTTGGCCTCGGACTGCTTGTCCTCGGTGACACCTTCGACGTATTCGGGTTCGTCCTGGGACTTCGCGGCGTCTACAACCGCCTGGATTTCCTCATCCGTAACAAACGCACCCTGCAAACGCTGCGGCTTGCCAGCACCCTGCGGGATGAACAAGCCATCGCCCATACCGATGAGTTTCTCAGCACCCGCTTGGTCCAAGATCACTCGCGAGTCCGTCAACGACGAGGTTGCAAACGCCAGTCGCGACGGCACGTTGGTCTTAATCAGTCCGGTAACCACGTCTACCGAGGGACGCTGCGTTGCCAGCACCAAGTGAATACCGGCGGCACGAGCCTTCTGTGTGATGCGCACGATGGAGTCTTCGATCTCCTTCGGCGCCGTCATCATCAGATCCGCAAGCTCATCCACCACACAAACGATGAAGGGGTACGGACGCATTTCACGCTCAGAGCCGGCAGGTGCCGTGATCTCGCCACTTAAAACCTTGCGGTTGTAGTCCTTGATGTGGCGCACGCGCGCAGACTTCATGTCCATGTAGCGCTGCTCCATCTCCTCAACCAACCACTGCAACGCAGCCGCCGCCTTCTTCGGTTGGGTGATAATCGGCGTAATCAGGTGCGGAATGCCCTCGTATGGTGTCAGCTCCACCATCTTCGGGTCCACCAAAATCAGACGCACTTCCTCCGGCGTTGCACGGGTAAGCAGCGAAACCAGCATAGAGTTCACAAATGCCGACTTACCGGAACCGGTCGAACCGGCAACCAGCAGGTGCGGCATTTTCTGCACGCTTGCGGAAACGAAGTCGCCTTCAATGTCCTTGCCTAGGCCGATAAGCATCGGATCCGGGTCTGCTGCAACCTTCGGGGCATCCAGTACGTCACGCAGGCGCACCATCTCACG
The DNA here is from genome assembly GCF_001806875.1 of Corynebacterium sp. HMSC29G08. Taxonomy (GTDB): domain Bacteria; phylum Actinomycetota; class Actinomycetes; order Mycobacteriales; family Mycobacteriaceae; genus Corynebacterium. The sequence goes on from NZ_KV786219.1 coordinate 18,968, forward strand.
GTCTTGGTTGGGCACCTCAATACCCACTGCAGACTTACCGGGGATCGGGGTCAGCAGACGCACGTTATCCGTTGCTACGGCGTAGGCCAGGTTGGATTGGAGGTTGGTGATCTTGGACACCTTCACACCTGGTCCCAGCTCAACCTCGTAGCGGGTCACTGTCGGGCCACGGCTGAAACCGGTGACGGTCGCGTCCACGTGAAATTCATCGAAGACGTCCGTGATGGCCTCGATCATGCGGTCGTTGGCCTCAGTGCGCGTCTTCGGTGCATTGCCGGGCACCAGCAGGCTTGTCGACGGCAACGTGTACTCCCCCGTCGCCACCTTTCGCGCCTCCTGCTGCGCAGACTCCGCCGGCGCTGCTGGTGCGCTGGCTTTCTCCACCGCAGCCGCATCGACACCACTGCGCGCGAGGATGGCCTGGCGCATCGCCTCACGTGAGGTGCCCACCGCATCCGGCGCGGCAGTTGCAGGCTGCGGCCTCGTTGCAGGCTCACGGTCCAGGACCCGAGTTTCTTCGGCTGTGTCATGAGTTACGTCGTCGGCGAAGTCATAGACTGTGTCGGGACTCGTCAGGCTCCTGGTGTCTTCACCCATGTCACCGCCTGCAGGGTAGTTATCCATCGGCGTGCGGGTTGGTGCAGGAGCAGGCGCCGGCGTCGGACGTACTCGCGGACGACGTGCCGGACGCGGGCGCTCAACCACCGTCGTTGCTTCCGAATCACGCGGGCGACGTTCGCGCCCCTCAGCTATGTCCTCCAGGTCTCGGTCAACGTGACGGTAGCGGTCATCACCGCCAGCGTCCTCATCCTCGAAGAACTCTTCCTCACCCTTCTCACGCAGTCGGCTAAAGAGCCCAACCAGGTAGTCATAGGTCTGACGCGTAGTAATACCGGTTGTCTTCAGCGCTCCGTACACGATGAGCAGCGCGAGCAGTGGCACAGCCACAAACGGAGTAAAGGCCACAGACAGGACACCACCGACGAGTGTGCCGATGGCGCCGCCGGCAATCTTGCGTGTCTCCCAATCCGCCGGAGTTCCCGCAAACACGTGAATCATGCCCAGCATTCCCACCGCGATAATGCTGATGCCCAGTGCTACCCGGCCTCGTACCGCATTGGGCGTACTGACATTGAGCATCAACGCAATCGCAATACCCACGAGGACAATCGGCAAAATCAGCGCACCAGCGCCAATCACCCAATGGCAAGCCTGTGCAATAACACCGCCAACTGGGCCTGCGATATCCATCCATACGGACGCACCAATGATCGCGGAAAGTCCGATAAGCACCAGGCCCCATGCATCTGCGTGAACATTGATATCTTCGCTGTCACGTTCCCTCATGGGATCTGCCGGTTCCTCCTCGACTTCCACCTTTGCGCGCGACCTTCTCCTGCGCGGTACATCTTCCTGCTCAGCATCATCAAACTCAGCATCATCAAACGAAGAGTCAAACGGATTAAAGTCCGCTTCCTCTTCATCGCGCTTCCGGCGCCGGTTGCTCAATCCCGACCCCAAGCCTGCAACCGCAGACCCCACCCAGCGGGTTGCAGAGCCCAACGTACTGCCAACCACCCTTGTGGCAGACCCAACGCGCTCATTAGCAGTATCCGCGGCCACCATAGATGACGTCGGCGGATGTGTCATGGACGCTGGTGCACCGTAATCGCGATCGCGCGTGGACGCGTAGCGACTACCCGAAGTCCCCCTCGAGGCGGGGTGCGAGCGCGGCGAACGTGGTGCCGGGTTTTTGACAGACATGGGTGTAACTCTAATACCTCAAGTCACATCTGCCCCAGTTGCCACACCGACATAGGAGTTCTAAATCTGTCGCTTGAGCCCCTCAAGTGCCGACGTATTGCCGCTAAAAGCTACATCCACAGCGTCTCTGCCTGACACCCAAAGCAACAATTCGCCCGGCACACCACTGACGCGAAGCACGTTATCCCCCCGCTCAGCCACTCCAGCTTTCCCACCAGCAGTAATAGGCGGCAGATCCTCTGGGGTAAGCACCACAGGTACCTCATTGCCACGCAACGTCAACGCAGCAAAGCGTTTCACGTAACGCATCAGATCAGTATTGACTGCCTTGCTGAACTCACGCGGCTGAACTTCTCCCCTACCCCGCCGCACATCCTCGTGGTGGATGAAATGCTCAGCGCCATTCATCTTCGCATCTACAGCCGCAAGCAGCGTCGGCGGTCCGGCCGCCCATTCACGTACTACATCCTCATACGGGCGCGCCTTTTGCTTTTGCGTCTCGCGTTCTAACAGCGGCTTGGCCGCCGAGATCAAAATGCCCGGTGCTGCCCACGGTTTGCGTTCACGGATCAACAAATGCACAGCCAAATCTTGGGTGTCCCAGCCGTGGTTGAGGGTTGGGGCGTCCGGGCCAACGTCCAGAAGCAAAAGCCCAAGACGCTCACGCTCTCTTTGTGCAAAAGTCATGGCCCTAGCCTAGCCGCCCCGAGACTGAACTGCTCCCCTTAGAACGGCAGCGAAGAGCCGCTCCCGCTAGACAGCTGCCTGCTCATGTCGTTGTAGCTGCGGATGATCGGGGCGATCTGCGCAACGGTTGGATCCACAGTCACCTGGATGCCGCCCGGACCCCAGCCAAGGTCAGTAGCTGGCTTGCCGTCAACGTAGCAACCGCTAACACCACCCTTGGCGTTCATCAAACACATGATGGTGTCCTTCTCATAGCTACCAATCACCCGAATACCCTGCACGCTGGGATTACGGAAGTTCGGATCCCCCGGACGAATCACGTCATAGAGTTTCCATGCCGAGGCGTAGCCGGGCTCGAAAGGAACCTCGGTCCCCGGTGGCAACGGGCGGCCACCCGTCCAATCCACATCCTGGTCCGCAAGTGCTGCGGGCGCAAGCATCATCGTGGCTGCAGTCGCAGCAGCCGCCAACAGTCCAGCAGTCTTCTTTGCAGTTCTTGTTGCAGTCCTCATGCCCCAGATTTTTACACGGCCCGCCAAAACGTGTCTACCCCCTAGGCCACATTATTTTTTGTGGGCCTAAGGGGGTAGAACGTGCATCATTTAAGGGTTACAGCGACTCGCGAGATGCCTTCACGTCATCGTCATCAACTGGGTCGAGGTCGGCAGCCATTGGGACGATAGTTGGCAAAATCACCGGCTCACGCTTGTACTTCTGCGCAATGGCACGGCCGACCTTACGGCGCAGCTGCTGCACCATACGCATCGCGTCATTCTCACCCTGAGCAGCCAAGTCATCCATCACTGCCTCAACAGCTTCGACGAGCTTCTTGTTGAACTCACGGTCATCATCAGACCAACCAGTGGTAGACACAGTTGGTGACTGCAGGAGTCGGCCCGTGCGATCATCAATCACACACGTGATGGACAACGCACCACCTGCAGCCAGCGAAGTACGATCCGCCAGCACATCCAGGTCCACATCACCCATGGTTTCGCCATCAACATAGAGCTGGCCCACCTGGTACTGGCCCACAACCTTGATCTTGCCCTTGGTCATGTCCACAACCACACCGTTTTGTGCAAGTGCGGTGTTCTCTGGGCGCACGCCGGTAGAAATAGCAAGTTCCTTGTTGGCACGCATGTGACGCCACTCGCCGTGCACCGGCATCGCGCACGTAGGACGTGCAGCGTTGTACAGCGCAAGCAGTTCACCCGCATAACCGTGGCCAGAGGCGTGGACGTGTGCTTCCGCATTGGTGATCACGTTCGCACCGATCTGGGCGAGGTTGTTGATCACCGCGAAGACTGCTTCCTCGTTGCCCGGGATGAGCGAGGAGGAGAAGATGATCGTGTCACCATCACGAATCGTGATCTGGCGGTGCTCACGGCGCGACAAACGGCTCAGTGCTGCCATTGGCTCACCCTGCGTACCAGTGGTGATCAGTACCGTCTTGTGCGGGGCCATCTTGGCGGCCTCGTCGATCGGGATGATGGTACCCTTCGGAGCCTTGAGCAGGCTCATCTTCTCCGCAATCTCCATGTTGCGCATCATGGAACGGCCGTTGAACGCCACCTTCCGGTTGTTCGCCACAGCAGCATTAATAGCCATCTGAACACGCGCCACGTTGGAGGCGAAAGACGAGATCACAACACGCTGGCGAGCCTGGCTCACCAAACGGGTCAGGGTTTCCTCAATGCCCGCCTCCGAGGAAGAAATACCCGGAATAGTGGCGTTAGTGGAGTCACACATGAACAGGTCGATGCCCTCATCGCCGTAGCGAGCAAGGGCCGGGACATCCGTGGGCTTGCCGTCATACGGCGTCTGGTCCAACTTCACGTCACCAGTCATGACAACGTGGCCGGCACCAGTCTTGATGGACACACCCAAGCACTCCGGAATGGAGTGGTTCACGTGCCAGAAGCGCACGCGGAACGGTCCGACATTGATGTCAGAGTCCTTGTTTACCTCATGCAGCTTCGGACGCTGGCGGTGCTCCTGCGTCTTTGCAGCAATCAGCGCGTTGGTGAAGCGGGATGCGTAAATCGGGATATCATGACGCAGCTTCAGCAGCCACGGGATCGCACCAATGTGGTCCTCGTGGCCGTGGGTAACAATCAGCGCCTCGATCTTGTCCAGCTTGTTTTCAATCGGACCAAAATCAGGCAGCACCAAGTCCACCCCCGGCTCACCAGAGTTCGGGAACAGCACGCCACAGTCCACAACCAGCAGGCGGCCGTTGTACTCGAAGACGGTCATGTTTCGACCAACCTCGGAAATACCACCAAGCGCGTAGATCCGCAGCGTGTTGTTCGCCGGCTTCGGCGGTGCTGGCAGACGCTTGGTCAGGTCAGCACCCTGCATCGACTTCATTGGGTTACGACGCTCACCGCGACCCTCGCCACCGTGATTGCCACCACGACCGCGGCCGCGACGGCGGCGACCATTGCCACTGCCGTGATTTTGGCTCTGGTTCTGGCTCTGGCCCTGGCCACCCTTGTTGCCATTGCTATTTCCGCCGTTATTTCCGCCGTTGTTTCCGCCACGGCCGCCGCCGTTGGTGTTGTTATCTACACCAAAATCGCCGCCCTCTTGGGCGGCTGGGGTATCAGGTGCCTGGAATACGGGCTGCTGGTCTGCAGCCTCCGGCGGCCCGGCTTTGCGCGTAACTTTGCGTGCGCGGTTACGGGGTTCATTCATATTTAGAGGACTCCAACTTTCTCCATGTCATGTCGGAGCGCCGCAACCTGTGCCTCGGTCGCCGGTGCGACTGGCAGGCGGGGATCTCCGACCTCAATGCCCTGCAAACGCAAGGCTGCTTTCGCGAATGTGACACCACCCATTACAGCCTGATGGTGTGCTAGCACGTTAATGATGTTGGCGTTAATCTCCCTCGAACGGGCGAGGTCGCCAGCCTCAAAACTTGTGAGCAATTCCCGCAGAGCACGCGGCGCCGCGTGCCCCACCACGGAGATAAAGCCAGTCGCACCCATTGCTAACCACGGCAGGTTCAACGGGTCATCGCCCGAGTACCAAGCAAGGTCAGTGCCTTGGATCAGTGCCGACGCCTCCGCGAAGTTACCCTTCGCATCCTTGACTGCCTGCACGGTCTCCAGCTCGGCGAGGCGTGTGATCACGCTTCCGTCAATAGGAATGCCAGAACGGCCCGGAATGTCATACAGACAGATCGGCAAATCCGTCGCACCTGCAACTGCCGCGAAGTGAGCGTAGACGCCCTCCTGCGAAGGCTTGGAATAATACGGGGTGACTACCAAAAGGGCGTCAGCGCCAGCATCTGCAGACGCTTTCGCCAGCTCAATCGTACTAGCCGTACTGTTCGTGCCCGCGCCAGCGATCAGCTTGGCACGGTCGCCCACTTCCTCCTTGACCGCCTGAAGTAAAGCGACCTTTTCTTCAGTGGTGGTGGTTGGGGATTCACCGGTTGTGCCGGCGAGGACTAGTGCGTCCAGCCCATTGTCCACAAGGTGGGCAGCCAACCTGCGCCCGGCTGCGAGATCGAGTTTGCCGTCTTCATCAAACGGAGTGACCATCGCGACACAGGCGGTGCCGAACGTCTCAGCGCCGCGGTTAGCTATCAATGATGTGCCCATGGGCCAATAGACTACCCTGTTTCACTCCCGAGTTTGGACAAGAGCACACCAACAGCGGGCAAGTTCTTCCACAAATCGTGCCTGATTTATACGTAAGGACTGGTAGCCATGCGCGTACCATCAGCCAATTCGCTGATCAGAAAATCGCTAAACAGCACTGGCGAGGCCTCTTGCAAAAGCTTCAGGCACGCAATAGCCAACGTGCGAATCTCCACGTCAGCGTGCTCGGAGGCGCGTGCGGCAATGAATTCGCGCCACGCCCGGAAGTTACCGGTGGCCACGAAGCGGGTCTCAGTGGCGTTTGGCAAGATTGCGCGCGCAGCCTGACGTGCTTTCTTCGCTCGCAACAGGGCGTTCGGCTCGCTCGCCAAGTTTTCCTCTAAGGCGTGCAGCAACTCGTCGTGAACAAAACGAGCCTCATCTACCGCGGCAAGGAACATGCGGTGCAACGACTCATCTTCTGCAATAACGTCCGGCACAATGACTTCCCCATCACCGGAGTGCACGAAGCGCTGTGACAGCTGTGAGAAGGACAAGTGTCTGTGACGCAAAAGTTCATTGCCGGCAGCACGCGAAAGCCCACGGATATAGACAGTTGCGGTTGCGTGTTCTAACAGTGCGTCATGCCCGACATCAATGATGTGGCGAAGATACGCGTCATTTGCTCGAGTGTGCGGGTTAGGTTTGTCCCAGGTTTCGTAGCACGCCCTACCAGCGAACTCCACGATGGCTTCCGCGTCTGTGGCCTCCGCATCTACCTCCCAGTCCACGCCAGTTGGCATAGAGAATTGGGAGGTGGCAATGAGCTGCACGTCAAGCTTTGATTCCACGGCCATGTGTTACAGCCCCAGGTAGGTGTCTAGGCCGATAGTCAAGCCCGGGTGGTCTGCTACCTGGCGGACACCAGTGAGCACACCTGGCACGAAGGACTCGCGACCGTAGGAATCCTGACGAATGGTCAGGGACTGATCCGTGGTGCCAAAGATCACTTCCTCGTGCGCCACCATGCCGGTCATGCGCACAGCGTGGACCTGGACACCATCCACGTTCGCCCCGCGTGCACCCTCAAGGGACTGCTCCGTCGCATCCGGCATGGGGGCCATTGATGCTTCACGACGCGCCGCCGCGATCCCCTGTGCCGTCTTAAACGCAGTGCCGCTTGGCGCATCGAGTTTGTTCGGGTGGTGATACTCCACAACCTCAGCGGACTCAAAAAACGGTGCTGCCTGCTTGGCAAAGGCCATGGTTAACACAGCAGAGATGGCGAAGTTTGGCGCAATGAGCACACCGACGCCGTCAGACGCGGCACACCACTTGCGCACCTGCTCGTAGCGAGCCTCATCAAACCCCGTGGTACCCACCACGCAGTGAATGCCATTGGAAATGCAAAACTCCAGATTGGCCATCACGGCGTTCGGGGTTGTGAAATCCACAATGACTTCTGCCCCAGCGTCAACGAGCTGTTCAAGGCTATCCCCCTGGCCAATTTCGGCGACTAGCTCCAGATCTTCGGCCGCGTTAACGCCCGCGACAACCGCCGAACCCACGCGCCCCTTCGCGCCAAGAACGCCAACTTTCACCGTCTTTTTCACCGTTGTTTCCACAGCCACGTTGCCTCCGCTTCTATATGGTTGAGGTATGAACAGAGCGTTGATAAGCATAATGCTCCTGCTTCCGCTGGCGTTGAGCGCCTGCACACAGTCGGTAGCCCCGGAGCCAACCCCGCAGGCCGTGACGCAGGAAAACGTGACCACTACGCGTAGCACCACGGAGCAACCGACCACCTCGGTTGCAACGAAGGAAGCAACCGTCGTACAACCTGCAAACAACGCCCAGGCGCAGAGTGTGTTTACACAGGATCGTGTGATGCTGGCTTCCCAGGGCTACCCGGAACTTGTGATTCAGGACGTGCGCGCTGGCACTCACGCTGAGGTAGATCGGGTGGTGTTCGAATACTCCGGAACTGGCCTGCCTGGCGTGATCGCGGCCTATAACCCGGATCCTCGTCAACAGGCCTCGGGACTGCCGATGGAGGTCCCTGGCAACGCGTTTCTGGAGATCATGATCCAAGGCACCCCGATGGCGATGATGAGTCCGCGTGAAGATCTTCTGGCAGGCGGACCAGTTGGCGTCGGCGCAGGACACGTGATTAACGTCGTGCACGGTGGCGTGTTCGAGGCAGATACGCAATACGTCATCGGCCTTGACCAGCAGCTGCCGTTCCACGTGTACGTGTTGGAAAACCCGACTCGCGTCGTGGTTGATTTTCAGCGTTAATTATTTAGCGCTAAAAGGCCACACAGCCGTTGCTGCCTCATTTATGATCTAAGAAATTTCAAGGATTGCATTTCGAGGTGCCACCTATGTTCAAACCTTACCGACGCCCCACTGTGGCAGTAATTGGCGCAGGCGTAGCCGGATCGAGCGCAGCCGCAGAATGTGCGTTCTCAGGATTCGATACTGTGCTGTTTGAGAGACGCAACGTCATCGGGGGACGCTTCCTTGATCCTGGTGCTCAGGATGTGTCCCGCCGCTACCACCACCGCACGCCGTATTTGAAGATCACGCGCACGGACGGTTCGCCCGCATCGATGGTCAAACACCTCACGGCACCCGTAAAGGCCAGCGGCGCTGTCTTTCGCGGCTCCACTGAGGTCACCGCTGCACATTTTGATGAGCCGGAAGGCAAATGGGTCCTGACCGTTGTCGGCCCGGACGGCACAGAAACGCAAGAATCCTTCGACGTGCTGGTGCGCGCCACCGGGGAACCTTCACCGTGGATCGAGGTTCCCGGTCGGAAGAACCAGAACGTCGACGAGTTATATCTGCACCACGGCGTTGAAGTTGTTGGCCCGCCGAACCTGCTGTTTGTAGACGGTCCGCATGCCTCCGATGCGCGCCTAAAGGGAAAGTCCATGGCGGTAGCCGAGGCACGTGCAGATTACTGCCGCCGCTACGTACGCCAGCTGGAAATCCGCGGGCCAGGTGCCATCACTGTCAAACAGGATCGGTGGTTGGTCCAGCCGGGAATGCTCAGCGGCCTCAAATCAGTTCTGCAGGAGTTCGACGCGTACCCGCACGCGTTTAAGCAGGCATCAAACTATGTCCAAGAAGACCGCCGGGCAGCACGCCACTAACCCACGAAGGAGATCCAGATGACCGCCCTTGATCCAACGTCCACTGCTAAACGCACGCGCGACCACGCCGACTTTGACAACCTCCCACCGCTTGGCCCGGACTCAATTTTATGGGACCGTTTTGGTGATTGGCGCTCCCTGTTTGTGGCGCTCTCAGCCGGTCTGCTCCAGATCGCGCAGAAGGACATTAGCCGCTCGTTGGTCCAGCAGTCCAACGTCTTTGACAATGAGGTAGCCCGCCTCGTACGCAGTGCATTCCCCATCATCCGCACGGTCTACGAAGGTCCTGAGGTTGGCGCAATGATCCGTGATTTTCACAAGAACGTCAAAGGTACCCACCCGGACGGTTCTCGCTACCACTCGCTAAACCCCGAGGTGTACTACTGGGCACACGCAACCTTCACGGTTATGCCGCTGCTTTTGGAGGGCAAGCTTTCCCCAGCTATGACGGCGAAGGAAAAGGAGCAGTACTTCCAGGAGTCCCGCACCTGGTACACCTTCTACGGTGTTGCAGAACCCGAGGGAGCACCGACAACGTACAACGAGTACGTGGAATACATGGACCGCATGTATGACACCCTCGGCCCCAGCGAAACGATTGATCGTTCCCGCATTGTCAACGGTTTGACTTTAGACCCGCCCACGCCGGATGTTCCGCGCTGGCTGTGGAAGCCGATTGCCCCATTTGCCGGCAAGCTGCTGCTGTGGGCCGCGATCGGTCTGCTGCCTACCAAGGTGCGCGACGTTGTGGGCTTGGAGTGGACTGACAAAGACGAGCGCCGTCTGAACTTGTTTGCTCGTGGCACCCGCACACTGTTTGCGGTATTGCCGCGTAAGGCACGCATGGTCCCAATTGTCACCCGCGCATTCGACCGGGTGGAAGCCACCGGGCAGGTGCTCCTGCCGCAGAGCCCGAAGTAGTTCTCGGCGCGACAGTCACAGCTAGAGCCTTTAGGCTGTTGGCTAGAACTCAAGCTTCGTCTCGGCCGCCCGTGACCTCGTTGCATATCTCTGCAGCAAGCCCAGATTCGCTGACTCCCAACAAGCGGCGCGAACACGATACACAGATCAACCCTCGCACGGATCGGTGAGCTGATCTTCCGGCGTAGCGAGGAAGATGATGACGACACTATTTCTTACTACACCGCCCCCGTCCTGGTGATGCCCCCGATGGGTCACTCACGCAAGGGACGACTGGGCAGTTCACTACATCGAGTCAGAAGGAGCACCAGAAGAATGGCTGCGTGCTTGCAAGCGGCCCGGATACAGCCATTGTTGATTTCCACCGCAACAACGGTTGGTTCCTAGTGGACTACCGCGCCGATACCGCTACTCCAAATCGACACCCCACAGCTAGAACTGCAGCATGGTCTGCGCAACGTGAACATTGAAGCGGCGCTCGCGGCCGACTCTTTAGCGGCCAACGCTCAGGCGCACTGCCGGTGCATTGAAACTCATGCCGTAAAGGCTGACCATCTCTAGGGTTACATTGCGCAGCGAGATCTCATTCATCACAGCATCTGGCACGTTCACCTGCGGCACAGGGTTTGCCGTGGGGATGCCAAGCTGATCAAGCACAGTGCCGACGGTGCCGCCGAGGTTGATAGCAACCGGCAGCGTCGGTGTTGCGGATACTGCGGGCGTTGCGGACAGGCCCGTAGCAATGACGCGCACCGGCCCATTGGACACTGTTGTAGTCACAGGCCCTGTGGAGAGCAGCCCCTTGGCATTCGGGCCGGGAATGCCCAGGGTCAGATTGTTGGCTACCAATCGGTCGCCGGTGAGGATCAGTGCGCGCTTGGGTGCGCCGGCAACCTGGATGTCTTCGAGTGTGACGCGAACGTTGCCAAGTATGGACACACTGTCAGCGGTGACAATGCTTGTGCCTGCAGATGGTGTCGGCTTGCCTGGTGGCGGCACCACCTCAGTTGCCGGCGAGATCACTTCCCCGACACCGGGAACCGTCAAAGAATCCGGGATGGGCAGGTGCGGCGGCGGTAGCGGCACCGGCGGCGCTATCTCAGGCAGTGAAAGCGTCGGAAGAGCTAGCTCTGGCACTGCAAGATCTGGCAGAGGCGGAATGAGCGCCTCAATTCCCGGCCCTACGTGTGCTTGTTCAGACTCAGATGCAGGTGGTGTTTCCTGGGCGTAGACCGTCCGGAAATCTGCAAGACTCAACGCACAAACCCCAACGCAGACCAGCGCTGTTACCATTGCCTGTACGTGATTCTCTTTCCGTTTGCTTCGAGGTTTGCGCTCCACGTTTTCCCACGCGATAGCCAATGAACCGCCGACAATGCCAGTGAGCGTGCCCACTACAAAACCGCCGATGTTGGATGTCGGCAACGCCACCAATGCGACCAGAATGCTGAGTACGCCAAGGTAGACCACCGCCGCAGGCTGCAGCCACATCCCTAAGCCGAACATGATCAAGAGCGCACCAATGAGCAGCGTAGATACACCCGAGATGGTGGAGATCATCACCAGCAGATCTGAGATCTGAATGGTGAAATATGCAGGCGCAAGCATGATAATGCCAGAAATAATCACCAGCAGGCCGGGCCAAAACGGGCGCGACTTGCGCCATGCGGCAAAGGCCTCACGGCGTGTTGGCGTCTCCCCCTCGTCCTGGACTACCGCTTCGGCGCTCGCTTCGCTTTGCGTTTCATCGTCGCCAATAAAAGCGTCCAGGTCATCCCAGTCATCTGCCGAGGAATCAGCACGCATTCTCGCGTCCCTTCTTCACTGACACGGTCACACCCTTGGCGGATAACTTCTTGGCACCAACAGCGGTCGCACGGATCTTCTCGGCGCTGAGCGTCACGCCGTTCGAGTGAAGCCCCCAAGCCCCAACGTTTGCAGACGGAATGACCTGGGAGGCATCTATGCCGACCGCCGCGTCCGTGAGGTTGAGTGAGCCCTCAATATCACTGGCCCCCACAAGCAGGTCGGTGACTTCAACACTGCCATCACCGGCCGCAATGAGCTGCAATGTGCCCTCGCCCACACCGGGAATGCTTGGCAAGGTCGCCGACAGGCACAGGTTTGAGGCAAGCGCGTGCCCAAACCTCAGGCGGGCTACCGGAATGTTGTCCCCTGCCATATCCTCGCTGTCCATAAACAGCGCGAAATCCTCGCCCGTGAGGTGCGTCATGCTGACGGTAAAAAATGTCCCTGACAGTGCCAGGTTTGCAGTCAGCCCGCCTTGCGCAACGGCAACGCCCGTGGCACCGAACGCGAGAAGGCTTGTGCCGAGTGCCGCGGCCAGCTTTACGCCATTAATTCTCCCCATGGGACTTCCTTTCTCAAGGACACATCTGGTACACAGCCTCACGGCAAACGCACGAAGCCTTTTGTTACCTGCAACACACTAACATGGCAACTCACTTCACATCACAATTTTTCAATTTTTATGAACCACAACTTCTGCGCTGGCCAGGCCCAGATTTTAAAATTGTGATTTCCAATGCATGGGTAGTACTCGTGTGTTAGCGTTCACAATCAGTCGGCCATGTAAGGACATAGAAGGAAGCTGGAGATGACTAACGCACAGTCTGCCGGTAGCAAAGAATCCCCGGTAAGTGAGTACAACGAGGACGCGGTGCCTGAAGGTGGCGTAAGCACGGACTTCAATACCCTCGGCAAGTTCGACAACACTGCCAGCCGCGGCAAGCGCGAACTGAAGCGCGCACCGCTCGGCCCCGATTCCCTGCTGTGGAAGTGGGGTTCTGACAACCGCATTCAGCTTTTGCGCGGCTACACTGGCGTGTTGCAGAACATGCATCCTGCGATTGGTCAGTCACTACTTGATCACTCGAAGTTCTTCGAGGAGCCGTTTTCCCGCCTTGAGCGTTCGACCCCACAGATCATCTACTCGATTTATGACGACGGGACGCGCGCCAAGCAAATCCGCGATTACCACCACGGCATTAAGGGCACGCTGCGCGACGGTACCCGCTACCACTCCTTAAACCCGGACGTGTACTGGTGGGCGCACGCCACCTTCGTATGGCGCGTGATCTGGGCCCAAGAGCTGTTTGGTACCCCATTTACCCGCGAAGAAAAAGAGCAGATCATCCAAGAAGGTGTCACCTGGTGGGACATGTACGGCATGTCTGAGCGCCCGGTAATTGACAACCTCGACGGCTACATCGAGTACTTCAAGAACATGGAAGACACCGTCTTGGAGCGCAACGAAACTGTGGACTTCGCACTGCGAACCGCACGCGTGGAGCCAGTGACCCCACCAGACGGCGTGCCGCAGGCAGTGTGGAACGTGATCTGGAAGCCAATCATGCGCTCGGTCATCTGGATGACCTACGGCACTTTGAACGACAAGCAGCGTGAGATCCTGGATCTGGACTGGACTGCGAAGGATCAGAAGCGTTTTGACCGCATTGCTAACTTCATCCGCAAGGTTTTTGACAAACTACCGGAAGACAAACGCTACATGGAGCCGGGTCGCAGCATGATGATCAAAAACGGCATGATCGAAGGCGAATACAAGGAGCCGAAGCTGGCGGCACCGTACGGACACGGCGAGGAGCCTGAGGACAACACCGAGGGTGAATCCAAGGACGCTCGCTCTGGCGGTTGCCCAGTCTAAGCCATTCGCCGCCATTTCGCCCCAGTACCGCTGACACTAACTCACCGTGTCAGCATGTGCTTGGGGCGTTTTGCTCCCCCAGCCCGCAGATTCAACACTCGAGAGAAAACATCAATGATTCCAAAACGCCTTCAAGAACGCCCGCTGCCGGAAGAATTTGCCCGCAAGCTTTTAGTTCACTCCACCAACGCCAAGTCTGGTTCCTTGGCAACCGGTGAGCTGCATGAGGTCTACTCCCCCTACTTCACTGAGCCTTTGGGCCATGTTGGCGTCGGCTCCGTCGAAGACGTGGAGAAAGCCTTCGAGCTTGCCCGCCGCGCGCAACAGCAGTGGCAGGAACGCCCGATTGCTGCACGTGCTCGCGTGATCAAGCGTTTCCACGATTTGGTGAACAAGCACAGCGACCTTTTGGCGGACATTGTGCAGCTGGAGACAGGCAAGGACCGCACCGCCGCCTATGACGAAGTGTTGGACGTGATGAACAACGCTCGCTACTACGCCAACAACGCAGAAAAGTTCCTAGCCACCTCCAGCAAAGCCGGTGCGTTTCCGGTGATCACCAGCACCACGCAGCAGCGTGTGCCCAAGGGCGTTGTGGGCCAGATCAGCCCGTGGAACTATCCACTGGCGCTTGGTGTCTCCGATGCGATTGCGGCGCTACTCGCGGGCAACGGCATCGTTGCTAAGCCGGACTGGCAAACACCGTTTTCAAACCTGATCGCGCTGCACCTTTTGCTTAACGCCGGCTTGCCACATGACCTGTTTCAAATTGTCACAGGCTCAGGCACCGTTGTTGGCCAGGCGATCGCGCAGCGGTGTGATTACCTCATGTTCACTGGATCCACGGCAACCGGAAAACTTTTGGGCAAGGTTGTCGGCGAACGGCTTGTGGGCTACTCCGCTGAGCTGGGCGGCAAAAACCCGATGATCATCGCACCCGATACAGACATTGCCAAGCATATTGACACTATTGCCACGGCCTGTTTTTCCAACTCCGGCCAGCTGTGCGTCTCCATCGAGCGCATCTACGCGCACACCGACATTTACGACGAATTTCTGCACGCATTCAAAGCAGCTACCGAAAAACTCACCCTGGGAACGGGACTGAACTGGAACTACAACATGGGCTCGTTGATCAACCAAGACCAGCTCGAACGCGTTTCGGCTTTTGTGGATGACGCGGTGGCAAAAGGCGCAACCGTTGTCACAGGCGGCAAAGCCCGACCAGATGTGGGGCCCTACCACTTCGAACCAACCGTACTGACGGATCTTGGCTCGGGCACAGAACTGGAAACTGAGGAGGTTTTTGGGCCCGTGGTCTACGTGCAGCGGGTGGACAACCTCGAAGAGGCCGTGGAACTGGCAAATGACACCAACTACGGGCTTAACGCCTCAGTCTTTGGTGCCACGGCCACCGCCAAGCGGCTGGCGCTGCAGATAGAGTCCGGCAGCGTGACAATTAACGACGGCTACGCCGCCACCTGGGCTTCCATCTCCACCCCACTGGGCGGAGTGAAAGAATCCGGCATGGCGCGCCGCCACGGGCCGGAAGGCCTAACCAAGTACACCGAGGTTAAAAACATCGCCCAGCAACGCATCATGCCGATGCGTGGCCCGAAGCAGCTGCCGGGCAAATACTACGGCAGGCTTATGACCACGGCACTTGCCATGGGCAAGAAGCTGAAATTCCTGCCCTAGTTGTCCTCGACCAGAACAAGGGAGATCTTGCCGCGGTTATCAATATCGCGGATCTCCACCTCAACCTTGTCGCCCACGTTGATGACATCCTCCACGTTCTCCACGCGGGTGTTGCCACCCAAGTTGGAGATGTGGATCAGACCATCAGTGCCCGGAAGGATAGACACGAACGCACCGAACGCCACGGTCTTGACCACGGTACCCAGGTAACGCTCGCCAACCTTCGGCAGCTGCGGGTTCGCAATCGCGTTGATCTTCTCAATCGCCGCGTCAGCTGCAGAGCCCTGGGCAGCGGAGACGTAGATCGTGCCGTCATCCTCGATCGTGATATCCGCGCCAGTGTCCTCCGTAATGGAGTTGATGGTCTTGCCCTTCGGACCGATAACCTCACCAATCTTGGACACCGGCACCTTCACAGTGGTGATCTTCGGCGCCAGCTCATTCATCTCATCCGGCTGGTCAATGACCTCAGCCATAGTATCCAGGATGGTCTCACGAGCCTCACGTGCCTGGTTCAGCGCACTTGCCAACACGTCAGACGGGATTCCGTCCAGCTTGGTGTCCAGCTGCAAAGCCGTAATGAACTCACGGGTACCGGCAACCTTGAAGTCCATGTCACCAAACGCATCCTCTGCACCAAGGATGTCGGTCAGTGCCACGTACTTGGTCTTGCCGCCCACCTCACCAGAAACAAGACCCATAGCAATGCCAGCAACCGGTGCTGCCAGCGGCACACCGGCGTTGTACAGCGACAACGTGGAGGCACACACAGAGCCCATGGAGGTCGAACCGTTGGACCCCAGCGCCTCAGAAACCTGGCGGATGGTGTACGGGAACTCCTCACGTGACGGGATCACCGGCAGCAGAGCGCGCTCTGCAAGCGCGCCGTGGCCGATCTCGCGGCGCTTCGGAGAACCCACGCGCCCGGTCTCGCCTGTGGAGTACGGCGGGAAGTTGTAGTGGTGGATGTAGCGCTTGGACGTCTCCGGGGTCAAGGAGTCGATGTGCTGCTCCATCTTCAGCATGTCCAGGGTGGTCACACCCAGGATCTGGGTCTCACCACGCTCAAACAGCGCAGAGCCGTGTGCACGCGGGATGAGCTCCACCTCAACCTCAAGGTCACGGATGTCGGTGACCCCACGGCCGTCGATACGGAATCCCTCCGAGAGGATCTTATCGCGCACAATCTGCTTCTGCAGCGCGTTGTATGCGGCCCGGATCTCCTTGGAGGCGGCAGCCATCTCGTCCTTCTCGTCATCGTCGATGTCGAGCTTGTCAAAGAGGTACTCCTCGACCTCTTCCATGAACGCGTTGGACTCGTCCTCACGCTCCTGCTTTGCAGCGATCGTCATGATCTTGGACAGACGCTTGGCAGCCTTCTTCTCCACTGCCTCAAACACCTTGTCCGAGTACGGCGGGAACAGCAGAAACTCCTTGGCTTCCTTCGCTGCTTCCTGAGCAAGCGCGGTCTGTGCCTCGCACAGAGTCTTAATGTACGGCTTAGCAGCCTCCAGGCCCTGGGCCACGGTCTCCTCGGTAGGTGCCGGGAACCCGTCCTTGACCAGCTTGACCACGTTAGCGCCGGCACCGGCCTCCACCATCATGATGGCAACGTCCTGCTCAGTCCTGCGGCCACGCTTCTTTTCCACGATGCGGCCGGCAACCACCATCTCGAATAGTGCACGCTCGTGCTGTGCGTGGTTCGGGAACGCGACCCACTGGCCTTCAGGGTGCTTGTCATCAGCAATCAACGCCATACGCACGCCGCCAACCGCGCCGGAAACCGGCAGGCCAGAAAGCTGCGTTGCAGCAGAAGAACCGTTGATGGCCACAACATCGTAGTACTCCTCCGGGTCCATGGACAGCACGGTGACCACAACCTGCACCTCGTTGCGCAGACCCTTCACAAAGGTCGGGCGCAGCGGACGGTCGATTAGGCGGCATGCCAGGATCGCCTCAGTGGATGGGCGACCTTCACGACGGAAGAAAGAGCCCGGGATCTTGCCCGCAGCGTACATACGCTCCTCAACGTCAACGGTCAGCGGGAAGAAGTCGAAGCCCTCGCGCGGCTGGTTCGATGCGGTGACCGTGGTCAGCATCATCGTGTCATCATCCAGGTACGTGGTTACGGACCCGTCTGCCTGGCGTGCCAGCTGGCCGGTTTCAAAACGGATGGTGCGGGAACCGAAGTCACCGTTATCAATGGTGGCTACGGCCTCAGTAATGCCGTAGTCCTCGTCCACAAAAACATCGAAGGAGTTTTTGGGTTTAAACATGCGAAGTAATCCTCTTTTCCGGCGATCATCGGTGCCGCCCTGGGTGTTTTCGTACAACAACAGGCTATCGTAGCAGGTGGCTACGAAAACGTAGAGGTCATGCGCCCCGCCAAGGCAGTGATTCACGTCGCAGCTTCAAAAACGCAAAAACCGGCACCCCAGGAAGGGATACCGGTTGAAGCTATAAAGCCGAGAGCCGAAAACTAGCGGCGCACCGTTTAGCGGCGCAGGCCCAAGCGAGCAATAAGCTCACGGTAACGCTCAACGTTGTTCTCGCGCAGGTACTTCAGCAGACCACGGCGGCGACCAACCAGAAGCAGCAGGCCACGACGGGAGTGGTGGTCGTGCTTGTGGAACTTCAGGTGCTCGGTCAGGTTGTTGATGCGCTCGGTCAGCAGCGCAACCTGTGCCTCCGGGGAGCCAGTGTCGGTCTCGTGCAGGCCGTACTCCTTGAGGATGTCAGCCTTCTTCTCAGTGGACAGTGCCATGAGTGTTCTCCTTGGTTATTTCAGTTCGCGCTCGAAATAAAGTCTTTTGTCGCGCCGTGACTGCCGCGAACCACAGTCAAATGACGCTAGACCTCGAAAGAGACTACACCACCGGAGTAGACAGAGCCAAAACGGAAAGCCGACGCATGAACTGCTCCAGGAAACCGGCAGTGTCCACCCGCACGGCAACGGCGGCGTGCTTGTCTGGGTTGTTGATCCGGGTCTCGTCACCAATCGTGCGCCCACGGGTGGGCTCTGCAGTGTCAACCTTCACGTTGATGCCAAGGGTGTCAACCAACCCTGGGTTGATCGCCACCGCGACCGCCAGCGGGTCGTGCAGCCCACAACCACCCAGGTGCGGCGAGGTCGTCTTGTAGGCGTTGATGTAGTAGTTCGAAATATCGGCCAAGAACTTGCCACCCACGGTGCCCAACTTTGTCCACTCAGCAGTTTCCTTGGTGGTCAACAGCGTCTGCAGCGTTACGTCTAGACCGATCATGGTGACGTTACGCAGCTGCCGAAACACCTTATCCGTCGCCTCCGGGTCCTGGTACACGTTGGCCTCAGACCAGCCATTGACATTGCCCGGCACGGTCAAAGCGCCACCCATCATGACAATGTTGGCGTTTTCCCGGAACACGTTAGAAGCCTCAAGTGCCGCCGCGATGGTGGTGGACGGCCCAGTTGGAACAATGACCAGCTCATCGCCGTAACGCTCCACAGACTCCACGAGGAAGTCCACAGCGCAACGCGGCTCTACCTCACGCTGAGGCTCCGGGATCTCCACGTCCCCGATGCCGTTGTTGCCGTGGATAAACGCGGAGATCTCCTGGACCGTAAATGAATCTTGCGCTGAAGCGTGGCCCGGGCCTGCAAACACCGGCACGTCCGTGCGCCCAAACAGCTGCAGGATCGCCAGCGTGTTGCGCACGGAATCCTCTACAACCACATTGCCGTACGTGCAGGTCACGCCGATAAGTTCCGCTTCCGGAGAAGCCAGTGCGTAGGCCAGTGCCAACGCATCATCAATGCCGGTGTCTAGATCCAGGATCAGCTTCATCGTCATGAAGTCAAATGTTACGCGCCTAAAATCTCTCTCACACGGGTTACGTCACGGCTCATGTTTTCTAGAAGCTCATCAACGGAGTCGAACTTCACCATGTCTCGCACCTTGGCCACAAATTCCACGCGCGCCAGGCGCTCGTACAAGTCTGCTTCGCGGTCGAGCACATAAGATTCCACGCTTCGGCGCTCATCACCAAATGTGGGGTTTGTCCCCACCGAAATCGCTGCTGGGTACGCCACACCGGGTTCCATGTCGCCTTCAAGCGCCCCATTATCAATCACGGTAAACCAGCCGGCATACACACCGTCACCAGGCAATGCTGCTGATTCCGGGGCGTACTGGTTTGCCGTGGGGTATCCCAGTTCGCGCCCACCTCGGCCTGCGCCACGCTCAACGGGCGCAACCACCGAGAAGTCGCGCCCGATGTACTCACGCGCGTCTGCCATCTTTCCTTGTGCAAGCTGATTGCGGATCGCGGTTGAGCAGATGTGGCCTTCACCGTCGCTAAGCAACTGCACTATGGTGACTGCAACCCCACGCTCATTGCACAGCTGCAGCATCATCTCCGCGGTCCCAGCCGCATCCGCCCCGAAGGTGAAGTTCTCCCCCACCAACACGTGGCGCGCGTGCAGCGCGGAAATGAGCACCTCGTCCACATACGCCTGCGGGCTGAGACCGGCAACCTCTTTACGGAAATCAATCACCAGCAAGTAGTCCACACCAAGCGCGGCGATCTGCTCCGCGCGCTGCGCAAACGGCATGAGCTGCGGCGGGGCGCTCTCGGGCGCAAAGATGGTGCGCGGGTGCGGGTCAAACGTCAACACCACACTAGGCACGCCCAGCTCACGGGCCTGCTGCACCGCCTGGGAAATCAACAGTTGGTGGCCGCGGTGCACACCATCGAACACGCCGATGGTGACCACGGTGCCGCCAGAGGATCCAAACTCCGCCGGAATGTCACTGAGGCCGCGCAAAACTTTCACTCGCAACACACTACGGCATACTTTGAAAGCATGACTGATCCCCTCGCAGCTTCCGGACTTGTCATTGTGGATAAGCCCGCCGGTCTCACTAGTCACGATGTGGTGGCTCGCCTGCGGCGCATATTCCGCACCAGGAAGGTCGGCCACGCGGGCACGCTAGACCCCATGGCCACCGGCGTGCTGGTGGCAGGCATTGAGCGTGGCACGAAGCTGCTGACTCACCTTGTTGGCGCGGATAAGGTCTACGAGACCATGATCCGCCTTGGCGCGTCTACCACCACTGATGATGCGGAGGGTGAGATCATCGCCACCGCAGATACCAGCAACATCACAGATGAGCAGATTGCCCAGGGCATTACCGCGCTCACCGGAGACATCATGCAGAAGCCGTCTGCGGTCTCTGCCATCAAGATTGACGGCAAGCGGGCCCACGAGCGTGTTCGCGCAGGTGAAAAGATAGATATACCGGCCCGCCCGGTAACTGTTCACAGCTTCACTCACACGGTTCGCCGCGGCGAGTACCTCGACATTGATGCCCAGATCCACTGCTCCTCCGGCACCTACATCCGCTCGCTCGCGCGCGACCTAGGTGCCTCCCTTGGGGTTGGAGGGCACTTGGCTGCTTTACGACGTTTAAACGTCGGCCCCTACCACGCCACCCAGGCCAAAACCCTCGAAGCGTTAGAGGCCAACCCGCAACTGACCTACTCCATGGATGAGGCGCTGAAGCTGGGCTGGCCGGTGCTTGACGTCACGCAGGAGGAATACGACGCGCTCGCCTTGGGCAAATGGCTGTCACCTCGCGGCTTAGACGGCGTCCACGTGGCCGTCGGGCCAGACGGGCGCGCAGTGGCCCTGGTGCGTGAGAAAGGCAAGCGCCTGGCCACCACGTTTGTGGCACGTCCAGCAACGCTGTAGTTTGATCTTCGTCGTAGCTTGTTAGTCGTAGATATAGAAGCCTTTGCCTGTTTTTCGACCTAGCTCGCCATTCTCAACTTTTTCTTTCAATAGTTGAGGAGGAGCAAATGCTTCTCCGAGTTGAGACTCCAAATACTCGGCAATATCGAGTCGCACGTCTAGCCCAACGACATCAGTTAAGGCCAGCGGCCCGATCGGGAATTTATAACCAAGAACCATCGCAAAATTTGACACAGCCCGTCTATACCTCGTCGCAGTTTCAGGCCACCTGCC
>NZ_KV786220.1 GCF_001806875.1 Corynebacterium sp. HMSC29G08
AGACCCCAAACCCACAGGCCACAATGTCAAGGCCGACCTTGGACCCGCGTGAGCTTAGCAAGCCCGAAAAATCACAGTGCCGCGATGAACTCCGCAACGTCGCGCACGCGGCGGCGGGTTTCCGCAGGCGTGGCAATGTAGTGCGTGGAGAAGTACTCCGCCAGGGTAAAAGTTCCCGGTAGATCGGCTGGCAACGTCCCTGCCACCTCGTCGCGCGAGGCGACCTGAACAAGCACGGGCGCTGAACCAGCCGCATCCAGCGTCTCCGGCGTCACTTTGGTAGGGAAGGTCAGCGCGTAGGCGTCGGCACCCGAAGGGACCGAGGCTGCGGCGGAACCAAACGCCCACACCGAACAAGCACCACCAGAACCAGCCCGCTCGCGGACATAGGCCACGGCCGCTTCGGCGTCGGCGACGTTGTCCACGTCCAAGATGGTTACGCCGGAGAGTTCCGCGGTGGCGGCAACGTCGGGCCGCCAAGCGTGGTCGCGGTGACCGGGTACCTCGCTATTCAGCGACACAGCCCAGGCACCGGTGGGGGAGCTGGGCACGAACACTTCGCCCAGTTCAACGGACTCCACCGTCACGCCTTCGGCGAACGCTACCGCGGGCATCGCGTGGTCCACGGCGCTGCCGAGCATGAGCATCGCGGCATGCGTGATGCGATCCGGCAGCAATGCCAAATACTGTGCTGCGTCCTGGTCATAGGTGGCCTCGATGTAGGTCACCAGCTGTTCAAGCTGCAGCTCTGGTGGCATTTCGCGGTCGCGGCCGCCAACATGGAAGTCCTCGCTCAGCTGCTCATTTACAGGCTCACGCCCAACACGCCCTACCAAATCTTCACCCGCTTATCCGGATCGATCCACATCGGGGAGTCTGGTTTCACGTGAAACGCTTCATAGAACTCGTCCACGTTGGAGGCGATGACGTTGCAGCGGAACTCGTTGGGGGAGTGTGGGTCAATCGCCAAAAGCTGCGCCGCCATCTCCGGGCGCGCCTTGGAACGCCACACGCGCGCCCACGCCAAGAACAGGCGCTGGAAGCCGGTGTAGGTGCCCTCCAAATCACCGAACGAACGCTGCGGGCAATCCTCAATACCCTGATCCGCCAGGTAGAGCTTGTACGCCTCCACGGCGATGCCAAGTCCGCCCAGGTCACCGATGTTTTCGCCGAGGGTGAACTCGCCATTGACGCCGCTGCATTCCTGGTCCGCCAGCACCGAAGGCACCAGTCCGTTGAATTGGTTGACCAGCTGGGATGTGAGCGCTTCGAAGCGTTCGCGGTCCTCCTCGGTCCACCAGGAGTTGAGGTTACCGTGGCCGTCGTAACGCGAGCCCTGATCATCAAAACCATGGCCGATCTCGTGGCCAATCACGGCACCAATCGCGCCGAAGTTCTCCGCCGCATCGGCCTCCGGGTCGAAAAATGGCGGCTGCAGGATGGCGGCGGGGAAGGTGATGTCGTTGACCACCGGGTTGTAGAACGCGTTGACGGTCTGTGGGGTGGTCACCCACTCCGCGCGATCGCTCGGCTTGCCAATCTTGGCCAGCTGGTAGTCGTGCTCGAAGGCGGCGCCGGCGCGCACATTGGCCAGAAGCTGCGCGCCATCTTCCACAAACTCAAGGCCGTCGAAGCTGCGCCAACGCTCCGGGTAGCCAATCTTGGCGGTGAATTGCCCGAGCTTCTCCTGCGCGCGCTCACGCGTCGCCTCACCCATCCAGTCCAGCTTGGCAATGCGCTGACGGTAGGCGGCAATCAGATAATCAACAAGCCGGAGCATCTCGCTTTTCGACGCCGCCGAGAAGTGCCCCTGAACGTATTCCCGACCAATCTCCTCACCAACCAGGCTTTCCGCCAAGGCAACGCCACGCTTCCAGCGATCACGCTGCTGGGTGGCACCGGAGAGGTGGGTGCCGTAGAACTCGAAGTTGGCCTTTGCAATTTCCTCGGTGAGCTGGCTCGCGCGGGAACGCAGAATGTTCCACACGGCCCACAGCTGCCAGTCCGCCAGCGCCTCCGGGCGCAGCATCGCAGCCAGGTCCTCGGTGAAAGACGGCATCATGTTGATCACGCGGCCTGCCGGCAACCCCGAGGCCGCCAGCATCGTGCGGATAATCGCCGGGAGTTCTTCCAGCGTGGTCGGGTTGTAGGTGGCCACCGCATCACGGGCCTTGACCACATCCCAGTGGCTGGACGCCAGCTGGGTTTCCAACGCAACGATGCGCGCCGCCGCCTGCTCGGGGCTTAAGCCCATCAGGTACGTGCCGTCCAAAAAGCCCAGCATGCGCGCTACATGGCCCTGGTATTTCTCCAAGGTCTCAGCGTGCTGCGGCTCGCGGTAGTAGGCCTCATCCGGCAAACCCAGGCCGGACTGTACCAGGTAGGCCACCGCATCTTCGCCCTGGGAGTCCTTCTCCACCCAGTAGCTCAGCGGCGCACCAACGCCTTCGCGCTCCAACAGGCCCAGGTTGTGGGCGAACTCTTCAACGTCCGCCACAACAATCCGGTCTAAGTCCGCCTTCAGCGGCGAGGTCCCCGCGGCGTTGACCGCGTCGGTGTCCATAAAGGCGCGGTACAGCACGCCCGCGCGGCTGTCGCTTTCCTTCAGCAGCGCGTGAACGTCTTCTTCGGATTTGTCGCGCAGTGCGTAAAACGCGCCGTCAATCCCGCGGTCCGCGGGGATAACGTGGTCACGCACCCAGTTGCCATTTACTAACGCAAAAAGGTCATGCATGCCCACAACTGTAGTGGCAAGGCACTACATGGTGTGCTGCACAATCCAATCCGATGCCTGCTGTGGGCCAAACGTGGTGTACCCGCCGTGGGCGGCCATACCGGCGAAAACCGCAACAGCACCCGGGCCAAGCTTCTGCAGGATCGTCTGGTACTCATTCCACGGCACACGGCCCGCACTCATGTGCGTGCGCATGGCCGGGGCGACGAATGAGCGGTGCTCTTCACGCATGGAGCACACAATGTCGTCCGGGCGGCAGATCTCCAGCACGCGATTGGCCAGCACACCGTAGCCGCCCTCCAGCGCACCGAGCGCGCCAAGGGATGTCGGCGAGGTCCCCGGTGATAGCGTCGCACCGTTCGGGCCTTGGTACGGGTTCGCAATCACCGCAACCGCATCCACGCGCTCCGGTGCGATCGGTCCGCGGCCGTAGGCAATGTCACGCGTCAAACGCGCCGTGACATCCGCGCCCAGGGAGAAGCCGGTGAAGCTGAACGTGGCCCCCGGGCAGGAACGCGCCAGGCTGGCAACCGCACCAAAGGCAGCGTCATACGCCGCCTTGGACGCCGCGTAGTACGGACGCTGCGCAAACGCACCGGAGTTGTAGGACACCCAGAGCGGCTCAACCGCGCCATTGGTACGCGACTCCACCAACAGGCCCGTGCTGAACACGTTTCCGCCGTGCGGTACAAACGCTGGCACACCGGCCACCGTGTTCGCACCACCCGGTACAGCAATGAGGTAGTGCGGCTTGCAGCCCTGCTCCTGCACAACCCCCATCGTGTTGTCCGAGGACATCATCGGCTCGCCGATACCCTGCGCGGACGCAACTGACGCTACCAAACCCATGGCAGCGGTAACGGCAGCAGCCACAGCGGCAGCGATGCGCGTAAACCTCATCGTTTTCTCCAACTCCTACTCGTCCGGGTTCCTGATCTTCATCGGGCCTGGCGTCCACCAACCCCACCTGGTGTGGGTTTCATAATCAATGTTGGCCTCAACCGGGGCCACACCCGTGGAATCCGTGCGCAGCTCATACTTGGCAAAGGAGCCCCAATCACGCTGCCAGTCGCCTCGCAGGTAGCCAGGAACGTCGTAAGAATAATTCACTGCCTCCGCTGTTGCCAGCGCACCGCCGCCAAGGAAGTCCTGGAAACCAGACAGCTGCTTCTTACCAGGCGCATCCGGCATCACACGGAACTGCGGGATCTCGGTCACGCCAGCGTAGTGGGTAAAGGTGCGCTGGCACGGGAACTGGAACGCCACCGTCCAGTCCAGCAGGCCCGGGGTGTCGGGGTCCACAAGGTCCGTCATCGCCGCAAGCGTCGGGTTGCGCAGCGGGGTCACCGCCAGCCAATCCTTCTCACCAAAGGATGCGTCCTCCGCAACCAGGCGTACCACGTCTGCCTTCTCCGGCAGGTCTGCCAGCGGGTAGCGCAGGTTACGCCACTCACCCGTCGGGCCTTGGTCCAGCATTTCTACGCTGTCGAGGGTTTTCACGGTGCCGTCGTCACGCAGCTGCCCAAACTCAAGCTCAAGCGTGGTGCCTTCCTGCTCCACACCGTTGATGTCATGGTGCGCAATCTTGCCCGCAACCGAGGTCACCAGAAGCGGCGCATCCGGGTTGTGCTCCGGCAGCTCAAACCACGCGGTCTCCAGCACGGCCTTGCGGCTCGGGTCATCCTCAAACGTGCCCACAACCGGCACACGCTGGTAGTCCAACCCAAACGGCAAACGCACCGTGGAGTTGTTCACGCCACGCAAATACGCCGGCCTGTTGCCCTGCGTATTCACACTGGAAGTGGACTGCGCCTGATCACTCAACGCATCCTCCGGCACATCCGCCGCCTGCGCATCCGACTGCGCCGAAGACAGCACGTCAGTGGTGTTGGAGTTTTCAGACGCGATGTAGGCAGGCACACCATCAGGGGTAAAGCCGACGTTGGTGCCAGCGTCTAAGGACTTGCCCAACGGCACCCCGTCAATCGGGGTGAGGAAGGAGTCATTCGTATCCGTCTCCAACAGCACATCCGAGGCCAACGCGCACACATCACCCTTGAAAGTGCGTACGTTGCCCATGCCCACCGAATACGAGGGCGCCTGGGACACAAACGACTTCACAAACGTCAAGCACGAAAACGCCACAATCAGGATCGCAAGCACCGCCAACGGTGCGCCCATGATGCCGGCCCAACGGCCAGTGCCTACACGAGCCGCCTGATCAAACTCATGCGCTTTTCCAGCCTTAGCAGCTTCGGCACGCCGGTTGTTGTGAATCAGCGACTGGACAATGCCAATCAGCAGCACCACACCGGTCAGTGCCAGCACGATGGTGTTGGCCTCCACCGCCTTGTACTGCACGGTACGGTCCCACCACGGCACGCCGAAGGAGGACACGTACCACCAGCCGTTCCAGCCCGCCAGGGTCAGGGCCAGCAGGAACAGCGTTGCGGCAAACGCAAAGGTGCGGTTGCGGGCAGACTGCAGCGCGAAGTGCGACAGCACCACCGAGCCAAGTGCGGCAACAGCGGCGCCGACACCTGCGTAGATGCCGAAGTGGTGGGTCCACTTCGTTGGCGTGAACATCATGAAGAACACGGTCAGGCCGACAATGAGCACCATCCGCTGGGTCGTTGCCTTGTTCGTGCCAGGGATGCGGCCCCAGCGCGCCATGCCCCACAGGATCAGCACCATGCACAGCGTCAGGGTGAACATGGGGAAGCGCCGCTCCAGCGAGGCGTCCACCGCCTGCTGGAACAGCGTTGCGTAGCGCACCCACTCCTCGTGCCAGCTCAGCGCCGGCCCCACTTCGGAGCGCACGGCGGTAGCCTCCAGCACGGTGGCCAGGGTCTGGTCCTTAAACACCGGCACCATCACGGCCATGCCGGCACCCAGGAAGACAGCAATGTAGGCGAGCATTGGGGCCATTGCTTTTCGACGCCTCATCGTCCTAAACACCGCCGGCAAACAAATCAGGAACACGCCAACAGCACTCAAGCCCGTCGGGCCGCACGCCAACGTGAACGCAGCTGTGATCGTGCCCAGCGCCGCCGGCAGCAGACGATCATACGCAATGGCTCGCTCAAACAACGCCCAGGTGATCAAGATGCCAGCGGCAATGATCGGCTCCGGGCGGGTGCCGTTGTCATAGGGCAGCCAGAACGCCAGGAACACAAACGCCGCAGTCCAGTACGCCACCCGACGCCCCGAAACCGCCTCACCCAAGCGCGGCAAGATCGAACGCGACAGCACCCACCAGATCACAATGCCGGCCAGAAGCGTGGGCAGACGCATCCACATCGATGCCGTAGTTACACGCGCAAGCAGCGCCAACACGTCATAGAACGGGGAGCCAAACGGTGCCTCCGGCACGCCGTACCAACGGTAGTAGTTGGCCATGTAGTCCGAGTCATTGGCCACGCGCGCCATGGTGAGCAAGAAGCCATCATCAGACGTATTTGCACCGAAGACGTGCCAGAAACCCAACACGGCAAGCACGATGCCATCTAGCGGCTTAAACGTGCGCCACTCCCGGTCGAACAACGGTACACGGCGACGGTCACAACGATCCATACGGCCCAACGCCACCAAAGAAACCACTGCGGAAATCAGGCCTGCGATCATCGCGAACAGCTTCAGCGCAGTCGGCGAAGACGTGAAGCGGGAGTTGATGTCGATGTGGGCGTTGAGGCCGGCGTCGATAAGCAGCTGCCCAGCATCAGGCTCAAGCTCCGTATAGAAACCCGTGAACTGGGCGCGGTAATCATCCTCAACCTCCTCGGAGTAGGAGGTGCCGCTGATAGCAACCGTCGTCTCCTCGTCGGTCTGCTGAATGCGCAGCATCGCATCACGCGGCAGCGCAGCAACCTCCTGGGCCGTGAGATCAAACACCACCTCATTGATCGCAGACACCACAAGACCGCCACCAGGCGCGGTGACAAACAGGCCGCGATCAAACGCCTCCTGCGAAGACTCCGGCAACGTACCCAACACCAACGTCTGGCCGGGGCGAACGTGGTCCACCGCCTCAATAGGAATCTGGATATCCACTTCCTGAGGCGCAACCGAAATCAACGGCGCATTCACCGCCTGCACCGAATGGTTCTGCGGCCACGAAACCGAAGACTGCACCTGGTTCACCGGCAAAAACGGCACCAACACCAACAACACGAACGCCAACAAGCCACTCGCCGTGGCGGTGGTCACCAAAGAACGCGGCGCGCGCCTTACCCGCATACGACGCGAGGTAGCTTCCGGAAAAGTTTCAACGTGTTGACCCATGGTTTACTGCTCCTTGCGAACCACAACAACAAACGGACCGATCTGCTTCATAGCCCAATCGGCGGAACCAAACGCTTCAGCGTCGAAGAACAAGCCCTCATAGCGCACATTCGGCTGGCTCGGATAAATGTCATACGCCACATGCGTCTTCAACGGCGTCTTCTTATCCAAGTTGCCGCGGAAGATGAACCCCTCCGGGCCACGCCACTGGGAATTATCAATGGCAGCCGTGAGCTCCGCCGGCGCGGTATTGGACAGCTCTGCCCAATGCACCAACTCCTCATTGCGCAGGTTGAACTCACCCAACGGGTTGGCGTAGTGGCTGGTGAACGCGTTGAACCCGTAATAGGGGTTAAACGCCATGAAGTTGATCTCATCGGTATAAATCACAGCCTCGCCTGGACGGCGACCGTGCTCCGACATGAACTCCACAATCTCGCCGTAGTAGCGGCCAGCATCCGCCGGGAAACGGTCTGCGCGCTCACCAAAACCATCGGTGTCCGCATATGCCTGATCAATGTGATCACGGTTTTTCACCGGGATCTGCTGCACATAAAACACGCTGCTCGCAGCAACGAACAGGATCATCGCGGTGGTGATTGCCCGATTCGTCGCATCGGAGAAACGGTACGAGAACCAGAAATCCACACCCACCAGGCGGATCTCCGCAAAGCCCAACACACCCGCGGTGGTGAACAGCAAAATCAGCAGCACCTCAACACGAAAGCCCAACAAGGACGTACCAAACAAGGTAACCGCCATGGAGGCCATCGCCCAGAAGTAGCACACCAAAATACCCAAACCCAGGGCGGCCACCTCAGGCTCGCTCAAGCGCAAGACCAGGAAAAACAAACCAATCAGGCTGAGGAGACCAACGACGGAAAGCGAGAAGAACGGCATGGGAAAGTACGTGCCCGCTTCCGGCAGGAAGTGGTTCGCCGTAGACACCGCCTCCTCATCACCAGTGATCAGACGCAACAGGTACGGGCCCCACGTAATCAGTGCAAACGTCATAGAGCTGAACCCGATCACCAGCAGATGGCGCACCGGTGCCAACGAATTGCCACGGGTGAAGAACATGATCACGGCCAGCACCACCACCGTTAACGCCATCAAGGCAGTAAACAGCGTGTACAAGGTTGCTGAAACGCCCAGGTAGAGCGCAAGCGCACCCGTGGCCCACCACGAACCATTCAGTGCACGGTATGCGCCAATAACACCAGCCGGGAACAGCATCGCCACAATCGCCGCATACGGCTCGTCCGGAACCTCCGTCAGCACCACAGCAACGTTGGTCAGCGCCAACGCACCCGCCACCGGCAACGAGGCCGTCAACCTATGCCAGATCGGCGTCAAGATTGCCGCGACCGCGGCCAGAGACACCAACGCCCACGGCTGATACACCAACCAACCAGGCATATTCAATGCATTAGCAAGGCGGCCGCCCAACCAGAACCAACCAGCCGGGTAAAACGGGGGCAGATCCACGTAGCTCATGTCTGCAAGCGACGGACCCTGGGCCATACGAGACAAGAACTGCGTACGGAACCCCTGGTCAACCTGGATGCCATCGAGCCACAGGTTGGTGGCCGTCAGCGGAATACCCAACGCGCTGAGCACAATGCCAGCAGGCACCAGCGACACCACGGTCTCAATCAGCAGGTTCTTCCGCCCACGCACCCACATGCAACAGCACCACGTGCTCACAGCAATCAAGACAAACGACGCCGCAGCCGACAGCGCACGCGGCATCATCGAAGTATTAAACGCGGGTAGGGACAGCGTCTTTAAGACAAACCACCCGGCAAGCGCCAGCGCGCCACCGAGGAAAAAGAAGCTGACCGCCCGAGACGTAGCCTGTACGCCGGAGATCTCATCCGGCGCATAGGAAGTAACCCGCAATTCGCGGGTGGAAGTGGTGGTCATGCGTAATAGTTTGTCACATGGCCCCCACACACCCTAGTAGCAACGGCGCAAACCTCAATATCTACTTAAGACTTCGGCGTTTTTGGTGGTTTAAGGGCAGCAGATGGAAAGAATTCAAAAAGAATTCAGGGCTTTCGGGGAAATCCTGAATTCTTTCCGGTTGGGGAGTTTAGCGACCTGGGGATACTGAATTCTTTGCCCGGATTTGGGAAACAAATTCAGTCTTCCAGGCGCTGTCCTGAATTATTTTGGGCCAAAGCCAAAGCCAAAGCCAAAGCTAGAAGCTCAGACGGCGCATGATCGCCGCTGGGATGTGCTGCAACACAAGCGAGATCGGGCCGAATAGCTTATGCACGAACACGGCGGGCTTGCCGGCCAAGGCGGCGTCCACGGCGGCTTCGGCTACGTCTTCCTTGTTCACGGTCAGCGGTGCCTCGTCGAGGCCCTCGGTCATCTTGGTGCGCACCTGACCCGGGCGGACAACGGTGACTTTGACACCGCTGGAACGCAGCGCCTCACCCAGCTGCAGGTAGAAGCCATCCATGCCCGCCTTGGCGGAGCCGTACACAAAGTTGGAGCGGCGCACCTTCTGGCCCGCAACGGAGCTCAGCGCGATGATCTTGCCGTGGCCCTGGCGCTTCATCGCCTGGCCCAGCAGTACACCCACCGAGACGTACGCGGTGTAGTTAGTCTGCGCAGACGCCACGGCCTTGGCCTGGTCCTGCCACAGCTCCTCTTGGTCGCCGAGCGTGCCAAAAGCAACGACGGCAATGTCTACCTCGCCCTTAGCAAACGCGGCGTCAATCACTGCCGGGTGGGAGTCAAAATCCAAGGCGTCGAAGTCAACGATGCGGATTTCGCCGGCGCCGGAGGCGGTGAGGGTGTTCACGGCGGCGTCGATACGCGGGGAGCCCTTACGAGCACAAAGGGTGACGGTGGGGGCACCGCCGCGGGAGGCAAGCTCGCTGACAATGGCAAGGCCGATGTCGCTGGTGCCGCCGAGAAGCAAGATGTGCTGGGCTTGGCCTACTGCATTCAACATTTCAGGTTCCTTTTCTTCGTTGGAGCTTTCGTTGGAGCTACGGCTAGTTCAGCTCAAGTCGGCGGGACAGGTCGGAGGCGAAAACGCCGGTCGGGTCGATGTCGCGGCGGGTCTTCAACCAGCCGTCCATACCCGGGTACATGGCGTGGAACTTCTCCGCGGAAGTACGAGACTCCTTTGCCAGGTAGAGGCGGCCGCCAAACTCCATCACCTGCTCATCCAGACGATCCAGGAACTCGCCCAAGCCCGAGCGAATCGGGAAATCCACGCACACGTTCCAACCCTTCATCGGGTAGGACAGCGGCGCGCGGTTGCCCTCGCCGAACAGCTTGAACACGTTGAGTGCCGTGTAGTGGCCGGAAGACTGGATTTGGTAAATGATGTCCTTGAAGGGCTCAACCGCATCGGTAGGCACCACGAACTGGTACTGCAAAAAGCCGGCAGAACCGTAGCCGCGGTTCCACTCACCGATGAGATCCAGCGGCTGGTAGAACTGCGTCAAGTTCTTAATGTCGTTCTTGCTCGGAGCGCCCATCATGTAATAGGCCTCACCGATAGCCATGAGCGAAAGCTTGTTCATGGTCCAGGACGGGAAGATGTCCGGCACCGTCATCAACTGCGGGGCCCTGAAACGCAGCGGGTCCTTCGCCAGCTTCGGCGCGTACTCTTCCAGCTGCTCAAGCGTTGCCAAAGAGCCGCGGGAAATGGTGGAGCGGCCCGTCTTCGGCGGCGCAGAAATCGCGTCGAACCAGGCGGAGGAGTAGGTGTAGTTGACCTCGGAGCCGTCGGAGTGGAGGGCAATGGTCTCATCCAGCGTGTCCGTGCGCTCCGTGTCAGAGATGAAGTACGCGGTTTCCGTGAACGTCATCTGGATGCGAGCGCGGAGGATGATGCCAGTCAAGCCCATGCCGCCGACGGTTGCCCAAAACAGCGTGCCGTCTGGGTCATCCGCGGAGCCCTCCGGTTCAAGGTGGAGCACCCGGCCGTCTGCAACCAGAAGCTCCATGGACACCACATGGTCACCAAAGGAGCCTGCGGAGTGGTGGTTTTTGCCGTGGATGTCCGGGCCGATGGCGCCGCCAATGGTCACCTGGCGCGTACCTGGCAGCACCGGCACCCACAGGCCGTAGGGCAGTGCCGCCTTCATCAGCTGGTCAAGGCTCACGCCTGCGTCCACGTCCACAATGCCGCTTTCCGGATCAATGGAGTGGATCTGGTTGAGTACGGTCATGTCAACCACCAGGCCGCCACCGTTTTGCGCCGGGTCACCGTAGGAACGGCCGAGACCGCGGGCAATCACGCCGCGACGCTGGGACTGTGGAAGGGAAGCGTTCTCATCTGCCACGCGTGCCACGGCTGCCTTGATCACATCAACGTCAGGGGTGGAAAGTACGTGAGCGGTACTTGGAGCGGTGCGTCCCCAGCCGTGGAGGGACTTCAAGTCGGTGTGAATCTGCATGTATTCCAACCTTACTCACGCGAACGTAACGCACCCGTAACAAAAGGTGTGACGTTTATCCCAAGATGCGGCTGGTCAGTCTTGAAAAAGACTTCAGTCAGAGCTCCAGAATCTCCCGGATCTCCTTCGGAAGCTCCTCCTGCGAGGTGATCTGCGGGCCTTCATACTCACGCAAAATCTTCAAAATCAGCGCGCGGCTGGCGCTGTCCTGCACCGGCAGCTCCTGTGCCATCAGCTGCTGCATGAAATGGTTCAGCGGTTGTTCCATACCGGACAACCCTAGCTGTGAGCACCTCAGCCGGTACGATCTGCCGTATGCAGACCGAGCACACCGAGCAGAGCACCGAAGAGCGGATTGATTACAACGCGCTGGACAACACGTTTGCGGGCCAGTGCATCCAGGCAGGCTTTATCGCCGCGCTTGTTGCCTTTCCTGCGGCGCGCTTGCCGCTTCTCGCGCTGAACGCCGGCACGATTGCCGTGTTCAACGCGTTTGATGAGGACCCGCGTAATGACCTCACCGCTGTTGTGGATGATGAGCAGGGCGAAGAGGATTCCGTCGCATTGTCCTGGGGCGTGATTGGTGCCGTTGCCGTGGGCGCTTTCGGCGCGTTCACCATTGCATCTCGCCTGGTTGATGGGGTTGTGGTGGGGTTGGGTAAGCGTGGCGTCGATAAGCCGAAGGCTTGGGTGGCTGGGGCACTGGCTGCGACCTACCTGGCGGTGAAGCAGACCCAAAAATAGGTAGCCTGGGGGCATGTCACGCATGCTGATGGTCAGGTGCTTCCTGCTTAGCGACGACACCGTCTACCGCTGGATCGGCCTCCCCCAACACACAACCGTTGCCGAATGTCGGCGCATCGTGGCAACCGTCTTTGACATCGATGGCGAGGTTGGCACCGATACCGATGGGGGCTTCTTGCTTAGGGACGCCTTACGCCACCCCGGCGACACCCTCCACTTCCACTGGGGCCTGTGGGAGTTTCAGATGCAACTGGCTGAGATCCACCTCGGCGACAGCGATGACGCAGCCGCCATGTGCGTGGCGGGCGCCGGCGAGTTCGGTCCACGCCCCTTTGACCTCCGTGCGGTCAACGCGGAACTGCTGGCACTGTCTGGCGTTTAACGCTTTTGGCTGGTCGCGCGGGTAGACTTCCCCGGCGTGAGTTCCTCCCCGAGTACACCGGCCACGAAAGCGGCCACGCAATCGGCGCTGAAAAAGCAGCTGGTGCCGTTCATCATCATCGGCATCGGCTGCGCCGTGCTGGACTTCGGCGTGACCTATTCGCTGACCAAGCTGTCGCCCTTGTCGCGTGACGCATCCAAGGCGCTCGGCTGGTGCGTAGGCACCCTGGTGGCATACCTGCTCAATTCTCGCTTTGCGTTTAAGGCCGAGGTCAACGCCAAGAAAGCCGGTGCGGTGGTCGTGCTCTACGCCTCCACGTTCGCCGTGCAGCTGCTGTTGTACCGCTGGTCCGAGCCACCGCTTCTTGCGCTGGGGATCGGGGACCCCTTCAAGGACCTCATCGCCTTTGTCATCGCTCAGGGTGTTGCCACGGTGACCAATTTTGTGCTGCAGCGCCGCGTGATCTTCCGTCATGAGACGAAGATGATCGAGGTTACAGAGCCGACTAGTTACGCGGCCGGCGGAAATCCTCCCGTGCCCCCATCCGCAAAAGCTTCAGCCACTGAATAAACCCCTTCGGGTCGCGCTTCTGTAGCAGGAAGAACCACCCGAAACGCACCACTTCCTGCAGCTTCATCCGCTTCATGCCTTGCTGGTTGATGATGTAGCCGCGGTTGCGGTACGTGAAGTACCGCTTCGATTCGTTATCCGGCCACTGTGCGTGTGCGCGCCCGCCCATGATGGGGTGGAACTCGCCAGAGCCGTCCGGGTGCAGGTAGAACGCGTTGAGCGCCGTGCCGTACTTCAGGCCCGACTGGGCGAGGCGCCGGTGGTACTCCACTTCGTCACCACGAATGAACAGCCGGTAGTCCGGCACACCGATCCGCTCCATCGCCTTGGCGCTGATCAACGCGCCGTTGAACAGGCTGGCGTACTGCGGCAGGAACTCGCCCTCAAGCTCTTCTACACGACGATGCCACGTCGTCCCCTGACGCAACGGAAACGCCAGCTTGCCCGGGTCTTCAATATTGGCAACCACCGGGCTGACCTCGGCCAATTTGTGTTTAGCTGCCTGGGCGTACAACGTTTCCAACGTGTCTTGGCTTGCCGGACGACCGTCATCATCCGCGCACCAAATCGCGTCCGCACCCAACGCCAACGCGTGCAGGAACCCGTAGGCGAAACCACCCGCGCCACCCAGGTTGGTCTTCGAGGGCAGGTACACCGCCTTTTCCTTTGCCAGGCTGGTCAGCAGCTCTTTCACGGCGGTGTCGGCAGCGTCTTCGGCACCGTTGTCCACCACGATCACCCAATCCACCGGGTGCGTCTGGTTCACCACCTGCTCAAGAGAATGCTTCAGCAGGTGAACACGCTTGTGGGTGACAATGACTGCGGCCGTCGTGCCGTTGGGGTTTAGCAGCGCCTCGTGGGAACTCATGGGCTTTATTGTGCCGGATGGAACCGCAGCGGTCTTCAGCGCGTCTAATTCAGTATGGGGAAAGTTGTCAGTATCGATGTTGAGGTGGCGTTTGATGTGGTGCTCGTGCATGCGTCGCAACGCGAAGTGGGGGAGCACTATGTGCAGCTCAGCCAGGAACGGTACGTGCGGGAGGCGCAATGCCGAAGCGCGTGGCTTATAGACCGCGACGCTAACGCCCA
Organism: Corynebacterium sp. HMSC29G08; assembly: GCF_001806875.1. Lineage (GTDB taxonomy): Bacteria > Actinomycetota > Actinomycetes > Mycobacteriales > Mycobacteriaceae > Corynebacterium. The sequence goes on from NZ_KV786220.1 coordinate 14,228, forward strand.
CCCCCGCAACATCGCCTACCAAGCCCCCGCCGCCGCACGCGCCGTCGCCCACGCGGTGGAACACCCCGGCTGCATCGTCGGCGCGTTTGCCGCCCTGGCCCTCCACGGCCTGCCTTTTCTTGTAGACGCCGCCGACACCACCCTCTACTGCACCACCGACCGGAACAAACTCAGTAACGAAATTTCACCGACGGTCCTGCGCATGCCGCGCCCGTTAGGCAAGGCCTATACCCTCCAGCACCGTGGTGTCGCCTTTCGTGCGTTCGCGCCAGCGGAGGCGCTGGTCCAAGCGCTGCAGCACATCCGAAAAGGGATGCACCGCTGGAACGTGGTGCATATTGACGGGCTGGAACCAGTTGACGTCATGGCGATCCAACTCATCGACAGCTGCCGACGTTTCTTAGGGGTAAGACCGGAACAGATTAAGGAAGCTGCTGCTCGCAGGCTGTCTCGCCGATGGCTGGAGCGGGTTTTGCTATTGAGTAGTGCTCTCGCTGACTCGCCTAAAGAGACGGAGCTTCGCCTGCTCCTGAGCAGCGTTGTTAGAAAATACGGCTACACGCTGCAGGAACAAGTGCCGCTTTATTACGACGGGGTGATAGTCACCACCTTCGACTTCGCCATCCCTGCCCTGAAGATCGGCGCCATGTATGACGGCGCCCACCACTGGGAATACGCCCAGCGTCAAAAAGATGCCGCCATCAATCTGAAGGCGACGCGCCTGGGGTGGACCGTTCCACGTTGCTCATCGACAACAATGTTTGAGCTTGTTGACCTGATCTGCGATCTGATCCGCCAAAAGGCCGCCGACGTTGGAGCTTTCTGACAAATGTGACGCCCAACGTGCCCGATACAGACGCGACCTGGGGAAACGGAAACGGCGATGTCACATTTGTCAGTGCCACCAACACCGCATCCTACTCCTCAGCGCCGTAGTGGAAGCGCTGCACCAGTTTGGCAACGTGCTCGCCGGCTTCGGGCCCTTCGTAGGCACCCACAACGTCGGAGACCAGACCGGCTTGGCGGATTACGCCCTTGTCCACCCACAGCGCGGTGTTGCAGAGCTGCGCCAAGAAGTCATTGGAGTGGGAGGCGAAGACCAGGATGCCGGAGCGTTCCACCATCTCGGCCAAACGGACGCGGGCTTTGGACATGAAGGCGGCGTCGACGGCGCCGATGCCTTCATCCAGCAGCAGGATCTCGGGCTCGATGGAGGTGACTACGCCCAGAGCCAATCGGACGCGCATACCGGTGGAGTAGGTGCGAAGGGGCATGTTGAGGTAGTCGCCAAGCTCGGAGAATTCGGCGATGTCGTCTATTTTCGCCTTCATTTGTTTGCGGGTCTGCCCCAAAAACAGGCCGCGGATGATGATGTTTTCGTAGCCGGAGATCTCCGGGTCCATGCCTACGCCGAGGTCGAAGACGGGGGCGACGCGCCCACGGACGATGGCGGAGCCACGCGTGGGTTCGTAGATGCCGGATAACAGGCGAAGCAGGGTGGATTTGCCTGCGCCGTTGTGGCCGACAAGGCCGACGCGGTCGCCTTCCCGCAGGTGAAGGTTGATATCGCGCAGTGCCTCAACGACGACAGTGTTGGAGGCGTTCTTGCCAATCTTGCCGCCGGCGGACGACATGACGGCCTTTTTTAGGGAGCGTGATTTGGCGTCGAAAATGGGGAAGTCGACGCAGGCGTTGTAGGTGTCAATGGAAACCATCTCGGGTCCTTTCTGTGACGCAGCAGCGAGCGTCACACCCAGTAAGGCACGCGGAAGCGCATCTGCTTCATGGCAAACAGTGTGATGAGCAAGCCGCCGGCGGTGCAGCCGAGGACGATCCACCAGTGGTAGGCGGCTACTTCTTGCCCGATGAGGGGGGCGCGAACGATTTCTAGGTAGTGGTAGAGCGGGTTGAGCTCAGCGATGCGGGCGCGGGCGGCAACTTCGCCGCCCTGCTCGCGCAGCGTCTTGGTGGTCCACACGATTGGGGTGACGTAGAACAGCAGCTGGACCAACGCTTCAAGAAGCGGCGCGACGTCACGGAAACGGGTGGCGATGATGCCGAACAGCATGGTCACCCACACACCGTTGATTACCAAAAGTGCCAGTCCTGGAATGAACCACAGCACGTTGAAGCCAAGGTTAATGCGGAACGCAACCACGAGGATGAGCCAGATGACCATGTTGTGCGCCAGGAACAGTAGATGGCGCCACACCAGGCGGTAGACGTGTACCGACAGAGCGGATGGCAGCTGTTTGATCAGGCCTTCGTTTTCGATGAATACGTTGGCGCCGTCTTTGATGCAGCCGGAGATGAAGCCCCAGACGATGAAGCCGACGGTGACGTGCGGCAGGAATTCGGCGACGGAGATTTGGAACAGCATCGAATACAAAAGGCCGAGCGCCAGTGACATGACGCCGGTTGCGATGGTGATCCATAGCGGGCCGAGGGTCGAGCGCCGGTAGCGCTGTTTGATGTCCTGCCAGCCAAGTTGTAGCCAGAGTTCGTGTTGGCCCCACCCGCGGGTGAGGTCGCGCCATGACATGGCCAGGGTTTTGGATTGTGACGCCGGGGTGTCACTTGCCGGCTCGCTGGTCATGCGGGCAACGTCTGCACGCAGTTGTTCGATGTCTCGCACCTACATCACCCTAGCCGCTACACGCTGCCGGTATGCAGTGGGTGGCTATACGGGGCATAATAAAGACTGATGTTTTTCTTAGAAAGGGTGTGAGGCCGTGGCATATGACGTTGCCAGTGTGAGGGGCCTTTACACTTCGTTGTCCAGTGGGTGGACATATTTGAATGCGCATGATGCGCCGCAGGTGCCGGAGCGGGTGGCGTCAGCGGTGGCGAGGAGTTTCCGTGCGGCGTTTACGGTTGCCCCGCCGGAGCCTGCACAAGGGTCGCATACGCGTTTCGCCCCGGGGTGTCCGGAGGGGGAAACGTTGGTTGCGGATGCACGGGCGGCGGTTGCGGACCTCACCGGCGCTTCGCCTGAGCGGGTAATCCTTGGCCCGAGTGTGCAGGCGTTGTACTTGGCGCTTTCGGCGGCGATGCGTCCGTTGTTCCGTCACAATTCTTCGGTTGTGGTGACGGGCCTGGATGACCCGCGGCTGACGTCCACGATTCAGCTTGTGGATGCGCAGGTGCGTTGGGCACAGGCGGATTTGGCTACGGGGGAGTTGCCGCCGTGGCAGTTTGAGCAGTTGGTGGATGGTTCCACGCGCCTGGTGTCTATTCCGGCGGCGCACGCGCAGCTTGGCACGGTGGTTGCGGTGTCGCAGGTTGCGGAGGTGGTCAAGGGGCGTTCGAGGGCTTGGCTGCTTGTCGACGCTTCGTCGTACCTCCCTTACCGCCCCCTTAGCTTCGACGAGTTCGGTGCTGACATTGTTGCCGTTGACGTGGCTGCGATGGGCGGACCGCAGGTGGCTGCGTTGGTGTTTCGTGATGAGGCGATGCTCAATCGTCTGGACCGCGACATGTTGGATTTGCCGGTCGCTCCGGGCCTGGCAGGTGGCGTGTCGGCGGTTGTGGAGCACTACACGCAGTTGGCCGAGCCGTGTGACGGGCATCCATGGAAGGCGACACGGCGGGAGCGGTTGGTGTACTCGATGCAGGAGGCCGCGGACTACATGGAGCACCTGGGGGAGGATTTGTACACGTTTTTGGGCACCTTGCCCATGGTCCACATCGTGGGCGTGTCTGGTGAGGCCGCTGAGCACATCCATTTGGACCGTATTCCGCGTTTGACGTTTGGGGTGATGAACGTCCCGGCGGAGACGGTGCATCAGCGATTGGTGGCGAATGGGATGGTGGCCACGGTGGCGTCGTCAAGCAAACTGCTCACTGACATGGGGGTAGATGAGATGGGTGGGGCCGTGACGGTGAGCCTGAGCCCCTTTAACACGCACGCGGATGTGCTGCAGCTGACGCGTACCGTGGCCAGCCTGGCTTAGAGCGCTTAGACCGTTAAGACGATTTTACCGGTGTTGTCGCCGGAATCGAGCAGGTCGTGGGCCTTTGCGGCGTCTGCAAGTGGGAATGTGGCGGTGATGTTGGGGTTGATGCGGCCGGCCTCAATCAGCGGCCATACGGTTTCGACGGTAGAGGCCACAATGTCCGCCTTCATCGGCCGCGGGCGCGCACGCAGCGTGGTGGCGTGCAGCGATTGGCGCCGGGGCATCATACGGCCCAGGCTGATCTCGCCCTTCGCCCCGCCTTGCAACGCGATGACCACCAGCTGCCCATCCATCGCCAACGCCTTCACGTTCGGCTCCAGGTAGGGACCGCCGACCACGTCAAGGATCGCGTCGGCCCAACCTTTGAGCTCCTCGTCGAAGTTCTGCTCGCGATAGTTAATCACGTGGTCCGCGCCCAGCTCACGGCAGTATTCCACCTTCTCTTGGCTGCCGGCGGTGGTGGCCACCTCGCACCCCAGCGCCTTGCACAGCTGGATCGCAAAAGAGCCGATCCCTCCCGAGCCACCGTGGATCAGCACCCTCTTCGGCGCGCCGTCCGCATGCGGCTTGTCGACGCCCACAAGCATCCCCAAATTCGACCACACCGTACAAGCGACCTCCACAACCCCCGCCAGCTCTTCCAGCGTGAGACTTTCTGGCTTCGGCGTGAGCTGGCCTTCGGGCACCGCGACGTATTCGGCGTAGCCACCGCCAGCGAGCAGGCAGCCGACCTCCTCGCCTTCTTTACGACCAGTGGTGCCCGGGTCCACGATGATGCCGGCGCATTCTAAGCCGATGATCTCGGATTCACCCTTCGGCGCCGGGTATTTGCCGGCCGCCTGGACCAGGTCAGCGCGGTTTACACCGGCGGCGACGACCTTGACTAGCACCTCGCCCTCTTGCAGATGCGGGGTTGGGGTGTCGCGCAACTCAAGGGAGCGCGGGTTGTCGGAGTCCGTGAGCTGGATGGCTTGCATGGTTGTATTTGCTGGTGCGTTCATGGGTGCGTTCATGCCAGCCCAGAATACTGGTATTGGGTGGGCGGCGTGTACAGTTACGGACTGTTGGAGACGTGGCAGAGCGGCCGAATGCACCGGTCTTGAAAACCGGCGAGGGTCACACCTCCGGGGGTTCAAATCCCCCCGTCTCCGCCAAAAACTTTGGGTGGGTCATCAGTCCCGACAGTGTGGACATACCGGCGCCGCGGTGTTTATGTACCCGGGTTTATGTATTCGGGTTTATGTATCTGGGGCGCCAGTTTTGGTTTCGACTCAGTGGTGGGTCGCCTCCGAAGCGGGAGTATTGCGTGCAGGTATGCGGCCAGACACCCGCAATTGGGACTCGATGGTCCCATTGTGAGCCTCCCTTTTGTTAGATGCTTCCGGTCGCGCTACGGGATACAGACTGGAGTTTCAGTTTTCCTGGTTCTGTTTTCGGGCATGGGTAAGGTGCGACAACACGATTCAACTCGAACAGTTGTTTGTTATTTTCCTGTTGGCTCAAGGGGCGTGTGTGGTCGGTCGCTATACTGAATGCAACCGCCAGCCTTTGCTGTGAACACGTGGGTGAAATTAGTTGCAATAAATGCTGGTCTACCCCTTGCGTATAGAACTGTTGGGCGGGTATACTTGGGGGTAGAAAACAGGCATATAATCAATGGGGCAATAACAACGGGGGTACACCGTGGGCGAACCATATTTCCGCACACAACGACCAGAGGATGCTTTAAGCACGTTCGGTCAAGGTGTTCGCGATATTTATTGGAGTGTTTTCGGACAATTCAGTCAACCCGGGGCAAGTATTGATGACTTCGAACTGGAAGTAGTGGCTATTCGGGAAGCAACGGGTTGGGGTAAAGGTGTTGTCGAAGGCGCGATTTTTGCGCATGCGCGCCTGCAGCATTTGCCGAAGCTGCGTGCCTTACAAGCCGGCACGCGTGTGTTGGATCTGTGTCATTTGCGGGCGATTGATCATGTGCTTGCTGAGCTTGGCCCAGATATTACTGATGAGGCTTACGGGCAGTTTGACGAGATGCTGACGTCTACGTTTACTCCGACACGTGCTGGGCAAAACACTCCACAGACCACCATGATTACTCGCCGTATCAGGGAGATGATCAAACGTATTGACCCAACGTGTGCCTATCAACCAAAGCGGCGCATGCAGCGCACAGCACACGCGCATGCGGCTGATGATGCGGTGACGTTTGAACAATCCGTATACACCGGCACTGTCAAAACGTTGGTCACGTTGTCTACGAATCCGTTAACGGCACATGTGGTGCGTGAACATGTGTTGGCCACGGCACGCAAACACAACACATCAATGGCGGATGCAATGGTTAAACTGCTTTCCGGGGAGATCACCCCAACGAAAACCACGCTGCATGTGTTTGTGCCGAAAGGCCGTGTACCTGGTGGTGAAGCCTATGTACCAGGGGTAGGGGCCTTAACCCCAGAGGCAACCGTGGCATTAGACGCCATCTTGGAGAAAGCGAAGATCACCACGGTGGACATGGATGCAGAACTGCAGGCCTATACGGATAGTTACACCCCAACCGAAGCAATGCGGCGAGTGGTCTGTGCCCGTCATGCGCATTGTGTGTTCCCGGGATGCACGGTGCCATCCCAGCTGTGTCAGTTGGATCACCGGATCGCCTTTGGTCAGGGAGGTACAACCACACCGAGCAACCTGTATCCGTTGTGTCAAAAACACCACAATGTAAAAACCGATAAACGTGGGTTCTACGTTCCGGATCCGGACACAGGTGACATACTGTGGTTATTTTCCAACGGCACGTATGAAACCTGCACCCCGGATAGCCTGATCAACCACAACACGCACGCGCAGGCACCTCGGTGGAAGGCGAACCTAGAGCAAGTATGCGCCCGGCGTAACAAGGTGGCGCAGTTCTACGCCAAAGGCCACAAAATACTGGATGATTATGACCATCACCACAACCTAGACCTAGTCGATGCCCAGATCGCAGCGTTAGAGGAAGCATACGGGCTCATTTTCCCGATTAAGGCAGTCCTGCCGGAGCCGTATCCAAAAGAACCCGACTTTACTGAACCACCCTATCCGGACCCAATGGAAGAATTTGACTACGACCCAGAAGAACTACTCGATGCACATTCTTGGGATGGGATGTAGGTAGTACAGTCCAAACCAAAAACAGGCCATTTTTCCGAAGGGCTGTGGAGGACTCTCCCGACTACGCAGAAATGGCACTTGGGTTACTTTTCGAAGGACACCTACAATCGTTGTGCTGGGTGCTGATTGTCAACTATGCCGTGACCTAAGAAGGACCTGACCCCTGTTTGGTAGACACCTCTGAT
>NZ_KV786221.1 GCF_001806875.1 Corynebacterium sp. HMSC29G08
CCGGAGCAGGCGCTGGAGCCGGAGCAGGCGCTGGGGCCGGAGCAGGCGCTGGAGCGCGTGAAGGGGCGGGAGCCGGCGCTGGCGCAACAGACGAAGCGGGCTCTGGCGCTGGAGCAGGTGCCGGAGCGGGCTCGGACGACGGTGCAGAGCTGGAGGGCTTTACAACCTCCGGCGACGCGGTTGTCGGTTCCTCGCTGGAGCTCGTGACAGCGCTAGGGCTTGGGCTTGGGGTACTGCTTTCCGTCTCGGTCATTTCCGCATGCCCGTAATTGGCAACATCGGAGTCGCGGTCCTGCATAAACGTCGAGGTCAACGCGCTTAGGCCGCCAATGGCCAAGGCTAGAGCGCCAGCTGCGGCGATCGCGCCAACCGCGTGCAAAGTGCGCTTGCGTGCACGGGACGGGGTGCCCGCGGAGGACGCCGCAGCGGCAGCCGTTGCAGGTACATCGACGTCAGTAACAGCAACCACAGCGTCATCGTCCGCGCTGTAGTGATCAGCCGCAGACACGGCCGGGATCACAGACGTCTGCTCAGCTGGCTCTGCCATCGGCAGCGGGCGTACCTTACGAGTGTCCTCCAGCGGCGGGATCGGGCTAATGGCTGGGAACTCGCCGGTGCGTACAGCGCCGATAGACAGCGACAGCACTGGTGCCCCACCAATCGGGGAGTGGTAGCCGCGTGCCACAGGCACCAAGCCGCGGCGCTCCATGGAACGTAGCGTCGGCGCAACCTCTGCACCCTGAGCTGGATCCAGCTGCGCTACCTCAACGCCATCGATGTAGGCACAAACCTCACCAGCATCATCAAAACCAAGCGTGACCAGGATCTGCTTGCGTTCCAAGTCCTGGGCCTGCTCAACCTCTGGGAGGTAGTCCAGCTCAATGGAGCGGCCATTTGCCAGGAATGCCCACGGCTGCGCTGGCGGTTCATTCACAGGCAAGATCAAGCCCGGGCGCGGAAGGCGAACAACCAGCTGCATCGGGTCACCCGCGCTGGCACGGGCAGTGGCATGCGGGATCAAACCGCTGTCAGCAAGGGAGGAGAGCTCCCAAAACTCCTGCGCATCGCGCTCGCTCATGGTGCCAAGCACTTCATCTTGGAACGTGATGTCAAAGCCAGTGCCGTTAGGAACCAGGGCCACGCCCAAGTCCGCCACAGCGCTGTCCCCCAGGTGGCGCATGACGGCAGGCGTGATGACGTCTACGGCTGGGACGTTTCTTAGCGCGCCCAAGCCGTGATCCGGAATCACGTATGCCGACAAGTGCTTAGTCATACTCGCAACCTTACACGTATGTACAAATACCCACAATGAGCGTTTGGGCAATCTCCGCAGGCTAGCCTATACGCCGCCGGTCTTGCCTTCGGTCAGACCTCGGTTGGCCGCAGACACAATCGCCTGCAGCGATGCGCGCGTGGTCGAGCCTGCAACGCCAACGCCCCAGGCGTTAGTGCCGTCAATATCTGCGTAGATATAGCAGGCTGCGTCCGCATCATCGCCAGCGCTGCGGGAGCGCTGGGAGTAATCCTGCACCTCAAAATCAATGCCCAGTGACTCCAAAGCGTTGGCAAATGCAGCAATCGGACCGTTGCCGGTGCCGTTGATCTCGCGCGGCTCACCGTTAAAAGTGACGTTGGCCTGGATCGCGGAATCGTCCTCATCGCTCGCCGCGCCGGTGACCTCATAGTCCACCAGCTCCAGCGGGGAATCCAGATCCAGATAGGTTGCGGCGAAGATGTCCCACATGTTCTTGGAGTTGACCTCGCCACCTTCGGCGTCCGTGATGTTTTGCACCACAGCGGAAAACTCCGGCTGCATCGCCTTCGGCATATCGATGCCGTGGTCCGTCTTCATGATGTAGGCCACGCCACCCTTGCCAGACTGGGAGTTCACGCGAATCACAGCCTCGTAGGTGCGCCCCACGTCCTTCGGATCCACCGGCAGGTACGGGACCTCCCAAACGGTCTCACGCAGCTCTTCCCACGTGACATCCGTGCTGGAAGCGCCAGGGTGTACCTTCTGCGCCAGCGCGTCCAGACCTTTGTTAATAGCGTCTTGGTGCGAACCGGAGAACGCCGTGAACACCAGCTCGCCGCCGTAAGGGTGGCGCTCCGGAACGCGCAGCTGGTTGCAGTACTCCACGGTCTGGCGGATCTTCTCAATATCAGAGAAATCAATCTGCGGGTCCACGCCCTGGGTCATCATGTTCAGGCCCAGGGTGACCAGGTCCACGTTGCCGGTGCGCTCACCGTTGCCAAACAGGCAGCCCTCAATACGGTCCGCGCCGGCCATGTAGCCCAGCTCCGCCGCAGCCACGCCGGTGCCGCGGTCATTGTGCGGGTGCAGGGACAAAATGATGCTGTCGCGCTTGGCAAAGTTGCGGTGCATCCACTCAATAGAATCCGCGTACACGTTCGGGGAGATCATCTCCACCGTGGACGGCAGGTTAATAATGATCGGGTTTTCCGGCGTGGCGCCCATGGTCTCTACGACCGCGTCGCATACCTCCAGCGCGAAATCCAGCTCCGTGCCGGTGAAGGACTCCGGCGAGTACTCCCAGCGCCAGTTGGTGTCCGGGTAGTCATCTGCAATGTCACGAATCAGCTCGCCAGCATCCGTGGCCAGCTTCTTAATGGCTTCACGGTCCTTGCGGAACACCACCTCGCGCTGCAGCTTGGATGTGGAGTTGTAGAAGTGCACGATCACGTTCTTTGCGCCAGAGCATGCTTCAAACGTGCGGCGAATCAGGTGTTCACGGGCCTGCACCAGCACCTGGATGGTCACGTCTTCCGGGATCATGTTGTTCTCAATGATCTCGCGGACAAAGTCAAAGTCCGTCTGGGAGGCGGACGGGAAGCCGACCTCAATCTCCTTGAAGCCCATCTCAACCAGCAGGTTGAACATGCGGCGCTTGCGCTCCGGGCTCATCGGGTCAATCAACGCCTGGTTGCCGTCGCGCAGGTCTACCGCGCACCACTGCGGCGCAACCGTGATCTTCTTGTCCGGCCACGTGCGGTCCGGCAGGGTGATGTCCTCAACCTCTTCGGCAAACGGCAGGTAGCGGTCTACTGGCATTTGGGAGCCGCGCTGCTTGTTCCAGCTTGGCTGGCCTTCATTACGAGGGCCGTTCGGGGTGATGATTTCGCGGGGCGCAAAGATTTCGTTGCTCATGTGGGTGCTCCTAAATTACGTTTGGTACGGGTCCACGGCCGGCCAACAGAAACTCCGCGACGGGGTGCCGGCCGTGTTACTTGGCCTGATTCCCGCCGCGGCGTAGAAGGAGAAGCGCCTTTTGCGACATGTGGCGTAGCTTACACCACTTTGCGCGCGGTTGTGTGTTTTACATTCGCAGTGCTGTTTGGTGGGCATGGTGCGGGGTGCTGCCCGAACAGGTGTTTGCCATTTTCTTATCGACGAAAGGGGTGTGTGTAGATGAGGTTCTATACTGAATGCAACCGCCATCATGTCTA